>JBARJI010000089.1:0-54300 GCA_049800195.1 Candidatus Acidiferrum sp.
CACTTCAATCTGCCGCAGCAGCGTGACAATCTGCTCCGGTTTGTATTTCCTTGTCGGCATACCAGCGCTCCTTCAGAGTGAATTCTCTCTCACTTCCGCTGGTACAAAAAATCCCGGTCAGGTCAGGTGCGCCGCGAATTGTGGGAGAACAGTTCCATCTACATCGCGCCGCTGGCCGTCGTTGCGGTCGCTCTGCTCGCTTTCTCGATGAGCGCGATTGCAGGTGTTTGGGTGAAGTCTCTGAGACTCGATTCGGCGCAACCGCGCGAAGCACTCGCCATGCCGTACGACATCACGGCGGGTTTGCTGATGCTCACCTGTATTATCGTGAGAGTGTTCTATTGTCTCGATGCACTGCATTCCGAGCGCCGCGATCGCAGCATCCTCTTCTGGAAGTCGCTTCCGGTCTCCGATCTCACTACTGTACTCGCGAAGGCGAGCATTCCTCTCTTCGTTCTGCCGCTGCTCACGTTTGCGCTCACAGTCGCCATGCAGTTCATCATGCTGCTTCTGAGCAGCGTAATCCTTTGGGGGAGCGGAATGAGTGTTGCGGCGCTGTCAACGAAGTTGTCGTTCCATCGGATGTCACTCATCCTGCTCTATCACCTTTTGACGGCGCATGCACTGTGGCCTCTCCCGGTCTATTGCTGGCTGCTGCTCGTGTCCGGGTGGGTGAGACGCGCGACGTTCCTTTGGGCCGCACTGCCGGTGATCGCGATTTCCGGTATCGAGATCATCGTGTTCCACACAGGGCATTTCGCTGCCTTGTTCGTCTTGCGATTGTTTGGTAACGCGCCAGCTTTCGCCTCCACGCCAGGTGCTATGTTCCCAACGGATCCCGGGACACATATCCTCCCGGGAACATTCCTGCGCAGCCCGGGGTTGTGGCTCGGCCTCGTCGTCGCCGCACTATTTCTCGCCGCAGCTGTGCGTCTGCGACACAAGCAAGGGCCCAATTAGCTCCCGTCCTCCATCCATTCAATTCTCGTATAAAGCAGAATGATCACCGCGGGAAAAGCCGCCAATCAGACGCGGCTGTCAGGATCCGGCTCGGGATCGATGGGCCGAGGCCGCCGCCTGCGGGGCGGCGGTCTCTGAAATGACTCCGAGGCAGAAATGGCATTTCATCAAACTGAAGCACCGCCCAGAGAAGAGAGGAGAGGGTACGAATTAAGAACGCAAAGAAATAAGGAAGAAGGGCAGCGAAGAGTTAGAAGATTTTGTCCTGGCGGCGGAGATTACCGAAGGAGCCGATGTTGGCGATGATGAAGGTGGCCGTGAAGCGATTTTCGGTGCGGACCGTGCCGAGGTCGATGCGGCGGTACTCGAGGGCCAGGCCGCAGCAGCCACCATTGTAGCTGATTTGCACGAGCTGGTTTTGCAGGATTTGATCCGTGAAATCGTAGCTGACACCCGCCGTAAAATTGAATCCCTTGCGCGTGAGGTTTCCGTAGCCGAGGAGCGCGCGGACCTGGTTGGAGAGCGGCTGCTGAAAGGCGACGAAGTTTGGCGGGGGCACGAGAGGCAGGTCGGCCGCCACGGGATTGTCGTTCAAGCGGAAGTAGGCGACGGTGGCGAAGAATTGGCTGTAAGGCTTCACTTTCAGGAGTGTGCCGACGGTGGTGAGGCGCTGAATCTGGGTATCGTATTGGAGAATTTGCTCGAAGTCGTACGGACCGCCGGGAGTGACATCGAAATCGCTGACGATGGGAGACCAGTTGCGCGGGCCGAAGGCGAAAGCGAAGGGGGAGATGGAGTCGAGCGCCTGGAAGACGTTGCGCTGGCCATCCACGATAGCGCCGCCGAACGTAGAGTCGAAATAGTGATCCTGAAGCAGGCTCCAGGAAATAAGCTGCTGGGGCTGGTCGTCACCAGTTTTGCTAAAGAGGCGCTGCGTGAGCCCGTATTCAACCTGGTTGGTGTCGGTGAGGGTCGCGTCGGAATCGAAGCGAATGAAATCCGCAAAATCGTTTACGCCGCCAACGTAGTGGTAGATGAGGGTGGGCTCGATGGTGTGTTTGTATCTTTTGCGTGGCTTGCTTTTGTCGAGAGAGGAGCGGTCAAAAAAGCGTTCGAGGGTAGGCAGGCGCAGGTCCACAGTAAGTTCGCCGGTGTTGCGCATAATCGATTGAGAGCTCGGAAGGCCCGCCGCATTGTAAGAATCGCCAAAGTAGGTGGTGCGAAAGGTTGCGGAGGTGGTGAGGCCGAGCCACGGACCAAGATGGAGAGGAACCGTCACTGTCGGAGCAAATTCCGTGCTGGGAACGAACGGCGGAGTATTCAAAGGCGTGTCATCTTGACGATGAAGCGCATCGGCAAAAGCGTCGAACGAAAAATAGACGGGGATATCCTGCCAGGGAGATTGTTCGACGGAGCCAAAGCGGACTTCCGGGGCTTGACGCAGCGAGACGCTAACCTCCGGAGTTGTCACGTCGGTGGTGGGATTTGTAATCGGAATGCTGAGGAACGTTTTATCGGACAGGTCGGCGAAATTCAGGCTGAATCCGCGGAAGTTGTTGGTGAGGAAAGTGGCGCTGCGAACCTCGGAAGTGATGGCGTCGCCAAAGGTGTCGGCAAAAGCTAGCCGGAAGGTAAGGGAGGAAAGCTCGTTCAGGTCGCTGACAAAGCGCCAGCCGTCTGGAAGAAGAGACTGAACTTCGAGTTGCTGCTGGTGTCCGCCTTGCTTATCGAGGACGAGCGTATCGTTTGGACCGGGAACCAGGATGCCGCGGTCGATCACGCCATAGTACGTGTACTGGATGGAAGTGTTCTCGAAAGGGCGGGCGCGGAATTCGGCGCGTTCGGAGGAACCGCGCTTCGAAAGATACTCGGCCCCCAATGTCGTATCGAGCCAGGGTTTCGGCGCCAAGTAAAAGGCATCGCCCAAAACAAATCCCTTCGTATTGCTCTCACTAATTACGGGAAGCAGGATTCCCGACTGGCGGATTTTTTCTCCAGCGGGCGCGGTGGCGTAAGGGAGCCAGACGAGAGGGACACGGAAGAGACGGAAGTTGGCGTTGACGAGGGCGACTGACTTGTTAAGCCGAATGCGCGCGGACGGGGCATAAAACTGCCAAGTGGGATGCTGGGGGTCGCAGATAGTGATCCAGCCGTGACGAACGAGGTAGATATCGTTGGCGAAACGCTCGACCTCCGGGGCCTGGAAGTAAAGAGGATTCTGCGAAATCAGAATCAAGGGGTTGGCACGGCGTTCGATTTTTACGGTGCCGCGGACGTTGGTAAACGTGCCGTGGCCGGTGCTGACGTTGTAATGGGCTTCATCGGCTTCGAGGTGCTCATTGTTGTAATCGAAGCGGACATGGCCGCGAGCGTAGGATTCGGAGGTTTGTTCGTTGTATTCGGCGTGGTCGGCTTGGAGGCGCTCATCGCCATAGTGGATGTCCACGTCATCGTCGGCGATGAATAGGTCACCACGTTTTTGTTGCGGGCCACGAGACCATATTTCGACATTGCCGGCTTTGGTGGAGTGAAGTGGCGCCTGCTGCGCGAAGGAAACACGCAACGACGTGCCGCAAAATAAATAAAAAAGCGCCGTGAAAAAGAGAAGGAAGCGAAGCGCGGACGTAATCCGGGCATGGGAACGGCCATTCACGCGGAACATTTGATCGATGAAAACAGTTGGATAGCCTAGCATGGGGCCACGGGGATGTGTAGCCGAGCCGAAAAGCATCGGGCAGAGCGAAGCAGGGACTGGTGTACCAGCGGGCAGCACAGGGAACCGAAGTGAAGAGTCAGTGTGGCGCGTCCTTCTGAACACGGATCGGCTGGCCCTTTCAGAGACACCCTTCTGGGAACGACCTTCCAGCAACACCCTTTCAGAAACAATTGATGCACGGCGTGGCATTGAGGAGGTATGATGCCCGGCCTTGATGACTAGGGGGGATGGTATGCGCCGTTTTTCGTCTACATCTACTTGGCCTACCTTGAGAATGATTTTGACGCCAGCGATATTTTGTCTTTTGCTGGCATTCAGCTTGCCCGCTGGATCGGCGGGCCAGTCAAATTTCACGGACAAGCTGAAGAACCTGGAGTTTCGCGAGATCGGGCCAGCCGTTATGGGGGGACGCATCGACGATTTTGCCGTCGTCGAAAGCAATCCGAACATTGTTTACGTGGGCGTGGCGGCGGGCGGGGTGTGGAAGACGACGAATAACGGTACGACGTGGGAGCCGGTGTTCGATAAGGAAGGCGTGTCGACGATCGGCGATATCGCCATCGCGCCGTCTGACCCTGCGGTGGTGTGGGTGGGAACGGGCGAGCCCAATAACAGGCAAAGCTCTTCGTGGGGAGATGGGATTTACAAATCGATGGACGCCGGCAGGACATGGCAGCACATGGGGCTGGCGGAAACGCTCCACATCGGGCGCATCGTGATTCATCCGAAAAATCCGGATATCGTTTACGTGGCGGCGCTCGGACATTTGTGGGGCCCGAATCCGGAGCGCGGCGTTTACAAGACGACGGATGGCGGCAAGACGTGGAACCAAGTGTTGAAAATCAATGATGACACGGGCGTGAGCGATATCGCCATGGATCCGGAAAGCCCGGACACGTTATATGCGGCGGCTTATGAAAGGCGGCGCACGCCGTTTGGATTCGACGGCGGGGGGCCGGGGAGCGCGATTTATAAGACGGTGGACGGCGGAGCCACGTGGAAGAAATTGACAAAGGGGCTGCCGTACGAAAATGGCGGCGATACGGGGCGCATCGGGCTGGATATTTACCGCAAAGATCCAAACATCGTCTACGCCATCGTGCAGCACGAGCATGGCGGAACGTACCGCAGCGAAGACAAAGGTGAAACCTGGAAGAAAATGGGCGATATAGATCCGAGGCCTTCTTATTACAGCCAGGTGCGGATCGACCCGAACAATGATCTGCGGATCTGGGAGCTTGGAGCGCAGATGTTCTATTCGGAGGACGGGGGCAAGACGTTTTCGACGCAGCGCGTGAAAGGCATCCACGGCGATTTTCATGCGATGTGGATCGATCCAGCGGATTCGAACCACATCATTACGGGCTGCGACGGCGGAATCAATTGGAGCTACGACGACGGGCGCACGTGGGACTTCATCAACACGATTGCGATCGGACAGTATTATGAGATAGGGCTGGACAACGAAAAGCCATACAAAATATGCGGCGGTTTGCAGGACAACGGAAGCTGGTGCGGGCCCAGCATGTCTCTGGCGCGCGAAGGCATCACGAATGAAGACTGGACGCTGATGCCGGGAGGCGACGGGTTTTACGCGGAGATCGATAACGTCGAGCCGTGGATCGTGTACACGGAATCGCAGGACGGGCATATCTCCCGGCGCGATGAGCACACCGCGCAGCAACGCGAGATCATGCCGGAAGCCAAGGCGGGCGAGCCGCATTACCGGTTCCAGTGGAATTCGCCGATGGCGGTTTCCTCGCACGATCACAATACGATTTATTACGGCGGAAACTATTTGTTTAAGTCCACCGATCGCGGAGATTCGTGGACGCGGCTGGGAGGCGATCTGACGACAGGCGTCGAGCGCAACAAGCTGCCGATTCTTGGCAAAGTTCCGGATAAAAATACACTGTCGCGCGACGACGGTGTCGAGGACTATCCGACGATTACGACGATTAGCGAATCGCCGGTGATGGTGGACGTGCTGTGGGTGGGAACGGACGATGGAAATCTGCAAGTGACGCGCGACGGCGGGAAAACTTGGAAGAACGTCGTGTCACACGTGCCGGGCGTGCCAAAGGGGACCTATGTGAGCCGGGTGATGGCGTCGAAGTATGCCGAAGGCACGGCCTACGCGGCGTTCGACGGCCATCGCAGCGACGACTACAACGTTTATATTTTTGCGACGACGGATTATGGCGAAACCTGGAAATCCATCCGCAAGGGAATTCCGGATTCAGCGGGAAGCGTACACGTAGTGCGCGAGCACCCCAGGAACGAAAACCTGCTCTTTGCGGGGACGGAGTTTGGATTGTGGGTTTCCTGGGACCGCGGCGCGGACTGGACGGCGCTGAGAAACAATTTCCCCACTGTACCTGTGGATGACATCGAAATCCAGGCGGAGCAAAACGATTTGGTGCTGGCGACGCACGGCCGGTCGCTCTGGATCTTCGACGACTTGACGCCAATCGAAAAGTTCGACGCGGCAGTGGCGAATTCCGGCATTACATTTTTCAGTCCGAGGCCCGCGACGCTTTGGGATTTGCGCCAGCGACGGTGGAGCGGGGGACAAAAAGCGTTTACCGCCAAGAATCCGCCGTACGGCGCCATTTTGAACTACTACCTCAAGGAAGCTCTGCCGCCAGAAGCGCCAAAGACCGCCAAAGACGAAAAAGAGACGGATAAGAAAGAGGCTGCTGCCGCGGACCAAAAGGCGACGGCCGAAGAGGCTGCGAACAAAGAAGGCAAAGAGAACAAAGAGGGCAAGGCGAAAATCAGCGTGTACGACAAGGACGGCAAACTGGTGCGGGAATTCGACGGCCCGGGCAAGGCCGGAGTAGATCGCACGAACTGGGATTTGCGCTGGAGTTCGCCGGCAGCACCTACACCGGAGCAACTCGAGGCGGCGGCAGCCGGATTTGATTTCGGCCCGCGGGGACCACTCGTCCAGCCCGGCGAGTACACCATTAAAATCAAAGCGGGGAGCAACGCGGCGACGCAAAAGGTGCTTGTGGAAGACGATCCACGGATGCAGATTTCGCAGGTGGACCGCGCCGCGCGCTGGGAAGCCATCGAACAACTCTACGCGATGGCGAAAACCGCGGACAAAGACCGCAAAACCATCGTAGGAATTCAGGAAGGGCTGAAGCAGGCTAGGGAACAGTGGAAGAAGGACGCCGGCAAGCCCGAAATGCCCAAGATTCCCGAGGAGATCCAAAAGGCCGCCGATGACTTGCAGAAGAAGGTGGATGCGGTGGCGGAAAAGTACGCGCGCGAGCGCGAAGGGCTCGGGAATGCGGGGCCGCCGCTTGTGTGGAAGCCCGATCCGTTGCCGAATCAGGTGCAAGGTTTGCTACGGGATTTGGATGGCTTTTGGGCCGCGCCCGGAGGGCAACAGAAAGAGAAACTGGCCGAACTGACGCCGCTCCTGAGCGAGGCATCCGCGCAAGTAAAGAAAATCGCGGAAGAGGACCTGCCCGCGCTAAATAAGAAGATGAATGAAGCGGGGATACCGCATATCGTCCCGGTGCAACCTCAGCAGCCTGGCCGGGGTGGATTTGAAGAAGAGGACGAACCGTAAGCAGCAAAGAACGGTCAAAAGTGCTCGTGGTTGATTTTGAGTGAGGGGAAGCCCAGGAACCCTAATACGCAAAAAAATCCGCCGCTCGCCAGGACGGCGCTCGCGAAGCTGCTAATCGACCGAGCCACCCCTCTTGCAAGACTTTGAGACAGAGGTTACCTTTCAGGCCGAAGAATAGAGCGGCCATCCAGGCGGAAGCGTGCCCTTGGCCAGCACGTTTCGCCGCTCGGCGAACAGAAAGATCTACAGGAAAAACGGAGGAAAGAGCATGAACGCGAAGCGACCCGTTTTGCGCGGCATAGGGGCTATGTTTGTAGCTCTGCTTGTGATTTTCGGCGGACTTGGAGAGTCCGCTCTGGCGAAGCCGCGCGAGGCCGCAGCCCAGGATAAGCAAGATAAGAAAGACGAAAAGGGAGCCGAGAAGAAAGACGAAAAGAAAGGTTTGCCGCTCAAACCGACGCGGAAGATCGAGTTCACGACCGACGAAGGAACGTGGCTATCGCTGGACGTATCGCCGGACGGCCAAACCATCGTTTTCGAATTGCTCGGCGACATCTACACGCTTCCCATCGAAGGCGGAACGGCAAAGCTCATCGATGGAGGGATGGCGTTCGACAGCCAGCCGAAGTTTTCGCCTGATGGAAGGTGGATCGCTTTTGTATCGGACCGCGAAGGCAGCGAGAACGTGTGGATCATGCACCCGGACGGTAGCGGGGTGAAGCAGGTGTCGAAGGATCCTAACGACAATTTCACCTCGCCGAGCTGGGGACCCAACGGAAGGTACATTTTTGTTTCTAAAGCCGCCTTCGGAATCGGGTCCAGCGAAATCTGGATGTACCACATCGATGGCGGGTCCGGGGTGCAAATCACCAAGTCCAAGCCCACGCCAGCCACGAAACGAGCGGACCGCCCGAATGCCATGGGGGTGGTCGCGTCGCCAGACGGGAGATATCTTTACTATGCGACAAAGCTGGGGTCGCTAAACTACAACGCTCAATTTCCCTTGTGGCATATCGCGCGGCGCGACCGCAGAACCGGCGACGAAGATGACATTATCTCTCAGCCAGAAAGCGCCTTCCGCCCTGTGCTTTCGCCGGATGGCAAAGAAATCGTTTATGCCACCCGTTATGAGACGGAGACAGGTCTGCGGCTGCGAAATCTGGAGACAGGTGAGGACCGCTGGGTCAGGTATCCAGTGACGCGAGACGACCAGGAATCGCTCTTTACGCGAGACGTTTTTCCGGGATACGCGTTTCTGCCGGACGGCAAGGAAATCGTTTATAACCAAGACGGGAAAATCCGGCGGCTAAATCTTCAAACGAGAGCGGAAAGCATCATCCCATTCCAAGCGCAAGTGTCGCAGGAGCTGGGCCCGAGCCTGGACGTTCCACAAAGGGTGGAGCAAGGGCCAGTGAAGGTGCGGCTGATCCAGGGTCCGGTGGAATCGCCGGACGGAAAGAAATTGGCGTTTTCCGCGATGACGCATCTCTACACCATGGGCATTCCCGGCGGCAAGCCGGAGCGGTTAACGACGGGAAATGCGCGCGAGTTTCAACCCGCATGGTCGCAGGACGGAAAGTTCGTCGCTTATGTGACATGGTCGAGTGCGGGCGGAGGGCTCTGGAAAGTATCAGCCGGAGGAGGAACGCCACAACAATTGTCGACGTCCGCGGCACTATACAGCAATCCGGTTTGGTCGCCGGATGGAACCCGAATCGTGGCGCTGCGCGGAAACGCGTATGACCGGGACATGAGCGGATATGACAACGGACAAACGCGCAACGACGATCTAGTCTGGATTCCCGCAGATGGCGGGGATGCAAACTTGATTCTGCCGGCGCGAGGCGCGGGATCGCCGCACTTCACTCACGATAAGGACAGAATTTTCGTCTACACGCCACAAGGGCTTGTTTCGCTTCGTTTTGACGGCACCGATCGTCGCACCCACATTGAGGTGAAAGGGCAGGGCCTATACTTCGCCGAGGAACCCGTGCCGGCGGATGACGTGAAAGCGAGTCCCGACGGACAGTGGGTGCTGGCGCAAGTAATGAATCAGCTCTACTTGCTGGCCATGCCGGTGGTGGGCGGCGAAACCCCGACAATAAATGTGATGACACCCTCCGTGCCGGTGAAGCGGCTGACGGATATCGGCGCGGACTATTTCAACTGGGCAGACGACGGCAAGACAATCACTTGGGCCATCGGGGCCAGCTTTTTCCGCGAGCCGTTGAGCGCGATTTCTTTCGAGCCTCCGAAAGAAGAGGAAAAGAAGGACGCGGACAAGAAAGATGCCGAGACGCCATCCGGAAAAAGCGAAAAAAAGGTCGAGAAAAAAGAAGAAAAAAAATTCAAGGAGGAGGACAAGAACGTCCAGGAGATTGCAGTTGACTTGGAAGTTCCGCGGAAGACCCCGAAGGGCACAATTGTGCTGCGTGGAGCGACGGTGGTGACGATGAAGGGCGACGAAGTGTTGCAGAGCGCGGATATCGTCATCGAGGATAACCGCATCAAGAGTGTGGGAGCGGAAGGCGAGGTTCCTGCGGGGGCGAAAGTATTCGATGTGACCGGAAAGACGATCGTCCCTGGCTTCATCGATACGCACGCACACTGGACGGAGATTCGCCGCGGAATACTCGATACGCAGAATTGGGCGTTTTTGGCCAACCTGGCATACGGAGTGACCTCTGGGCTGGACGTGCAGACGAGCACGAACGACATGTTTGCTTATGAGGATTTGGTGGACAACGGAGACATCCTAGGTCTGCGGGCGTTTTCGACCGGGCCCGGGGTATTTTCCGACAACAATTTCCAGTCTGTCGAAGAAGTGGAAGGCGTGCTAACGAAATACAAGAAGTACTATGGGACGCACAATATCAAGAGCTACATCGTGGGCAATCGAAGGCAGCGGCAGTTCATGGTCATGGCGTCGAAGGAATTGGGAATGATGCCCACGACCGAAGGCGGGTTGGACCTGAAGCTGAATCTGACGCACGTGATCGACGGGTTCCACGGCAATGAACATACGCTGCCCATCGTGCCGCTGTACAAGGATGTGCTGGAGATGTTCGCGCAATCGGGGATTTCGGAGACGCCCACGTTAATCGTCAACTACGGCGGTCCGTTTGGCCAGGAATACTGGTTTGAAAACACAGACGTACACGACAACGCCAAGCTCAACCATTTTACGCCGCACAACCTCATCGATGAAAAGACTAGCCGGCGGCCGGATTGGTTCCGTCAAGATCAGTACGAATTTCCAAAATTCGCCGCGCAGATGGCGAAACTCTTGAGGGCGGGGGGACTTGTCGGCGTGGGCAGCCACGGACAATTGCAAGGACTCGGATATCACTGGGAGATGTGGATGCTGGCGAGCGGGGGGATGGCTCCGCTGGAAGTGCTGCGATGCGCGACGGTGAACGGGTCTAAGATCATTGGGCGGCCACAGGACCTCGGTTCGATCGAGCCAGGAAAGCTCGCCGATCTGGTCATTTTGGACAAAAATCCGCTCGACGATATTCACTATACGAACACGATCCACTGGGTCATGAAAAATGGAGAGCTATTTGAAGGCGACACGCTGGATCAGATTTGGCCGGAACAGAAAAAGCTAGAGCCTCTGTATTTTTGGAATTTCGACAAACCCGAGATGGGGCCGCCTTTGAGTTACGGAAAGACGGTGAATCCGTAAAGGAGAGAGCGCTCGTCCACGGCGAATTGCGGGGCAGGGCATTACTCGCGAGCCCTTCCACTGCCTTTTCAGAGGCGTGTCACTCTTTGGATTTTGCCTCTGCTTTGGCTTGGGTCGAACGATACCAATCGAAAGTACGGCTGAGCCCCTCTTCAAAGCCGACTTGTGGGTCATAGCCAAGGAATTCGCGCGCTTGCGTGATGTCGGCCTGGGAATCGCGGATATCGCCTTCGCGGGGCGGGTCGTACTTGGCTTCGAGATTCTTGCCGGAAATCTTTCCCAGAAGCTGGAGGGTTTGATTCAGGGTAAAACGATCTCCGGTCCCCACGTTGAAGGTCTTGCCGGAGACGTTGGGTGCTTCGCAAGCGAGGAGATTGGCCTGCACCGCGTTGTCAATGAAAGTGAAATCCCGGGATTGCTCGCCGTCGCCAAAGACGACGGGCTGCGTCTCCTCCAGGAAGGCCAGGCAATACTTCGCCAAGACGCCGGAATACGGCGAACCGGGATCCTGGCGAGGGCCGAAAATATTAAAATAGCGCAGGGAAACATTTTCGAGGCCGTAGCAACGGCCAAAGGTCTGCGCATAGAGTTCGCCGACGAATTTCGTGACGCCGTAAGGCGAAATGGGTGCCGGCTGCATGCTTTCAACTTTGGGCAGCGTCGGTGTCTCGCCATAGGCAGAGGAGGAAGCAGCGAAAACCACGCGCTTTGCTTTAGCGTCGCGCGCCGCGACGAGAACGTTGAGCGTTCCATCGATGTTGATTTTGTTGGTGTCGATAGGGTCCTTGACGGAGCGAGGAACGGAAGTGCGCGCGGCGAGGTGCAACACGTATTCGGCCTCATGCATGGCCTTTCGGACAACTTCAATGTCCGTGATGCTACCTTTGATGAAGGTGATTTTATTGCGGACTTCCGCGAGGTTATCCTCTTTGCCGGACGAGAGGTCATCGAGCACAACCACGCTGTGGCCGCGCCGCACGAGTTCGTCCACAGTGTTTGAGCCGATGAAACCGGCGCCGCCTGTAACGAGGTAGCGCATTCAGAAATCCCTCCTCGATCGTGGTCCGCGAGTGGCAGAGCGCCATCTAGGTCATCAGTGCACCGCAGGCAAAGACGCACGCCTCACGTTTTGGTAATCTCAAAGTTCGCGGATTATGCTCGGTAGATACTGGCGGGCAGCCGCGGACGAATTTGTATTGTACGACGGAAGACAAAAGGACAAAGGACTGTTTCCCAGTCAGGTCGCGCAAAGAACATGAGCTATAAGAAAGTTACAGGCATCGCCGCGGTGGTGTTGCTTGCAGGTGCTGCGGGAGGCTACTACTATTTGCGGCAACGAAGCGAGGCGTCAGCGCGAGCATGGGCTGCAAGTCATGAGCCCGAGTCGATAGCCGCTGCACCGGACGAGACTCGCTCGGCTGCGCCGGCTAGCCCTTCGAAGGCCCCGGCCGCGACAAAGAGCAGCGCGCCAATACCCTATTCCGGACTGCCCCTCCGGAGCGGCGAAGTGCTTGAATATACGGCGAATGTGGCGAACCTGACCAACGTGGCCACTCTGAAATTGCTGGTGGGTGGGCACAAAGACCTCTTCGGAAAGGACGCCTGGCATCTTCAAGCGTTCGCGCAGACGGAGAGCCCGCTCCGGATGGTCTTCCCGCTAGACGACCAGTTTGATTCTTACAGCGACGCACTCAACATGACGAGTCTTCAGTACGAACTGCACCTGAACGAACGCGGGCAGAAAGTGGATTCTGTACAGCGCATGACGGAGACGGCAAAAGAGCCGGCTCCTCGGGGAGTCACCGAAACGCGCGTCCTCCCCGGAACGCGCGACCCCCTGGGCATGCTGGAATATTTGCGAAACGTGGATTGGACGAAGACGGCGGAGGTGCAGTGCCCGGTTTACGACGGGCACAAACTGTATGAGGTGAGAGCTAAGCTTGCCGGGACGGCAGAAGCAGTCACCGTTCCCGCAGGAACTTATAAGACCACGAAGATCGAAATCCGTGTGTTTGAAGCCGGCCAAGAGATGAAAGACGCGCATTTTACGATATATCTCGCGAACAACGCCGCGCGCACACCGGTGATGCTGGAAGCGATTATGCCCTTTGCAACGGCACAGGTGGAGTTGCTGAAGGCCAGATAGGGCGCGCTTTCCCTCGGCTACGGTGGAGATCCGTGCCTCAACCAGATCACGGCGATCAGAGCAGGCGGCAGACTCACCAGGGAGAGAATTTAAATGCCGGCAAATCAGGCCCCGATTCCACTCGCCGAAGAGGACACCGGAGTCTAGCAGAGAACAATTTTTTCGCGATGACGGATGACGCGCCGAGTGGCGTTGCGCGTGTCCACAACCAGCTTCGCGGCGTCCACGATCGCCACATAGTCGTAACTCGAATGATCCGTGGCGATGATGACTCCGTCAAAACTTCCTAGAGTTTGCGCGTTCAGCGGGACGGACTTCATGTTTTCGTAGTTGTAGTGCCGCATCTTATGGAGCTGCGGGAAATAAGGATCGTTATATTCGAGATTCGCGCCGCGCTGCTTGAGGAGCTGCATGATTTTCAAGGTCGGTGATTCACGGAGGTCATCGACGTCCTTCTTGTAGGCCACACCGAGAATCAGCAGATTCGCTCCGTTGAGGCTCTTCTTTTGCTCGTTGAGAGCCGTAGCGACAGCGTCCACCACGTGATAGGGCATGGCCGTGTTCACTTCTCCGGCGAGTTCGATGAAACGGGTCGAGAAGTCAAACTCCCGCGCCTTCCAGGAGAGGTAGTAGGGATCGACAGGAATGCAGTGGCCCCCCAAGCCGGGGCCAGGGTAGAAAGGCATAAAGCCAAACGGTTTCGTCGCGGCCGCGTCGATCACCTCCCAGATGTCGATTCCCATGCGCAGGCTGAGCATCTTCAGCTCGTTGACCAGGGCGATGTTGACGCAACGAAATATATTTTCCAGCAACTTGGCCATTTCCGCGGCGCGCGTGGAGCTAACCGGAATCACGCGAGCCACGATCTGCGCGTAAAGCGATTGCGCGGCGCGGCCACTTGGCGGATTCACGCCCCCGACGACCTTGGGAATCTGCGCCAGGCCGAACTGTTTGTTGCCGGGATCTTCGCGTTCTGGCGAAAACGCGAGAAAGAAGTCGCATGCGATGTTTTCGTTTTCCGGGCCCGCAGCGATTGGGCAATGCAGGCCACTTTTTTCGAGGATAGGAAGCACGAGTTCCTCTGTGGTGCCGGGATAAGTGGTCGATTCGAGAACAACGAGCTGCCCCCTTTGCAGGTGTGGCTGGATGGAAACAGCGGTCTGTTCGACGTAAGACAGGTCAGGCTCGCGCCGTTCGTCTAAAGGCGTCGGCACACAGATAAGAATGGCGTCAGCATCCTTGAGACGCGCGAAATCTGTGGTGGCATTGAAGTGGCGGGAGTTGACGAACTGCTGGATCTTGGTTTGCGGAATGTGCTCGATATAGGACCTTCCGGCGTTGAGCATCGACACTTTGGTCGGATCGGTGTCAAATCCCGTAACTTTATGGCCTGCTTCCGCGAAACGCAGCGCCAGCGGCAGGCCAACGTATCCGCAGCCAATAATGGCGACCTTGAGCTGAAAACCTTTGAAGAATTCGGGTTTGCGGTCTGTTGGCATGAGTTACTTCGTTCTCCTCGTCATTATTGGGGATAGTACAAGCCGTTCAGCCGACTCTACTAGGACACATCAATATATCAGGTTCTGCGCAAACAAAAAACGCGGGGACAGCGTGCGACTGCTTGTTCGAGACTGGTTGCGGCTCGTGGCGAGACGCGGGAAGATAGGACGGATGCAGCTGGCGGCAAGAAAGAACGCCCAAGGCGCGGCCGCTATTCAGCGATGACTCTTATTGTCCTTATCCTAGGGCTCGTTGTGGGTGTGCTCGTCGGTCTGCTGGGAATCGGCGGGGGCGTGGCCTTGGTGCCGGCCTTGGTTTATTTGCTGCACATGGACCAGCACATGGCTCAAGGCACTTCTCTGCTGATACTCCTCCCGCCCGTGGGCCTCGGTGCACTGCGTGAATACTGGAAGCAGGGCCAGGTGGATTTGCGCGCGGGAGTTTTGTGCGCGATGGGAATTCTGGCGGGGGGTTATCTTGGCGGATTGATCGCAGTTCCGCTGGCTTCTCGGCACCTCAAGGGACTATTCGGCGGCTTTCTGATGCTGGCCGCGCTCTTGCTCTGGCGAAAGCCTCAGCCCGGGAATCAAAGAGCGGTCACGGCGATTGAGGAGACATCTTGTGGTTGACAGTTCACTGCGGAGCGCGGGAATCTTTGTCGCGGCCTGCGTTTGCGGGGTAGCTTCCGGGCTTTTCGGAATCGGAGGCGGGGTCCTCTTGGTCCCCTTTTTGGCTTTGTTCTTTGCGCTCGGGCAGCATCGCGCGCAGGGCACCAGCTTGATTGCGCTGATTCCGCCCACCGGTTTGCTGGCGTTTCTCGCTTATGCCAAGGCGGGTTTTGTTTCGTGGCGGGCGGGGCTGCTCCTGATTCCCGGCGTTTTCCTGGGAGGAATTCTGGGCGGCTGGCTTGCGAAACGTCTCCAGCCCCGGCGCATGCGGCAAGTATTCGCGGGACTGATGTTTGCTCTCGGAATGTGGCAGGCGGTCAGCGCTTGGTGGCGCTAGGGAGATTGCGAAGATCATGATTGACGTTCACTGTCACATCCTGCCCGGTCTGGACGATGGCCCTGAGACTATGGACGTTTCGCTGGAGATGGCCGAGTCCGCGATTGCGGAGGGAATAACCCATGTCGTGGCGACGCCGCACTCGAGCAGCAAGTACCGTTTTGACTTCCCGCGCGTCCGGCAAGTACGAGACGAGCTGCAAGCGAAAATTGGCGACCGGTTGGTTCTGGCGACCGGCTGCGATTTCCACCTAAATCCCGAAAATCTCGACGCGTTGCGCGAAGACGCCCCGCGCTTCTGCATCAACCAACATGATTACCTTCTCCTGGAATTCAACGAATATTCGATTCCGCCCAGCATGGACCAGACGCTGCACGAGATTCAACTTTTGGGGCTGAGGCCGGTGATCACTCATCCGGAGCGCAACGCCATTTTACGCGTGCAGCCGGAGCGAATTGCCAAGTGGGTTCGGCTGGGTTGCTTCGTGCAGGTGACGGCAGGCTCTCTCTCTGGGATTTTTGGCCCCAGCGCTCAGAAGGATGCGTGGCGTTGGATGGCCGAGGGGTTGGTCCATTTTGTGGCCAGCGATGCCCACAATACGCGCGGCCGGCCCCTGAAGCTCCAGCCTGCATTTGAACTTGTGCGTGAACAGCATGGTGAAGAAAAGGCCCGCAGTCTTTTCTTTGAGAATCCGATGGCTGCCTTCAAAGGGCGCGAGCTGCCCTATGTTCCGGATATAGCGGAGGAAAGCGAACCTCACCGCCGCAAGCGATTTTTCTTTTTCTGAAGTGCTAATGCGCCGGGTGCAGCGGCATTCCGGCCCAGGCATTTAAAACGCCGAGGAATTCACGAACCACATCGAGTGCATCGCCGGTCGTGCGCCACCAGTGGCCTGGTTCAAAAGGGTCGTCCGAAGCAGCCCGTATAATCGCTCGTCCGCGTCCCGCGGCAAGATGGTGCCACAGGATTCGCACGCGACGTGTATGCACTTTGCTCGTCACGATGATTACGGTGCTGAGCTTTTCTTCCGCCATCGCAGTGGAAATGGCCGCGATTTCATCCGCCGTATCGATGATGGGAGGCTGAAGCACGCGGATGGCGGCCGCGGGCACCCCTTCATGCATCAGTACCTGCATATTGTAAGAATCCTCGCCGACATAGTGGATGCCCATCGCTTCGAGTTTTGCGCCTGGCTCCGTGCTATGGGTTAGCCAGACCCTTGGAGCGTACCCTTCGCGATACAATTTCGCTGCTTCCTTGGCCCGGATAGGCATGCGCCCGCTGAGGACCACAATGGCCTGAGCCTTCTCGAGCGGATCTTCGGTTACGAGCCAACGACCGATGGAAAGAAGGAAAACAACGGCCGCGAGCAGCGCCGCTGCGACAATGCCAAGCACAATCCAGCGTGTGCGCCGATTTTTCAGCGCGGAGTTCTCCCCATCGTTTGTGGATGCCGTGGCCAAGCGATTCCTCAGCGCGCCCGCGCATGGTATCCCCCTCGACGGATGTGGTCAATTAGCCAATCGCAGGCTACACTAACGGGCTGCCAATTTGAGGAGGATGCATGAGAGCAGTTGTCACAGGGGGAGCCGGCTTTTTGGGGTCGCATCTTTGCGACCGCCTGATTGCCGAGGGTTGGGATGTTCTGGTGCTCGATAATCTCGTGACCGGCGTCGATTCCAATGTCAGTCATCTTCTCGCGCACCCCAAATTTCGGATTGCGCGCTGCGATGTCTCGAAATATATCGATGTTCCTGGGCCGGTGGATTACGTGTTCCACTTTGCCTCTCCGGCGAGTCCCGTGGATTATCTCAAGCTGCCTATACAGACGCTCAAAGTCGGCTCGCTCGGAACGCACAACGCGCTCGGGCTGGCCCTTGCGAAGAAGGCAAAATTTTTCCTATCTTCCACAAGCGAATGTTATGGCGATCCTGAAATCTCGCCGCAGCACGAAGAGTATTGGGGCAATGTAAATCCGATTGGGCCGCGTGGCGTTTATGATGAAGCCAAGCGCTTTTCCGAAGCGATGACCATGGCCTACTACCGCTATCACGGGGTGGACACCCATATCGTTCGCATCTTCAATACTTACGGTCCGCGCATGCGCCTCAACGACGGACGCGCTTTGCCGAATTTCGTGCATCAGGCACTAACAGGGCAAGCGCTGACCGTCTATGGCGACGGCAAGCAGACACGCAGCTTTTGCTACGTTTCCGATTTGATCGACGGGATTTACCGGCTGGCACTTTCCGAGGAGCACCTGCCCGTGAATATCGGCAACCCCCAGGAAATCACGATTCTGGAGTTTGCCGAGCGGGTACGCAGCCATTTCGAGAATGCTCATGCGATTGTGCTCGAGCCTCTTCCGCAAGATGATCCGAAGCGCCGCTGTCCGGACATCGCCAAAGCGAAGCGCATTCTAAAGTGGGAACCCAAGGTAGGGTTGGAAGAAGGCTTGCAATTGACTCTCGATTATTTCAAACGAGAGTTCAACGCGAAGAAGGGCTCTTAGCGGGGAGGGTGGAGCAAACACTGCCTTCCTGAATCCGAAGTTGCGCTACTAAGAGAACGTCTGCCGATCAAATCGGTTACGCCCTTCCGAACGAATAATATTCGATTCCAAGATCTCGCATGTGCTTCGGAGTATAGAGGTTCCTGCCGTCCAGAACCAGGCCGCGAGCCATGAGCGGCTTGGCGCGCTTCCAATCCAGCGTGCGGAAAACGTCCCACTCTGTGCAGACGAGCGCCGCATCCGCTCCGCGTAATGCTTCGTAGGGGTCTTGGTGGTAGGTCACTTTTGGAAAGAGCGCCTTCGTTCTGGAAATAGCCTCCGGATCGGTGGCATGCACAACCGCGCCTTCCTCCAAGAGCCGCTTTACGACTTCGAGCGCCGGCGCAAAACGAACATCGTCGGTGTTTGCTTTGAAAGCCAAGCCGAGCACGGCAACATGCTTTCCTTTGACTACCCATAGCGCCTTACGCACCTTCTCCAAAAAGCGATCGATGCGCTGCTTATTGACTCGCTCCGTGGCCTTTAAAAGATCGAAATCGACCCCCACGGAGCCCGCTAGATGAATGAACGCCTGCACATCTTTCGGAAAACAAAAGCCGCCAAACCCCAGCCCCGCGCTGAGGAATTGCCCGCCAATTCTGGGATCCAATCCCATTGCGTGCGTAACCTCTTTGACGTCCGCGCCGATCCGTTCGCAAAGGTCGGCGATAACGTTGGCGTAGCTGATCTTTAGAGCGAGAAAGGAGTTTGAAGCGTGTTTGATGAGCTCCGCGCTGTTGATGGTCGTCACGAGAAACGCGGCGTCGTGGTCGGCAGGGCACGTTCCCTTGTGTACCGGACAATGGAAGCGCCGCTCCAGGATGGGACGATAGATTTCACGCAAGTCAGCCGCGGCGGATTCGTCCTCAACGCCGACTACAATGCGGTCGGGATGGAAAAAGTCTCCGACAGCGGTGCCTTCGCGCAGAAATTCAGGATTCGAAGCGACGCGGAAATTAGACTTACCGCCGCCGCTGTAAGCGGCAAGCGCTCGCTGCAGTTCGAGTCCGGTTCGCGCGGGCACGGTGCTCTTTTCGATCACCAGCTTGGGGGACTGGGATTGCTCGGCAATCTGACGCGCTACTTGGTCAATGGCGGAAAGATCGGCCTCGCCGCTTTCCTTTGGCGGAGTGCCCACGCAAATGAAGATAGCGTCGCCCGCGCGAATAGCCTCGCCCGCATCGGCGGTATAGGAAATGCGCCCGGCGTTTCGGGCGGACGTCAGTATTTCTTCGAGGTGGTGCTCGTAAATAGGCACCTCTCCGGCTTGCAGGCGCCTGATTCGCTCCGCATCGATGTCCGTGCAGGTCACCTCATGCCCTGCCGCTGCAAGGCATGCACCGGTCACCAACCCCACGTAACCACATCCAATCACAGAAAGACGCAAGTTGGAATCTCCTTGGGAGCGTTTTATTTGACAAACCAACGCTGACCTGAATTCACGGCTTATTGTTTATTTTGGCCGAACCGTGATACAGAAGAAAGCACTTCATCATCAGGCGTTACGCCGTATGCACAATCCGTTCCGGGTTTTCTCCTAGAAAGCAACTGCATTCCTGAGCCCTAAACGGTCCCGCCTAACTTTTCAAGCCCCGCCTCATCAGAAGGCCGCGCAAGCCGAGCAGCACAAGGCGCGGCTGGCGTCGCACGACGTTCCAAAGAAGGCGCGTGGACTCGTCCCGGTTGATCTCTCCGAGTGATTCACGCGTGGAAGCATCGAGCAGATCCACAAGTTGTGAGTAGTCTTTCTGTTGGAAATGGTGAAGCACGCGCCGGATCAACCAGTGCGTGCTGAGCTCGCGCCGCAGAGCCGTCAGCTCTTCGCCTCCGCCTCTCCGCAAGATGGCTTGTCCGACTCCCAACGCCCCGCGCAGCCCCGTCACGATTCCGCCGACAGTTGAAACTTTCACCTGCGCCGCCGCATCTCCTACCAAATAAACTTCCCCATGTCCTACGCGCCGCCGCACCGGCACCCACCCTCGATAAACGGGTATCCGCGCCCCCTGCCACTCCAGCGGCTCCATCTGTTTTTTCTCGAGGAAACGCGTGAGGCATCTTTTTGTGTCGCGGCCGTCCTCGCCGATGATTCCCAATGCTCCTCGTTCGGGGGATTCCGGAATCAGCCAATAGAAATAGGGCGTATCGTCCGGGACGAACCAAACGCGAGTCGTATCCGGCGGATGATCCTTTGGCAGGCGAACGATAGCTTGTACCAGCGGGACCGTCTCAATTGGCGGCCAACCGGCGCTCCTAGCCACTCGGCTGGAGGCGCCGTCGGCTCCGACGATGCTCTCCGCGTGCAATTCCTCGCGTTGCCCCGCGGAATCAATTTCCACGCGCAGCCCCCGCGCATTGGGCGCCAAGCCGAGAAACCGCGTGTCGAACGAAAGATTTGCTCCTGCTTGCTGCGCGCTTCGCGCCAACGCGGGGATCAGGCGCGACCGTTCGATGATGAGATCTGGCTGGGAAAGCGTTACCTGTGCCGAACGCCCATCCGTGAATAATTCGAAGCGCCGGATTTCGTTGACGATGCTCTCGGCGGCCGCGGTGCCAAGCTGGCTGCGAAACTGATCCGTAACGATCAGAGACCTCGGCGCCGGCTCGAAACCCGGCCTCGATTCCAGGACGCGCACGCGCCGCCCGCCCGCAGCCACCGTGGCTGCCGCGAACAGACCCGCGGCAGAGCCGCCGACAACAATAACCTCGCTGTTCTCCCCGCTCGGCCGGAACCCCTGCTCTGTTCTTGGCACGATCTCGCTTTCCCAAGCCGCTCATACACCCGGTACTTTCACCTGGCCGGGTATCCGCGCTCAAACATCCTAAAGGTATTTACTGATCTCCGCCCAACCCGAAGGGTGTGCTTTATGATTCGGTCAGACAGCAACCCGGTAAGTATAGCGAATCCACCTGTGCGGGCAAACCTGCCGCCTTGCATCGCGTCTCGTTGTGGCAAGAGGTTAGAAATAGAAGGCAGTTTAGGAGTTAGCGGCCGTCTTCTGCCCTTGGCGTTCGTATGGAGCACGTTCGAGAAATACTACTCCAGCAAGCACAGTGGCAAATGCAACGACGGCCACGAGAACCGCTGCGAGCGGGGCCAGATAGCTCACCAATACCGCAGCCCCGCCGCTCAGTAATCCCAAAACATACAAACTCACGACCGCTCCACGATGGCCCAATCCCAGATTGGCCAGGCGGTGGGCGGCATGATCCTTGCCCGGAGTCGCAAACGGCAGCAATCCCCGGCGCGAGCGAGAAATCGTAACCAGCGTGGTATCGAAAATCGTTACACCAAGAATTAGAAGCGGAGCCAGCCAAGCGGAAATATGGTTGGCGTTTTCAAGCCGCAGTTTTAGCCCCAAGGTGGCCATCAGAAATCCAAGAAACATGGCCCCGCCGTCGCCCATGAAAATCTTTGCAGGCTTGAAGTTCCAGCGGAGAAATCCCGTGGCTGCCCCCAGGACCGCGGCCGCCAGAGTGGTGACCAGGGTTTGGCCGTTCAAGTACGCCAGCAGGGCGAAGAAGATGGATGCTGTGGCCGCCACGCCCGCACAAAGCCCGTCCATGTGATCCAGGATGCTGAAGGAAGCGGTGATCCCCACCACGAAAAAAATGGTGAGAATCGCATCCAAAATGTAGCCGGTTCGTCCGCCAGCAAGAAACTCAAATACCTGCGCGTGAACGCCGGTCAGCAGCAAAACGCAAGCGGCAATCGGCATGCCGAGAAATAGTTTGACCTGATGGTGCAGCAAACCCCGGTCATCCAGGATACCCACGGCCGCGACGATTGTTGCTCCCGTCAAAATCCCCACGATCTGGGCTCGCGCTGGTCCGCTAAAGGTAAAGAGCACCGCCAAGATCACGGCACCGTACATAGCCAATCCTCCCAACAGCGGGATTGGGCTAAGATGAACCTTGCGCGGTCCGGGAAGATCCACCATCCCCACGCGCAACGCCAGCGCGCGCACCGGTACTGTCAGCATCAAAGATGCAAATAGCGCTATGAAGAACGCTAGCAGACCTGCGGGCATGATTCCCTCGTTTTTTTGAAGTTACTGGCCGGGCCGGTGCGACCAGCGCCTCAATCGTATCCTGCCGGGTTGGGGGTCCGGCTCCCAAGAAAAGATGGCTGCCCCATGCAGCACTAACACGATACTTTGAAAATTGTTTCGCTTCAATCGGGAATGCTTGGCCCGTAATCGGAGGGGACAACGCAGGCAAGGCGCCGCCGGGAGATTCCGGGCTGCGCTGCAGACTCTCCATCAAATCTTGGCGGTAATCCTTGGATAGATCGAAATCATGTTTTCCTTAGCTGCGCGTTGTGCAGGCATTGTCGTCGTGCTCGCTCGTGAAACCCTCGACAGCTCGGATCCTTGGGCCGCGCGGCTCCCGCTGAACTGTGTTTGTCACGCTCCACAGGAGGAGCCCCTGTTGTCGCGCGCGCTAGATTCGCGCATCAAGAAATCGCCACCGGCGTCATCCTTCTGCGGCCGCTTCGATAATCTGCACGAATTTCCGCAATTCATTGGCTCTTTCATACTCGGGGGCGACCGCGCGCGCCGCTTGTCCCATCCTTTGCAGTTTGATTCTATCCACCACGAGCGAACGAATCGCGGAGGCGGCCTCCTCCGGGCTGTCCGGGTCGGCAGTGATGGCGAACCCAAATTTCGCACCCAGCGAGGCCGCATCGGTTTCTTCCGGTGCGATCGCCACAATCGGTTTTCCGGCCGCGAGGATTCCGTACAGTTTGCTGGGCACGACCACCCCTTCAAGTCCGCGTTTTACCGTGATGACGTGGGCATCGGGGGCGGCCAGCACGGAAGGAATCTTGCTCGACCGGAAAAACGGGACAAATCGCACGTTATTCGCTCCCTTCGCAAGGCGTTCGACGTGTGCGCGCCGCGCTCCTTCGCCGACAAAAACGAGACCTACACCATCCCTCTCCAAACTGCGAACTGCGGCGATCAAGGTTTCCCAAGCGCCGTAAAAGCCAAGATTTCCGGCATGGAGCAGAACAAATTTGTAATCGCCGCGAATCGTGCGGATGACTTCACCGTCCAGCTTCGCATGCATGGCATCGGGTTGCGGAATCTCCGCTCCGCTCCGGACGACCTCTATGCGCGCGGCATCAACTCCTTTCGAGGCCACGCGCGCGCGCATATCGTCTCCTAGGACAATCACACGCGTGGCATGTCGCAGAGCCCAGCGGTGCAGTCTTTCCCAAATGCGCGCGAGAAGGCCTGGCGCGACAATGGCTCCGCCTACCGCCATATCTGGGTACAGATCATTGATGCTGTAGACATACGGCTTGCCTTTCAGCAGCGCAACGATGGCTCCCACGATGCCTTCGAACGGCGGGTCCGTCATCGCCAGGACAACATCACATGGAACGAACAGCGCCCGCGGAATCGCCAGCACAACGTAACTTAAATAATTGAGCACGCGGCGCTTCATCGCGAAGCGTGGGTAATCCGTCGAGCCTGCGCGCAGAATTGTGACGCGCCCTTCCGATTCCGTTTGCCAAAGTCTCCAAGGCCGGCGTTCGGTCGGGTCATACGATGGCCTGCCGCAAAGCACCGTAACCTCATGTGCCGCGGAGAGCGCCTCGACCACTGTCGCCGCCAACTTCGCCGTCGCCGAAGTGTCCGGCGGATAATACAGATTCAAGAGCAGGGTTTTCATGCGAACTGTGCTCGCGGCATGCGTTTCACGATCGGGTGATCAGGAAGTTGCCCAGGACCAGGGCATCCATTTGCGTGCGTTGGAAGCAATCCAGAGCTTCCGCGGGACTGCAGACAATCGGCTCGTTATCGTTGAAAGAAGTATTCAGGACGACCGGCACGCCGGTAAGCTGCTCAAACGCTTTGATCAGGCTCCAATAGCGCCGGTTCGCTTCCCGCGTCACGGTTTGCAATCGGCCCGTGCCGTCCACGTGCGTGGGTGCGGGGATTTTTTCACGCTTTTCGGGCCGCACCGAGTATGCCAAGGTCATAAACGGCGAAGGATGCGACTTTTCGAACCACTTGCTCGTCGCTTCGGCGAGAATCGATGGCGCGAACGGACGAAAGATTTCGCGGTGCTTTATGCGCTGGTTCAGTATTTCTTTCATCTCAGGCCGTCGCGGGTCCGCGACGATGCTCCGATTGCCGAGCGCCCGCGGCCCCCACTCCGCACGGCCCTGAAACCATCCAAGAATTTTCCCCTCGGCTACAATCGCGGCCGTGTGTTGCATCAAATCGTCCTCGGGCAGTTCTTCGACGCGGCAGCTATTCCCTCCCAATCCGTTCGCTTCAATTGTCGCTCGAATCTCATCACGCGTGTATCCCGGTCCCCAGTAAGCGTGATCCATCACGAAATCTCGCGGCTTTCCAAATGTCTGATGCCACACATAATACGCGGCGCCAACCGCGAGCCCTGCATCCCCTGCCGCCGGATGCACGTAAACCTGTTCGAAGCCCGTCCGGTCGAAAATTTTTCCATTTGCTACGCAATTGAACGCCACGCCGCCGGCCAGACAAATTGCTTTCAGTCCTGTGCCTTCGGCAAGTTTCTTCAACATCCCAAGGTAAACTTCCTCAAGCCGCGCTTGCAGCGCAGACGCAAGATTGCGGTGTCTCTGTTCCAGCGGCTCCGCGGGATTTCGCTTGGGGCCCAGCTTCTTTTCCATTGCTTCTGAAAACATTTTGCCGAGCGTAGGTGTTTTGTCCGCCTCGGCCCAGCTCATTTCCGGCCCAGTCCGGTGATGCGTAAAGTAGTCCAGCTCCAGCAGAAAGCCGTTTCCGTTCGCGCGCACGATGTCCCGAAAAGCCTCGAGCTGCTCCGCCTCGCCGTAAGCCGCCAGGCCCATCACTTTGTATTCATCTCCGAACTTCAGAAAGCCCAGGTACTGGGTGACGGCGCTGTAGAAGAGGCCCAGTGAATGAGGAAACGCCACCGCGCCGTCTATCTTCATGCGGCTTCCGTTGCCGCTGCCCCACATCGTGCTCGCGAAATCGCCCAGACCGTCCGCGGAAAGCAATGCGGCTCTTTCAAATGGCGATACAAAAAACGCGCTGGCCAGATGCGCCTGGTGATGTTCCACGCGGTGGAACTTTGCGGCAATCCTTGCGGGGTCGGTATCGAAGGCCTGAGCCAGAGCCTCCGGGATTCCCGTGAACTTGGCCAGCACTTTCATTCGTTCGCGTGCGAACGACGGCATGCGCATAGCGTAAAAAAGCTTGGTCCCGAGGCGCGCATAAGGGTTCCGCGGCACGGCTACATGGTCGATGTCCTTCAGTTCCAGCCCCGCCTCGCGCAAGCAATAGCGAATCGCCTGCGCCGGGAAGCCCGCGGCGTACTTCACGCGGTTTAATCGCTCTTCTTCGACCGCGGCCACAAGCCGGCCTTCACAAACGATCGCCGCCGATGCGTTGCCGTGGTAGGCATTTATCCCAAGAATGTTCATCGCGAATGGATTTAGTCTACCTCAGGAGCGCGAATCATGCCGCGAGATGGTGCCTGCACCATTCGTTGAGGACGTACAACGCCCACGGACGCGACCACGAAGTTTTGCCCTCGAGAAACGCAGCCCACACGCCACGGACGCCCTCCACTCGAAGGTGCGGCGCAAGCGGCGACGCGATGTCTGCGAAACTGGCAGTAAGCTTGGGCCGCAGCGGCCCGCGAAGCCATTCTTCCCACGGCAGCGTGAACGTCCGTTTCCGCTGGCCTAAAATTTCTTCGGGCAGAAGACCAGCTAGGGCCTCGACAAGGAGCGCCTTCTGTGTGCCAGCGCGATGGCGGACCGCATCGGGAAGGGAACTGACGAATTCCACCAGCGGCGTATCCAACAAGGGCACGCGCACTTCCAGCGAACGCGCCATACTCACCGAATCGGTATCGCGGAGCAGCGTGCTTGCCATGTAGCAGCGCATTTCCAGCCATGCGGTAGCCGCCACTGGCTCCAAATTTCTAGCTTCCCCCGCCGCGCGATTTAGCCAGCCAAGCCACGTCGGCTCGAGCGTGACGCCGTCGGCGCCTACCGTGCTGGGACGGAAGCGCGCATCGATCAGCCGTTCGAGCTGGCCCAGGGGAAAAAGCGCGCGCGTGTAGAAGTAAGGATGGGGGAGTGCGTCAGGATCTCTCCACGCAGCGACGGCCTTGCCCGCGGCGTCGCGAGACATGCGCACCCCGAGCACGCTCGCGATCAATGGCGCGGTAGCGCGGCGCAGCGGCCCGGGCACAAACCATGCCATGCGGATGAGCCGACGAAGAAGTTTGGTGTTCGCGAAGGTTGCGTAGCCCGCGAAAAGCTCATCCCCGCCCAGTCCGGAAAGCGCCACTTTGAGCCCTACTTCGCGCGCCGCCCAAGAGACCAGAGATGTATTGATGCCGTCCATGGTCGGTTGGTCGAGGCCAGCCACGGCTTCGTCAATCCGCGAAAGTATCGCCGCTCCATCGAGAGGAATTTCCGTATGCTGCGTGCCGCAGCGTTCCGCAATTTTGCGGGACAGCGGCGCTTCGTCGTACGAAGTTCCCGGGAAGGACAGCGTGAAGCTGCGGATCCCTGCCTGCGCGCGCGCTGCCAGTACGGCAATGGCTCCTGAATCCAGACCGCCCGATAGAAATAATCCCACCGGCACGTCCGCGATCAAGTGCACGCGCACGGCCTGTTCAAGCAGGGGGCGTAGCTTCCCGGCGGCCGAATCCATGTTTTTCGGTTTTCGCGGGTCGCGCGCCGCGGGGCTCGTCTGCAAATCCCACCACGGGCGCGCCCTCGGCACGCGCCGCCGTTCCGGAACATACAAGAGCATGCGATGGCCAGGCGGAAGAGAAAAAACCCCCTCGATCAGAGTGACGGGCTCTGACGCGCTGCCGAATAGCATGTAAGATGTCAGCGCATCCTGCGAAATCTGCTTTGTCACAGTGCCGCTTGCCAAAAGAGCCCGCACTTCCGACGCAAACGCAAAGCCCTCTGGAGTCTGCGTGTAATAAAGCGGCTTGATGCCCAGTGGGTCGCGCGCCAAAAATAGCAACGGCGCCGTCGCAAATCGTCCGCGCAAGTCGAGCAACGCGAACGCAAACATGCCCCGGAGCTCTGTCAGACATTCTTCGCCCCACTCTTCCCAGGCGTGCACCAGAATTTCCGTGTCGGATTGCGTTGCGAAGCGGTGTCCGAACAGCGCCAGACGCTCTCGGAGTTCGCGATAGTTATACAGTTCGCCGTTATAGATGACCGCGACGTCCCGTGTTTCGTTCCAAACGGGCTGTTGGCCGCCGGCGAGATCAATGATGCTGAGCCGGCGCATTCCCAGGGCCAGCCCTGGCGCCCGCGGATCTCCTACCAGGAAACCTTCATCATCCGGGCCACGGTGCCGCAGTGCCGCCGACATCGCGCGCACGCGCATTTCCGCATCCATGCTGCGCGACGCAAACGCGACACCGCAAATACCGCACACGCTATTGTTTGATCTCCGGCGTCGAAAAGAAGGCCACACCGGCCCGCAAGGCGTGTTCGCGCAGATGGAATCGCGGAACTCTCAAACGGCTGTCCGCATACCACGCGAGCACCGCGCGTAACAGCAGGAAAAACAACGTCAGGCCCAGCGAAACAACGAGGATCAAAAACGACTCTCGCTCCAGAAGCAGGCTCCAGTCCACCGCTTCATCCCATCCCGGCACAAGGCGGTCTAGTACCTGGCGGAGTCCCATCCCGTCGAGCGGCAGCCGCGCCAGCCGCACGTGAGCGTAATGTTCGTAGTTGTACTCCCGAGGGTATCCGGGCACCTTGCTGACCGCTTCCTCAAACATCGCGGAATTCCGCAATTGAGGCAGCGTCAACAGTTGCCCCTGCTCATCGCGGAGCATGACCCTGTACGTCGGATCGACGATCACCCACCGGCCGCTAATCCAGACTTCCGCTACAACGTGTTTGGTGTTGTGCTGAGGGGTGAGCAGCAGCAATCGTCTTACGCTCAAGCCGCCGCTTCTTGCAAGGTTCAGAAACGCGTTGGTCGCCGTCCCGCAAACAGCCAGCAGTTGTTTATAATTGAGCGTAGTCTCCGGGTCGCGCATCGATAGTTCAGAAGGATCCACGGCCACATATCTCGATGGCCCGTTTCTCATCCAGCCCAGGATGGCCTCGACCTTCTGCTCCGGACCCGCAGACTCTGGCACCACCGCGTCTGAGAATCCTCTCAGGTACTGCCGGACCGAATACTCGCGTGCTCCGGCATACACCGAGGACAATAGCACCACGGCAAGCAGCACGTTTACGCCACGCCACACCACGCGGAAAATGAGGTGTTTTTCTCCCGGCAATTTCATCGCTCCAATGCTCCAAATTCTGCACTGGGGGGTCTCTCAATTGCAAGCTTGTTATAAAGCGCCTCCATCTCGCGAACCGGCTCTTCCCACCCAAGTCGAGCCGTCACCGCCTTGCAACCCGCAATCAACCGTGTGCGCAATACCGCGTCGCTAATCACGGATTTGATCGCGCTAGCCAGTACCCCTGCATCGTGAGGCACCACAAGCCCGGCCACATCCGCCAAGAGCGGCGCAATGCCACACTGCTCTGTCACCACCACGGGCGTGCCCGCTGCAACCGCTTCCGCCGCCGTATTTCCAAAATTTTCATTCTGTGACGGCAACACGAACGCATCGGCATCGCGATATGCCGCCCATTTCCCTTCGCCAAAAATCGGGCCGGCGAACTGCACTTGAGGACTCACGCCGAGCTGCGCCGCCATCTGCGTGAGGCGCGCCTCCATTCCTCCTTCGTCAGGCCCTGCAAACACCAGCCTCACGCTCTGCCCGGCTAGCTCTTTTGAAATCGCGGCAAACGCCTGCAACAGTAAATCCGGGCTCTTTTTTTCCGACAGCCGCCCAAGAAAAAGAATGACCTTAGCGCTCTCCACAATTCCCAGCTTCTTCCGAAAAACACCCCGCTTCGGCCACGACACAGGGACTTCCACGCCATTTCGGCGCAGCACGATCTTCTCCCGCGCCACGCCCCCGCTCGCCAGTTCCTCAGCCTCTTGCTCCGACGTTGCGATAATCGCTCTCGCGCCCTCAAACAATCGCCGCCCAAACCACGCGTGATAAATTCTTTTCAGCCGCAGGTTGCGCACAATCGGCACAAACATCCCGATCGGTTCCAGCACATAAGAAATTTTCCGCCTTATGCATGAGCTCGCGACTGTCGGCCCGAGAAAATCGTAAAGTCCATAAATATGCGCCACGTCAAAATCTTGCAGACGCGCGCGGCAGAATCCTCCGACCGCCGGATTCCAGCTCACCGACCGGTATCGCAACCATGTCGGGAGATAAATTGCGTCTACGCCGTTTTCTGTCCGGCTCCAGCCGAACGGGCTCCGTTCCGCGCCGAACTCCTTCTCCGCTTCCGCGCGTGCCCTGATGCCCCAGTCGGCCGTCACCACTGTCACGTCATGTCCAAGGCCCGCGAGTCCTTGTGCCAGTGCCCGCACCTTCACTGGGGGGCCCCCGAACTCCAGGAACGGCGCGTAAGTTTCCGTGACGCTCAGGATTCGCATTGTTCGCGAACGATTTTCTTCAAGGACTTGGCAAATACAGTGAACCGGAATTCCCGCTCCAGCCGTTGCCGCCCGCGCTCGCCCATCTTTTGCGCCAGGCTAGGGTCCGAGAGCAGCGTCTCGATGGAGGTCGCGAGTTGCGCCGCGTCGCCATGCGGCACAAGGTATCCGGTCACTCCGTCTTCAATCACTTCCGGGGCCCCGCCATGCGCCCCGCCGATGACGGGCTTCCCGCAAGCCATCGCCTCCAAATAAACCATGCCGAAGCCCTCGCCACGGCTCGGCAAAGCAAACATCTCGCAAGCCTCATAGCACGCCGCAAGCTCCGCGAAACTCAATCCGCTCAAAAAGTGTACGTGCCTGTTCACGCCGTTTTGTTCCGCCAGTTCCTCGAGCCACGCGCGGTCGTCGCCATCGCCCACCGCCAGCAATTGAAGTTCCGGCCATCGCGTCAGCAGCCGCGGCAAGGCCGTGATCAATGTGTCCATGCCTTTGTATCGTTCGTTCGTCTGCCAACGCCCCACCGTGAGAATCACGCGCCCCTCCGGATATCCCTGAGGCAGCTTTCCCTGCGGCGCGCCGGCGGAGATCGCTTCAAATTCCGGATCGAGCGCCCATGGAAGAACGCGAATTTTATCCCGCAGCACTTGCTGTCCGGCCACATGATTCGCCGTGTCCTTGCTCGGCGCAAGCACCACATTTGCGCGCCGCAACGCCAGCCGCCGCAACGTGGGCAGCGGCTCCCACACCTCCACGCCATGCGTGCAAATGATAGTTCGCAGCCGCGGCGCAACCAGTCTCATCGCCTGCGTTACCGGCCCGAGATTCGGATGCCCCGCCAAAACCAACTTCGCGTGCCGCCTGGCTGCCCGCATCGCCGTCGCCGCAAACCGCGCCTTGCTTCGCTCGCACCCGGTGAACACAAATTCCTTGCCGCCTACGGACATGCGATGCAAGTCCTGCGTATCGTTCAAGCTCAGCAGCCGGCAATCCATGTGCCGGCTTGTCGCGAACTCGCTCAGCACCGCTGCAATATGCCGGCCCGCTCGCTGTACCCCGCCGCTTCCTGCTAGTTCCGTAAAGAGTCCAATCAGCACGCGCCGAGTCTGCCTTGTGTCGTAACGTAAGGCAAGTGCTCCTGAATCCTTTCCCGCCAGAGTCTGCCCGCAATTGCCGCCTCACCCTGCAAGTGTTAGACTCGCGCCGATTGTTTAACTGTGAATAACTGGCGCAGACCTCCGCTTCGAATTTTGTGGCAATTTCAATCATTCCTAGCGGCGGGTTTGCTCACTGCTGTCCTCCTGCTCGCCCCTACGCCCGTGCTTTCCCAATCAGACCGGCCCCACGAGAATCTGCAAGGCGTTCTTTCCAGTCAACCTCTCAAGCCTCCGCTCCGGAACGCCGTCGTCACCCTGCGCTTTAGCCCGGATGGCCGTGCCCTAATGGTCCAAAATCCATCTGGCATCTATCTTTTGTCTCGCGATCCGCTCAATTTACGCATGCACATTTCAGCCGAGGATTTCTACTCCGCTCGTTTCTCCCTCGATTCGCAAGCCATTACCGCCATTGGCTACGGTTTGGCGTTGGATCGCGAAAAAGTCCCGGGCGGGCCGACATTGGAACAACGCAATCTGCCGTTCCAGGACGGTTGTCTCGATGCCGAACTGTCCCCGGGCGCCGAATTCTTCGCCTGTCTCCTGCCCGACTTCAAGCTGATCGTCTACCAGCTTTCCACCAACGAAGTCATCTTCTCGGATTCCTTTGAGATTTCCAGTTTCCCCCCGCCCATCGTATTCATACCTCTCGATCCACGCACCGCCTTTCCAGGTCCCTTTGGATTCCGCTTGGCAAATGACTGGGAATTCCTGGCTGGCAGGGGCATGAAGTTTCTATCGATGAATTTTTCTCCAGACGGCAAAATCCTGCTCGTGAAAAAAGGCTTGGATGCCTTCAGCGTTGACCTGTCCACGCGCCGGAAATCCTCTCTTCCCGGAGCACTTCGCAAACGCCTGTATGGTTCGTTTTGTCTAGAAGATGACGACCGTGTTTTGCTCCCCTCTGGCGAAAAGGAAGCAAGCCCAGTCAGCCTGTCCTTGCAGACAGCTGAAGTTTTGGCCTCCCCCTCTTTCAAAGCCGAAAAGGTTCGCCTGGCCCGCAATCCCCGGTACGCGCTCGTATCCGACGACGGAGTGGTCGGAGACCGTATCTTCGACTTGCAGGAGAACCGCGAACTCTACGCGCCTGACAACGTTTCCATCGATATTTTCGGAAATGAAATGGCGCTCTTGAATGGGAGAGGCACCTTATTCCTCTACCACATTGGAGAAAAGCTCCCCTTTCTTTCCGTCGATCTGCCTCTCGATGCCCTGCCTGTGCTTCGTGCCGCCACCGTCTCTCCGTCTCTCGACCGCTTCGCCTTTTCTGTCGACGGCAACGGTGCCGCCTTTCAAACGGCGACGGGTGAGCGCATTTATTCCTCCCCGCCCTTTTCCGCCGCGCATTTCTCCGATCAATCTTCCGCTTATTTTCTCCTTCGCAGCGATGGCCACAACCCGCCTCGCATGGTCCATCTCGATCTTGCATCCGGCGAGTCAGCTCCGGCGTGGCCCGCCGGAAAAGACCAGCTCTACGCCGGTGGCACGGTCCTCTTCGAGTACGGTTTTGAAAGCCCCATGGGACATGGCGTCCCCATGATCCAGGAAAGCGGCCTGCCCTACCGCCTTCGCGCTCTCGATCCCCCTTCGAGCAAGGAACTCTGGAAGCGCGAATTTTCACAGCAACCCCCGGTGCCATTCGCCGACCCGCAGGGCGAACGTCTCGTCCTAGCCTGGGACGGCGATAGCCTTGGAGCCGAAATGGCGGCCAAGCGCATTCCCGCCGTTTGGCGCACTTTCAAGAAAACGAAACGCACGAAACTGGATACTTATTTTGAGGTCTTGGACGCCCGTTCAGCCGAGCCAGTTGGCGGAGTCCTGATTCAACGCGGCAGCGGTCCATACAGTTTTGACGCTGCCTTCTCTGTCGGCGACGCGCTCTTCCTGGTCAGAGATGGAAGGCGCATTTCCGTTCTTGCCTTGCAGGACGGAAGTGTGAGGGCCCAGCTCATCGGCGGCATGGCGGCGGCTAGCGCCCAAAGTAATCTCTTCACTCTCGAGGAAGCGCCGGGCCGTCTGGTGATCTACGATCTAGCCACGGGCGCCAAGCTCGCTCAGCACAACTTCCTCGATCCTATCGCTTATACCCATTTCTCCGCCGACGGCAATCGCCTCCTCGTCCTTTCTAAATATCAGGTCGCGTACATCTTGGACGTCAGCTCCCTCCGCCACGCGCCGCCATCTCCCTCTGCTTCCACGCCTCGCTAACTTCTCCCGTTTCTCGAGTTTGCAAACGCGCCCTGCTCCTAGCTCGCAAACAATGGGAACGGCAAGCCCGTACTGGTACGTTTTAGCTCCCAGAGAAACCGAAACCTTCCTCCGCCCCCTGTGTTGTAGCGCTCAGGTGCAAAAGTAACGCCATGTTCCATCTCGTTCGTTCCCGCTTCGAGCACCCAGCCTGAAAATTCTTTGTTCGGCAGGCGTCGTCGCCACGAGCGGATAAGTCCTTCAGATCGGAGTTTCATATCATGTCCACGCCCACCCCTCAATTTCCGCCCTTAGCTTCGAATGTCGAACGCCGTTTCTATCCTCGGGTCGCGCCCCATGCGCCTATTTTCGTTTCGTTTAACCCTTTTGGCCAAAGCCAGGAGGGCTTGCTTCTGAATGTCAGCGAGAATGGCCTCCTCATCTCCACGCCGGTTGACCTCCCCTGCAATTTTGTCGCTCGCATCTCCATTCCGCTCAATACTCTTCCCAATCCCGTGCAGGTCACTGTTCGCGTCGTTTGGGCCAACGAAGACAGAAAGCTGGCCGGCATCCAGTTGCTTGATCTCAGCGAACATGACCGCGAACGAATTCGTAAGTGGGCCGCGCAAGAGTCCGCGCAGTCTCGGCAGCCGGAACCGGATCATGTTGGGGCCTTCGCTGAGCCTCTCTCGACTTCTTTCGAGACGGCCCAGGATGCAGGCTTCTTCACGGACGAGGCTCTCCCTGGCGGCCTACCTGACCTCTTGCCGCTCGCACCTCCGCTCACACTCCAAGCTCAGCCACGCTCTACCTTTGCGCGCCGCGCGATTGTTGCCGCTCTCGTCGCCGCGGTTTGCGTCGCCGCTGTGCTCTTCCTCAAAGGCAACGCTCTCGAGAAAGTTTTCGCACATTTCGCGGCAGATCGCTCTAGTGGCAACGCCACAGCTCCGGGGACTCAAGACATTCCCCGGAGCCTCGAAAATCCGAAGACTTCCAACACCGCTCCCCTCAGCCAAACCGCATCGCCGCAGCCAATCGCGAGCCCCGCGGAATCAAGGAGCGCCCTCGCAAGCAAATCTGCTTTCCGGCGTTTCCCAAGACCAAGCGGACATACCGCCAATCACGGCTCTGTTGGCCCCGCTCTCATAGCAACCCAAAATCAGCGCCACACTTCGCATGCAAGTTCAGTTTCCCCTTCAGAATCGGAATCGGAAACCAATCCAATCCAGGATCTTTCCCGCCTGCTTGCCGTGAACCACGCTGTCCCGCCACTTGACCCATCACCAGCCACCGCGATTCCGTCTCCGGCCGGTGCTGCCTCCGAAAAGAACGCAGCTCGCGCGGGCACGTCCAGTGTCGCTGACGCCGCTGCGGGCGCGCCTTCCGCCTCTCCCGCTCCGTCAACCGCCCAGGGCGAGCTCACCGATCCGATGCCCGTCGACGAAGTTAGTTCCAGCAGTCGCACTACGACTTCCTCAGCTCCACCTTTAAGTTCGTCCTCGAGTCCATACGGCGCTCCTGCAGGCTCTCCACCTTCCCGTAACTCCGACGCCCCTATCGCATCGCCCGCCACTCAACCCGTAATTCAGCCCGTTATTCACATGGACTCGCCCCGCGACCAGGTCTTGGAAGTCCGTGTCTCGCCCGGATATCAGCCATATTTTCTTCGTTTGCCTGGGGAACGCGTTCTGCAATCGCCTTCGGCCACCATGTATATCGAGCGTTCCGTTCGCATCCCCGCGGCGCACACGGGATGGCCCTTCGCTCGAAATAGAAGAGTAGTTGTCGGCGGTTTGATTTCGCGCGTCGATCCGCGCCCCGAGGATGTTCCGGCTGGTTCCGGCAACTCAGTTCGCCTCTTGGCCAGCGTCGCAAAGAACGGCCGTGTTCTGAACCTTCGGCCGATCCTTGGTCCCATAGACCTCGTTCCCGCAGCCCTGCAAGCGGTTCGCGAGTGGCGCTTCCAGCCCACGCTGGTCGATAGCAAACCAGTCGAAACACAATGCTACGTAATCATCCAATTTCATGCCCCGCAGTATCGCTCTGCGCGGCGCTAACCAGCGGCGTCTGTAACCTCCTGGCCGTCAAGCACGCTAATATCTTCTGAGCGTCGCGCTGGTTTCTGCTGCGGCCGTCTTCCGGAACTAAAGTTATTCAGCCCAGCCTTTTCGTCCGCGCTTGGCTCCGATCCCGTACTGTCCTCTCGAGTAATCCGGCTAATTCAGAGTGAGATGTTTTTCCGCCGCCGAATCGCTTCACGATTCTTCTAATCCCGCCAAGAGATCCTTTCGCTCAAAGCGCTGTAGCCAAAGAGATCAATCCAGTTGTCTCCGAGAAACCTCACACAATGGCACGATCCGCCGTTCCAATTCCCGCCGAAAACAAGGAAGAATTTGGTTGTACAATCCCGTGCCATGTCTGTTGCCCCCGTGTGTCCAGGCCGAACGATTTGCATTGTTCTTCTTCTCTCTCTCTCTTTGTCGACGAGCGCGCTTGCGTCCGCCACTTTGAAGGGCATCTTGCGCGACGCGGCTGGTCATCCCATCAGCCAAGCCACGGTCTCGTTGCAAGCCACATCGGGACGCCCCCGCTATTCCGCCAATACTTCTTCGGATGGCCAATTTGTCTTCGCGGAAGTGCAGGCGCTGAGCTACACCGTCGCCGTCCGTTTCAAGAGCAAAATCTGGAGAGCTGCCGCGCCGCTCGCGTTTAGAGACGGCGACGCGCTCGTTGAGAACATTTCCTTGTCTGCGAATGATCAGTCCCTCGTGGTTTTGGGTCAGCAGAACGACGCCTCTGCACAGTCAAGCGGTGGCGGCCATCTTTCGAGCGGTCAAGTTTCCAGCCTTCCCTTGAATGAGCGCGACTTCAGCAAGCTCTTGCTTCTGGCTGCGGGCACTATGACCGACACCAACGGCGCGGCCAACTTCACCCAGCAATTCACCGTCAACGGTCTGCGCGGCACCGCCGCTGTCTTTGCCATGGATGGAGCGGACACCAGCGACCCCGAACTTGGAGGCGCCACTTTTCCTAATTTCAATGTCGATGCCATTCAGGAAGTGCAATCCAGCTCCGGTGTCATGCCCGCCGAAATTGGCCACGGTGCCGCTGGATTCACCAACGTCGTCACCAAGTCGGGTACCGATCAAATCCATGGTAGCGCTTTCGAATTTGTCCGCAACGCCGCCTTTGACGCCAAGAATTTCTTTGATCACTCCAGCACAGTGGACCCACGCCGCCTCCCGCCGTTTGTTCGAAATGAATTTGGTGCAACGGCCGGAGGGCCCGTAGTTCTCCCCGACATCTACGACGGACGGAACAAAACATTCTTCTTCGCGGAGTATCAAGGCTTTCGACAAGTCCTCGGCACCACGCAAGTTTTTGCCGTCCCAACCGCCGCCGAACGCCAGGGCATGGACACCACCGCTTTTCCCGGCGACACTCTAATGGTCCCAGTGAGCCCTGCCATCGCGCCCCTCCTCGCGCGCTACCCTCTTCCCAACGAACCGCAAGGCGCCTTCGGCGCTCGCACCTACGCCGCTTCCTCCAACGTCGTTACCGACACCGATCAATTCTCCATTCGCGTGGATCACCGCATCTCGGACAAGGCCACTCTCTTTGCCCGCTTTAGCTTGGACCAGATCAATGGTCCAACCACGAATCCCGATCAGACCGCCATCGACCCAGGCTTTGCCGTGAATTTCTTCGATCACCAGCGCAACGCCGCGGTTCGTTACTCCCGCACCGTCTCGTCTCATCTCAGTTTCATTTCCGCTTTTGGATACATTCGCAGCACTCCCTTTTTCCCCGCGTCTGATCACAGCGACCCCGCGTTGGTCTTCGGCGACGGTCTCTTCGAGGGTTTTAACACTGCGGATGGTTCGATTTACGGCTCCTACGGAAATCTCTTTCAGATCAAGCAGGACATGATCTACGTGCTCGGTGCCCACTCCTTCAAGTGGGGCGCGGAGATTCGTTTGAATAAGGACGCCACCATTTTCGGCACGAATCCCAGCGGCGTTTACACTTTCGGCGGAGGCACTGCCTACTCCCCCGTGCTTATCACCTCCGCAAGCGGCACGCACAATATCCAGCCGGGCGATCCGCTGCCCGATGCGCTCACTGGCCTGCTAACCGCCACACCCTACTCCTATTCGGTCACCGCCGCCGCCGCTGCGACTCCCACAGGCAATAAGTTTGACGAAGCTGCCGTCCGCCGCCAGGCTTACGATTTCTATTTTCAGGATTCCTGGAAGTTTGCTCCGCGATGGATTCTGAATTACGGCTTGCGCTACGAAGTCGACAGCCGCATCAAGGAAGCCAAACACCGCACCTCCATCGCCGAACCCATAGGTCCCGATGGTCAGCCCACGTCCTATCTCACTCCCGGCGCTTCACTAATTTATTTGTATAATCCGCAGCCCGTTTATCCTATGGATTGGGGCGGTTTCGGCCCGCGCGCTTCCCTCGACTTCGCCCTCACTCCACGCACGACCATTCACGCAGGCAGCGCTATCACCACCATTCTTCCCAATTTGTGGCAAGACAATTTCGTAACCGGAGGCATCCCCCTCGTCTTCCAGCCTCTGATCACCGCACTCCCTGGCACTCCCGTGCCTTTTCACAACACCGCAGTGCCTCTGGCTCTTCCTCCCGCGTACACGACCAGCGGGCAACTTCTCTTTCCCAATAACGACAGTTCCAACGTGCCGCCCAACACGCAGATTGACTTGCAGCGATTTCAAAGCGATCTCGATGCTCTCACTCCCGGGAATGAAGTCCAGTTATTGTCGGCCGCCGCCATTTCGCGCAGCTTTCGCAATGGTTACATCGCTACCTCTACTCTCGGCGTCGATCACGATTTTGGCATCGTGAAGCTCAGCGCCGCCTACGTAAACACCGCCGGAGTGCATCTGGCCAGCGTGTTTTCGCCGAACGGCTACGCCGGCGCCGACCCCGCGTACGCGCCCTTCACGCAGTTTAATTCTTCCGGCCAGGCCATCGGAGGATTTGGACCTGTCTCCGTCATGTCCACCGGCTCTCATTCCAGCTATAACGCCCTGCAAACCAGCCTCAGCCAGAATGCTTCGCGCATCGGCCTCAGCTTTCAGGCCAGCTATACGTTTTCCAAATCGCTCGATGACACCAGCGCCGTCCTCGGCGGTCTTCCGGCCAATGCAGGCGTGATTCTTCAAACTTTGCCGCAGAACCCTCTCAATCCCGAAGCCGATAAAGGTCCCTCCACGTTTGATATCACGCACGTTTTTTCTCTAAGTGTGATCCAGTCGCTTCCGTTCGACCGCATCGACTTCCTTAAGCCGTTAAGCACTTACGTGACTCGTGGCTGGCAGTTTCTCAACATCACATCTCTGACCAGCGGCCCGCCTTTCACCGTCTACTCCGGCATCCAGCAGACCGGCGCGGGTGCGGGCGGAACGGATCGCCCCGATCTCGTTTCTATGCCCGATTTTTCCACCAGCCGCACCGTTCGCGAAGACTATTTTGGCCGCGGCGCTAACAATAGCTCCTTCTTCTACATTCCAATCGATCTCCCCGGAGGCACCGGTCCAAATTCCGGCTACTTCGGCACCCTGGGACGCGACACCTTTCGCGGTCCAGGCTTTCATCAATACGATGTTGCTCTCATCAAGAACACGCCATTTGGCCATCGCGGAAACGGCGAACTGGCGAATCTCGAATTTCGCGCCGAATTTTTCAACGTCTTCAACATCGTCAACTTTGGCCTTCCCTCCAATACCGTCCTCGGCAGCGGCTTCGGCATCATCAGCAAAACCTCCGGCCCCTCTCGCCAAATCCAGTTCTCCCTCAAACTCGTCTATTAGACGGCAAGCACGGGCGATCCGTCCGCCCACCGCCGATTCAGCCGCAGTCGCGATGCTCTCGCTCCTCACCTGTTGAAAAGATTCAGAGAAAATTTAGGATTCTGTCTTGCCACCCAACATTTCGACGAGCTCGCCAAATCGTCGGAGATAAATATCCGCGGGATGCGCTCCCCGATCATGCACCCCAAATCCATAATTCACCGCCGCCGCATGCATGCCCGCGTTTCTCGCAGTCTGCACGTCCACTTCCGAATCTCCCACCAGCAGCGCTTCGCTCGGCGCAACGGCCAATTCCTTCAAAATTGTTCTTGCACCAAGCGGATCGGGCTTCTTCGTCTCAAAACTGTTCCCGCCGTAAATCGCTCGAAAGTATTTCGAAAGCCCCATCGCCTCCAGAATCCTCACGCTGATTCGCACCGGCTTGTTCGTCAAAACCGCCATCGGCATATGCCGCAGTTTATCCAGCGTTTCCGCCACTTCGGGATACGCGCGCGTCGTGTCTAGCTTGTGCAGTTCGTAGTAACGCAAAAAAAACTCCAGCCCGCGCTGCTGCTCCTCCTCCGCGCAATCCTCTCCCAGCGCCCTCGCCACTAGCCGCGGCGCGCCGTGCCCGATATAGCCGGATATCGTTTCTTCCGCCAGCTCCCCGCGCCCCAATTCGCGTAGCATGGCGTTCACCGACCGGATCAAATCCTGTTTCGAATCGATCAGCGTGCCGTCCAAATCGAAAATCAGCGCCCGCACCAAACTCAAGTTAAGCTCAACCATGGATCTTTCATCTTAATAGGTTCGCCTTCCATCTCAGCCCTCTCCGCGATTTTTAACACATTATGAATTCCACATTACAGCCCGACAAAGCTTTCTATCGCTTTCCAGAATCGCCCTCAATTCGCGTAAACTAGTGGGCTTGCCGCTCGACACAAAACGCAACCGGAGATCCCATGGCCCAGGTTCGCCCCTTCCAGGCGTTTCGCTACAACCCTCAGCTCGCTCCCTTCGAGCGCGTCCTCACGCAGCCTTACGACAAAATTTCTCCCGCCATGCAGGACCACTACTACGCCGCCGATCCGCATAACCTCATCGCTATCGAAAAAGGCCGCGTCTATCCCGACGACTCCCCGCAAAACAATGTCTACACTCGCGCCGCTGCCGCGCTCGAAAGCTGGATTCGCGAAAATGTTGTCGCGCAAGATCCGGCTCCATCTTTCTACGCTTACTCGCAGGAATACACCGTCCCCGGAACCGTCGAGCAGCGCACTCGCCGCGGCTTCATCGGCGCCGGCAAACTCGAGGAATATTCCGCTGGCATCGTTTTTCGCCACGAGCACACGCTCTCCGGCCCCAAAGCCGACCGCCTCGAGCTACTCCGCCACACGCGCACCCACACCGGCCAGCTCTTCATGCTCTATTCCGATCCTCAGCAACGCATCGACGCCATCCTAAAAGACGCCGAATCCGCTCCTCCCGCCACCGAATTGCGCGACGAATACGGCGTCACTCACCGCCTCTGGCTCATCACCGACCCCGAGCGCACCGCCGCCATCCAGTCCGCGATGGAAGAGCAAAAGCTCGTCATCGCCGACGGGCATCATCGCTACGAGACCGCTCTCAACTATCGCAATGAATGCCACCTGCGCGCTGGCGGCCTGCACCCTTCCGCGCCCTATGCCATCGCTCCCTATGATTTCGCGATGATGACCTTCGTCAACACCTGCAGCGAAGGCCTCACCATTCTCCCTACCCACCGCCTCGCCGCCAATCTCCACGATTTTTCTTGGAGCGAAGCCCGCCGCTACCTCGAACCCTGGTTCGAAGCGCAAACATTTCCGTTCGCGGACGACGCCCAAAAAGCCGCCGCCCAAAAAAGTTTTCTCGATCATCTCCATCAGTCGCGCGCGCAAAGAGCTATCGGCGTCTATCCCGCCGCGGAACCCGCCAAGCGTGCCTACTACGTCTTAATGCCTCGCCCAGGCGCCGATCTCTCGCAACTGCTTCACTCCGTTTCGCCTCTTCAGCGCGAACTCGATGTCGTCCTTCTCCACGACGGTATCCTCGAACCCGCTTTCGGCATCACCCCGCAAGCCGTCACCGCCGAACGCAATCTCACCTACGAGCGCGAAGCCTCCGCCGCTCTCGATGCCGTCGACCGCGGCGCCGCGCAAATCGCTTTTCTTCTCAATCCCGTCGATGTCGATCAGGTCATGCGCATCGCCACCGCCGGAGAAGTCATGCCCCAAAAATCCACCGACTTCTACCCGAAACTCCTCAGTGGCATCACCATGTATCGCGTCGATGTTTAGCGGGAACTCGGATATTCGGCTGGCATACCGCGAACCAAGAACGCAAAAACCGAGAACGTCCTCAACGCGCATGCCGCCTCTTCCAAAAAAGAAAGGGCACGCAAACGCATGCCCTTTTGCAAGACCCATTCTTCACGCTGCAGCCCAGCCGTCGCGGCAAAATCGCCGCCGCTTATTTCGCGAAGCTAGCCACCGCTTCCGCCTCGGTGTTGTACACGTCGAACACCGTCAGCAGCTTCGTGATCTGCAGCACTTCCTGGAACTTGCTGCCCAAGTGCGCCAGCTTCAGCGCCGCTCCCTGCGATTTCGCGCTGTGATGCGCCGCCACCAGCGTGCCCAAGCCCGCGCTGTCGATGAACGTGATGTTCGCCATGTTCAGCACTACTTTTTTCTTTCCTTCGGCGATCAAGCTCTTCACCTTCTCCCGCAGCGCGTTGCTCTCTTCGCCGAGTACGATGCGCCCGTCCAGCGCCACCACCGACACGCCGTCCACTTCCCGGTTGGTCATCTTCAAAGCCACTGTGTTTTCCTCCTCATCGGATAGCAGTTCCGGCGGCAACCCGGGCCGGGACCACAAAGCTTATCAATAATAGTCCGCGCACGACATGTAATATCCGCAGACCGGGCAAATCAGTTTGCAGCGCCGTGATTCCAGTCTCTTCGAACACACTGGACAATAGCTCGAAGCGTCTTCCCCCGCCAACCCTGCCGACCCTTCAGCTTTCGCCGGCGAGGCCTCCTGCGTAGAAACCTCAACCGCCTCCCGCTGACCCGGGGCAACTTCCTCTTTCGCGGCACCTTTCACGGCCCGATGTTTATAGCACATCCCCGCTCAACAGTGGTAGCGCCGCGCCTCACCCCGCCATCCGCTCTCTCGCCTCTCTCCATTTCCCCCCCGTCCCCCGTAGGGGCGCGATATATCGTGCCCTCCGTTCTTCACCCTCCCTTTTTCTCTGCGCAACCCAGCGCACTCTGCGTCTCCGCATTATCCTTTTCTTCGTTTCTTTCTTCGTTTCTTCCATTCCCGCCCTGCTCTTGCCCGCACCGCGCATTTTGCTATTCTCATCCTTCGCCCATCTCATGCCTCCCTCGACTCCCGACGTCCACGGCCTAAATCTCGATCCCCAAACCCGCTGTTTTCACTACCATTCCCCCCTCGACATCATCGCCATCAAAATGAAATGCTGCGGCCTCTTCTACGCCTGCAAAGACTGCCACGACGCCCTCGCCAACCATCCCCTCGTGCCGTGGCCCGCCTCCGAATTTCACGAACTCGCCATCCTCTGTGGCGCCTGCCATTCCATTCTCTCCATCTCCGCCTATCTCCAATGCAATTCCGTCTGCCCCCATTGCCGCGCCCCGTTCAACCCGCGTTGCAGCAACCATCACCATTTCTATTTCGCCTCCGCCCCATCCCCGGGAGCGCCAATCTCCTGATTGGCGTTCAAAAGCGCCGGGCTTTAGCCCGGCCGTCTTCGCTTTTTCCGTCCCCGCCTGCACCCCAATAATCCCCGCCCACGTCCTATACTCGGATTTTGATGGTATGTTTCTATTCCCCCGGTGGCCCATGCTGACTCTCAAAAAAATCCTCCTCCCCGTCGATTACCCCCACACCTGGCTTCCCGTTCTTCATCAAGCCGCCACCCTCGCTCGCCATTTCCGCTCCGAGCTTATCCTCCTGCACGTCGTCACGCCGCAGAGTCGCGACGCCGGCATCCCCTCCCCTGGCCACGAGCCCGCCGGCTGGAATCTCCTCGAGGAAATCCTCCGCCGCGCCCAGGAAAATCAGGACCACCTTCTCGCTCTCGATTTCGCCGGCCTCGCCATCCAGTCACGCCTCGTCGATGGCGACCCTCCCCAAGCCATCATGGAGTTCGCCGACCAGGAATCCGCCGGCCTCATCATGATGCCTTCCCACGGCTTCGCCTTCGATCAATTCCTTCTCGGCTCTGTCACCGCAAAAGTTCTCTACGAAACCAACTGCCCCGTTTGGACCGGTGGCCACGTCCCGCAATCTCCGCCGCAAAAATTTGCCATCCGCAATGTCCTCTGCGCCGTCGATTTCCGCCCGCACAATCACAAAACCGTTTCCTGGGCCGTTCAGTTGGCCTCCGAATTCCGCGCTCGCCTCACGCTCGCCCATGTCACCGCCGGCGTCGAGTCCTGGGGACCGGGCGGCAACTACGTCAATCCCCTCTGGAATAAGGAACTCGTTGGCGACGCTTCCGAGCACATGGCCGGCCTCCAAAAAGAAATGGGCACCAACGCCGATGTCTTCATCGGAAGTGGCAACATCCCTAATGCCCTCAGCCAAGCCGCCCAGCAAACCAACGCCGACCTCCTCGTCGCCGGCTTCCAACCCTACGGCGGCTACCTAAAAACCCACGGCTACGCCGTAATCACCGCCCTCCCCATCCCCGTCCTCAGCATCTAACCCACCCGCCACGGCGCCTCGGCCAACCCGTCAACATCGCCCGACCGCCAAAATCCCGACGCCATCATCGACCAGGCCGACGCCCCAACTTCCGCTCCTTCTCCAGCGGCCATCCCGCGCCTTCATCCTCCTCGTCCGCTTCGTCGCCCGCAAATAATCCCGCACGTTGAATCACGCAGATACTCATGGAGGGTGCCGTCAACCGCTTTAGCGCGCGTTGATTTTTTACAATCGCGACCGTTGCTGATCGCGATAACAGCCGGTAGAATATTCGAAAACTTGATGAGGCTCTGCCTGCCTTTTATGGCTCACCCGGACGGTTAAGGACGAAATATGAACACTGTTGCGACTATCAACTTCAAAGGGGGGGTGGGCAAGACTACGGCGACTTGGGCCCTCGGCAACGTCGCGAGTCTGGCGCCCGATGTCCGAAGCCTCATCTTAGACCTCGACGCACAGATGTCACTAACTCAGGCTATCGCTCTGAACGAAGACGGCAGTCCGTTCAAGAACTTCTCCGACTGGTACGACAGAGCCCAGAGGAAAAAAAGACGATATTCAACGCCCTCGAAGAATTTACGGGTCTCGGAAACTTCAATTTCGGGGTCAACTACGACTTCATATATAAAATCTCGGATCGATATCACTTCGTCCCGTCCGTTGAAGATCTATACTGGACGGAACTAGAACTCTTCGACCGCGAAAAAGTGAAGCACTTCATACAGCGCCTGTTGGAGAAAATCCAAAATTCCTCGGCTGTGCCAGTCTACGACTACATACTCTTCGACTGTCCTCCGTCCTTCAGTCTTCTGAGCTACTCCGTACTTTCGTGTTGTAAACTTATCTTAATTCCAATTAATCCGGACTTTTTTGCAGCGAAAGGGCTGGACTTGCTTCTTAGTAGCCTGAGAATGAGAATTGAGCCGTTTCCTGTTCCGAAAATTGGTGTCTTCATGAATCGAGCAAAGAAGCCGGGCGGGTCTTCGACGAAGAAATATAGTAACGAAACCCAACGATACCTAGGCGACGCCAAGGACGTGTTGAATCGCGCGTCCAAAGAGCGAGGCTTAACGGTTAAACTGTTCGACACGGCTATTTTTGACAAGGTCGGAATGAAACGCGCTGTCCAGGAGGGCATGCCGATCGACTTTAGAACGCAGTTTCAGAACCTATGGAAGGAGATTCAAGCATTTATTTGAGAACCGCAATGTCGGAACAAGAAATCCTTAACGAATTGAAAGCCCTAGGTCAGAAAGTGGATCGTCTATTCTCGCTCCTTGAATCATTCGGGACGGAAGAAAAATCCCGGAGATCGCGAAGGAAATCGCAGCCAAAACTTGCTCCGACCACTCCCGAGGAGGCCCTAAAGCACCAAACAAAATTTGGCGAGCTTTATGAGCGATGGCTTTCGGGGGATGAATTGGGCGTGCACGCGCAGCTTGATAGGTTCGACGTGGAAGAATTGCGTCGCTTTGCTGATTCAAACAACCTAAATGTTACTTCCAAGATGTCAAAGGAAAGAGTGCTCCAGCTAGTGGGTGCCCGCTTTCGAGAAAAGAAGCAGCTCCATCAAGCTAGACCGACGGGCGGCTCAGGCACCAGCGAGGTATGAAAGTGGCGCCCAACCCGCCGGGTGGTCCAAAGACGGGCGGTTGGCAGCAGTCCACAATGGCCCCCGGCAGCTCGCCTATTCGGGGGCTGGCGCACTGAGTTCTCCGAGACTTTTTGCCTAACGCCGAGCAGGGCTTAACGCCTTCGCAACCCCTCGCAGGATGAGCAACGAGGGTGCTCCGCCCCCGCACCCTTCCACTCCCTCGGCGGTACTGCCCATGCGCACGATGGCGTACAATGGCGTCTTTATTACCAAGGCAGTTCTAAGCAATTGAAATCAGCAATTGATCCATGGCCCATCAAAACAAAGACTTATCGGTACTGCTTCAGGGGCTTGACCTCGGATATTCGATTGCGGAAGAGGATACTCTGCTCGAAGCCGCAAGAATCGAAACTTCTGCGTTTACAGATCTTCTTAATGACCGGGTTGACCTAATTCCAGGAACAAAGGGTTCCGGCAAAAGCGCACTTTTTCGAATCTTCGTCGACTTCTTGCCTGACTACCTATTAGAGCAACGAAAGGTTGTTGTTGCTCACGGTATTCAAGCGCCAGGAGATCCTGTTTTTCACGCTTTCACAGATAGCTTTAGCGAACTCTCCGAAGATGAATTCGTTAGCTTCTGGTGCATCTACCTCGTTTCCTTAGCGCACGAACATTTCATTAAGGGTCCGCGTTACCACAAATTACTGAGCGGCGCCGGCACGGAGATAAGAAAATTTCAATTGGCATGCGCCAACGCAAAAATTCCTGAAATCCAAGCAAAGAAATCCCTGAGAGACATTCTTGAGTGGTCCTTGCATGTGCTCACCTCTTGGCGTCCGAAGCTTAAATACCAGCCGCCCGGCGATGTCGGCGAATTCGAGGTCGATCTTTTCCGGGAATTAAGCACCCAGAACGCAAGCAGCGAACCTGTCTCTGAGCACTCGCTCCCAAAATACGTAAACGATATTAAACAGACCTTAGAAGCGGTCCTTTCGAAGAGTCATTTATCCCTCTGGCTCATGGTCGATCGGCTTGACGAGATTTTCCCGAGGCGCTCAGACTTGGAAAGGACGGCCCTGCGTGGCCTTCTGCGGGCGATGCGGTACTTTGCCTCAGCCAATATCAGGGTCAAGGTCTTCCTGCGCGACGATATGTTAGAGCAAGTCGTTGGGACGAGCGACGGCTTTACGGCACTGACTCACGTCACGGCGCGCCAAGCTGACACCCTGCGCTGGACAGAGGATCAAATCCTGGCGATGGTGGTAAAGCGACTAGTTGCCAATGACCCGCTGGTGTCATATCTTCAATTGAATCGTGAGAAGATAGATGCGAGCGCTTCCTATCGCACTCAGTGTTTTGACAGGGTTTTCCCTCCCAGCGTTTTTAAGGGTACCAGACAAAGCGTAACCATCCGTTGGATTTGCAATCGTTGCGCAGACGGTAGGGGAGTAATAACTCCTCGCGATGTTCTCGACTTGTTGATTCGTGCAAAACAAAAACAGCAGGACATTTGTGGTGCTGATCCGGAAGGTAAATCAGATTGGGTGATTGACACCGCGGCAATTCAGTATGGATTTGAGGAACTTTCAAAGCGCAAACGCGACACATACCTGCGAGCAGAATTTCCGCACCTTTGGAAGGACATCGAGAAATTTTCTGGCGGAAAGACTGAGTACGACGAGGCCACCCTTCAGACTCTCCTTGGTAAAAAGTGGCAATCCATCAGCGATCATCTCATAGCAGTGGGTTTTTTCTCCAAAAACGAAAAAGATGGCGAGGCAGTGTATTCCATCCCGTTTCTTTATAGGCACGGAATGCAGCTCACCCAAGGCAGAGCCTAACGACGTTTCTAGCGAGCGGGACGGGTGGCCCGGGTGTAAAACGGTGGGGGATCGGGGGACGGAATCGGGGGACAGACGGGACGTTCTCCACTGCATTGTGCGAGCCTTGTCTCGCGGCGATGATTTCCTCAGAAAGCGGGAACGTTCTTGTCCCAAATCCCCGAATTCACTCAAATCATAGTAAGGCAGGGCAGGCGGGTGGACCGGCCTTTCCTGACAGACCGGCCTGTCAGCGGATGACGTAGATGCGCGCGCCCACTTTCAACTTCTTCCATGACTTGTCGGCCGTATAGACGGAAGCCTTCAAAGCAAGACCCAGCGCCAAACAAGCTCGGTCACCCAGAGACAAGCCCAGCGGACGGGTTCGCGCGACCAGATCGCCCACAAGCCGAGCGTCCTCGGCGGTGAAGGGAACGGCTTCTCGAATGGGCCCCAGTGCAGCTTCCCACGCATCCTCAGGGCTGAGGCCCCGGCCAACAAGTTTGCTGTGCACTTCGGCCAGATTCACCGTGCTGATAGCCGCACCGCTCAAGATCTCCGGCGTTAACGTTTCAGCCCCAGCCTCCTGATTGAGAATGGCGAGCAGAGCGGAAGCGTCCAGCACAACTCTATTCATTTCGAGCGGCCTCGCGCCGTTCGGCAATCAATTCGTCCACCAGAGAAGTGCCCGGCCTCACGTGCTTCCGAACCAGCCGCTGCGCCCGCTCAATATTGCGTTTCAATGTAGTGATCCGCAATTCGTCGTCTTGGATCTGCAGCACGACCTCATCGCCAACACGGATCCCCAGCCGCTCGCGAAACGAAGCAGGAATCACCACGCGTCCGTTCTCGTTGACGCGCATGCGTGTTTTTAGCTTCATGTCATTTCTCCACCCGTGACATTATTGTAGTACATGTCATATCCAATTAGAAGTGCCATATCCCAATGGGCTGGCGCCCGTCCCGGGCGGCAGGTGGGATACCACCTGCCGGGAGGAGCATCTTCAGTTCGACAAGACGATCTAGAATTTGTGATTTCTTGTCGAAACCTGGGGGAAACCTGGGGGAAACCTGGGGAAACCTGGGGACAGACGGGACGTTCCCCGAACCATCCAGCCCCAGGCCGTCTCACCAAACTCCCAAATTCTCGCCAACCACCTCATTCCACTCCACTTCCGGCGGGCGGCCCTCAGGAATGTCCCATAAGAGCTTCCCCATTAGCCATAAATATGGCAGAATAACCTTCATGCGCACGACGGTAGACATTCCCGACACCCTTTACCGCGAACTGAAGTCCAAGGCCGCCCGAGAGAAGCGCTCCGTAAAGGAACTCATCCTTCGCGGCGTGGAAGTCGAGCTCCGTGTCAGGCGAAAAAAGAGCGCCCGCCGCATTACATTGCCGATTATCTCTTCAAAAAGCCCAGGCACCCTCGAGATCGACAATGCCCAGATCTACGACCTCATTCCTTTTCCCTGATGTCAATGTATGGCTGGCGCTCTCTTACCAGCGCCACGTCCATCATCCCGCGGCGAAAGCGTGGTTCGAGCGGCTGGACGAAAATGCCCGTCTGTGCTTCTGCCGCTTCACCCAGCTTGGCTTGCTTCGGCTGCTCACCACCGACGCCGTGATGGGCGAGGACAAGGTCCTGAGCCAGGCAGAGGCGTGGCGTGCCTATGACCGCTTGAACAGCGACGAGCGCATCCTTTTTCTCGAAGAGCCTTCCACAATGGAGGCAACTTTCCGAGCCTTCTCTCGCGACACGTGGCCCGCACCAAAAGACTGGGCCGACTCCTATCTCATGGCCTTCGCCGCCGTAGCAGGGTTGCGCCTGGCCACCTTTGACAAAGCGCTCCATGCGAAATTCGGCGACGCGCTCTATTTGGGCTGAGCGACTTCTGAACGTTCACCGCGGGTGGCGCGCTTTTGCTGTGGGGTGGCCCATCGTTTGCGGTTTTGCTTCTTGCAAACGGTGAGGCACTCCTCTCCCTCCCGCGTCTTTCGATTCACTGCCCACGACTGACGACCCACGGTTACCCTCTAACTCCCCCGCCGTTCAACTCTCCAAAACGGCCGTTCAACCCCCAATTTCGACTGTTCCCTGCAAATGAATTGACGCCCCGGTAATCCTCTTGCTACCATTCCCTATGCTCCGGTCGCCAACCGCCCCATCACCCTCCCCTTCTCCTGGCCGTTACCGGCATTTCCCTCTTCTCCCTCTGATCTCCGTGAACAGCGCGTCCTTGGTGTTGAAGTCCACACTTAACAACCGCACCTTCCATACCTATGCTCGCCATTCGCGAATCGCCTGTCGCCGGTCACCACTCGCGATTCATCAGTCATCAGTCCCTATCCCCTTTAGAATCACATCTTTCGCAGACCCCTACCACCTAACTCCCATCGAATCATATTCTTGCAAAAAACAGGGGAGGGGGAGGGGTATCCCATTCGCCAGCTCCACCCAACCACTTCCTCTTTTTCCCACAGCGAATACACACCCAGCGCACAGCAATGCTCGCAACTCCTATCCCGTCATGCGCCCGCTCCGCGGTCCTTTGGATACGCCCGGGCGTGGAGCCTCCCTTCCCATTCGTCACTCTCCACTACCCACTATCTCCTTTACAAGCAACACTTACAAAACCCCATCAAAACAAACGACTTTATCCCCCTTTAGAATGAACGTTTACAAAAAAACTAGGGGGGTAGGCCGTACGCTGAGTTACCCATATCCCTTGAAACCCGGCCCCTCCCGTACGCATCTTTATCTATGTACGTGCAAGAAAGGCCCGGCGGCCCGGGAACCCAGGTATTGACCATGCGCCGCTTCCTGATCTTCGTTGCTTCTCTCGCGTTTCTTCCCGCGATGGTTCAGGCACAAGGCCGAGGTGGCGGCGGACGGGGAATGGGGGCTGCCATGGGCCACCCCGCTATGGCTGGTTCATCGATGGCCGGTCACGCCATGTCTGCCCCGCACTTTGCTCCCCGAGCTTCCCAACTTGCTGGTTCTCGCTATTCGTATGGATATCGCGCCTATCCCGGCATGCGCTATGTCCGCACTCGCTCGGGAGCGCTGGTCGCTCGTTCGCTCCGCCAAACTAGCCCGGTCGACAGCGAACGCGCCAGCCGTCCGCTTCTTTCCGAAGATGTAGTTCCGGGTTTGGGCTTCGACTACGACCACGTCGCGGCCGTACATCCCGTTGGATCACGTGGCGGCGGCCGGGGACGAGGTCGCGGACGGAACGGCGGGTTCGTTGGCGCGTACTTTCCGTTTTATGGCGGCGGATATTATTTGCCGCTCTACTCTGACGATCTAGATGACGACCAAGCCGAGGCGCCGCCGGAAGAAGTCCAACCGGTGGACAACGGCGAAGAGGAAGCCCAACAGGCGGCCGAAAACGAAATTCCTGCCTCTCCATCACAGGATTACGTGCCCGCGCGGCCTGCCGCCCCGAAAGACACCGATCAATTTGTTTTCGTCCGCCGCGACGGAACGTTGTTTTTTGCCGTGGCTTACTCCTGGGAGAACGGCACGCTTCGCTACATCACCAGCGAGGGAATACGCCACACCACTCCGCAGACCACGCTCGATTTGAATGCCACGCAACAATTCAACCAGCAGCGCGGCCTGAATTTCAGCCTGCCCGCCTGATTTTTTTATGCTTCTCGCAAATTCGATTCTGCAGCGGCTCATGAAGCCCGGCCTTTGCAGAGGTCTGCGCGGCAAAAAATTATTTTTTCACCGGCTCGGGCATCACATAACCGGAGTGCGCCGGAAGCCCGGCTCTCTCGAGTTGCACCGTGGTGTGATCGATCTTGAAATCCTTCGCAGCCTTTTCTTGAATCGCGGCGAGCAGTCGCTCGCAGGCGTCGAGATGCATGTCAGGAATCCGCGCGTGCAAGCTGAGCGCGTTGTGCCCGCCTCCGAGCGACCAGATATGCACGTCGTGAACTTCCTGCACACCTTGCACGGTGAGGATCGCTCGCGCCACTTCCTCCACGCGCATCTCGCGTGGCCGGCCTTCGAGAAGAATGTGGGAAGACTCGCGCAGAATGCCGATGCTGGACCACAGCACCAACAAGCCGATGGCGATGCCGAGAAGAGGATCGATCCACAGCGCGCCGGTCATGCGAATGGCAATCGCGCCGGCGATAATGGCGATATTCGAGAGCGCATCGCCGAAGTTGTGGATCAAAATGCTGCGCAGATTTAAGTCGCCGCGCCCGCGAACAAGAGCAAGCGTGATGCCGCCGTTCACGGCGAGCGCCGCGACGGACGTCCAGATCATCCAGCTTTCGACGACGCGGACGGGCGAGCGAAAGCGTTGGATGGCCTCGTAACCTAGCCAAAGCGCGAGCAATACGAGCAAGAGCGCGTTGGTGAAAGCCGCGAGAATTCCCGCGCGGTGATAGCCGTACGTTTTTTCGCTGTCTGCGGGGCGTTCGGCCCAGCGCATCGCCAGCCAGGAAATGCCGAGCGCGGGCACGTCGGAGAGATTGTGTACGGCGTCGTTCAGAAGAGCGACGGACCGGCCGAGCACGCCGCCAAAGATTTCGGCAACGACCAAACCAAGCGTGGCGATCATGGCCCAGCCGAGGACCGCAGGCCGCAGCGGAGGGTGATGATGGCCGTGGTGATCGTGCGAATGCGGATGATGGACGTGGCCATCATGGTGGCCGTGTTCGGCGTCCTGGTGGACATGCTCGGCGTCACGCTCGCGATCCTGGCCGTCGCCGATCCCGGGCTCGGCGCCGCGAATTTGGGATTGCTCTTTCATCGGCTCCATTTTACGCATCTGCGGGCCGCCGCGCATCGCCGGCGTGGCAAGAGAGCAGAGGCAATATGCCTGGGATAGCAAAGCAATTCTACAGCGGGCCGTCCAAGCCCTGCTGGCTTAGTGGGCAGTTTGACACGTCCCCGGCGTGAATTCATTGACGCATTTCCCCGCGGCTGCCAACATCGAACTAGCTTCCCTTTCCGCTTGCAAGCGGCGGGAATGGCCTACGCACAGGGGTTGTGCGCTGAGGGACATGACGGTTCCCATCGCAAAATTAAGTTTCTGGGGTGTTCGAGGATCGACGCCGACGGTGGATCCCGCGACGTGGCGTTACGGCGGAAACACGCCGTGCCTCGAATTGACCGCGCCGGACGGAACGCAATTCATTTTGGATTGCGGGACGGGGCTGCGCATGCTGGGCAGCCGCTGGGGCATGCCCAATGGCGGCGGAAATCCCGAGACGCACATTTTCGTGACGCATTACCACTGGGATCACATTCAAGGGATTCCGTTTTTCGCGCCTCTTTACGCGGAGAACAACGAATTTCATTTTTACAGTTTCCGGTCGAAATTTCTGGGGCGCGACAGCCTGAAGCAAGTATTTGAAGCGCAGATGGCGCTGCCGTATTTTCCCGTGGACGTGTCGGCGATGAACGCGAAGCGCAAGTTCAAGGAAGTGGAAGGCGGAGACACGTTCACGATCCGAGAGAACAAAGTCACCGCGCGCTGGCTGAATCATCCGCAGGGGTGCCTGGGGTTTCGCATCGAGACTCCCGCAGGAACAGTGGTTTACGCCACGGACAACGAGCCAGGCGACGCGAAACTGGATGAGAGTTTGCGTGAGCTGGCTGCTGGCGCGGACATACTTATAAATGATGCGCAATTCACTCCGGAACAATTAGCGACGACGCGGAAGGGCTGGGGACACTCGTCGTGGAAGGAAGGCGTAAAGCTGGCGCGCGAAGCGGGCGCGAAGACACTCGTGCTCTTTCATCACGATCCGGATTCGACGGACCGCATGGTGGATTCGATTTTGCGGCAGGCGCGCGAAGAGTTTGATTCCGTGTTTGCTGCGAGCGAGGGCATGGTGATCACGCTCGGGTCGCCGGGAGACAATGTGCAGGCGCACATGCCGGGGACGCGCACGACGCTGCGGCGGGAAGCGCAATTCCGCGCGAAAGTTATCGGAGTGACGGAAGGCGGCAAAGAGTTTCAGGAAGAGACAGTGGTGCGGGATATTTCGCTGCAGGGCGCGCTCATTTCGCTGCAAAACATGCCGCGTCTTCAATCCGAATTACAAGTGACGATGGAGACGCCGGGCGAGGATGGCTTGCAATCGACGATGCGTTTGAGGGGCTACGTGGTGCGCATCGATGCAGGCACGGAGAAGGGGCACAGCGCGGTTGGCGTGGTTTTCACAGATTAGCGGCGGGTCGAACCGACCGCTTCGCCTAGGAAACTGGCCTGGGGCATTCGGTGTCTAAATCGTGACGGACAGCAGCGCCGTCATCCAACTTTTTCCAACTTAACGTCGACTGGAAGGGTGTACGGATTGCCCAATGCGACGAGCCGCGAAAACTGTGTCGAGCTGGTTCGTCCTGTTGTTAGGGGCTAGTGCCGGATTTTGGGCCATCGTGTTGGCGGGTCAAACGTGGGTGCCGCAGGATCGCACCTCACCAAGTTGGATCGCGGAGTGGTTTGGCTACGTCGGACTCTGGCTGCTCGGTATAGGGTTTCTCGTTGCGACGGTTGCGGCGATGCGCGACAGGCGTCGTGGCGGATTTCTTTTTCTCGGATTCGCGCCGGCGGCCGCGCTGTGTCTCGGGTATTCAGGTTCGGCTTTCCAGATCACGGGCGCGGAGGGCGGTCCGCAGTTTTACTTGCCGATCCTGTGGCGCGCCATGATTTTCTGGGCGCTATTCTTTCTTCCATTCGTTTTGGTGCTGGTGTTGAGGCGGCGCCGGAAACTCGCGGCCTACTTGTTCTTGGTTTCGGCGACGGTTGCGAGCCTCGCGTTCGGACTTTCGCGATGGACCTGGCCGCTTCTTAGCGGGCTCGCGGTTTCAGCGGCCCTTTTTGGCGCGTTTGGGGGCTTTTGGCTGGGAACATGGAGGCTTGGCTGGAATGCTTTGCTGGCCAGCCATTCGCGTCCTGTGGGCAGACGACTTGCAACGCTACTCGGCGGATGCCTGGCGGTCGCGCTCTTAGATATCGTGGCAACGATAGGATTCACGATCTGGCGATCCACCTCCAATAGTTTGGATTGCGGCTGGAGGCAGCCATTTAATAAGCCTATCTCCTCCACACAGACGGTGTTCACTGCCCGGCTAGTTCGCTCTGGCCACAAGCTGAAAGTTTCAGGACGATGGGCTGGGGAGTGGGCGATCGGAAAAGTCCTATAAAAGGGAATGTCAAGAGACATTCCTCTCCGCCGGCTCGATGCCGACACTTTTTTGTCTCGGCATTCAGCCCAACTGTTTGAACGTGCACTCGTGAGCGAGTGGTCTTGCTCAGGCAA
>JBARJI010000090.1:0-60317 GCA_049800195.1 Candidatus Acidiferrum sp.
GCCGGAACAGCGGTTCGAGAATGGCCCACTGGGCGTCGGTCAGATCCATGCATTCGATTTGCTCCGTTTTGGACTATCTTTCAACTCTTCCGTGGGCTGAAAGTGTTTATGAGACAACTTCTAGTTACCCGGACAACCAACGTGCCAGCTCAAAAGGGATAGCAGCTCCATCTTGCGGATTGGTCATTGCTGTGTTAAAGGACGGAGGTTTTTAGATGAGTAAGCCGAGCCCTTGCAAGGCATGTTTGGGCTCTGTCGTTACTTCTAAGCCCAAGTTGATCCGGCACTCTTGTTGCAAGCGCGCGATTCTGCGCTTTTTTCCTTGTGCTCCCGACTTTGAAAGCCCGACCAGAGCCAGAAACGACCAACGCTGGCGTGCCCTCTTCCTACCTCCACTAATCGTGGTAACATGCCGCGATGATTCGCTTCTTTAAAAGCCGGGCCGCTCTCGCCGGCAGCACGAACCGACCGCCGGTTTTGGGCGCTCTCGAACAGGAATTGATGGAGATTCTCTGGTCGCGTGGCGAAAGCAGTGTGCGCGAAGTAGTCCTGAAATTGACCCGTCCGCTGGCCTACACCACTGTAATGACCACACTCGACCGCCTCTTCAAGAAAGGTCTTCTCGACCGTCACAAGTCTGATCGTGCCTTCGTTTATTCGCCATCTTTTTCCCGGCAGGGATGGGAAAGAAAACGCGCCGGCAATCTTGTTGCCGGATTTCTTTCCGGCCCCAATACTTCTCGCGAACTTTTGCTTTCTTGTTTGCTCGACGCCGTCGGCGAACATGACGCCACGCTCCTCGATGAGCTGGAAAAGAAGATCCGCAGCCGCCGCAAGGAACTCTCTCGGCCGGGTCAGCCATGATTCTCCCTTACTTTTTGCGCCTGCTCTGTCTCTGCTTCGCCTCCTTTTTTGTGCTCAACGCCGCCGCTGGCCTGCTCGTAGGCATCGCGTCCAAATCCGCCCTCCGTTTCGCGGATTCCAGAACGCCCGGCGCCGCCGCCGGTTTTCTGCTGGCTTTGCGCGTGCTTCCGCTGGTCATCGCCTCCTCTTTCGTATTCGGTCTTTGCGTCCCCAGCTATCTCTCGCTCGAGCCGGCGCTCACCTCCGAACATGTCAGCATCCTCTGTCTCATCCTGGGACTTCTCGGGGCTCTGACCTGGTTCCTTTCCGTCGTGCGAAGCACTCACTCCCTCTTCGCTTCCATGCGCCATAATCGGCTGTGCCTGCTGGCCAGCCAGGAGATGTGCCTTTCAGGAAGGTCCTGCACGCTGCTCGTCGTTGAAAACGAAACTCCTCTTCTAGCTCTATCTGGACTTCTGCGTCCGCGGCTGCTCGTCTCCCGTGGCGTCCTCCGTGTGCTTTCCGCGGAGGAACTCGATGCCGCTCTGTCCCATGAGCATGCCCACCGCACTTCGCGCGACAATGCCAAACGCCTCCTTCTCCTGCTCGCGCCCGACATTTTCCCTTTTGTCCGCACGCTCCATGCGCTGGAGCGCAGTTGGTCGAAATTTGCGGAATGGGCCGCCGATGATCAAGCCGCCGCGGGAGACTCTCGACGTGCAGTTTCTCTTGCTGCGGCGCTCGTTCGCGTTGCGCGCCTGGGTTCCTCGCCCCGTTTGCCCCACCTCTCCACTTCGCTCCTCGCCGGCGACTTTGATCTCTCTGCCCGGGTTGATCGCTTGCTCCAAGCATCACCCGAGACTCAAGCGACCCACGCTCGCCCTCCGTACCCACGGCCCCTATTTCGTGGCGCTGGTTTGTTATTCGTCGGAGGCCTCGCGCTCTTGCTTTTTACCCCTCCAGCCCTCTCCTTTGTTCACGGACTCCTCGAGCTTCTCCTGCACTAAATCTTCTATGGGAGCCGCTCGCGGCAAGCATCGCACCTTCTTTTTCGTCGCATACTACGACCTGTGGTAGTAGCACCTTCCCTCCAGTAGCCTAGCCCCCGACATGAAAACGCATTTTCTGGCAAAGAGGGTGCCCCGCACGCAATGTCTCCTTTTCTCCTCTCTCCTGTTCTTGTCTCTTTTTTCGCTGGTCTTCGAGTCGGTCGCGCAAAATCCTCGCGGCGCCCTTCGCGGTACGGTCTTGGATTCCAGCGGCGGCAGGGTTGCCGCCGCCAAAATCGCTATCCAAACATCCGAATCTCCTCTTCAGCGCGAAACTGTCAGCAATGACCGCGGCGAGTTTCGCATCGACGACCTCATCCCCGGCACCTATCATGTCGTTGTCACCGCCAGCGGATTTGCCACCGCCCGTTCTGACGTCAAGGTCATCATTAGCTCCGTTCAGGAAATCAGCGTAGTCCTGAAGCCGCAAACCGTTCAGCAAAGGGTCGTCGTCCAAGGAGAGGCTTCCTCGATTACCACTCAGCCTGTCGACACCAGCAGCGCGGTTCAGCAGGCTGTGATCACTTCGCAAGATCTGGACACCATTCCTTTGCCGGCGCGCAGCTTTGCAAATATCGCGTACATGGCTCCGGGAACGGAGCCTGTCGAGCCTTCCGATCCCACGAAGGCTCGTATCACGGCCGTTTCCACCGGCGGCAGCTCGGGCCTGAACAATGAAGTGTCCGTCGATGGAATCGACAACTCCGATGATTGGATTGGCGGTTTTCTACAAAATTTCTCGCCGGAAGCCGTTCAGGAATTCGCCATTCGAACCGCTCAGACCGATGCCGACACCGGCCGCACCACCGGAACTTCCGTGGTCATTACCACAAAGAGCGGCACCAACGAGTGGCACGGCGATGACGCCTTCTTCGATCGCGCGGCTGCGCTCAACGCGCGCTTTCCCATCGACAATCCCCCGCCAAATCCCAAACAGCCATTTTCGCGGCAGAATTACGTTGGCTCCGGTGGCGGACCTATCGTCAAAGATAAACTTTGGTTTTACTCGTCGTTCGAATTCATTGACGAAGACGCCAGCATTGCATACAGCGACGCCAGCCAATCGCAATTCCAGGCGCTCTCTCAGCTCGCGCAGGAAGGATTGATCGACGTGAATGGGACAACCGTCCCATCGGTCCCCGTGCCAAGCTCGATTCCCGTGCCCTTTCGCGACTACGACGGCACCACCCGTTTCGATTTCCGACAGTCTGATCGCTCCCAGTGGTTCTTGCGTATTTCCGCGGACAGCTACCTCACTCACAATGCGCTCGTGCAGCAGGGGACACTCCCCTCAACCGGCGCCACCACGCACAATAATTATTGGAGTTTCGCTCTGGGCAATCAATTCACATTTAGCCCGGATTGGATCGGCTCGTTGGACCTCGGCGGCAGCGGCTTGCATTTGACGCAGACGCGCAACTCCGACTTGGGTTTCGCGCTCGCGTTTCCGTTCAGTTCCACCACCGCGACGACCTCCGGCCTGGAAACGCTCGGCGACAATCAATTCGTCACGGCTATCACGGCATTTCCCGTTCTGCGAAATCAGGAAAAATATCAGCTGCGTTATGACGTAACGCACACCACGGGAAAACATGCGCCGCGCTTTGGAGTGAATTTGATTCACGAGCCGGTGATGAGCGGCGCGCTCACCGCCAACGCCGAAACCCTCGTTGTGTTCGCCTTGGATCCTACGGCTTACGCCGCGGATCCCGCGCAATTCACCACCGATCTGACTGCTTGTTCAGCCACGCCTTCGCCGAACGTCACTCCCGGCACCGCTTGTACGTCCACTCCCGCTGGCGATGGCAGCTTTTCGCAGAACGTGCAACGGCTTGGCCTGTATGCCGAAGATTCTTGGCGCGTCACGCGGAATTTAACGCTCAACTACGGCCTGCGTTACGACACGACATTTGGATTATTTGACGCTTCCGGGCGCAGCCAGGCGGATAATCCGTTTTTGCTGGCGCTCGATCCGAACGTGGCGCCATTCATCAGCGGTGCGCCGCACGATTACCGCAAAGCCTTTGCTCCGCGGATCGGCCTCGCTTATGCGCCGGGCGAATCCGGCAAAACCGTGATTCGCGCAGGCTTCGGCATGTACTACGACGACCTCGCGCAGAACGGCTGGGTCAACGCGTTTCAGGCCGTTAACGATACCAACGTCGCCACCGGCGGCGGCATCGTTCCGCCTTCGATTATCGATCCGAACTACCACACGCCTTATGCGATTCACGCGACAGGAGGAGTGCAGCACGCGTTCAAAGCCAGCTGGACGTTGAGCACGGACTTCACTCTCGAAACCGGCATGCATGGCTATCGTGAGTATACGTTTCCGAACGCAATGTTCGGCAGCTTGAACGTTTTTCGGAGCGACAATCGTTCCAGCTACAAAGCGCTGAAAGTACATTTGCAAGGAAACGTTGCGAAGCGTTTGAGTCTCGTCGCCAATTACACGTTTTCGAGCGCCAAGACTTGGGGCTGCGTCCTGGGCGAACTGTTTGATTATGTCAATCGCGTCTGCAATCCCTTCGACGCGTTCGCGCCCGGCGATTATGGCCCTTCCGGCGAAGACGTCACGCATCGAGGCGTCCTGGTTGGCACGTATCGGGCGCCCGCCGGCTTCGAGTTGAGTTTCCTTTCGCAAGCTGAGAGCGGGCGGCCCATTACGCTCACCAACGCCGACGGAACCGATCGCGCCGTGGTGGATGGAGTGAAGACGACACTGGACGAGTTCCGCGGCACACCGTATATCCAAACCGACATGCGCATCAGTCGGCCAATAAAGTTTCACGAACGCTATACAGCGACCCCCTTCATCGAGTTCTTCAATCTTTTCAACCGCAACAATCCTGGCGCCAACTATGTAACCAACGTCGCCATTCTTCCAGTCAATAACCCCAATGACGTCACTGCGCTTTGCCTCAATCCGTCCTGCACGGAAAGCACGCCGGTGACAAGCGGCAAACAGCTGCTCGTTCCGGCCGGCGCGCTGGGCGACTTTTTCGGGCCGGGGACCACCGTCGGCATTCCATTCGCCGCACAGCTTGGCGTACGTCTCACGTTCTGAGCAGTCCACCGCCGGAGGGTGCAAAGAATTCCCGTAGCGCCCAGGAACGTGCGGCGAGAAACCTTTCCGCGGCAGCCCGGCAACCGCGTTTTGGCAATCGCGACACAGCTATCTTGACGCGGCCATTGCAAGCCGACGGGAGCCACTCGGCCGGCCAAAATCCACCCCAAACTTACGAGTGGCGTAAAACGACTACCGTAGAACCACTACAGCAAAACGACGGCTGCAATCCGGCCCGCGTTGCCCGGCTACAGAGAATCGCGGCTGCGCAGGCCGTGGATGCGCAGCTCAATCAAGTCGTCAATGGTCGGATCCTTGTAACCGTGGCTGCGGACTTCCTTGACGAAATCGGCGTCGACGCCGTGAATGCGCATGGCCACCAATTGATCCGGCGAAATTTTCGGGTAACCCGCGTCCTTCATTTCTCTTACAAATTCCGGGCTCACGCCGTGAATGCGGAAAGCGATTAGATCGTCCGAGGAAATGTCTTTTGCGACGAGTTGCTGAATTTGCTCGGTAAATTCCGGACTGACTCCATGGATGCGGAAGGCGACGAGCTGATCGACCGCGAGATTGCGGCCGAGCAGAGTGCTCATGGTCTTAACGAATTCGGGGTCGGCGCCGTGAATGCGCATGGCCACGAGATCGTCCGCGGAAACGTCCTTCGAGACGGAATCGCGCACTTGGCGCACGAATTCGGGGGAGACGCCGTGGATACGGAAGGCGACGAGTTCATCCACGGAAAATCTTTTGCCGAGGAGTGCGTTGATTTCCTTTGTGAATTCGGGGCTGACGCCATGGATGCGCATGGCGACGAGATCATCGGGGGACGGTTTTTGCGGAAGAAGATCGAGCATGGCGCGCGCGAATTCCGGAGAGACGCCGTGAATGCGAAAAGCCATGAGGTCATCAGCACTGAGACCGCGATAACCGAGGTCGCTCATGTCCTTGACGAACTGGCGGGACACGTCATGGATCGCGAAGGCAAAGAGCTGCTCCTGCGAAAGATCCGAGTAGCCGAGAGCTTTCATTCCCAGGATGTAATCGGCGCTGGCGACGAAAGTGAATCTGCCGCTGCCTTCGCCGTCGCGGAAGCGACCGTCAAAACTCATGATTCCGGCGTCGCGACGGAGCTCGAAGTGGACGGGGGCGTCTTTGGCTGCGGCAAAGGTTGCGTTTAGGCCTGAGAAATCGCTGATTTTCTGGGTGTCGCCCCAAGACTGATGATGGCCCCAGCTCGAGCGTTGGACTTCGAGATCGATACAGGCGCAGTCCGCGCTGGACAGAAATTTGGCGCTCCAGTCGCCTTGAATGCTATCGTCAGCGCGGCCACGCAGCGGACGCATCATCAAGACCGTCGCCGTCAGCATTAAAACACCGATCGTCATCATGAATTTACGCATGGGCTTCACCTCCGCACTTGTGAAGACGCGCGGGCTGGAGAATTGTTCCATCTGGATTGCCGCAGGGACTCCCACCACTTGTTTTTTGAAATAGTATCAAACGAAAGGACTTAGCACGCCGAGGTCTATGAAGAATGATATTTCAAAGAGCGTATAAGCGGCTTGTTTTTATACTCTTAGAGGCCTTTGCAAAGCATTGGCCTGGCTGCGTTGCCCTGGGCGCGATCCAGAAGAATGGAGAACCTTCTCGATTGAAACGAAGGACGGGAGTAGCGCTGCTGAGGTAATGGACTAACAGCCATTCAGCAAGCGCGCTACAAGGTTGCTTAATGTCAGGCGAAATTTGCCGCGGGGGAATCAGTCTTCGTGCCAGCCGAGGTCGGTTAGGAATTGGGTGGCGTGGGCTGGGGGAAGGCCGATGACGGCAGGAAGTTCCTCTGGGGGTGCCACGCCCCTGAAAATTCAGCGAGCGATGAAAAAAAGGTCGTTCGGGTTGCGGTTCCAGCCGCGGATGGATTCGGGCCGGATCAGGCTTGGAGTTGGGCTCTCGGCCCTGTCGCTCATGTGAAGAGAGTAGCCGTTGGCGAGATAGGAGGGAATATCGCGCGAATCGGTGATGGGAATATACGGGCCCTCTTTCCCCAACTGCACATGGAACCGATCATCTTTGAATCGATGCGGAAGCAAACGAGTTCCGCGCTTCTTACCGCGAGCTACAGTGGCAAACAACATGGGTCCCTCCTGGAGAAATAAAACAAGGGTATTTTACAAACGGGGAAGCCCACGCGTAAGCGGGAGGACTGTGGAAAAATGTGGATGTTTTTTTTTGCGGATTTGCACGAACGGCGGGTCGCAAATTTCACATTGGCTTCGCAAAACCTTGCGGTCAGAAACGCGCCGCGCCCGAAATTGAAAGGTCGCTGGCGATCGGCAAGAGACGCGACGACGCGGAGATTAGTCTTCGGACCAACCGAGGTCGCTTAGGGCTTGGGTGACGCGGGCTAAGGGGAGGCCGACGACGTTGAAATAGTCGCCTTCGATGCGGGAAATGTAACGGCCAGCGCGGCCTTGGATGGCGTAGGCGCCGGCTTTGTCGTGAGTTTCGCCGGTGGCGAGGTAACGCGAGATTTCTTCGGCGGAGAGCTGGGCAAAATGGACCTGGGTGGATTCGACGAAGAAACGACGCTCGGCGTCTTGGAGACGGATGAGAGTGACCCCGGTTACGACGGTGTGAGTGCGACCGGAAAGAGTTTCGAGCATGTGGCGGGCGTCGTCGGTGGAACGGGGTTTGCCGAAAATGCGGCCGTCGAGCGTAACAACGGTGTCGGCGGCGATGACGATGGCGGGGCCGACCGAACGCCTCGCGGCGAGATCGGCTTTGGCATCGGCGAGGCGCTGGACGTAGTCGCTGGGGGACTCGTTGGGGAGGGGAGTTTCGTCGACGGCGGAAGAGACCACAAGGAAGGAGAAGCCGGCGCCGTGGAGGATTTCGGCGCGGCGAGGGGAGGCGGAGGCGAGGATGAGCTTCACCGCGATTTCCCGGGGAGCATCGACCGAACCTCTTCGATGGTAAAAGGTGAGCTCCTCCGACTATGTATGACCGCGTGGCAATTGGGGCAGACTGGCCGGAGGTCAGCCTCGGGGTCTACTTCATATTTTTCGCCAATTGCGGAGAGCAGTAGCAGGTGATGGACGTGGATAAATCCTTCCATCGCAGGCCCATAGGTGGCACCAAAGGAGAAGCCACAGATGCAGCAGATGGCTCCATACCTCTTAATGCACAACTGGCGCGCTAGTGGATTCCTCTCGTAGCTATTAACAAGTCTTTTGTAAGCGGCTCCTTCTGGGAGCTTTGCAGCAGGGGCATCTATCTCGTCGGGATAGACGACGATTGCAGCAGTGGCAATAGGCTTGTACGCCCAGCACCCTTCAATTTTTTCGTCACTTCGCTCAAATCCTTTGAAGAGCTGAAACCACTTCGGTTCGCCCACGGTCCATCGCTGGCTAAACCAGTCCACCATGTTGCCAGCGTATTTCTCGATGGATTTCTTTGCTTTAGTTCTTCCGTAGCCAGCCTCAATCAGCTTGCGGGTGCCGGGCATCTGCATAAGCGAACCAACAATTTCCCGCCTCGTAACGAAATGCTTGTGTCCGCGACAGAGGCGCTCGATGGTGTGTGCAATGATCGGAAAGGCCGTACCTTGAACCCACAGTTCGCTCATAGCTCCCCTCCCTGCTATCGAGCCGCGTTTTGGGAAGGCCACTCTACCAAGCATTCCTTTGGTTGTCTCGGTTGGGCTTCTCTGCGCTAAATGACGACGGATTCCTGGTATTCGCCGAAGACATGGCGGAGGGCGTCGGAGATTTCGCCGACGGTGGCGTAGGATTCGACGGCGTGGAGGATGGCGGGGAGGAGATTTTCGGTTGTGGCGGCGCGGAGCTGGAGTTCGGTAAGGGCAGATTGCGTTTTTGCGGAGTCGCGTTTGGCGCGGAGGGCGTTTAGGCGGGCGATTTGGTTGCGCTCGATTTCGGGCTCGATGCGGAGAGTGGGGATGACGCGGTCTTCTTCGGCAATGAAGTCGTTCACTCCAACGATGATTTGCTCTTTGGATTCTACCGCGCGCTGAAAATCGTAGGCAGCTTTTTGGATTTCGCCCTGGACGAAGCCGGATTCGATGGCGCGCAGCATTCCTCCCATGGAGTCAATCTTTGAAATGTAGGCGATTGCGCCATTTTCGATTTCGTCGGTCAAGTGCTCGATGGCGTAGGAACCCGCTACGGGATCGATGGTGTTGGTGACGCCCGTTTCGTGGGCAATCACTTGTTGCGTTCGGAGAGCGATTAGAGCGGCGTCTTCGGTGGGGAGGGCGAGGGCTTCGTCCATGGAATTGGTGTGGAGAGATTGGCAGCCGCCAAGAGCAGCGGCTAGGGCTTGGATGGCCACGCGGACGATATTGTTTTCAGGCTGCTGAGCGGTGAGAGAAGAGCCGGCGGTTTGCGCATGGAAGCGGAGGAGGAGCGAGCGGGGATCTTGGGCTTGAAAACGGTCGCGCATGATTTTGGCCCAGAGGCGGCGAGCGGCGCGGTACTTGGCGATTTCCTCGAGGAGATCACTGTGGGCGTTGAAGAAGAAGGAGAGCTGCGGAGCGAATTCGCCGACGGCGAGACCGGCGTCGAGAGCGGCTTGGACGTAAGCGATGCCATCGGCCAGCGTGAAAGCGACTTCCTGTATAGCGGTCGAGCCGGCTTCGCGAATGTGGTAGCCGGAGATGGAGATGGTGTTCCACTTGGGAAGATGGTCGCGGCACCAGGCGAAGATGTCGGTGACGATGCGCATGGCGGGGCGGACGGGGTAGATGTACGTGCCGCGAGCGATGTATTCCTTGAGGATGTCGTTTTGGACGGTCCCGGAGAGTTTGGCGAGGTTGGCACCTTGTTTTTTGGCGACGGCGACATAGAGGCAGAGAAGAATGGCGGCGGTGGAGTTGATAGTCATGGAGGTGGAGACTTTTTCGAGGGGGATGCCGTCGAAAAGAGTTTCCATGTCTTCGAGAGAATCGATGGCGACGCCGACTTTGCCGACTTCGCCGAGAGCGAGAGGATGGTCGGAATCCATGCCGATTTGCGTGGGGAGATCGAAGGCCACGCTCAGGCCGGCCTGTCCTTTGCTGAGGAGATAGCGATAACGCCGGTTGGATTCGACGGCGGTGCCGAAACCGGCGTACTGGCGCATGGTCCAGAAACGGCCACGGTACATGGTCGGGTAAATGCCGCGAGAGTAGGGAAATTCGCCGGGATAGCCGAGGGCGGATTCGGGATCCCAGCCAGAGAGATCGTTCTGGGTGTAGAGGCGATTGATGGGAAGGCCGGAAAGAGTGGCGAAGGAATCTTTGCGTTCGGCGGATTTGATTTTTGCGTTGGACATGGTAGCGGAGCCTAAAGCCTACGGGCGCGGCGAAAGGAAGTGATCGCGAAAAAAAAGAATAGGAGCGCGACCGCAAAAGTCGTGGCGATTAGCCAGTGAGCGACGTCGCGGGTCCAGGAACGCAGGACAAGATTTAGCCAAGCGAGCCCGACAACCGCAAATAGGGCGCCGACGACCTCGAGGGAAAGTTGCTTGAGGGCGCGCCAGAAGCGCTGAAAACCTCCTTGCCGAGGGGCCGCGGCGGGCGAAGTGGCGGCTGAAGACATGGATGCATCTTAGCGTGAATTGGGGAGTTCGGGGAGTGCGTGTAAAGAGTGGCTGATGACTGGTGCCTTGAGACTTTGATGAAAGAAGGCTCGCTAACCAACACCGCTATTCGTGTCTCGTTGGAGAGCAGGCGATGCGGCGGGAAAGGGCCCGAAGAGCGTGATCTTACCTGGACAAAAGGACTGTGAACCTATTGGAGACAACAGGAAGAGAGGCGCTTGTATCCAAAGAAATGCAAGCCTAGAATGGCAAATGAAGTGGGGGAGAGCCGCCCTTGCAACTCGACGATCACCTGAAAAACCTGCTCCGTGAGTTGGGACACGCGATCAACGACACGGTGTCCGATTCCGACCGCATTACCGGCGCCATTGCGGGAGTGCGCGCGCACGGATACGATATCGTGCTGAAGCTGGACGCGACGATCGGATTGGCAAAACGTGATGCCGCCGCGGCAGAGGCTTCGAAGCTGACTACGCAAGACCGGCGATTTTTGGAATCACTGCGGATTCAAGTGGATCAGGAATCGTTCGATCAAGTTCCGGACAAGAAGCCGGCGGCGCGGCTGACGATGACGCCGCAAGATGTGCGGTTTCTAAAGTCTCTGCGCATTGCAACGGACGATATAGAATAAAGGCGATGTCATGAAGGGATTCGCAAAAATCGCGCTTATGGGGCTGGCGACGCTCGTGGCAGCGGCGATTTTCAGCGCGGCGGTACGCGCGCAAGTTCCAGAGCTGGTCAAGCCGGTGATCGTGGATACAGCCGTGCCGATTATCGTGAGCGCGGTCAAGCCGGTGTCGAAGACCGCGGGGCTCGGAAAGTATGAAGGTTACGTGACGCAAGCGAACATCGCGCAGATCACGGTGCGCGCGAAGGGAAACGATATGGGCCTGCAGACATTCGCGCTATCGCAAGAAGCGTCGGCGAAAATGCAGACGATCATCGACAAAGGCGGCTACCAGTACGGCGACAAAGTCACGGTTTATTACGACCCGACGACAAAGAAAGCCCTGAAGATCAAAGGCAAACCCTCGAAGCCCCTCTGATTTGCATAGCGGCACTATGCTCCGCCTGCCTGCTGTTTCCGGCCGCTTCTACCCTTCCGATCCAACCGAACTAACCGCGCTCATCCGTCAATACACCGAGGCTGACAAAAGCGTCGCGCCGGTGCGGGCAAAAGCGTGTTTGGTTCCGCATGCAGGGTACGTTTATTCGGGGCATGTGACGGGGGCGGTATTTGCGCGAATGACTATTCCGAAGAGAATTGTGATTTTGGGCGTGCGGCATTATCCGCGTGGAGAGAATGCGGCGATTGTTTCGAGCGGGACGTGGCGGACGCCGCTTGGGGACGCGCCCATCGATGAAGCGCTGGCGGAGGAGTTACGCGCGGCTTGTCCGCTGCTGCGCGAAGACAGCGTGGCCCACAGCGGCGAGCATTCGCTCGAAGTACAAATTCCGTCTTTGCAGGTGCTCCGGCCGGAACTTACCTTTGTGCCGATTGCGCTCGGAACAGTGCGCTTCGAGGATCTTGTGATCGTAGGCGAAGCAATGGGGCGCGTGCTGGCAGCTTGTGCCGAAGAGACACTCCTGCTGACGACTTCGGACCTCAATCATTACGAGAATGATGCAACGACGCGCGTGAAGGATCGAAAAGCGATCGAGCGAATCCTGGCGCTGGATGCGGGAGGACTGTACGACACGTGCCGGAACGAGGAGATTTCCATGTGCGGCCTTGGGCCGACCGTGGCCATGCTTACGGCGCTAAAAAGCCTGGCGGCCACGCGGCCAGAGCTGGTGCGTTATGCGACATCGGGAGATGTTTCCAGGGATTTCAGCACGGTCGTGGGATACGCCGGCATACTTTTTTCCTGAGTGTGTCGGGAACGCGAAGGCCTTCATCATTCCATACAAAATTCCTGCAATAGATTCTGGCAACAGCAAGACGGCTCCATATCGCGAAACCGTCTTCGTTGATTACAGATAGGAATTGTCTCAGTGCGGACGTCCGCCGCCTCCGCCCGATGGGGCTGAGACGTGAGGAGCAGGCGCGGAAGGGGCGGATGAGCCGCGCGAGAATTCGCCTCCACCCGAGAAGTCGCCGCCTCCGCGATAGCCGCCTCCACCGCTCGAAGAACGCGATGACGGTGGTGGAACCAATGCGCGAGCTGAAGCGGACGCAGAGGGAATACGCGTGTTCGTTCCTCGCGGCTGGCCGTCTCTTCGTGCTTCGAAGATACGACCGTTTCTATTCGTGGCAGAAGCATTCTTTTCCGCGAGGGCTTCCGCGCTGTCGCGAGAGGGGAGGTTACTTGCATTAACGAAGCGATGCGAGAGCGGATCGTAAGCGATCGAGGAATCGCGGTTGAGGGAGGCAATGCGCGTTCCATTACTTGCAAGAATCGTGCGCGAAACGCGCACGGGTGCCGTTGAGGCCACGAATGCGCCGCTCATCGCTTCACGAGGGAGGGATTTCACCGTCTCCCACCTTTGCCCGGCGGCTGCAGACAAAGACTGTTGCGTCCCGCCGTTGCCAGTCTCGGGTGAATAAACACCGTGAGCGAGGTTCAAAGGAGCCTTGCCTGGCTTGTCCAGGGGATTCATAGGCACGATGCCCAGCTTGCCGTTTTGGCGAACGAAGACGGCCGTAGACGCTCTATAAAGAGGGTGAGGCGGATGAACTCCGGGAGGGGTTCTTCGTATCGGATAACCCCCATAAGGATAAAAAAAGGCGATTGGCGGCGAGTAGAACCAGCCGCCGCAGGAAGCGTCAAAAAGCCAGCCGCCGTAGTGATAGGGTGCCCAACCCCAGGGTTCGAAACTGGCGAAGGTCCAGCCGAATCCCGGATCCCACAACCATTGCCCCGAGGTGAATGGTGACCAGCCATAGCCGACGCCGAAGGGCCGCCAGCCATACCCGTAGCCGCCGCAGGAGCTCCACGCACCGTAGGTATAGAGATCCGCAAAACCGGGAGCGTAATAGGTGGAGTTCGTGTACTGAAGAGACGCGCTTGTTGCCGTCGAAACCGTATCAATCCGGCCGGAGACCCAATGATCGAACTCATCGTCAGATGGGATGCGGCCAATGCTGACGGAATCTTCGCCCGCCTTCATGGAAAGAGACTGGCCTTTGCCAAGCGCCGTTGTGTCTTTCTGGTGTAGCACGGTAGCGCGGCCGGTCAGAACGGCCACGTTGCTGCCGTCGTCGAAATTATTGATGCGGAAGGAGCCTTTGCCGCTGGCGACCACGGTAAAATCGCCGCCGGTAACGCTGAAATAGTCTTCGCCAGCCGGGTTAACGTAAAAGGAGGCGGAACCCTGGCGGAGCACCAAGCGAGTCGTACGGGCGCCATCGTCGAGAGACAGATCGTAAAATTCGAGAACCGCATTTTCGTTGAGAAAAGCCATCGCGCCGTTTTCGAATTCCACTTCGGCGCGGCCGCTGTCCGTGGCAACAACGTAGCCCTGGCGGATGGGCAGATTTGCTTCCGCGTTTTCCCAGACTGCTTTTTGATCTGCCAGCGGGTCTCCTTGCGATTCGCGAGTGAAACGCACATCACCCTGGACGAGGCTGAGGCGGATGATGCGGGCATGGCTCGAATCGGCGGCCGCGGGATGGACGCCAGCCGAAAGGGCGAGGAACAGGGAAAGAGAGAGGATCGAACGAAATGCAGTGTTTGAAGTCATGTGTCACCCCCATCGGGGACGCTGACCGAACTGCTGCTACGTGAGACGGACGGCAGGCGGGACCGGTTGCGCCCCATTCACCCTCTGGGAATGGTCTCGCCGGGTAGGGGTGGCGTCAAGTGCTAGCTTGCGAAAGCCTCACGGCGACATCCTAACTGGCTGGAGATTGTCTACAAATCCTGACGAGGGCGCGAGGTTTCGTGCCTCTGTTTTTTGGCCGATACGCGCTTTGCGAAGCGGCTCGGGCAGCGCTGCCACCCAATTCTCGGCCCAAAATGATAGGATTCTGCGGAGCACTATGCCACGAATTGCATCACGCGTTTCACAATTGAGCGGCGAAGGCGCGCTGGCCGTTTATTCCCGCGCTAAGGAACTCGAACGCGAGGGGCGGTCGATTATTCACCTGGAGCTTGGTGAGCCGGATTTTCATCCAGCGGCGCCGGTGGTGGATGCCGTGCGCGCCGCCGTTGCGGCGGGGCGGGATCGATACGTGTCCACGCGAGGCGTTCCGGCGCTACGGGAAGCGATTGCGGAATATCTGGAACGCACGCGACGATTGGGAGTGGCGGCCGAGCAAGTGTTGGTGGCACCCGGATGCAAGATGGCGCTGTCACTTGCGATGATGGCGCTGATCGAGCCGGGCGACGAAGTGCTTTACCCTGATCCTGGATTTCCGATTTATCCGTCGTTCACGCGCGGGTTGGGGGCCAAAGCGGTGGGATTTGGCCTGGAAGAAAAAAATGGCTTTCAGCCTGATCTGGACGAGATCGCAGCGAAGATCACGCCGCGAACCACAGCGCTAATCTTCAATTCTCCCAACAATCCGACGGGGACGGTGTTCAGCGCGGAAGCGCTTCGGAAAATTGCGGAGCTAGCCGAGAAGCATGACTTGTGGATCCTTTCCGACGAAATCTATGCGCGTATTTTGTTTGCAGGGGAATACGAATCGATCTGGTCGCTGCCGCGCATGGGGGAACGAACAGTCATCATCGATGGATTTTCGAAGAGTTTTGCGATGACGGGCTGGAGGCTGGGTTACGCAGTCGCGCCAAAGCGCGTCGTTGACGCGATGGACCTGCTGGTGCTGAATACGTTCACGTGCGTGGCGGAATTCACGCAGATGGCGGCGATCGAAGCGCTGCGTGATTCCACTCAGGCTGTCGAGGCGATGGTCGCGGAGTACCGCAAGCGGCGCGATCTCTTCGTATCTGGATTGAATGGCATTCCTGGCTTCAGGTGCCAATCACCTGGCGGCGCATTTTACGCGTGGGTGAATATCGAGGACACCGGGTTGGCCGCGGAAGAGGTGGCCAAGATTCTCTTGGAAGAGGCCGGCGTGGCGGGGATCGCGGGAGCCGCGTTTGGCCCCGGTGGGAAAGAGTATTTGCGGTTCTCGTTGGTGAGCGCACGCCACTCGCTGGAAGAAGCGTTGGAGCGAATGCACCGGGTGTCGTTGCGGTGGCGCGCGGCGGTTGCGCGATAGCTTGGGCAATCCTGTGCGAGTTCTGCCGGATCTCAATGGCGAAAGGAAAAGCAAGGCAGAGAAGGCAAACGGCACTGTCTGCCCTATCGAATCGTAGGGCATCGAGTCTTGGGGGTTGGAATGAGGCGAGGCTGGATTCAACTGGGCAAAGCAGCGCTTCTTGGCGCAGCAGCTCCGCTTGTATATGCGGCAATTGCCGCCGGACAGGCGAGGCCACTTGCGGGCACTGATGTGCCTAAAATTTACGAAAGACTTTTGAAGCAGATCGACCAGATTCCGCTCTATGACAACCATTCGCATGCCACTTTCCCCGACGATCCGGACATGGACGCGCAAGCGGCGCCGCCCGACGAGAGCTCCGTCCTGCGCCTTCGCGATACCAATCTGGAGTTTGTTGTGGGAGCGAAATTTCTCTTCGGCTACCCTTATGACGATTTCAAGCCGGAACACGCCAAATGGCTCATCGACAAGAAAAAGGCGGCGGAAGCCTCGGGAAGCACGGCCTATTGGGACAGCATTCTCGACAAACTGAACGTCGAAACTTGTCTCGCGAACCGCGTGGCCCTCGCGCCCTATCTCGATCCCAAGCGTTTTCACTGGGTTTTCTTCGTGGACTCGTTCTTATTCCCGCTCGACAATCGCGGCCAGACGGGCAAGAACTCGGACATGGGCGTGTACATTCCATTGCAGGAAAAAGTTCTGCATCGCTACATGAAGCAGGAAAATTTGAATGCTCTGCCTCCCGACCTCGCGGAATATGAGGCCTTCGTCCGGAAAACCGTGGAGGACAACAAGAAAAAGGGCGGAGTGGCGATGAAGTTCGAGGCCGCTTATTTTCGCTCGCTCTATTTCAGCGATCCTCCGCGGGAAAAGGCCGCTGCGATTTATTCGCGGTTTTATTCCGGCGGTGTTCCCTCGGAGGAGGAGTACCGGACGTTTCAGGATTATATCTTTCGCGTGCTGATCGATGAAGCCGGCAAAGAGAATCTTTCCGTCCATTTTCACAGCGCCGTGGGCATTGGCGATTACTTCAGCATGCGCAACGGGAATCCGCTAAATCTCGAAAATGTGCTCCGCGATCCGCGGTACAGCAAGGTGAATTTTGCGCTGCTCCACGGCGGATATCCCTACACTCTGGATGCCATTTGGCTGACGGCGGCCAAGAATGTTTACATCGATTCGTCGCTGATAAGCGATTACGTATATCCTTCTGAGCTGAAGAACATCCTGAAACAGTGGATTTCGCTCTATCCGGAGAGGATCATGTACGGGTCCGATGCATTTCCGTTCAACGAGATAGTCGGCGCCGAGGAGACCATGTGGCTGGCCTCACGATCGACGCGAACCGCGCTGGCCGCCGCGCTGGCTGAGCTGGTTTCAGAGGGCGCCTTTACCGAAGAAAAGGCGCTTGAATTGGCGCACATGTATCTGCACGATAACGCGGCAAAATTATACGGGGAGAAACCATGAGCGCTGCTCCGCAATTGAAATACGTTCCTTGGAAGAACGTCGAGCGCGAGCAGCTTAATCCGCAAATTGACCGGGAAATGGTGGTCGGAGATAAGATCATGCTGGCGCGCGTGCTCATGAAGAAGGGTGCCCATGTGCCGATGCACCAGCATCACAACGAGCAAGTAACCTACATCCTCGAAGGCGCTCTTAAATTCGCGATTGATGGGAAAGAAATCGTGGTGCGGGCGGGAGAAGTGCTCTGCATTCCTCCGCACATGCCTCACGAGGCATGGGCGGTGGAGGACACGGTTGACCTCGACGTTTTCAATCCGCCGCGGGAGGATTGGCTGAACAAAACCGACGATTACCTAAGACATGGGCGCTGAAGACCGCAGCCGCTTCAGGCTTGCCTTAGGGGGCGACCCAGCCTGCCCTGTTTTCCTTTGTGCCCACCATGCGAAAGAACGTAGACAAAGACCCTCGGTCTTGTTTACCGTAGCATAGTGGGCCGATTCCAGGCGTGGGGACAAACCTCTGAGGGGAACATCATGAAGAGGCAACATGCAGTTGTGCTGTTGATGCTTGGGCTTGGGTCAGCGTGTGTGGCTCACGCACAGGAAGCCGTTCCGAACATCGTCGCAGCCAGCCAAAATGTGGCAGCGCCGTTTTCCGCAGCGGCGATCACAGACGCAGCGCTGTTTCAGCCTGCGGACTCTGAGACGCTCTTTGCGCCTCCCAGCATCACGTCAACGCCCGCTGTGACGTTCCCGCTGCTGACCGTCGCGGCCGACGCTACTCCGGAGCCATCGCCAACGCCTGCTCCCGATCCGACATTTCTTTATGGCGGGCGAGACGATTATCGCTGGCAGCTTGGAATCGGGGTGGATTGGTTGAGGTTCAGATCCTCACTTTTCAACGCCAGTGCCGTCGGTCTTGATAGCTCCGTAACGTATTTCACGAATGACTGGTTCGGCATCGAAGGTAACGTTGCAACCGGATTCGCGCCCGAAATCTATGACCGGGAACACGTGAAACTGCTCGTCTATGGCGCCGGACCCAAGATCGCGTGGCGACAGAACAAGTGGGAGCCGTGGGCCCACGTCATCCTGGGCGGAGCACATGAGCAGCCGCAGACCGCCGATAATAGCAGAAATGCTTTTTCCGTCGAGGCCGGGGGAGGCACAGACTATCGCTTCAACCCGCGCTTTTCGGGACGGCTGGAAGCAGACTGGATACACACAAGCTTTTTTAGCCAGTCTCAAAACAATTTCAAGCTTATGGGCGGCGTGGTTTTTCACTTCTAACGATTTCACTTCTCACGAAACGGACGCCCGCGGCTAATAAATCCCGTGGCTCGAACCTATTGTCTTCAACTCTCCCTTCACGGCAGAGATTCGATAGTCGTCTCCACCAACGCCCTTCCAATCCTTCACATTGAACGAACCCCCAGACAGCACGCGGTGGACGGAAATTCCGCTGAAGGTTAGCGGAATTTTTCTTTGGCAGACCTCCGGTACCTTGTTCGCCTCGAGAAAATAGGCCGGACCGGAGCCGATAATCTTCGCCTCGCCGTCTGGCTCGAGCAGAACCGCCGCATCTTGTTCGACGACAATGGCGCGCACCTGCGCGGGCCAGCCGTCCTGCAAAATACGCGCAAGAAAGACGAGCAAACGGCCCATGCGGTCGCGTTTGACAAAGTGCGTGTCCGTGATCGTGCCGGCAAGTAAAGGGATGCGCAGGAAGTCTCTCGAAATGGTCACTTTATTACCATACGGATCGGCGAGCGCAGCGGGAGAATGGATGGTATCGATCATTGAAGAGAAGGAGAATTCTCCAAGAATCGCCAAACCGGCGCTGGAACCGCCTAGCGGTTTTCCGGCCGCGATGTGCCGGTTTAATGCGTCTTCCACGGGGGTGTCCTGCCAGAAGCGGATATAGTTGGATTGGTCGCCTCCCGCAATGAAGATGGCGTCTGCCTGGTTGATCCGCTGGATGAGTTTTGGGTCATCAGAATCCTCCCGCCCGGAAAAGACGATCGTCGCCACGGAGTTCAGCGGGCAAAGCGCGCGAATTTCTTCATTCACTTTTTGGGCGTAGTCGTCTTCCGTGTTGGCGCGGAGAATCAGGAAATCGCCACCGTTGGCCCGCTCGCACAGAAATTTTAATGCGGGGTCCTGTTCGCCCCCACCCATGAGCGCGAATCCCGGATGCGGGATGACCCTGCTATCAGCGGCATTCCCCGAGCGAAAGTATCTCCACTTCGCCGTGGCGCCCGGTGCCCGCAAAGAAAAAGCGAGTGGCAAGCACACGCTGCCGAGAATGAGGAAGGTCAATATGCGTTTTGAAAGCAATGTGGCCCGCCGAGATCACCAGGTTTTGCAAATTTGCTCGCGGACCATGCGGTCGCCCTTCTTGCAGCCGAATGCTTTGGCGAACTCGGCCATGTTCGAGAGCGGCCCGTCTCCACGGAAGCGCGGCAAGGGATGAGGATTGGTGTTGGCCATCAAGCGCTCGTACTCTAGCCGGTCATTCGCGCCCCAGACTTGCTCCCAACCAAGAAAAAAGCGCTGCTCGGGTGTGAAACCATCCTTGTCCGGCGGGCGAGGTTTGCCTTCGAGCGATTTCTTGTAAGCCGCATAAGCGATGGTGAGGCCCCCGAGGTCCGCAATACTCTCGCCAAGGACGAGCTTGCCGTTTTCGTGTAAGTTGCCTTCCACAACGTAATTGTCGAACTGCGTTTGAACGCAGGCGGCGCGTTCCTTGAAATTTTTCAGATCGTCCGGCGTCCACCAGTTTTTCAAATCGCCATGTCCGTCAAACTGGCTTCCATGGTCGTCGAAGCCATGTGTGATTTCATGGCCGATGACCGCGCCCATTCCGCCGTAATTCACGGCATCATCGGCTTTGGGATCGTAGAACGGCGGCTGCAGGATTCCTGCCGGGAAGACGATTTCGTTCATGCTGCTGTTGTTGTAAGCATTTACAGTGGGCGGCGTCATGCCCCATTCCGTGCGGTCTACGGGCCTGCCGATTTTCGCAAGCCGCCGTTCGAATTCGAACTCCGAGGCGCGTTTCTCATTTTCGAGCAATGATGCACGGTCTATCTTCAATTTCGAGTAGTCGCGCCACTTATCGGGGTAACCGATCTTGACGGAGAAGGCATCAAGTTTGGCGATCGCCTGCGCGCGCGTTTCAGGGCTCATCCAGGGGAGCGTCTGCAAGTCGTCGTGGAGCGCCGAAATGAGGTTGTGCACCATCTCGAGAGCGTGAGCCTTGGCATCCGGCGGAAAATACTTTTCTACATAAACCTGGCCGAGAGCTTCGCCCAGCGCTCGGTCTGTGGCCTGCGTGCAGCGTTTCCAGCGTGGCTGAATCTCTTTCGTCCCAGTCAGTGTCTGGCCTCGAAATGCAAATTCCTCATCCACAAATTTCTCCGGAAGCGCTGATGCAAATGAGTCCAAAAGATGCCAGCGGTAATAAGTCTTCCAGTCCGCAAGAGGAGTTGAGGCGAGTCGCGAGTCAAGCGCTTTGAAAAAATCCGGCTGGCCCACATTTATTTCCTTCATTTCAGGGCGGCCCACTAACGTGAAATAGCGTGGCCAGTTAAAATCCGGGGTCATCGCGCGCAAGTCTGCCAAGCTCATCCTGTGATAGGTCTTCTCGGGATCGCGCAGGTCGGTATTTTTCATGGAGGCATCGGCAAGAAAGGTTTCAATTTCAAGAACCGTGGTTGCCTCGCCTCCCGCCGCGCTCGCGGAATCTCCCAGCAATTCAAACATCCTGGCGACGTGCTTTACGTAGGCGTCGCGCAGCAGCTTCGATTTGTCGTCGTCCTTCAGGTAGTATTCCCTCTCCGGCAGACCCAACCCTCCCTGCCACGCGGCGCCGACCACCTGCGAACTGTCTTTTGAGTCTTGATTCGCGCTAAACCGGAACAGCACTCCCACGCCTTCTTTTTGCAAACGCGCAGCTTCCGCTTGCACGTCGGCGCCGTTTTTCATCCCCTCGATAACCGCGAGCTCTGCATCAATGGGTCTTGTGCCGGCTGCATCAATCGCGGCCGTATCCATGCAACTTGCATAAAAATCGCCGATCTTTTGTTCGTGTGAACCCGGGCCTGCTTGCTGCTTCGCCGCCGCTTCCAGAATCTGCCTTAGGTTTTGTTGGTTCTTGTCGACGAGTTGGGAGAACGAGCCCCAGGTGGAATATTCCGGCGGAATCGGATTGGTTTTCCTCCAGCCACCCATGGCGAACTGATAGAAGTCATCGCAAGGTTTGCAGGATCGATCGAGATTGGCAGTGTCAAATCCCCAGTAGCTCGTGTCGTCAATCGGCTTCGTGGAGGCCCGCAGTCCGGCCCCCGCAATCATGATTGCGGCAACCAAAAGGGCCGTCACGAGAATGCCCAACGGATACTTACGGTTCCGCACGCTTTCCTCCGATCCGCTGGCTAGAAAAGTTCAAGCACTGAAGTTTGCAGCATCCCGGCGCCAGCCAATCCGGTACGCACCTCAGAGACAGACGAAACGCATCAAGGGGCGGTTTCACGATACCGGCTAACCGGCATCGCCTAAGAAAACACACTGCCGCAGAACACTGTTTGCCCATCTCCGCTATCGAGCCAAAAGACTGAGCAACTAAGCAAGGGCGCCAACACCAGGCAGCTAAATCCTAGGAAGGATTATTTCGCGGGCTGGGGCGATTCGTATTTGGTCACGTCGACCTGCTGCCAGTCGCCGCGCTCGATGCCTTCGCGGATCTGCGCCACGCTCTTACCCTTCCGCGATTGCTGGTAAGAATAGAGGCCCTCGCGAATGCAAATCCCACACTCCGCGGCGTGTTTGCCCGCGTAACAATCAAGCAGGCTTCCGTGGCCTTGGCTCCTGTCGCAATGGCAATAGCAAGGTTCCTGGTAGAGGATCTTCCTGATGCGCGCCGCGAGCCGGTAAGCGTTTTGAGCGATGGGGTCGGCAAAAAGAGAAGGACCGAGGGTTGCCGGCAACGTTCCGGTTGGCGCGGACTTGTGATAAGCGGGAATGGGTTCGATATTCGCATCCTGCTCCCAAGTTCCCGTGGAACGCGATGAAGCCTGTTGAGGAATCAGCCCCAGGGCAAGCCCCGCCAGCGCGAGAATGATTGCGCCAAACACCTTTTGTGTTCCCCGCATCTCGGGCCTCCTTTTCTGAATTCGCATTTTCTCTGGCGCGAAGCTGCATGCCACAAAACTGCCATCACTTTACGGCGTGCCCACGCCAAATTCCACTCCCGGTTCTCGGCAGCCTTTTCGTTGCAGCTTGTTAGGGCAGCCGCAGCACACCTACGCGCACCGCCTCAAGTCTCGTAACGTCCATCACTTCGCCGTCGTTCATGTTATCGCTCTGGCTGTTCGCAATGAAAAAGAAATCGGATTCGCGGATGGCCCCGGTCGTCGGCAAGACACAAAAACGCGTGCGATTTTCGAGCACGGTCGTGCGAGTCACGCTAAGGCCATCGCCCGAAAGACGAAAGGCCGCCACGCGGGGCGACCCAATGCCGTTCTGAATGGCGATGAGACTGTCTTTGTACCAGTAGAGACCGTCGATGCCTGCAAGCGTGCTTCGCGGTCTCGGGTCGACATCGCGGCTTTTCCCTGTTGCAAGGTCTATTTTCGCCACCCCCAAACTATCGGCGACATAGAGAGTTCGGTCGTCGGCGCCTAGAGCAATCCCATTGGGGTAAAAGAGGGGGCGATGAACCGGCACAGGTTTGAAAACACGTGTCGCCGGTTCGAATCGAATCACTTCGTTTGCCAAGCTATCTGTCGTGATTATTTCGCCGTTCTTGCGGACTACCAAGTCATGGAAGGCGTGCTTCACCGGTCCCGCGGGCTTGAAGCGTCCCAGTAGTTTTCCCGTCCCGTCAAAATGCAAAAGCTCCGTGCGCCCGCTGTCGGCGGAAGAATCGGCCCACACCGTCCCATCGTTGGGATCGAGCTTGATCCCCATCACGGGCAACAGGCTATAACGCCCCTCGGAAACGAAATCGGAAATGTTTCCATCTCGTCCGATCTCTACGACCTTCCGCCGATTGAGGCTGCCTAGATAAAAGACATCCCGACGCGCATCGTAAGCCAGGCCTTCCGGGACTAGGTCTTTTTCCGTTGTCCGAAAAGCTTCGCGCGCTTGCATCGTAACGGGAAAATCGCGGTGAACATTTTCGACCAGCGCCTTGAACTCGTTCGATTCTTTCAAATCGAGAAACGCCGGATCGCCGGAAGGATCAAATCCCTCCTGCAAGGCGAGGCATTCTTTCAAGAGCGCCATCGCTCCGAGGGAATCCCGCAGGTGCTCGTTCGCCACGGCCAGAAAATACAGGGCTGCCCCCCGGTCCGGGAACGTGGATTGCAGTTTCTGAACTGCCGCGATTTGATCTCGGATTTCCTGGGCATCCGCGGGCTCGGCGGGCATGCCCTTAACGTCTTCCTGGTCCTGAGAGCGTGCGGCCGGCGTCGTGAAAAAGCCCGCCAAAACGAAAAAGATCCCCAGAAGCCACGGCCGTTGGGAGCAACGAAGTTTCATTGCCTTGCGGCTCACTTGGCCTTTGCCAGTGCTCTTGCAAATCAAGAAGAGATCGCGATCCAGCATGGAAAGAGGCGGGGCGCGCAGATTAAAACCGCCGCGAGATCTAGGCGAGCACAGCCTGTGCAGAAGTATACGCCGAATGAGAAGGAGCTGCGGCCGGCGGCCGGCGGGAAACATGGCGCAGGCGCAGGTTGCGCTGCACACGGCCGCCCCAAGCACGAACGAAAGTAAAGTTCAGCGCCCCGGCGATCGCCGAACTGGCAAGAGGAATCAAGCGGCCAACCCACCTCTCCGCCGTTTCCTGCCCCAGCTTGACGGCCAGCCTTTCCGCTATCCGCGGCGCGAGTTTCTCCAGGATTTGTTTCTCCGCGAGATCCTTGCCGTAATCCACGCCCGTAGCTGCTGCAGCGGCTATCCATAATTCAAGCCGCTCGCTTCGGTCGTGCTGTTCGAATCCATACAGCAGGCAAAGTCTTTGGATAAGCCGAAGCGTTAGAATTGTAAGAAGCCCAGCGTCCGGAACGATCGTAATCATCCCGCCCAAGCCAAAGCCGGCGCCTTCGAGCAGTGCTAGGCGCTCGGTATCCCGGATCAGGGTCTTGGCGATGGCATCCAGGCGGGCCAGAGGCACATTGTGCATGCCACGAAAATCCGCTACCTCAAGGCCATGTTTCTTCTTGAGTTGCCGGCGAAACTCTTCCCTATCGATCTCGATCGAGCGTAGTCCCCTGAGCAGCCCAAAGCGCGCAAAACGTCCAAGGGCTTGTCCCGCCACCGAATTATGTAACCCTGCCATGCCTTTAAGCATCCTACGGCGGTTAGAACCCGCTGGCAACCCCGTTGTACCATCTGTTGTACCGGGATACATCTCGTCCAGGGGCGGAGAGTTGCATAAGTAGCGGCAATAAGCCCACCGTACTACTTGACGCGGAAAATCTTTTCGGTAAACTGCCTTTTTCTCTATGGCCACCTTGCCACAAATCGTTCCCTCCGAAGTCGTGCATGACTTCGACTTCCCGCAGCGGGAAGCTGCATTTTTTTACGGCCTCTTCCTTCGCGGACATTCCGCGGAAAAATTGCGCAGAGACATTGAAGTGCCTGCGATGGTTCTGGCCAAGTGGCACCGCGAGGCCGAGCGCGAGCCGGAACTGCGCGATATCTTCACCCGCATGGTTGAATATCGCAGACACGTTTTGGCGATCTTCGATACCCTTGTCGGCTCGGACGTTCACGGCCAGCGTGTGCAGTAGGCATCCCGAGAAATTCCGCCCGCTGTTCATCCGGCGTACAATGATCTCGCCTTCTTTCCTCCTTGTCCCTGTTTCCGTAAAAACCTGTCCCCCAGGTCAGGCCAAAAATTGTCAGGCAACTCTTCGCTTACTCCGTGGTTCTAACCGCAATCGGGGGGCAAGCCCTACAAAATGCAGGGGATTCCTCGATTGACGGCCAGCTTTTGCAGGGGTAGAATCCAAAGTCCTAGAAGTTGAGGTGTGCCTATGCCACGGGTAATTCGTGCCCTGATTGCTGCTGCATTCTCGTTTGTGATTTTTGTTCCAACCCTGCCTGCCCAAGAGGCTCAGGATCCCAACAATCCTCCGCCTCCTCAGACGCTCACTAAGGAGCAACGCAAAGAGCAGAAAGAGAAGGCACGCAGGACACTCAAAGAACTGGACGTCCAGTACAAACAATGGCTCAACGAAGACGTCGTCTACATTATTTCCCCGGAAGAGCGAAACGCCTTTCTTCAGCTTGACACCAATGAAGAACGCGAACAGTTTATCGAGCAGTTCTGGCTCCGGCGAAGCAGCAATCCCGATCTTCCCGATAACGACTTTAAAGAAGAGCATTATCGTCGCATCGCTTACGCCAACGAGCACTTCGCGTCTGGTATTCCGGGCTGGAAAACGGACCGTGGCCGCATGTACATCATGTGGGGTCCGCCCGACGAGATCGATTCCCATCCGACAGGTGGCACTTGGGACCGGCCGATGGAAGACGGTGGCGGCACGACGACCACTTATCCCTGGGAAACCTGGCGGTGGCGCTACCTGCCGGGAATCGGCGAGAACATCGAACTCGAATTCGTCGATCCCAGCAGTTCCGGTGAGTATCACCTAACCATGGATCCTTCCGAAAAAGACGCCCTGCTTCACGTTCCTGGCGCCGGCTTGAGCTTGCTCGAGTCCATGGGCTTGGCCTCGAAGACGGACCGCTTCACGCGCTCCGACGGTACGAACCTTCCGACCACCATGGGTGGAACCCCAGCCAGCATGGATGAATTCAACCGCTTGGATCTTTACGCCAAAGTGCAGCGGCCTCCTGACGTTAAGTTCAAGGACCTCGAAGCAATTGTGACCGCACGCATTGTCCGCGATCAACTCCACTTCATGTGGCGCACGGATTTTATGAAAGTAACCAACGACACTGTGTTGGTCCCTATCACGGTCCAGGTGCCCAACGGTCAGCTTACCTTTCAAGCGAAGGATGGCATTCATTCGGCCACGATGAACGTATTCGGCCGTGTGAGCACTTTGACCGGTCGCGTGGTTCAGACTTTTGAAACTCCCATCTCCAAGGATTTTCCGGATTCCTTGTTTCAACAGTCGCTTAAGCTGCAGTCGATTTATCAGCAAACCGTTCCATTGCGTCCCGGCCTTTATCGGCTGGATATCGTCATCAAGGACGTTCAGAGCGGCAATGTGGGCGTTGTGAACACCCGGCTAGCGGTGCCACGTTACGCGGACGATAAACTCGATGCCAGCACGCTCATCCTTGCGGATGAGCTTGAGCATGTTCCCGCCAATCAGATTGGCGCAGGGCAATTCGTTTTGGGCTCCACCAAAGTGCGGCCCCGCCTTGAAAGCGACTTCAAAACAGACGGTCGCTTGGGGATCTATCTTCAGGTGTACAACCTGCAGCCTGACGTCAAGACTCACAAGTCGAATGCAACCTTCTTGTACACCGTGAAGAAGGGTCCCGAGCAAGTGATGCAATTCAAGGAGACGTCGGCGGAAATGAAGCAGCAGGGCGACCAAGTCACCATCGAGCGGTGGCTGCCGCTGTCAACCCTCGTTCCCGGCAAGTACACGCTTGAAATTACCGCAAAGGACGATATCTCCAATCAATCGATTTCCAAATCGGCGGACTTTACGGTCAAGGGTGCGCAGGAACCGACTAAAGCTGCGGAGAATACAGTTCCAGGAGGTAGTTAGCAGTGATTAGAGGACAGGTCCGAGTCTTGGGGGCACTCGTCCTGGCCGCTGCGTTCTCATCTTTGGGAGCGAATCCAGCGCTGGCTCAGTTGAAGTCTGTTCAGGGCATTCTCTCTGGTGTGGTTCGAGACACCGCTGGTACGCCCCAAATGGGAGCCAGCGTGGAGCTTATCCCGGAATCGGCCGTAGCCACATCTCCCCTCGATTTTTTCACCAACACGCAGGGAGTTTTCCGCGGCGAGGGCCTCGCCCCTGGCTTCTATAGTGTGCGAGTAACACTTGCCGGTTTTCTCCCCACTCTTGAGAAACATATCCGCGTCAGCGCGAATCTTACGACTCTTGTCCGTATTCAGCTGGAATCCCTATTTGCTTCCCTCGAGCAGTTGCGACGCGCTCCCTCCTCCGTGGCTGGCGAAGCCGATGATTGGAAGTGGGTCCTGCGCACCGCCAGTTCCGTCCGCCCGGTTCTTCAATGGGTCGAGGACGATCCCCTTAGCGCCGTCACCGTGGACGCCGATTCAGTTCCCACCGACTCGGCGCGAGGCCGTTTGGAATTTACCGATGGCGCTCGCAGACCCGGCTCCGTTTCCAATCTCCCCGCAAGTCCGGCGACCGCGTTTGCCTATGACCAGCCGCTCGGCTCGACCAGCAGGCTTCTCCTTGCGGGCCTGATGAGTTATGACAGTGATTCTCCCGCTGGTGGAATTGCCACCGTTTGGCTCCCCACCGGCTCGCTCGCCACCGGTCCGCACACTGCTCTGGTGCTCCGCGAATCCAAGCTGGGAGATTTGGGGCCCACCTTCCGTGGTGTCCGCGTCGCTCAGGGAGGCTCCCTGGCATTTGGAAATCGCGCCGTCCTTGAATACGGTGGTGAATATGTTTTGGTTGGTTTGGGACGGCCGGCATCTTCCTTGCGCCCACGTATGCAGCTGGATGCGCGGATCTCTGACGACTGGCAAGCCTCCCTGACTTTTGCATCCATGCCAACGGGTCCTGAGCCGCTGGAGGTCTCCGAAGGAGAGTCAGGAAGCACTTTGGCGGCGGCCTTGAACGAGATGGATGCGTTTCCCGTCCTGATGTGGCGAGACGGACGCCCGGTCCTCGAGAGTGGTTTCCACGAAGAGCTCGCTGCGGAACGCAAGCTCGGGGCGCGCGGCAAGTTGCAGGTTGCAGCCTTTCATGATGACAACAGTCACGTCGCAGTCTTTGGCCGGGGCACTAATCTTCCCGCTGCCGACTTTTTCCAGGACGTGTATTCGAATGGCTTCTCTTACGACGGCGGCTCTTCCAGCAGTTGGGGAAGTCGCGCAGTCTATCAAGAGAAGCTGACGGATGATGTGGAGCTTACCGCGCTCTACGCCTTTGCTGGCGCATTGACTCCTTCGAGTTCAGCTGCTGCGCCGCTTCGTGAACTTTTGCATGCAGCCGGCCGTCAGGTTGCCGGAGTTAGAGTTTCCGAAAGGATGCCGCGTTTCGGCACCAGGCTCACTGTAGGCTATCAATGGATCAGCGGGCCAACGGTCAACCGCGTCGATAGCTATGGAGATTCCGTTTTCGACATGGAACCTTATTTCAACATCGGTGTGCACCAGCGCTTGCCCAAATTTGGCCCGGGCCGCTGGGAGGCAAACGCGGAATGCGACAACCTCTTTGCTCAGGGCTATCTTACCCTCAACACGCAGGATGGCCACTTGACACTAATGCCCGCTTTCCGCACGTTTCGGGGTGGCCTCAGCCTTCAATTCTAGTCCGAAATGGACTCTGAAAACCTGTATGTGTCCTCCCAGAAAGCGGATTATCCCCACCCGAGCTTCTCCTCTGTTCCGTAATTTGTTGAAATATAATATACTTGCTGGCAAGCTGCTCTTCCAAAGAATGGACATTCGTTTGCATCCAAGAGTTAGCGGTGGGGTGTCAGCCCACCAGGGCCCGTAATGAAGCAAAATCTCAGAGTCAGCTTAGGGGCAGTCGTTCTAGCGTTCGCCACGCTTGCGGCGATGATCTTTGCCTGGCTGAACTTCGTCCAAAGGTCCCAATTCGAGTCTCCGGATGACGGAGTGGTTTGGCTGGATACCGCACAAGGCGTCCAAGCCCAGCAGGTGGCTGCGAATTCCCCTGCGGCCCGTGCCGGCGTCCACGTGGGGGATCACTTACTGGCGATCAACGACAGCCCCATCTCGCGGCAAGTGCAGGTAACCAAGCGCCTCTGGCACGCAGGGCTTTGGACGCAAGTGCGTTACAAACTCTCGCGCAACGGCGAAGAGTTTGAGACTCCGCTCGTAACCGCGCCTGCCGAAAAGCCCACTGGCATTGAGAATTATGAGCGCGTCATCGGACTGATCTATCTCTTCATCGGCCTCTTTATTTTTGCCCGGCGTTGGAACGCGCCCCGTGCCGTCCACTTCTACGTTTTTTGCCTCGTTTCTTTCATCTTCTACTCTTTCCATTACAGCGGAAAGCTGGACACCTTCGACTATGAAGTTTATTGGATCAAAATCCTGGCGCAGCTCCTTATGCCCGCTCTTTTGTTGCATTTCGCGCTGGTTTTCCCGGAGCGGTCTGAAGGCGTCAGCCGCTCGATTTCCAAGCTCGGCCTCGTTTATCTTCCGCCTCTTGGAATTCTTTTTGTCCACATTAGCACCGCCTTGGGCGCGCTCGGTTTTGTTCCCTGGCTGGGCTCCCGAGTCCTTTTGGACAAAATTGCCTACAGTTATCTCGGCGCCTGTTTGCTCGCGGCCGGCATCGTTTTCTATCGCAATTATCGTGGCGCACCCGCTGGCGTTTTGCGGCAGCAATTGAAGTGGCTCACGGCCGGAACCTTCGTCGGCACGCTTCCCTTCGTTGCTCTGTACATCGTGCCTTACGCCATCGACCCGGCTACCCAGCCTTGGATGAAATTCACCACGGTTACCCTGGTTTTCATTCCTCTATGCTTCGGCTACGCCATCATTCGCTATCGTTTGATGGATGTAGACATCATCTTCAAACGCGGCTTGGCGTATACCGCCGCTACCGCTGCCGTCGCCACGATTTACTTTTTCTTCGTGGCGCTCATTCCGCAGATGTTTCATGCCCCCGCGAACGGCCCCGTCGGCGGAATCATTGCTATCGTCATCGCCGCGTTTCTCTTTCAGCCCTTTCGCGAATGGATTCAGGCGCGTCTGGATCGCTTCTTTTACCGTGATCGCTTGGACTACCGCCGCACTCTGATTGAATTCGGCCGCACGCTTACCAACGAAGTCCGGCTCGAACCCATGCTCGGCTCCGTGATGGATCGGGTGTCGCAAACGCTCCTCGTCGATCGCCTGGCGATTTTTGTCGAGGACGTCTCGAACCCCGGCCGTCTGCGTCTCGCTCGCTCGATGGGTGTGCGTCTTGCGGAGCCTCTCGATCTTAGTTTCCTCGGTCCGGCCCGGCCCGAGTTCGCCCGCGGAGCGATTTTTTTTGAATCGCCCCGCGCAGCTCGAGATGTCAGCGAGCCAGTCCGCAGCACGCTCGAGCAGCTCGACCTCAATTATTTTGTGCCTTGCCGCATTCGCGAGCATACCGTCGCTGTTTTAGGGCTCGGCAAGACCGTCGACGGAGATTATCTTTCCAGCGACGACGTCGAGCTCGTCGAAACGATCGCCGGCTATGTAGCTGTCGCTCTCGATAACGCCCAGCTCTATACCTCGCTTGAGCAAAAGGCTCTCGAAATTGCGCGCCTCAAGGATTTCAGCGAGAACATCGTGGAATCTTTGAACGTCGGCGTTCTTGCTGTGGATTTGGAAGGCATCGTCGAGTCCTGGAACACACGCATGGAGCAACTTTTCGGCGTCGCCCGCCAAGAGGCTGTTGGACGCCAACTCCGCTCCTTGCTTCCGGAAGCTCTTGCAGCCGAGATTGCCGCGCGCGGAGACGAGGAGCAAGTCACCGGCATTTACAAGCAGCGTCTGCACCATGAAGGCAAGACGCTCACGCTGAATGTGTCCATCACTCCGCTCGTCAGCAAGTCCGCCGAACGCATCGGGCGCCTCCTGCTTTTCGATGATGTCACGCAGCGCGAGCGCATGGCGGAGCAAATGTCGCAGACCGAAAAGCTAACTTCTCTCGGCTTGCTCGCCGCGGGAGTGGCGCATGAAGTTAACACGCCGCTGGCTGTGATTTCAAATTACATTCAGATGCTCGCGAAGCAGATGCCCGATGGCGATCCGCGTCAATCGATCATCGAAAAGATCGTCAAACAAACCTTTCGTGCCAGCGAAATCGTGAATAACCTGCTGAATTTCTCGCGCACAGGAGCCGGCGAAGCCGTCGACATCGACGTAAACCGCGTTGTCGAGGAAACTCTTTCTCTGGTTTCGCATCCGCTCAGAACCTCGCAGATTCAAGTCGTCAAGCACCTCGGCGAAACGCTTCCCGCCGTGCGCGGCTCCGCCAACAAACTGCAGCAAGTCTTTCTCAATCTTTTTCTGAATGCTCGAGACGCCATGCCCGGAGGAGGTTTGTTGGAAGTGCGCACCGGAGCGCATAATGGCAGCGTCGAGATCGAAGTCGTAGATACTGGCGCAGGCATCCCGCGTGAACACATTCACCGCATCTTCGACCCCTTTTTCACCACCAAGCCCACTGGCCGCGGCACTGGTCTGGGGCTTTCCGTCAGCTACGGCATCATCAAAGAACACTCCGGGAAGATTGACGTCCGCTCGACTCCCGGCAAGGGCACTTCGTTTCACGTAGAGTTCCCCGCGGTCAGGAAGTCGGTTCATGTCTAAGGGCTCCATCCTCGTTGTCGATGACGAATCGGAAATTCGCGAGGGCCTCGAGCTTCTGCTCACCAGCGAGGGTTACGGCGTCGCCAGCGCGGAAACCGGCGAGTCCGGTCTCGCCAAGCTCGAAGAGCACCCTTACGATTTGCTGCTGCTCGATGTCAGTCTCCCGGATCGCAACGGCCTTGAGCTACTTCGCGAAATTCGCAGGCGCGATCCGGAGCTTTCCGTCGTCTTAATCACCGCCTACGGCTCGATCGACATGGCACGTGCCGCGTTTAAGGGCGGCGCTCTCGACTACATCACCAAGCCTTGGTCCAATGACGAACTCTTGGCGCAGGTGGCCCAAGCCGTTGAATCACGCCGTCTTCGCGAGGAAAACGTCCACCTCAAGCGCGCCCTCAAGCAGCGCTTCAATTTTCCGAACATCATCGGCAAGAGCGAGAAAATGCTCACGCTGCTGGATCTGGTTGCGCAGGTGGCGCCTTCGCGCTCTACCGTGCTCATAAGCGGCGAAAGCGGCACTGGCAAGGAACTCATCGCCAAAGCTATCCACTCGGCTTCCACCCGTGCGGACAAAGCTTTTGTACCAGTCAATACCGGCTCGATTCCCGTGGACTTGCTCGAATCCCAGCTCTTCGGCCACGTGAAAGGCGCTTTCACCAGCGCCGTCGCTTCAAAAAAAGGTCTTTTCGAAGTCGCCGATCAAGGCACTATTTTCTTCGACGAAATCGCCACCATCAGTCCGGAAACGCAGGCCAAGCTGCTTCGCGTCATTCAGGAACGCGAATTCATGCGTCTCGGCGGCACCGAGCAGATCAAGGTGGACGTGCGCATAGTAGCCGCCTCCAACGTCGATCTCCTTACGCTCGTCCGCGAAAGCCGTTTTCGCGAGGACCTTTACCATCGCTTGAACGTCATTCACTTGCAGCTCCCTCCTTTGCGCGACCGCCGCGAAGATGTGCCCGCGCTCCTCGCTCATTTCCTCGGCCGCTATTGCCTCGAGAACGGCAAGCCCATGCGCCTCTTTACTGCGGGAGCCATGAAACTCCTCATGGATTACGATTGGCCAGGCAACGTCCGCGAATTAGAAAATGTTGTCGAGCGCGCCGTCGTGCTTTCCACGCAAGAGCGCGTCGACATTGATCTGCTGCCCGAAAGCATCCGCAGCAAGGAAATCGTTCGCGGCGTCCGGCTCCAGCTTTCGGAATTTCTTCCGCCCTTGCCCGGCGAGCCCGGCTCTCGTTCCGCTGCCGATTCTCCACACCCTTCGCTCTTTCAAATCATGGACGAGATCGAGCGCCGCATCATTATGGACATGCTCGAACGAACCGGCTGGAATCAGACCGAAGCTGCCGAGCGCTTTATCATTCCCCTTTCGACGCTGAATCAAAAAATCAAGCGCTTGGGGATCGACGTTCGCCGCCGTGGCCGCGCCGACGAAACCTTCTCGGCATCTATGGGCAAATAGCCCTCACCCTCAGCAACCCTTGGCTGCGTCCTCTCATCTCTTCTCCAGACTTTCATCTTGCATCTAAGAGTTTGTCTATGCACAGTATCGCGGGATGATTCTTAGTCTCTCAAGTCCTGCCGCGCGCGGGCTTCTCGTCGTTCTTGCGCTGGTGCTCGCCGCCGGTCTTTCCTACTCCAGCGTCCGCAACACCATTGCGGTGCATGATGCCGGACTTAACACGCCGGAAGGCTACCAGCGAGCCACGCAGCTCGAAGCGGACGACGCCGCCAATTGGTATCTCCTCGGCCGCTATTGGCAGTACAACCTGGAAAATCCCGACACTCAGCGGGCCATTCGCGCCTATCAAGAAGCCTTATCCTTCGACCCGCATTCAGCGGACACCTGGCTGGATTTGGGTTCTGCCTACGAATCGGAAGGCGACATCAAAGGTGCCCGAGCTGCATTTCTCCGGGCCCAGCGCGCTTACCCGAGTTCGCCCGATGTCTCTTGGCGCTACGGAAATTTTCTTCTCCGCCAGGGTGAACTGGACGGCGCATTTGCGGAAATAAAGCATTCGGTGGAAGTCGATCCGAAGCGTGGAGCGGCAGCTTTCGCTCTCGGCATGCGGGTTGACCCCGGCGTCAACGCCGTTTTGGACCGCGTCCTGCCCCGCTCCCAAAACGCTTATTTGAGCGTGATTTCTTTGCTGACAGAGCAGGATCAAACCGATCAAGCCCTCGTCGTCTGGTCCCAGCTCGCCGCTCTTCATCCGCAATTTCCCCTGCGCGAGTCTTATCCTTTCATCGAGGCTCTCCTTCAGAAACAGCAGGTCGCGGAGGCCCAGCGCGTCTGGGATCAGGCGCTCGTTTTTGCCGGCGTGTCGCGACCGCCACATCCTCCGGGTTCTCTAGTATGGGACGGAGGCTTCGAAACGAATGTCGTGGGCGGCGGATTCACCTGGCGCTATCTTTCCTATGCCTCCGGTGTCCAGATCGCTCTGGATACCAAAGAAAAGCATTCCGGAAATCGTTCCCTCCGTCTGATTTTTAGCGGTTTGCAGAACGTCAACTTCGCCGATGTCTGTCAGCTCATCCCCGTCCAACCCTCTACTACTTACCGCTTTTCCGCCTGGGTCCGGACCCATTCCTTGTCTACCGATCAGGGCGTGCGCTTCGGCCTTCGTTCCGCCAGCCCTTCTGACCATTCCGTTGTCTGGACAGACGATCTTCGCGGCACCCAGCCCTGGACGCAAATCGTTCTTCCCTGGACTTCGGGAAAGGACGTTCAGGAACTGCAACTGTGCATAACCCGCCTCGCGAGCGCCCAATTTGACAGCAAGATTTTCGGATTGGCCTGGATTGACGACGTTGCTTTGGTGCCGCAATCCGCGGAGAGCCCCACGCAATGAGGTTCATCCGCGTTGGCATCTGTGTCCTCATTGTTTTCGCCGTGGCCTCCCACGGCGCCGTCGAGGATTGGGCCCGCGCCGTCCTGGAAATCGGCGCAGCCCTGCTTTTTCTTGTCTGGGCCGTGAGCGCCTATCTCAAAGAAGAACATCAGCTCGTCGTCTCTCATTTGCTCTTGCCGCTGGTCGGTCTCCTGCTGATCGCTCTCGTTCAATGGGTTTTTCACTTCACGGCGTCCTCTTACGACACGCGCATGGAGCTCCAGCTTCTGCTCGCCGATATCCTCATCCTCTTCCTGGCTGGGCAAGCATTCCGCACGCTTGAGGACTGGCGCGGCTTCGTATGGTTTGGGATGATTTTCGGGTTCGCGGTCTCCCTTTTCGGCATCTTGCAGCACCTTACGTTCAACGGAAAACTTTACTGGTTCCGTGAAATGCATTTCGGAGGCACCCCCTTCGGACCGTATGTGAACCGCAACCATTTCGCCGGATTTGTCGAGCTGATCGTTCCGTTGTCTCTAGTTCCCCTGGTCCTTGGCAAGGTCCGCCGGGAACGCTGGTTTCTCGTCAGTCTGTTCGCCGTCCTGCCTATCGGCGCTCTGTTTCTTTCTGCGTCGCGTGGGGGCATCGTCAGCCTCGCTGTGGAAGTCGGTGTTTTGGTTCTTTGGCTTCTGCTCCGCCGCACAGCCGGAAAACATCTGCTTTCCGGCGCCGCGGTCCTCTTGCTCGCCTTTCTCATGGTTTCCTGGCTCGGTGTTCAGCAACTCCTGGAACGATTTTCTTCCTTCCAATCCCTCGAGGTGACTGCGGGGAAGCGTACCTCCATGAGAACGGACACTTGGCGGATTTTCCTGGACCATCCCTGGATGGGCACCGGTCTTGGCACCCTGCAGACCGTCTTCCCCGCCTACGATTCAAACTACGACGGAAAAATCGTCAACCATTCCCACAATGATTACCTCGAGGGTCTGGCGGAAACGGGTATTGCTGGCGGCTTGTGCTGTCTTTGGTTCCTCGCCGTCTTGCTCTTCGATTCTCTGCGGCCCTTGTCCCAGTCCCATGGAGGCTTCGCCTCGATTCTTCAGCTCTCGGGCCTTGTCGCTTGTCTCGGATTTCTCACTCATAGTCTGGTCGATTTCAATCTGCACATTCCAGCCAACGCTCTTCTCTTTTTTCTCATGGCCAATCTGGCTACCAGTGAAATTCGCCAATCCATGCCGGGTGCTACTGGATCGGAACGTGTCCGTCATAGGCCTCGAAATCCCTGATGGACTTTGTCCTTCTACCTGTATAATCAATCCTGGGGGTCATCTATTCGTATGCAGCCAGCGAGACTGGGTGCGGGGACGTTGTGTCTCATCTCCATCGCCCTGCTCGGGTCAGTGGTTCTGGCGTCGCCCAGCAGCGCGCAGACCGTTCTCGAGACACCACAACAAACTAACGATCGCATTCGCGAGCTATCCGCCGAAGCACGCATGGCTCCGCACGACTACGTCCTTGGCAACGGCGATTTGCTCTCTATCGAAGTATTCGACGTCAAGGAGCTGAGTCGTGATGTGCGTGTCAGCCAGACAGGCACCATCGGTATCCCTCTCGTGCCCGTGCGCTTGCGCGTCTCCGGGCTCACCGAAATGCAGGCGGAGCAGAAAATCGCCGAGGTGCTGGAAGCAGACGGCCTGGTGTCCCATCCCGAAGTGAGTGTCACCGTTGTAGAACGAAAGAGCAAACCCATTACCGTCGTCGGGGCGGTCCAGCGTCCTTTGGTTTACCAAGCTGATAGTCAAGTAACGCTTCTTGAGGTCCTTGCCCAAGCTGGCGGACTCGCCAATGATGCCGGCGATGAAGTCATTATTACGCGGCCCGTTCCACAGATGACTTTTGAAGATTCGGAAACTCCCGCTAGCGGCCCTGCAAATCCTGCTGTCGCAAAATCTCTGCCCATCAAACCTGGGTCGACTCCCGCGGCCACTTCCTCGCCCCCTTCGTCCTCCGGTGCCGCTGCCGCGGAGCCCCCTGAACTGCCGGCCCCCGCCAATTCGCCGGAGAAATCCATCAATGGCGCGGTCGCTCCTTCGCCTCCTCCCGCGGTGGATACCATCACCGTTAATTTGTATCAATTGATGGAGGCCGGGAATATCAAGAACAATATTCTTCTGCAGGCGGGCGATGTCGTCACCGTTCCCCACGCTGGAATTGTGTACGTCCTGGGTGCGGTCGGCAGACCGGGCGGATTCGTGCTCACCAACGACCGCGAACAGATGAATACCCTGAAAATTCTAGCGCTGGCCGGGGGCTTCACCCACACCGCGAAGACGGACCACGCTGTCGTTATTCGCACGGATGCACAAGGCAAGCAGCACGAAGTACAGCTGGACCTGAAGAAAATCCTGAATCGTAAAGCCGAAGATATGCAGCTCCAACCCAGCGACATCTTGTATGTTCCGGACAGCGCAGCAAAGGAAGCCATTCTGCGGTCGATTGAGTTTGGCGTTGCTCTCGGTTCAGGCGTCGCGCTTTATCGGCTCGCTTATCACTAGAATATGGCGGAAGACAACAAACTCGTTCCTCGGGAAAATGGCGCGAACGGCGCTGTGGAGCTGATTCCCCCTTCGTCCCGCCTCCCGGCCTGGGATCTCTCGCCACGCGAGCCTCATCTCTACGACTATCTGCTGATCTTGCGTAAACATCAGTGGTTGATCTTGTCCTTCTTAATCGCCGTCGTCACTATCGTCGCCATTGCTACCTTCCGCATGCAACCTGTCTATGTGGCCACGGCCCGCATCGAGATCGACCGCGAAAATGCCAGCATCCTTCCTTTCCAAGCCATGGATCCTTACGATTTTCTTATGGATCAGGATAATTACATCGAAACGCAATCGAAAATTCTGACGAGTGAAACTCTCGCATTGGAAACTATCCGCAGCAGCGGACTCGGCGCTAGGCCCGAGTATGCTTCTGCCAACGGGCCTTCGGAAGCTCTCACCATCGGCAGCCTTGAAAACCAAAAACGGCCCCCCGAACTCGGCGCTTTTCTCGGGAGCTTGAGCGTGAAGCGTGTTCCTAACAGCCAGCTCCTGGACGTGAGTTTTGAATCCACCGACCCGAAGTTCGCGGCACGCGTCGTCAACGAACACATCAAGAATTTTCAAGAGCAGAACATTCGCAGCCGCTACGATGAAACCACGCGGGCTACCGCCTGGCTGCACGACGAGCTCGACGAACTTAAGATTAAAGTTCAGGAGTCGGAAGACAAGCGCATCGCCTATGAAAGGCAAAATCAAATCTGGACTCTCGACGACAAGTCCAACATCACCACTGAGCGCCTCGCGGACATCAATAAAGCCCTGACCGACGCTCAGGAAGAACGCATGAGGAAGGAGGCGCTCTACCAGTTTGCCAAGTCCGGCGCCATCTCCGACGTGCCCCAGCTTCAAGACGATCCCGTCCTCCAGGGGCTCATCCAAAAGCGCCAGGGCGCCCAGGTGGATTACGACGACGCTTTAAGCCAGTACGGCCCTAATTTCCCCAAGGTCCTGCGCATGAAAGAGCAAATGAATGAAATGGACCAGTTCATTCAAAAGGAAAAAGCCACCACCCTCGAGCACATCAAGAGTGATTATGAGGAAGCTAAAGAGCGCGAGAACCTGCTTACCCAGGCCCTGGATCAGCAGAAGACGGAAGCGAATGCCATGGCCGAGCGCCTTGTTGAATACAACATCATCAAGCGCGAGGCCGAAGCCAACAAAGCTCTCTACGATGGTCTGACGACCAAACTCAAGGAAGTCGGAATTTCCGCTGCTCTGCAGTCTTCCAACATCCGTGTAGTGGATCCCGCCATGATTCCCACGTATCCCGCGCGTCCCGCCAAAGCCAGGAACATCGCTTTGGCTTTTCTCGTGGGTCTCGTCGGAGGCATCGGTCTTGCTCTCATGCGCGAATACCTGGACAACACCGTCAAGACTCCGGATGACATTGAGACTCTGGCTAGGCTGCCTTCGTTGGCCGTTGTGCCGCAGTTTGTTGGCGCCAACGGGAACGGTAATCGCAAGCGCCTCTTGCCCGGCGTCGCTACCAATGGGCATGAGAAACGCGTCGAGCTTGTGGCCCAGCATCTTCCTAACTCGCAAATGTCCGAAGCCTTCCGCGCTCTGCGCACGTCTCTGCTGCTTTCGCAGCCGGGTCGGCCTCCTCAGGTTATTCTCGTAACTAGCGCGCTCCCCCGCGAAGGGAAGACCACCGCTGCGGCCAACTTGGCGGTAACTCTTGCCCAGCTTGGAGACCGCACTGTGCTCGTCGACGCCGACTTGCGCAAGCCCGGCGTCGGCCGGCTTCTCAACCTGGGAAGCGGCAAATACGCTGGCCTCAGCTCTTATCTGGCTGGCGTTTCTACTCTTGATCTGGTCACCGTGCCGCATCCCACGATTCCTAATCTCGCCGCGATTCCCACTGGTCCGCTCCCTCCCAATCCCGCTGACTTGCTCTCCTCGAGTAAATTGGCCGAGGCTGTCGCCGAATTGCGTTCCAAATTCAAATTCGTCGTGATCGATTCGCCGCCCGTCATGGCCGCCACCGATGCCGTCATTCTATCCGTTCAAACAGATGGTGTTTTACTGGTCGTGCGCAGCGGCGAGACACCCAAAGAGGCTTTCACTCGCACTCGCGACTTGCTCACCAGCGTCAAATGCCACATCCTCGGCGTCGTACTGAACGCAGTGGATTCCGGCGCCCCGGACTACTATTATTCCTACCGTTACTATCCCTATTCTTATGGCTACGGCCCTCAGCAGGAAGCGGGCGACACTCCTCATGAACGTGATGATCTGGCTGAATCTGTCTCCGAGCGCTCCACGCACAATCGCGATGACGATCAGACATTGTAGGGAGGCACTTTGCGTTATCTGATTACTGGCGGCGCCGGCTTCATCGGGTCCCATTTGGCGGAGCGCTTGCTCGCTCGCGGCGACCGTGTCGTTTTGCTGGACAACCTATCCACGGGCAGTATGGATAATATTCGCCACTTGAAATCCTCCAGCCAGATGCAATATCACCTCGACAATATCGAAAACCTTCAGCTCCTTGCGGAGCTCGTGGATGACGCCGATATCATCGTCCATCTCGCCGCCGCTGTTGGTGTCAAGCTCATCGTCGAAAGTCCGGTGCGCACCATCGAAACCAATGTCAACGGCACGCAGCGCATCCTCGAAGCCGCTTGCAAAAAACGCAAACTCGTCCTCACCGCTTCCACTTCCGAGGTCTACGGCAAAAACACCAACTTGCCTTTCCACGAAGATGCCGATCTCGTCCTTGGGCCCACCACCAAAGGTCGCTGGAGCTACGCCGCCTCCAAGGCTCTCGATGAATTTCTCGCCCTCTCTTATTGGAAAGAGAAAAAGCTGCCCGTGATCGTTGTCCGCCTATTCAATACCGTCGGCCCTCGTCAGACCGGCCGTTACGGCATGGTCCTCCCAAATTTCGTCAAGCAGGCGCTGGACAACGAGCCCATCTGCGTCTATGGCAACGGCAAACAGTCTCGCTGCTTCTGCGACGTTCGCGACACCGTCGAAGCCCTCATCCGCCTGATGGATACGGAGCGCTCCATCGGCGAGGTCGTCAACGTCGGCAACACCGAAGAAATAACTATCGAGGACCTTGCTGAACGGGTTAAAGAGCGCACCCGCAGCTCTTCACCCATCGAATTCATTCCCTATGACCAAGCTTACGAGCCCGGCTTCGAGGACATGATGCGCCGCGTCCCCTCCGTCGATAAGCTGCACGCTCTCACTGGCTTCCGTCCCCAAACCTCGCTCGACGAAATCATCGACCGCGTCGCCACCTTCTTCCGTCAAAAAGAAGAGGCTTCCGCACCGCGCGCGGCTACAACAACCGCCGTCTGAAATTCGCATCCCTTTCTCAATAGGGGCTCGGCACGACCCGTCTTTCCTTGTCCCTGGCATCTTCTCGCTGCCTGCCCTAATTCCAGCGCCTGCGCAGGACCGAAAAGCTCGCTATTGCCAAGTTCTCCCTACTCGCCGGACAAGACCTTTCAACCTACGCATCGTCTCAATCTTTGGCCCGCCGTGCGGGACCGCACGGCAATGCCCGGCTCAAATTCCGCGGGAACAACTCCCGCCGCAAACCGTATTCACGTTTGTCTACGGCATCTTCCGAAAGGACTAAGGTCTGCGAAATGAATACGATCGCCTCCCTAGACACCGCCTTTCGCGATTTCAAGTACTCCCTTCGCACTCTCGCCCGCACTCCGGGTTTCACCGCCATTGCCATCTTGACCCTTGCTCTCGGCATCGGTGCGAACACCGCCATTTTCACCCTTCTCGACCAGATTCTCCTCCGTCTCCTCCCCATCAAAAATCCCCAGGAACTCGTTCTCCTAACCATGCGCGGCCGCCACTACGGCAGCAACTGGGGTGGCAACGCCATTTCCTATCCCATGTTCCGCGATTTCCAAGCCCACAATGAAGTCTTCTCCGACATGTTTTGCCGCTTCCCAACCTCTGCCAGCCTCTCCTTCGGCGGCCACGCCGAACTCGTGGACCTCGAATTGGTCTCCGGTACCTACTTCTCCACCCTCGGCCTGAATCCCTATCTCGGCCGCGTTTTCACCTCCGAAGACGATCGCGCTCCCGACGGCGATCCCTACGTCGTCCTCGGCTACGGCTACTGGAAAACTCGTTTTTCCGGCGACCCCGGAATCGTCGGCAAGACCCTTACTCTCAACAATTACAACATGACGGTAGTCGGTGTACTGCAGTCTGGATTTGACGGCGTCGAGCTAGGCCGCTCCGCGAAATTTTTTGTTCCCATCACCATGGCGAAAGAATTCTTCGTCGGCGATCCTCAGGATATGCTCAAAGAACGCCGCAACCGCTGGGTCAACGCCTTCGGCCGCTTGAAGCCTGGCATCACCCGCAAAAAGGCCCAAGCCTCGCTTCAACCCTTCATGCATTCCATGCTCGACATGGAAGTCAAGCAGGCCGCGTTCGCCCACGCCTCGCCTTATGACCGCGAAGAATTTCTCAAATGTTGGATCGAGCTCTTACCCGGCTCGCAAGGTCGTTCCTACACCCGTCAGACTCTCTCTACTCCGCTCTGGGTTCTCATGGCTATCACCGGTCTCGTGCTCCTCATCGCCTGCGCCAATCTCGCCAATCTTCTACTTGTCCGTGGCTCAGCTAGAAAAAAGGAAATGGCCATCCGCCTCGCCATGGGCGCCACTCGCCCGCGCATCATTTCCCAGCTCTTGATTGAAAGTCTTTCTCTCGCCACGTTCGGTGCTCTCGCCGGACTCGCCCTCGCTTATTGGGCGGACAAAGCCCTCATGGCCGCGTATCTGCCCTCCGATTCGGGCGGCTTGCACATTTCCACTTCTCCCGACTTTCGCATTCTCCTTTTCACTCTCGCCGTCACCGTCGCCACCGGCGTCTTCTTCGGCCTCGTCCCCGCTCTCCAAACCACCAAACCCAATGTCGCCGTAACTCTAAAGGACGAAGCCGCCGCTGTCGTTGGCGGCGGCCATGGCAGTCTCAGGAAAACTCTCGTCATCGCCCAGGTCACTCTTTCTCTCTTGCTTTTGATTGGCGCTGGACTTTTCGTTCGCAGTCTCGGCAATCTCCGCAACCTCGGCCCCGGTTTTCCTGCCCAGAATCTTGTCGGTTTCCAGATCGATCCTTCGCTCACCGGTTATAGCGTCGAGCGCCTCAAGGTTTTCTATCCTCAATTGACGGAGTCTCTCGCTTCCCTCCCCGGTGTTCAATCCGTTGGGCTCTCCAGCGTGCGCATTCTCGAAGACAACGAATGGGATAGCAGCATGACCGTGGAAGGCTTCACCCCTCCTACCCCCGACGCTCAAGCTGAGCCCTACATGAACGAGATCGGCCCCGGTTATTTCCCCACTCTCGGAATACCCATCATCGCCGGCCGCAACTTTCGCCCTACGGATACTCAGGAGGTCCTCCATCGGCCCGCCGACGCCTTCAGTTGGAATCCGACCACCGTCATCATCAACGAGACCTTCGCCAAGAAATATTTTGCCGGGCGCAGTCCCATCGGTCTTCACCTCGGCTTCGGCTCCGATCCCGGCACTCCCACCGACATGGAAGTCATAGGCGTCGTCAAGGACACCAAGTACACCAATCTCCGCGATCAAATTCCCGCGCAGGCTTTTCTTCCCTATCTTGCTGATCGTTATCTGGGTGGCATGACCGTTCACGTCCGCACCGTCGGCGATCCCAATCAGTTGATGTCCGCCATCCGCTCCAAAGTCCGCGACATGGATTCCAACCTCCCCATCTTCGCCATGCGCACCACCGAAGTGCAGATCAATAATTCCCTCGCCACCGAACGCATGATCGCCAGCCTCTCCGCCGTGTTCGGTTTTCTCGCCACGCTTCTCGCCATCATCGGCCTCTACGGCGTCATGGCCTACACCGTCGCGCAGCGCACCCGCGAAGTCGGCATTCGCATGGCTCTCGGCGCCGCTCAAGGCAGCGTCATCTGGATGGTCATGCGCGAAGTCTTTTTTCTCGTTGCTATTGGCGTTGCCGCCGGCGTCCCCGCTTCCCTCGCCCTCACCAAGCTTGTCCAGAGCCAGCTTTTCGGCCTCTCCCCCCACGATCCCGCCACGCTCGCTCTCGCCACCATCGCTTTAGCCTTCGTCGCCTGCGCCGCCGGCTACATCCCTGCCTGGCGCGCCAGCCGCCTGGACCCCATGAAAGCCCTCCGCTACGAATGACGCTGCCATGGCGTTCTCGTTGCTCGCCGCTCTCTTTCCCTTCAGCGGCCCCGTTTCCGCGCCCTCGCTCGCCGTTTTTGCCTGCCGCGCGTCGTGCCTGTTCTCCTCCGCCAAACGAAATTTTCCCGACGTCCCCGATACGCACCTCCACCTCATCCTCTGGCACACCCCCCTGTAGCCGCGGTTTTTACACCGCGGTCTATCTCCCCCGGATTGTGCCGCGGGCAAGAATGGAAGAAGGAAACCTACTCGGCAGGCGGATACCTCTGCGCACCGTGGATCACATCTGCTATCTCAACGGCATCCCGCACGATCCGGTACACCAGCACGTAGGGAAGCGGTGACAGGGGCAACTCGCGCGTTCCTTCCACGCGCCCGGACCTGCCTTTGTATGGAAAATCGCTTAAGGAACTCGCGCCATCGTAGATGGCCTTCGCCACGCGCTGCGCGGCTTCGGGGCTGTCGCGCCGGATGTAGTGAATGATGCTGGAAAAGTCTTCAGAAGCGGCGGGTGACCAGCGGATTTCCATCTACGGACGAAACATCTTCTCGACCTGCGCTGCCATTTCCTCGTGCGTCAGAAATTCTCCGCGATTGAGCTGCTCCAGCCCCCTCTTCACCTGCTGCCGGAACCACGCATCATGTTCCACATAGCTTTCCACCAGCCGTTGCACATAGTCGGCCGGCTCGCTCTGGCTCTCAGCCGCTGCCCGCTCCACCTTCGCCTGCAATTCCGCGCTCAGATGCACTTCCATGCCTCAAGCCTAGGCATTCCCGCTCCCGCCGTCAAGATCACACCACGTTAAGTTCCTGCCAGGGGAAACCCGCCACTCCTAGCCCCGCAGCCCGCTCCCACCCCACCGTCATTTCAAGCGAAGCGAGACCTCCGCCCCATTGTGCGCCCTTTGCGCAATGAAATCTCTCTGCGCTTTTTCCGTTCCCTGCTCATGAGCAATCGCGCCGGCAACATCACCCAAGCCGTCTATCCCACAGGTCGCTTCGTCAATTACGCGTTTGACGCTGCCGACCGCCCCATTACCGCCGCCGCTGGCTCCAACGGCAACACCCTCAACGAGTACATTTTCTTCGGCGGCAAACGCATCGCTATGCTCCCTGCAGGCGGCAATCCCATCTACTATGTCGAGGACATGCTGGGCACCTCGCGCCTCATCACCACGAACTCCGGCGCCGTCTGTTACGATGCGGACTTCGACCCCTACGGCGGCGAGCACCCCTACACCAAAACCTGCTCGCAAAACTACAAATTCGAAGGAAAAGAGCGCGACACCGAAACCGGCAACGACGACTTCGGCGCCCGTTACTACACCGACCGCTTCGGCCGCTGGCTCTCCGCCGACTGGTCCAATGTCCCGGTCGCCGTCCCTTACGCCAATCTCACCAACCCGCAAACTCTCAATCTCTACGCCATGGTCTCCGACGACCCCGAATCCTTCGCCGACCTCGACGGCCATGAAACCTTTCTGCCCGGCGCATCCTGCTCCGGCGTGGGCACTGCCACAAGCTGCGCCGCCAATGGCGATCCCCCGCCCAACGCTGCCGCCGCAACAACCCTGAACCAGCAGCAAGCCAAAGCCAACCAGCCGCAGGCGCAAAATACGGCCAACGACAATACGAAAGAGGGGAACACCACGGTTGGTGCTCTCGAAAAGACTATGACCAACGAGGTTGGCAGCCTGAGTACTCCTAAGAAAGGCGATCCAGACGTGCTGGTAGACGCCAAAGATGCGCTGGCGAACACCCTCATCAACAACGCAAATCTTGATAATCCCGCAAAAGTGGCGCCAGCCACAGGGACCGCCTCAACGCAGGATGCACAAATTATGAGGGACGCCGCTACGAACAGAGCGAACGGTGGGGCCGATCCGGTCGAGGGTCGGACGCAGTTTGGAACCACGCACAATTCTCATATCCAGTCGCGGAGTGCGGGCAACCATCTTAAAGGTGCGGCGGGCCGCGAAACGGTTTACGAAAAATTCGGTCCCTTCAGAGACAGCGTCAGTCGGCGACCGACTTGGATTGTCATCTACAACAATCCAGGGCAGTAGCTGGCAAGGTGGGAGGATACTTGCTATGAAGAAAACAACGCTAGTGATACCGTTACTGTTTTGGTTGGGCCCAACCGTCTACTCGCAGGAGCAAACGCCACAACTTTTGCTTCATGCCGCTCAGTGCCTTGAGGCGAAGAAGTTCCTGCCATCTTCGCGAGCAACAAAGCTAACCTTTGGGTACTCTCTCGATGAGAGATCCTATCCGGGTGACAGGGTCATTTACCTGGTTAATTATGCGGCTCCCGCTCGCTCGAATGGGTTGGTTTTTGCGATCTTCCTAACAGAACACCACGGCCATCAGGCGTTCAATATCCAGAACAACGCCAGCTTCGTTTTGTCCAAGGATGACCCGAGCGGCGTTTCCTTTGTAAATCCTCCACTTGGCGGTACGTGGACGCAGGAGCACCTTGCATCGGCCATCAAGGAGATCGAGAAGCAGCCTAGGTTTGCTCTTTCCGTAAAAGACCTATTCGTTGCCAAACCTTCCCTTGTTTGCGAGTCATACACGGATCCTCAACCGAAGAAGGGCGAAAAGTAGTGAACCGGCTGTGCTCGACTCGCTGATCTGACCGCCGAGCAGAGTGTTTGCCGCTGGCGTTTCTGGGCCGCCAGGGCGTGCGATCCGGCAGCGGGCGGGTGGGCGACCCTTAACGCCCTAGAATGATTTTGACTTTTGTTCTCTCGGGGGTGGCGCATCCTTTGGCCTTTTGCTCCTCAAAGGGTGCGGCTGTTGACTGTCTCTCCCGGTTCTTCCTACTGGAATTCACCGCCCGCGGCGCAACGACCCCTTCGCTGCATCGATCAAGCCGCGCAGGGCCTTGTTGACCGATTGCTCGCGGGTGGAACACTCGCAACTCGCCGAAACGATTTTGACTTTGTACTTGCTCGTGGGATGCCCCTCGTCTTATCACCCCACAGTGAATTACGAAAGTGGGATCCCCTCCACGTGTCGCTTCGTCAAGCTGAAAAATCGGGAGAATCGAATGTGCCACCCGGCGGCGATATCCTCGCCGAAACCGATCTCTCCGGCAACACCCTCAACGAGTACATTTTCTTCGGCGGCAAACGCATCGCTATGCTTCCCGCAGGCGGCAATCCCGTCTACTATGTCGAGGACATGCTCGGCACTTCCCGTCCTATCACCCAGAGCACCGGCGCCGTCTGCGGAGTTTACCCTGAGCGTAGCCGAAGGGACGCCGACTTCGATCCCACAGCCTGCCCTGAGCGTAGTCGAAGGGGCGGCGAGCACGCCTACACCAACACCTGCTCGCAGAACTATAAATTCGAAGGAAAAGAGCGCGACCCCGAATCCGGCCTTGACAACTTCGGCGCCCGCTACAACTCCTCAAACTCAGGCCGCTTCATGTCCCCGGACTGGTCAGAAGATCCCGATCCAATTCCCAACGCCGACCTCGCCAATCCCCAGACCCTCAACCTATACGCATACGTGGCTAACAACCCTCTGAATCTGACCGACTACGACGGCCACGACCCAAATGGCGAACCTGCCCCCGCAGGCAAATGTACAGGCTTTCTATGCTGGATAAAATTCGTTTTGTTCGGCGACCCTCACAAGACAAAGCCCGCACCCACCAACGACCCAATAGGGCCTACCCTAGCGAATGCCACTGTTGGAATAACCAATCTATTAGATCGAGCCGCAGGGAAGCCGAACAGGCAAGAACCGTACATCATACCAACCAGCCCCGAACAAGCAAAGGCAATGAACGAAGCCAACTTCGCACTTTTATTTGTCCCAGGTTTAGACGTTGATGCTCTGGTCGCCGACCTTGCACGCGGAGCGGCACCATTTGCCGAAGGAAAGGAACTGCAGGCAATCATCGATGAACTCTATCAAACGACGGACAAGTTCCCAGGCGGAACGGCCGGCGCGGTACGCGCGGAGAGGGCGGGAATTAAAGTGGGAGGAAAAATCCACACACTCAAGGCAGCGGAGCGTGCGAGCCAGCTGAGAAAACTGATCGCACGAGGCGGTTTATCTCCCAAAGACGTTGCATTGGCGAAAGCAATTGTGCAGGATCTTACAAATGCCCTGACAGGAAAATAACCAATGAGCACAGAGGAATTGACATTTGATCAGATTCGAGACGCGCTATTTTTTGCGTTCCCAGAGGTCTGGCCGCGGGTTGAGAGTACCTTCGGGTCTTACTACAATTTCGAAATGGAAACGCCTCAAGCGTATCCCGTGTTCGAGGATGTCGTCAAGAAGTTACTCTTTGAGCTGCTCGACGGTGGTGAGAACTCTGCCCTCCTAGCTCGGCTATTCCTCTTCTTTGAGGCAATGGCGAACTCCCCTGACGAGAACGTAAGCAGAGACCTGCTTGGCATAACTATCCTGGAACCCCTGGTCGGCAGAGGAGAAAGTATCCGGAAAGCTTGGCCGTACATGGGCGGGCGAACAAAGGAGCTCGCGCGATTGGAGGCAGTTTCGCAAGGCAAATCAAACATTGTGCCCGCTGTTTGAGTAGGAGCTGACAGGGGCGAGCGGGCGGGTGGCCCGGAGATAGCTTCCCGTCATTTTCTGCTCGCATCCGAAAAACGCGGAGGGTGCCCCAGGTTCAAAAAGCGAACCTGGGTCTTGGGTTAGCTATTGCTGCTCTGTCTCACCAAATTCGCAAATTCCTGCCAACTCCTTCTGATCTGCCCCCTGGCTCCGCGCACGGGATCATACGACACCAAAAACTCCTGAAGTCATGACTTCGGCCTCTTTCCGTTCTTTGCATTGCCGCTCGCAGGGAGCCGTAGGCGACCGGAGCGCCCCCACAGTCCGTCTCACCAAACTCCCAAATTCCCGCCAACACCTTGCATCCACACCACTTCCCGCGTCTCAATTCGAACGTTAAGCACGCAGTACTGTACCTTGACAGTAATGCATTCCCATGCTATAATTCCCCATGCTTGCCCTGAGCCTCGAACCGTTTGGCCCGCAGAAGTTCTTCCGCCCAGCCGCGCCCCACGCTCCCCTCCTAAGATCCTTTATCTCCTCTGCTTCCTATATTTCCTCTGCCTCCTCGACTTCCTCGACCTCCCTCACCTCCTCTGCCCCGTCTCGCTATGCCTGCTCTCTCACAGAGCACAAAGCGAGCAAAACGAGAGCAAACAACCCCCTTTGTTTTCAAGTCTTTACAGGCGCAACTTTCATCAACCTGTTCGTTTTCAATATTTTACAAACTCCCCAGGGTGCGTTTTCCTCTCCCCAACTCAAACACTTCCCACTGTATCCACAGTCGCAAGCTGCGTAACACGCAGGAATCCCCGCAACTCTATTTGTTTCATATCTTTACCTCATGACTTGCGGACACCCGGGGGGTGGGGGTCCCCCTCAGTCTCGGGCCGGGAGCTCAGTCCAGATAAAAGACTTCCTTCATCATCGCGAATCGCTCGCCGGGTTTCAGGCCCGGAACCGGCTCGAAAAGCGCCGACATTTCTTCCTGCCATTTCTGATTCGTCGGATCTTGATCGAGCGCGCGCCACGCCGCCTCAAAATCTTCCACTTGCATCACCAAAATCAAATCCTGCTCCCTCCGGAAAATCGAGTAGTTGGAGATGCCCACCTCTTTCAGTTTGGCCAGCAGCGCCGGCCAAACGTTTCGATGCGCGGCCTCGTACTCTTCTTCCTTGCCCGCCTTTATTCGCAATCGAAACGCGGTTCGTGGCATCTCCGTCCCCCAATTTTCTTCCATCCAATTCGAGTCGTCTCGCTCGGCAAGAAACTCGCCTATCGCCAAAATCGCGGACGAGCAACGTTACCGGCTCGCGGATGTGTTTCTCGTCCGCGTTTCGACCCCCAAGTAATTTCCGTACCCCACGACAATCGTCGAGCTCACCAGCACGAACAGGCTCAAACCGACCAGCCACTTGGTGCGGACACTCGTTCCTTTCCATTCTTTCAAAGCAATGCCCCAGAGCGTGCTGAAAATGATGATACTGGCCATGTGCAGAGTCCAACTCGAGAATTTGTACCGGCCCATTTGCGTTTCGCCCATGGTGTAGAAAAAAAACTGGAAGTACCACGTGGTTCCGGCAAGAGCGGAGAAGAAATAGTTCGAGAGCATAAGAGCCTTGAAACGATTTAATTCAGTTCTTCCGGCGAGTTCGGCCATTTCTTCGGCCGGAGCATCCGTGACGTTCTCCAGGATAAACTCGTCGCCCCGCGCGGGAACCACTCCGCGAACCTCCGCGGTGAAATATTGGTATCCGGTTCGGTTGCGCACATTCAGAATCACGCACCAAATAAAGTTCGTGGTGAATCCGCCGAGCAAGACCACGACCAGCACCGGAAGCCCTTGCCACAAAACGGGAGTGCCGTGGCGAATCGTGATTTCCTTGATGGGATCACCTGCCGCCAAACCATACGCAAAACAAGCGCTCATCACTCCCGAAAATGTCGCCACTACCAAGCCCTTCTTCAAGTTGAATTCTTTTATCGAGGCGCGCTTCTGCGCTTCCGACATTTCGTTTTCCTTGGACATTCCCGCCATGCCGGCAAACACGATTCCAAGAAGACAAATTCCGACGCCCGCCAAAATCGTCCTGCCAGAGTGCGTCCCGAGAACTTCCGACGCGAACACTCCGCGGAAAATGGGAGGCACCAGCGTGCCAAACGCCGCCGTGTATCCGAGCGCCACAGCCATGCCGAGCGACATTCCGAGGTAGCGCATGGTCAAGCCGAATGTGAGTCCGCCCAGTCCCCAGAGCACGCCGAATGTGTAAGACCAAAAAAGGCTCTGCCCCGGCGTTTCGCGGAAAACGCGGAAGAGATCGCTGGTCATGCAGAGCGCCAGGATCCAAGGCACGATGATCCAACTAAAGAATCCACCGACGAGCCAGTAGGTTTCCCAAGCCCAGAGCTTCACGCGGCGGAATGGAACATAAAAGCTGCCGGAAGCCAGTCCGCCCAACCAATGAAAGAAAACGCCGAGCAAAGGATTTGGACCCAAGCAGAGTCCTTTCCGCGGCAAGATCGAGCCGCACTCGAACGGGTAATCCGGCGGGCCGAGAAACGGGCAGCCGTGAGCAAGGAGGGACTTTAGTTACGGCGCGGCGAACGGTCAACACAAATGCTATGTACGCACTGGAGGGAGTAAGCTGTTGCAGGGATGGTGCGGTTGCAGTATGGTTTCGGGGTTTCGCTGAGCCTGCTTCCGCAATTACGCAATTGGCGGCTATCTTCGTGGTTGCCAGGGACTCCCGATGAAGATCCAAGAAAAGCTGCGTTATTTGGAAGACCGGTGGGATGAGCGCGCCGCAAACGCGTTGGATGAAGCCGAGCTGCTACGTTATCGCTCGAATCTTCTGGGCTCCGATCTTCGCATTACGAATTTTGGCGGAGGAAATACCAGCTCGAAGATCGTGGAGAGCGATCCCCTGGATGGAACGCCGAAAAAAGTTTTGTGGATCAAGGGAAGCGGAGGCGACATCGGCAGCATTCAGCGAAAAGGGTTTGCGACGCTTTATCTGGACAAAGTGCACGCTCTTGCTGGCCGCTATCGCGGAGTGGATAGCGAAGATGAGATGGCCGATTTGTATCCGCTCTGCGTTTTCGGCAGCAATTCCGTTGCGGCCTCGATCGACACTCCGCTGCACGCTTTCCTTCCTTTCCAACACGTCGATCACCTGCACCCGGACTGGGGAATCGCCTTGGCAGCGGCGGCGAATGGCCGCGAGAAAATGGAAGAATTCAACCGTGCTTATTCACACAAACTGATTTGGCTGCCGTGGCAGCGGCCCGGTTTCGAGTTGGCGATGATGCTGCGGGATGCGACAAAAGAAGCGCCCGGTTGCGACGGCGTCGTTCTTGGCGGCCACGGGATTTTTACTTGGGGGAAAACGCAGCGCGAGTGCTATTTGAACACGATCACGATAATCGACCAGCTTGGACAATTTATGTCGGAACATGTGGAACGGCGAGGAGGGAACTTATTCCGCGGGAGCCGGAGCGCCACGCTTGAGAATCATGTGTCATTGGCAGAAGGAATATTTCCTTTTGTCCGCGGACGAATTTCCGCGAAGCAGCGCTTGATCGGCCATTTCAACGATCTTCCCGAAGTGCTGCGGTTTGTGAACTCGGCGGAGGCGCAGCGGCTTGCACATCTCGGAACAAGCTGTCCAGACCATTTCATCCGCACGAAAATCCGGCCGTTGTTCGTGCCTTGGAATCCCTGCCCGGATTTGGCCGGATTGCGCGAGGCGATGGACGGCGCGCTCGAAAAATACCGCGAAGAGTATGCAGCGTACTACGCGTCTTTTGCGGAGGCGGATTCTCCGAAGATGCGAGACAGCAATCCTACCGTTGTATTGATACCGGGCATGGGCATGTTCAGCTTCGGCAAGAACAAAACGGAAGCGCGAATTACAGGCGAGTTCTATACGAACGCCATCCACGTGATGGAAGGGGCGACGGCGTTGGGTTTAGGCGCAGAGCCAGGGGTTCTGCCGCAGGCGGGCCCAGCGGCAGAGACCGAGGCATTCAGCGTGCATTCCAACTATGTGGCGTTGCCACCGTCCGAGGCGTTTCGCATCGAGTACTGGAAGCTGGAGGAAGCAAAGATTCGTCGGCAGCCTCCGGAAAAAGAATTAAGCCGGCAGATTTCTCTGATTGTGGGCGGCGGAAATGGCGTTGGCCGAGAGACCGCGCTGCTGGCGGCGCAGCGAGGAGCGCACGTGGCCGTCGCCGATAGAGATTTTGAAGCTGCCAAGGGCGTCGCTTTGGAGGTGCAGAAAATAAGCGGGAAAGAAAGCGGCATCGCGGTGGCCATAGATATTCGTGAGCGGGAATCCATCCAGCGAGCGCTTCGCGAAACCGTTGCGGCGTATGGAGGCCTCGACATTATCGTGAATACCGCCGCGATTTTTCCTTCCTCGCGGGATGGCCAAATCAATGATGCGCAGTGGGGCCTGACTTTGGACATCAATGTGACGGCCAATCACCGTTTGCTCGAAGAGGCGGCGAAGATATTGCACGAACAGGATTTAACCGCCAACGTGGTTCTGGTGAGTTCGGCAAATGCCGTCGTGGCAAAACGAGGGAGCGAAGCCTACGACGTGAGTAAGGCGGCGGTGAGCCACTTGGTGAGAGAATTCGCGATTTCATTGGCGCCCAAGGTCCGAGTGAATGGAATCAGCCCGGCAACGGTGGTGAAAGGCTCGACGATGTTTCCGCGCGACCGAGTGATTACCTCGCTTACCAAGTATTCGATTCCTTTCGATCAGGGAGCCTCGGATGAGCTACTCCGCTCACTTCTCGCCGATTTCTATGCAAAACGCACGCTGACGCATCAGCCGATCGATCCTCAGGATTGCGCGGCAGCCATATTGTTCCTCGCGGGACCGCAGTCGCGCTGCACCACCGGCCATTTGATTCCGGTGGATGGCGGATTGGCGGAAGCTTTTCTGCGCTAAACCGGATTCGTCGAGGCCGGTAGTGAAATCGGTTGAAGGTTTGCAAATCGATGGAGTCAGCGGCGAACCAAAAAGCTCTAGTTGCGGTCGATCTGGGCGCGCAGAGTTGTCGTGTATCTCTACTTCGTTGGAAGCGGAACGAGCCCGAGATCGAAGTGGTTCACCGGTTTGCGAACGCGCCCATTTCGACGGCGGGCGGATTGTGCTGGGATATCAACGCCATATTCGAAGGAGTGATGAACGGGCTGCGTGCCTGTGCGAGGCGGGCGCCAGAAGGGATTGCGTCGATCGCCGTCGATGGATGGGCGGTCGATTACGTGCGGTTGGATAAGAACGGGAACGCATCCACACTTCCTTTTTGCTATCGAGACGCTCGAACGGAAAGAGCAGAAAACGAAGTACATTCCATTCTGTCTCCATCGCGGCTTTATTCCTTGAGTGGGATTCAGATCCTTCGAATCAATACGCTGTACCAGTTGTACGCCGACAAACTCGCGGGATTCGATCCCCAGTTGCCGTGGATGAATTTGCCTGAGTTTATTACCTATCGTTTGTGTGCGAGGCGTGTGAGCGAGTACACGAATGCCACACATACGGGACTCGTCCAGATGGGAACGCATCACTGGTGCGGCGAGATTTTTCAAAAGCTGGATCTGGACGTTACGGCCGCCCCCAACATCGTGCCCAGCGGCTCGATCCTCGGACCAGTCACAGGAGAGATTGCCGGCGTGCCCGCATTTCGCGATGCAAAAGTGGTCGCGCCCGCCTGCCACGATACGGCATCGGCGATCGCCGCTATTCCGGCCGTGGGCCAGGATTGGGCTTTTATCAGCTCGGGCACGTGGTCTCTTGTTGGAACAGTGCTTGATGCGCCTTGCATCACCGACGACGCACGAGCCCAGAACTTTACGAATCTTGGCGGCGTCGGCGGAAGAATCTGTTTTCTGAAAAATGTAAATGGGATGTGGCTGCTGCGCCAGTGCATGGAGGAATGGGAGCGGCAAGGAATGCGGTGGTCTTTTGCGGAGTTGCTCTCGCGTTGCGACTCGCTTCCAGCGCCAGCGGCATTGATTGACGTGGACGATTCTCAACTGATGCTTCCCGGACACACAATCGACAAAATCAGCGCACAACTCGAGCGTCTCGGCCAGCCGCAGTTTGCCCTGGACGATAGTTCGGCCGTTTTGCTTGCCAACACGATCTTTCATAGCATGGCGGCCCGTTACGCCGAGGTGCTTACCTGGATTAGCAAAATTACCGGGAAGAAGCTTCAGCGCCTGTTTATCGTGGGCGGGGGAAATCAGAACAGGGTGCTCAATCGACTGACGGCCGAGCGCACGGGTCTTGAAATCATTCTAGGCTCGACGGAAAGCACCACCATCGGCAATTTCGCCGTTCAGATGGCGGCTCTGGAGCGCAGTGGAAGTTCGTCTTCGGGCGTGAGCGCAGATGCCGCCGCGAAATGGGCGGAGCGGATGTCGGCGAGTTCTTTGGCGCTCTCGAGCGACCGCGAAACCAGTTAGTGGCGGGCTTGAATCAACACATCGTACGGCGAATGGAGACTTTTCTATGAAGGACAAGGCGGCCGAAGTGGTATGGACGGCGCTCGAAAAACTCGAGATCGAACTGCCTTCCTGGGGATTCGCAAATACCGGCACACGATTTGGAAAGTTTATCCAGGCCGCGGCCGCGACGACCATCGAAGAAAAGTTCAGCGATGCCGCGCAGGTTCATGCAGCGACTGGCGCGTGTCCGACGCTGGCGCTTCATGTCCAGTGGGATTTGCCGAAAGGATTGCAGGATGTTGCGGAAGTGGAAAAGCTGGAAAAACGGTTTGCCATCCGTGCCGGATCCATAAATCCCAACATTTTTCAGAACCAGGAATACAAGTACGGTTCCGTTGGGAATCCGGACCCGGGCATACGCCGGATGGCGATACGGCATATTTTGGATTGCGTGGCGATCTCGGACGCGCTGGGTTCAAGAGACGTATCTCCGTGGTTTGCGGACGGCTCGAACTATCCGGGCACACAAAACATGCGGAAACGAATCGGCTACTTCGAAGAGGGCTTGCGAGAAATCCACGCTGCTTTAAAGCCCGGGCAGAGGCTGTTGTTGGAATACAAGCCGTTCGAGCCGGCCTTCTATCACACAGACATCGCGGATTGGGGAATGGCATTTTTGCTTGCGAAGGAAGCCGGGCCGCAAGCTTTTGTTTTGGTGGATACAGGACACCATTACCAGGCGCAAAACATCGAGCAGATCGTGGCGTGGCTGCTGCACCACAAAATGATAGGAGGTTTTCATTTCAATGACCGGCGCTACGCTGACGACGATCTGACGCTCGGTTCGATCGAGCCCTACCAGGTTTTCCGAATCTTCCATGAAATCCAGATGTTCGAGTGGGAGACGCAGAGCACGGCGGAAATTGCGTACATGGTCGATCAGAGCCACAACTTAAAGGGAAAAATCGAAGCGATGATTCAGACGGTGTGCACGGCGCAGGAGCTTTACGCGCGGGCGGCGCTCGTCGATCATGAGCGCCTTGCGAAACTGCAGCAGGAATGTGCGTTGATCGATGCGGAGGAAACGCTGCGCGGCGCTTTCTGGCAAGACGTGCGCCCGGTGATTCGGGAATGGAGAAAATCGCGCGGCCTGCCGGAAGATCCGATGGCGGCGTTCCGCGCGAATGGATATCTGGGGCGAATCACGCGAGAACGAAGCGAGAAGAATCGCGGCACCACCGCCAGCTATGCCTAACCGGGGGTCAAGGGAAATATGGAGAACGGGCTTGGGATGGTGAATGGAACGGCCTAAAAGTGTCCCTTCTGACCGAAAAGAGAAAGCTCTCGAGCGCAGAGAGAAGAGAATCGTCCAGGATTTAGGTTGAAACTGGTAAGATTCGCGGCGCAAACTTTTCGTGTAGCTCCTTTGCGGGTGCAAGTGGAAAAGGAAGGCCATGGACCGACGTGATTTTCTGAAGACGACCAGCACGGTTATCGCGGGCAGTTCCCTTGCGCCTGGACTTCTCGCAGGCAAATCCTTGTCGCGGGAGTCCGACGTCCAGGGGCGGCTGGTTTTGCCGCTGAACCGAAATTGGCGCTACAACCGGAGCTTTGTGAAAGGAGCGCACGAGCGGGAGTTCGACGACTCCGCGTTTGAGCGGGTTGTTATTCCGCACGCTAACGTGCGGCTGCCGTGGCATAGCTTCGACGATAAGGAATACGAGTTTGTCTCGATTTACCGGCGGCGTTTTCGTTTGCCGCAAGAGGCGCGTGGCCGGCGCGTTTTTATCGATTTCGAAGGCGCTATGACGGCTTCCACTGTTTGGATCAATGGCGTGCGTCTGGGCGAATACAAGGGCGGATACACGCCATTTTCTTTTGATCTGACGCCGCACATCGAGATTGGCGCGGAGAACGTGCTCGCGGTTGATCTGGACTCGACGGAGCGGCCGGATATTCCGCCGTTCGGATATCAAATCGACTATCTGACTTTTGGCGGGATTTACCGCGAAGTGTGGCTGCGGATCGTGCCAGCGACATTTATCGAGAATATTTTTGCGAAGCCCAAGGATGTGCTCACCGAACATCCCGGTTTGGATGTGGACTGCTACGTGCAGCACACGGAAACGTTGCGCGAAACGCTGACGATAGAGGCTGAATTGCGCGAAGGCGATCAAGTTGTGGCCAAGGCGAGAGAACGCGTTGCGGAGTCGGAGGCCACGACGGAAGCGGTGGCGCACAGCGTACACTTTGAAAAATTGGATGGGATCAAGCTGTGGGAACTCGAGAATCCGAATTTGTATACCGTGCAGGTGCGGCTGCTGCGGGGGTCGGAGGTAATCGATCAAGACAGCCGCAGGATCGGTTTTCGCGAGGCGCAATTCACGGATCACGGGTTCGAGCTCAATGGAAAGATTCTCAAGCTACGCGGGCTGGACCGGCATCAGACGTTTCCGTTCGTCGGGCAGGCGATGGCGGGACGGGCGCAGCGCAATGACGCGCGAATCTTGCGCAAAAACCTGAAGTGCAACATCGTCCGCACATCGCACTACCCGCAATCGCGGCATTTCCTGGATGCTTGCGATGAAATGGGCTTGCTGGTGCTGGAAGAAATCCCGGGGTGGCAGCACATTGGAGATGAAGCGTGGAAACTGATCTCGATTGATAATGTCCGGCGAATGATTCGCCGGGACTGGAATCATCCGAGCATTATTTTGTGGGGCGTGGGATCAACGAATCGAAAGACGACCACGATTTTTACACACGGACCAACGCGGTGGCGCATAGTCTGGATCCCACACGGCAAACGTGCGGCATCCGCAATTTTCCGTCGTCCGAATTTCTGGAAGACGTTTTCACCATCAACGATTTCGGCTTCCCCTTGCAAAAGCCAAACCACCCACGCTATCTCAACACGGAATTCGTTGGGCACACGTATCCGACGAAGACGATCGACAACAAAGAGCGTTTGACGGAGCACACGCTGCGTCACGCGCGAATTCACAACCAGCTCGCGTCTGATCCTCAATACGCCGGCGGACTCGGCTGGTGCGCCTTCGATTACAATACGCACGCGGATTTTGGGAGCGGCGACCGCATCTGCTATCACGGAGTGACCGACATATTTCGCGAGCCGAAACCCGCAGCCGGATTTTACAGGTCGCAATGCGACCCCGCAGAGGAGGTGGTGCTCGAGCCAGCGTTTCACTGGGCGCGCGGCGACGAATCGATCGGATTCAGCACGGCGATGGTCTGTGCGAACTGCGACCATCTTAAATTCTACGTCGCGGATAAGCTGGTGGCGGAAGCCGATCCGAACAAAAGCGATTTTCCTTATCTGCGCTATGCGCCGTTTTTGGTGGATTTGAGGCATTTGATACACCCCTGGGGCGACCTGCGAATCGAAGGTTATCTGAACGGCAAACTAGCGATTACAAGGACATTTTCCGGCAAGGGTGTCGATCAGAAATTCGCGCTGCTGGCCGATGACACGAGTCTGAACGCGGATGGAGCGGATGTAACGCGCGTCGTTTTGCGCGTGACCGACGAATACGGCGCCATACGGCCGTTTGCGAACGATGCCATCAAGCTGGAACTTGAGGGGCCCGCGGAAATGATTGGCGACAACCCGTTCGCGTTGATTGGCGGAACGGGCGCCGTATGGATTCGCGCGAAAGAGCAGGCGGGAACGGCGCGGCTTACGGCGACACATCCGCTTTTGGGCGCGCAACAAGTGAGCTTCGAGATTGCGCCCAGTCTGCCAGAAGCGGTGTAGTTCGCCGGTCGCAGGCGGGACACTCTCCAGTTCGCACGAAAAAAAGGCGGCCATGGGCCATCGTCCAAGATCACGAACATGCCTCGAAATCCGGAAGACAGAGTTAATTGTACACGGAGACAGAGGAAGCTGGTTTCCAGGATGAGAAGTCCGCGGCGGCAGCTTGTTCGATGACTATAGGCTGCTTTTCCCGAATTTCAATGTCCGCGGAACGCGCCAGAATCCCGGTGTCCGGGTCCATCGAGTAATGCAGGGTCACATAAATTTCACGGGAAATATCCTTTAGAAGCACATCGACTGCTTGCGGACCTTTCGACATGGCGCTGACAAAATGAAGAACCAGACCGCGGTTGCCGTCAGCGAAAGTTGCTTTTAGCGCAGGCTCCGTATATAACCCCGCGCCCCAGCTCGCATTCTCTTGAGGCGTGGTGGTGTACAAAGAATCGAAGGAGGCCCACTCCGCAAGGGAATGAGCTGGAGGAGTGGCGTCTTGCGCACTGAGCCGCCATCGAGGCGGTAGACTTGCGCAGTCTGAGCCGGGATCGAGCCGGCAGCGAGCAGCGTCACCAAAGGAAAAATAGCCGCGACAGAAGTAAAACGCATTTTCAAGGCGGTCCTCATTTCGCCGTATGCCAGCACTCGCCAGAGGCGCTTGTCTTGCACCATGATAAGAGCGATACGAACCTATCGCTTTGCGCGAACTAGGTTTTCCTCGCTGGCGGACGAACAGTTTCCTAGGATCAGAGTCCTGACTTTGAATCCGGCAACCTTATTGATGAACACATAGCTTCATGCAACGCCTGCGACAGCGCAACGGAGTTCGCAAAATCGTTTTGCGTCGCGCGAAACGGCTGTCTTTCCGATTCAGTTGCGGGGGAACGAGGCGCTGCAGGAGCTGGCTGACCTTCCTCAGGCGGGAACCTACTGCTATATGAGTGAAAGCAGCCACGACGATAGTGCGGTGAGTTTTGATGCTAGAAGCAGCCAGGGAAGAATCTGGCGGAGAGGGGGGGATTCGAACCCCCGGTAGGAGTTTTGGCCCCTACAACGGTTTAGCAAACCGCCGCCTTCAGCCTCTCGGCCACCTCTCCGCTGTTTGCTTTCAACATCTTAACACAACTGCCCTAATTGATTTGGTGCACAGTTGGTGCACAGAGTTTCATGGCGTCCAAGGTCGTCTCCATCCGCTTCATCGCCGCGAGCACTGCCGGGTCAAAAGCTTTAATGTAGCGATCCTTGGTCACGTGCGCTTTTGCATGACGCAGGACACGTTGAACGATCTTCTCGTCCGCACCCAGTTCATACAAATTCGACGCGATGCCACGCCTGAAGCCATGCCAGCCATACCATTCCATTCCTATTAGTTCTACAACTGGACGGATGCCCTTGCCTCTGACAATTACTGTGCGTTTTTGGAAGTGGATGTCTTCGAGCCGCATTGCGACAATCTCTCCTGCGCGGCATCCGGTTGCGTACATGAGTTCGATGATGGTCTTGTTCCGGAGTGTGCCCGCGGCAGAAATGAGCCTTTTGATGTTCGCTTCGGAAACTGCTCTTGGCAGCGGTCCCTTATACTTACGGCCTCGGATGAATCTTGGAGCGACGGTATCCACGACGCCGCCAAGGTACAGAAAATCGAAAAAGGACCTAAGACCGTTCAAGAAGCGGTTCGCGCATTGTATCGATGTATCCCGACGTGTGATATCAAGCAGAAAGTCTCTCACGTCGTGGTGCGTCACATCGGCCAGCGGCTTGTCTCCGATATAAACACAGAACTTGCTCACTGCCCGGCTGTAGGAGTCCTGAGCAGTCCTTGAGTAGAGAAGTACCCTCAGCCAATCCCTGTGGCGACTAGCGAGTTCCCAAGTCGTGAAGGCTTTGAGCGGGTCTGTAATTTGTTTTGCGTGCCCAAGTAGGACGGGCGGATGAGGTGCCTTTTGGTGTTTCCACATGACGACGCGGAGTAGACACTTATCCCCCGCCGATGTCAACGGCGTGTTTTCAAGCTAGCTTCCCTCAACAGGCTTGTGTTGTCTGGCCTTCATCGCGTACATAGCCACGTCAGCCGCACGTAAGAGGTTCTCAATTCTTTCACCGTCACGGGGATAAACCGCAACCCCGATTGACCTGACCGGGATTTTTTGTACCAGCGGAAGTGAGAGAGAATTCACTCTGAAGGAGCGCTGGTATGCCGACAAGGAAATACAAACCGGAGCAGATTGTCACGCTGCTGCGGCAGATTGAAG
>JBARJI010000091.1:0-21022 GCA_049800195.1 Candidatus Acidiferrum sp.
TTCGCGCCACAAATGGCGGCTCTCCGGTCGCCTACGGCTCCCTGCGAGCCGCCATTTGCACCCTTGCCCGATGAGGTTGTGGTGTAAACTCTCTCATTCGCCGTGGTACAAAAACTCGGGCTGGTCATCAGCGCGCCCACAAATTCAACCTCTCCCGATTCGTCCGCTACTGCGTGACCCACGACCCTTACGTATTTGATCGAGCCATCCGACATCAGTAGTCGGTGCTCAAGATCCAAATCGTTATGTTCCCGTGAGGCGAGCTCGATTGTCTCTTTCACAAAGGCAACATCTTCCGGATGAGTCCGCTGCAATATGACTTCCAGTGAGAGTTTCGTCCCTGGATCGTATTCGAAGATACGAAACGTTTCGTCGGACCAGCGGATTTCTCCGCTCTGAACACTCCATCCAAAGCTTCCGGTATGAGTCAGTCTTTGCGCCTCACCTAGATAGGCTTCACTACGCCGCAATCGATTCTCGATTTGCATCCGCGCGCGGCTCTCGGCTTGCAATGCCTCATTGGCCTTCTGGATTTCCTGAATCCTCAGTTTGAGGTCATCGCGCGCGCTCCCGAGCGATTCCGTGGCTCTCTTTTGCGCGGCACTCACCGATTCGACAAATAGAGCTGTCACTATAAACATAGCAAGGCGAGGAATTTCCTCGGCTTTAGCAGTCAGAGAATGGAGCGGCAGCACGAAATAATAGTCGAACGCCAGCGCGGAAAGAGCCGTGGCGAGTAACCCAGGCCCGTTTCCGCCAAACCATGCACTGACCAAGACGGCGCAAAGGAACAAGGACGCGGGAGCGCCTTGCAAATGAACGGGAGGCCACAATGAAATGACTGCCACGGCGAGGACCGATAACACAGCAATCCCATAGCTCCAAATCGCGCGTGGTTTGCTCCACAGAAAAGGGTTGAACCGGGACATACTTTTGGCCCCCGAATGTAGGTTATGAGTCCCCGGGATTAACAGGACGAATCGCGACAATCTTGGGCCGTTGCGGAGACATTTTGCAATAGAGTTGTTTGTGCCAACGCTTGACTCAGCTTCATAACCCGATCTTCCAATTCTATTTTCACAACCATATTTCTTGTGACAGCGGTTTACGAACTTGGTTTTCCGGTGCCAATGCATGGGCCGCTCTGAAACTATCCTGCCCCATAGACACAATGCCAATACTCTGACAGTTAGCGGGAGGATTCCGATGTTCTAGGAACGGCGCAATCGGCGCCATCTCTCGCTCTTCCAATCACTTCCAAGCACTTTCGTCTAGGAGATCCTCTGGCCCTCGCGTTGCTCCGTTCAAGGCTGGCCGCTGATCACAAGGCTGGGAGGATCTTAATCATGGAGACGGCTCGCACGCTCAACACAAACGAAGACTCCGACAGCGAGTTGGTTGCTGCCGCGAAACGCGGGAATACCCAGGCGTTCGACGAATTGGTTATTCGTCATAGGCCGAGAGTTCTCGCCCTCGGGCAACGCGTAACAAAGAACCCTGCGGATGCTGAAGATGTAGCGCAGGAGGCCTTTCAGAAGGCCTTCCTTCATCTCGGAGATTTTCAAGAAAAGTCGCGGTTCTCAACCTGGCTGACAAGGATCGCACTGAATGAAGCCTTCGCATTGCTCCGTCGAAGGCGGGAAGTTTTCGAAGTCTTGCCCGAGCCCTTCGACGATGACCAAAAGCCCGGCTTGGAGGCATTCGTCGACCAAAAACCAAATCCCGAAGAGTCCTGCTGGCAACGCGAGCGCGCGGACCTCTTGATCGCCGCCATCGACCGCCTGGGGCCAAAGGTTCGAACTACGATTCTGCTTCGCGACATCGAAGAACGATCTGTCGAAGAAACCGCCCGGATCCTGGGGACCTCTATTGGCGCCGTGAAAGCGCGTGTTTTCCACGGACGCCGGAATTTACGCAGAACCCTGCATTCTGGATTCCTGCGTGACCTCTTCACAGTCAGTCAGCCTGAGGCGCAACATTGTTGAGGTCTGGATCGATCCTTCGCGAAGCGACCGTGCATGCCCGGCATCGCGGACTCCTTCCGACTAGTAGCCCTTCGCGCGCTCGTTCGGCGATTACGCTTACAGCGCACCCAATTGTCTTCGGGATTCAGCTTCAGAGCTGGAGGGGTCCCCTACCCTCGCGATACAAGCAGATACCCTCAACGCAAATTTTTTCAGCGCGATGCTTCAAGCTCCGGAACTCGAGCAAGTTCTTCGTATTCCTCTTCCGATAAGCGCAGGGAAGCCGCCGCAACATTCTGTACGAGATGTTCGGTCGAGGAAGTGCCTGGGATAGGCAGCATGATGGGAGATCGGTGCAGCAGCCAGGCGAGCGCTACCTGCGTCGGACTCGCGTGATGGGCCTGGGCGATGCGGCCAAGCACCTGACCTGCAATCCGACCGGCGCCTAGCGGAAACCAAGGAATAAAAGCGATTGCGTTGCGCTGGCAATAATCGACCACATAGTCCCATTCGCGGTCGGCAAAGCTATAGCGATTCTGCACAGAGACAATGGGAACGATTTTGCGCGCCCTCTCGATATGCTCTTGCGTGACGTTGGACAATGCCACCAGGCGAATCTTGCCCTCACTGCGAAGCTGAGCCAGCGTTGCCACCGACGCCTCAAACGAAACGATAGGGTCCGGTATATGAAGCTGATAAACGTCGATCCGCTCCAGCCGCAGTCTTTTGAGACTTCCCTCTACTGCCTTGCGAAGGTGCGCGGGAGTGGCGTCGTGAGTCCACTGGTTTGGCCCTGGACGATTCCAGCCTCCCTTCGTGGCGATTACAAGACCGGCGGGGTAAGGGAACAACGCTTCGGCAATCAGTTCCTCGCTTACGTGTGGACCGTAGGAGTCCGCGGTATCTATGAAATTGACGTCAAGCTCGACGGCCCGACGAAGCACTGCTAACGCTCCACTGCGATCTTTTGGTGGCCCCCAAATGCCCTCCCCAGTAAGACGCATTGCACCAAAGCCGAGCCGATGCACGGCAATTTCGCCGCCCAGCGAGATTGCTCCTGCCAAACTTGCAGAAAGTTCTTTCTCGTTCATATTCATAATGGACCTCCAGGATTCACACCTTGCATTTAACTAACGCCGACCGCCACGGGTACAGCGGTTCCGCGGGCCGGGGGAGCCATGAATTCCGGCCCGACTGGATTGCGAATACTCTCACGAAGAATAGCGTCGATAGCGGCGAAATCCTCCTTTTTCAGAGACCAGCCGCTTACCTCCCGGATAGGCGCGAGCTGTTCTGGCCGGCGCGCGCCCCAGAGCGCGACGCCAACTCCTGGCTGGTCGAGAAGCCAGCGAACTGCCAGATGAATCACGCGCTTGCCAAAGTGTTCGCGAGCATAGGCATCCAGTTTCTTCGCCGCGTCCAAGTATTCGCCGAAATGTGGCTGCTGAAACTTGGGGTCGTTGGTCTTGCGCATGTCGTCCTTCGCAAACTGGCGATCGATGCTCATAGCCCCGCTCAACAATCCCCGGCAGAGTGCGCCGTAGGTAATCGCGGCGATGCCGCGGTTGAGAGCGTATGGCAGAACGTCTTCTTCTATTTCGCGCTCGAAGAGATTATAAGGCGGCTGAACTGTGTGCAGAGGCGCAACAGCCCGAAATCTCGCCATCTCTTCTCGCGAATAATTGCTGACGCCAATGGCGCGAATCTTGCCTTGGTCGTAGAGTTCTCGAAGAGTGGCTGCTGTCTCTTCGATGGGGACGAGCGGGTCGGGCCAATGCACCTGATAGATATCGATGTACTCCGTTTGGAGACGCTTCAGGGAATCGTTAAACTCCTGGAGAATGCGCTGGCGCGTCGAGTTGCGTTGGACTTTACCGTTCGTCCAGTCGATCCCTACTTTGGTGGCGATGATAACGCTCTCTCTATGCCCGTATTGACCCAGGGCTTTTCCAACGATCTCTTCGGAGCGCCCGTAGCCGTAAATCGGAGCCGTGTCGATCAGGTTGATGCCCTGGTCCACCGCGGCATGAATGGTGCGAATGGATTCCTTCTCGTCGGTTCCACCCCACATCCAACCGCCAATGGCCCATGTGCCGAGGGCGATTCGGGAACTAACGAGATTTGTACCGTCAATATTGACGTATTCCAGCATGTTGTCCCTCCTTGCTGCTCATTTGAAAATCTGTGCGACGCTACTTCAAAGCCGGATCGATCAACGTCAGGTCCGTCGCTGGATCAAACCTTTTTCGCATCGTTACTGGATCCGCTGTTACCATGACTTCCAGCGTCGGCGAGACGTACGCTTCAAGAACGTGACCGCCTTGCGTAGTCCCATCAGGATTTCCCACCATCATGTGAGCATGGACGACTGGCTTCCCTCGATAGAGCGCTATGTCCCCGCTCATCCCGATCACTTCGTGCTGACCCTTGATGGGAATCTTCTTGTACATTTTCCTCCGAGGATCGAACCACCCCACTGTCGCTCCGCTCAATGCGCCGATCGCGGTGAAATGCGCGCTCGTCACGTGATACTTCTCGGCAAACTCCAGCAGTCCGAAAAATGCTTCGTCGCCCTGATAGAAGATGACTGCATACTGTTTCGTCGGTTCTCCAGGATTCAGCAATTCAACCTGCATCTTGGGCGCTCTGCCCCGCGGCACGGCTTCCGAGGGCGAGACATATTTGTTTCCGTTCTCCTGCGCATACCCTGCCAAGCCGGCAATCCCGATCAATACCAACACGCAACTCAGCCGTCTTATTTTGACCATGGCGTTACTCTCCGATTTTCGACAACCCTTATGACTGCCCTTTCTTGCTCAGCCTCGCCGCTAAAAGGCCGTTCAGTTCCGTTAGCCCTCTGCAGAAGCGTTCTGCCTCGCCGAATACTCAAGCGATGCATTTCATCCAGCTCGATCTACCTTTTTCCAGAAGCGGCGCGGACTTCAGTCCGACCTTCGTCACTAACACCCAAGTGAGCCTGCTTTTCCATCTGCAGAATAACAGCCGAGAAATCTTGTTCTGCTCCCTCGTCCGACTGCCTCGCGTTGATCTCAAAAGCAGCACCCGCTGCAGGCAACCGCGCGCCAACGGCAGCCGCGAGATTGAAAATCAACCCAAAGTCCTTGTTCATCAGCCGAATCGGAAATTGCGGGCTGTAATCGCCCTTCTTCGCTCTCTGCAATTTGCCCGCATGTGCCGGAGCGACCACTGCAGTCTCTGACAAAACGTCCAGCAGCCGACTGCGATCAAGACCGGCCTTCTCGCCGAGGGCAACTGCTTCGGCAATCGCCTGCATTCCGATACCGAGCAACGTGTTCACAACAAGCTTCATCGTCGCTCCGGAGCCGCTCGGTCCCATATAAAAGTACCTTTTGGCAATAACCCGGAAGATCGACTCGGCAGAGTTGAAGCGCTCCTCTTCTCCGCCCCCAAACAGGGTCAGCAACCCGTTTTCCGCGACGGGAGTACTCCCCGATATAGTCACATCTAGAACCTCAACTTCGTGCTCTGCCCCCAGTCTCGAAAGTTTTTGCGCAGTTTCTGGAAATACTGTGCTCATGTCGATGATCACCGATCCGGGACGCGCATGCGCAAACACACCATCAGGTCCCTGATAAGTGTCCAAGACCGCCTGGTCGCTCGGTAAGCACGACAACACAACAGTGCAGCTTGCGGAAAGTTCCGAAACGTTTTGTGCGACGGTGGCGCCATATCGAATCAGCTCGACCGCCTTCTCGCGGTCCCGGTCGTAAGCCGTCAGCTTGAAGCCAGCTTCCAGCAACCTCCGAGCGATCGGCCGCCCCATGTACCCGATCCCCACAAATCCCAGCCTGTCGTTTTCCTGCGTTATTGGTTTCATGATGAATTGCCCTTCTTCCGACCCACAATTTCGCTTTCAACTCACACTCTCTGGGAATGCACGCCTTATACCGTTGCGTGAAGATGGCCGAGTTTCTATGCAAGATGTTGCGAGCAAGGAGGATATGGAGTTAAGCAGCCACGATTTGATCCAAAGCTCGCGCGACTCGCCTGTCGAATCGCTTGGACACTGTCAGTCTGTTGGAAATTGGATGTACTTTCCCAAAGGGTAGTTCAGCTTGTCCGATGGCAGGCCAATCGGATTTGAGTTCATTGGGGCTAACGCAACTTTCTTATGAAATTGCGCGTTTATTCAGAGTCTCTGTGGGAATTGCGTCGAGGCTCCTCAGGCAGGTGGCGGTCCATACCAAATCGGCTTTTCATATTTATATCTGGAGTTCTGCTCATTCTCGGAATGGCCAAGACGGCTGTTTTAGCGGAATTCCTCTGCGGCGTCAATGCTCGCTCTTCCTGGGATTTCTCGCCATCGGTTCCGGGTTACCGACGATTCGTTCGGGATGCAAAATTAAATGTTGACTCGCTGTTTCAAAACGCTCCCTTGCATGAGGAGCAAAAATAGGACGCCGAACGCGTCTCTCAATCGATCACCGGCAGTGGTCGCGAGAGGTTCTGCCTATGGCAGTGAGGCAGGTGATTGAAGGAGTGCACGTCCTCCGGATGGGCATGGCAAACACCTTCTTGACTAAGAGCGCGGACGGGTTGAAACCGATCGACGCCGGTTACCCGAGTAAAGACCCAGCCATCTTCGGGGCGAGCCGCAGGCTTGCCCGGACGCTTCCAAGTTCCTCCGCCAATTCCCGCAGCCGCTAAACGTGAGTCTCCGCTGCCGCATTCCGCGGAAGCCATGAGCGCAGCCAGTATGGACGTTCGTCTCCAGGCAATGTTACGCTTGCGGTCCAATTGTTCAGACGATTCGCGAGCTCGGTATTTTGAGTTATTCGGTATTTTGAGTTATGTAGTTGAGCGCTTCACGAAGAAATCCGATGGAGTCCGATACGATGGATGCGCCCGGACAAGCGAGCGGAATTGTTGGTTTCGCCCAATCGGTCGCCGCACCACTTACGCGAGCCGCGATCTTCCTGGTGGTGACGCTAAAACCGGATTCGGAACATCGAAAGACCATTCGGGCGTTCTGCGGAGACTTAGCCGCAATCTTGCGTGCAGTGGAATTTCGCGATATTGAGGCGGGTCTCTCGTGTGTTCTGGGGTTTGGGTCCGACGCGTGGGATCAAATCTTTGGGCTACCTCGGCCGGCGAAGCTGCATCCGTTCCGGGAAATACGTGCTGCAGAGCGCCACGCTGTCTCCACGCCGGGCGATGTTCTGTTTCACATCCGTGCAAAGCGCATGGATCTATGCTTTGAGCTCGCCACGCAGATCATGGCACGTATCGGTGATGCCGTTACTCCGGTCGACGAAGTGCAGGGATTTCGATATTTCGATGACCGTGATCTCATCGGTTTTGTCGATGGAACTGAGAATCCTAGGGGCGCGGCGGCCGTCGAGGCCGTCCTCGTGGGCGAGGAGGACGCCGCGTTCGCGGGGGGCAGTTACGTCATCGTGCAGAAATATCTTCACGATCTAGACGGATGGCATGCACTATCCACCGAAGCACAGGAACGCATCATCGGCCGCAAAAAACTGTCCGACATTGAATTGGATGATTCCGTCAAGCCAGCCTCAGCGCACAGCGCACTTACCACGATCGTCGAGGACGGAAAAGAGATCAAGATTCTGCGCGACAACATGCCCTTCGGTCGGCCCTCTCAAGGTGAATTTGGCACCTATTTCATCGGCTACAGCCGTTCGCCCCACACGATTGAGCAGATGCTCGAGAACATGTTCATTGGCCGGCCGCCCGGCAACTATGACCGTCTGCTAGACTTCAGCCGTGCCGTCACCGGAAGTCTCTTCTTCGCACCTTCTGCGACATTTCTAGATGCCGTGTCCGAGGACCAGCCTGATGTTGAGGCGTCATCCGCCCCTCCGGCCGTGATCGAACCGGCTCCCTCCCTTACGAGCAAAACCGAATGTTCGCTGGGGATCGGTTCGCTAAAAGGAGAAATCTCCCATGAATAATCTACATCGCGAGCTTGCCCCCGTTTCCGATGCGGCTTGGGCTCAGATCGAAGAGGAAACAACACGCACGCTGAAGCGCTATCTCGCCGGACGCAGAGTCGTCGACGTGCAGGCTCCGGCGGGTTCCGGCCTCTCCGCCGTCGGCACTGGTCACCTGCAAAAAATCGCTGCCCCCACGGACGGCGTCATCGCCAGGCAGAGAGACGTGAAGGCCTTGGTTGAATTGCGTGTATCGTTCGAACTACAGCGCCAAGCGATTGACGACGTCGAGCATGGCGCGAATGACTCCGACTGGCAACCAGCAAAGGATGCGGCGCGCAAAATCGCGTTTGCCGAAGATGGTTCGGTGTTTGAAGGCTACACCGCCGCTGGTATTGTCGGCATTCGTAAGGGGACCAGTAATCCGATTCTGACGCTCCCAGCGGATGTCCGCGAGTACCCGGAAGCCATTGCCCAAGCCTTGAGCCGGCTCCGCCTTGTTGGTGTCAATGGCCCCTACTCCGTGCTGCTAGGAGCCGACGCATACACTGCGCTCGCCGAAACCAGCGATCACGGATACCCTGTCCTGGAGCACGTCAAGCGTCTGGTGAAAGATCAAATTATCTGGGCACCCGCCATAGAGGGCGCTTTTGTGCTAACCACGCGGGGCGGCGATTTCTCTCTGCACATTGGCCAGGATGTCTCCATCGGCTATTCCAACCATACCGAAACCGCCGTGCACCTCTATCTACAGGAGACATTTACGTTCTTACTTCTCACCGCCGAGGCTGCCGTGGCATTGGTCCCGCCCGCGAAGACGAAGAAGTCCTAAAGTTTGATTCTGGATCAACCGGGCCCAAAACTCTCTTACTGATCTCGCGGGCAAGTGGGGGCCACTGCTTGTCTCTACTTGTTGGGCTTCGAACCCTCCGCAGAAACTAGAAGCGCGAAGCGCCCTAAATCGCGGCCCCCCCAAACGCATCGGGCCGCGCATGGCCATAGGCCGGTGGACGCCTTGACAGGGGTCCCTCAAAATATGCCTTGACACGTATATGCTTCTCGCAGTATATAAAGACCATGGAATCGGTATTCGAAATCATTGCGGAGCCAAACCGCCGCGCGATCTTGAGCCTGCTGGTCTCGTCTCAACAGTCGGTGGGAGAGATCGAGCGCCGGCTTGGTATGCCGCAGCCGACCGTGTCCAAGCACCTGCGCGTGCTGCGCGAGGCCGGATTCGTGGAATCCATAGTCGACGCACAGCGGCGTCTCTACCGCCTGAAACCTGAACCATTTCAGGAGGTAGATACCTGGCTGGAGCAGTTCCGCCGCTTCTGGTCCGGCTACGTAGATGCTCTCGAACGCCACCTCGACCGCATGGAAGAATCATCACCAGCAAAAAGCAAGACACAAAAAAGACCACGCGCCGCAAACCGCGAACGCGACAAAGGAGAAAAGAAATGAAAATCAAAGTGATCAGCCTATACGTGGACGACCAGGACAAGGCTCTGCGCTTCTTTACAGAGGTACTGGGCTTTACCAAGAAGACCGATTTCAGTCAGGGACCCTATCGCTGGCTGACCGTGGCCTCGCCCGAGGAGCCGGACGGCACCGAACTGCAACTCGCGCTGAACAGCAGCCCCGCCGCCAAAACGTATCAGCAGGCGATCTTTCAACAGAACCAGCCAGCAATCATGTTTTTCACTGACGATATCAAGGGCGACTACGAACGGATCAAGGGCCGCGGCGCCGAGTTCACGATGCCGCCAACCGACGTAACCGGTTCAACCATTGCGACGCTGAAGGACACCTGTGGCAACCTTATTCAGCTCACTCAGCTGAAGCGCTGGTAGCAGCGGCCTTCGAACTGGAGAAGTCCAGCGGGAGAAGAAGATGAGCCACCTCGAGCAATACATACCGGATCCGGCCTACGGGGCGCAGATACGCAAGGATGGAGAGAAGTGGACGCTCATTCTCGTCCGAGAACTCCGCCACACGCCGGAAAAAGTCTGGCAGGCGCTTACCGACCCGGCACATCTGCGCGAGTGGGCGCCTTTCGACGCCGATGGGAACCTGGGAATGGCCGGAGCCTCGGTGAAGCTCACCACGGTGGGGGCGCCAGCGCCGCTCGTTACCGAGACAACCGTGACGCGCGCCGACGCTCCCCACGCGCTCGAGTACAAATGGGGCGGCTTCGACATGCGATGGCAACTCGAGCCTCTTGATAGCGGCACGCGCCTGACGCTATGGACCAACATCGGTCACCGCTTCATCGCCATGGGTGCTGCCGGGTGGCACATTTGTTTTGATGTTCTGGATCACCTTCTCAGCGGAACTCCCCTCGGCCGCCTGGTTGGCCCCTCGGCCATGAAGTACGGCGGTTGGCAGCGGCTGAACGCGGAGTACGCCAAGCAGTTTGGTATTGAATCTCCCAATTGGCCGCCTAAGGCGGATCAAAATTCGTGAATAGGAGGATCGCAAGGCCATGGAACAACCAATCATGACGCAAGGCACGGTACGTTTAATTTTTCGCTGGATTCATATCCTCTTCAGCATTCCGATTCTCGGTTATATTTATGACTCGCCGGTGGATACTCCAAACTATGCTTGGGGTATTCGGTTCGTCCTCGTTCCTGTCCTTGTCCTTTCGGGATTGTGGATGTGGAAAGGCCATGTCGTTCGACGACTTATTCGGAGAGATCGGCCCACTCGCATGAAAACCGGACAAGAATTGGAGGCATAGAAATCCCATGAATCCATCGGAACGCATTGACCAACTGATCGACGGACTCACGGACTGGCGCGGCAAAACGCTCGCCAGCCTCCGCAGGACCATTCTTGAGGCTGACCGGGAGATCATCGAGGAATGGAAGTGGATGGGAAGCCCGGTGTGGTCTCGCGACGGAATGATCGCGGTCGGCAACGCACACAAAGACAAGGTGAAGCTTACCTTTTCGCACGGAGCGAGCCTCCCAGATCCTGACAAGCTCTTCAACGCGGGCCTCGGAGGCAACGCGTGGCGCGCAATCGATTTGTTCGAGGGCGATAAGATTAATGTGCGTGCTCTAAAAAATCTCGTGCGTGCCGCCATTGATTACAATCGGATCAAATTGAAGAGGAACGCGCCTGAGGGCACTCGAGCGAAAGCACATAAAAGCAAAAAGTGATGAAACGATCGCTTTTTCTCACTAATCCTCTTTGCGGGGCTGCCTGCCCGTGAATCAAAATAGCAAACCGTAAAAGAAACCATGTCTCGGGAACAAATCGAGATTCGCGGCGCGCGAGAATAATCTCAAGAACGTAAGACGCATGCAATCCGTTAACTTCGAGAACCACATCGCGCTTCGACAGACATGCGCGCACCGCGGGAAATCTCAATTGAACATTGCAATCGGCGTGTCCGATCGTCAGTCGCGCCGCCAGAATGAAAAACGCAACCGGATCATCGGCCTAATCTGCCCCTTTTTCCCCCGCGTATTTTTGTTAAGTGTCCACCCATCAGGAAGATGGATGGTAGGGGCGGTGGGGATCGAAAGGACAAGCTGTTGAATAAGGCTTGTGCCCTCAATGCGTTGCAGCCACTCCCCCTCTCCAACTGGAACAAACGGAACAGACGTCAGGAGGAGCCTGCCTTGGGCGCACCGAACCCGACTCCAACCGCTCTTTCTTCTACTCCCAACTAACAACGTTTCCAACAAATCGGGGAACCTGCTTTCGCTCAAAAGCTAACCCCAATGGGCTGAAAACGACGTGTTCGTGCACAGCTCGTGTACAGTAGATTTCCAACAGAAATCTCACAGAGTGAACCTCTCGCTGAAACAAAGATGTGCATCACACTCTGCTTCGAAGGGCATTGGTCTCGTAGACGCCCGCATTAGCCCTCGAAGAACGTCATCATCGCCGCCGCTGTCCTGCGCCACCATGTACACTCCTTACTCAAGCCGCAGCTTGCTCCAATATCTTTTCTATTTTTCTGTCCAGCTCGCGGGCGACCTCTAGCGCGTCGCGATTCCCATAAGGCGCTAACAGGCTCTCCATCTTGTCATACGACAGATGGACGCCATCGGCGCGCTCATCGACGAGCACTGTTACCGGTGCGTAAGAACCTGCGTCCGGGACGTGCTTCGCCATTTCCTTCATGATGAGTGGATTGCCAATGATGAAGCGGACGATCCTGGGCGTGTCGCGGCCAGTTTCTTTCCGCAGAACCGCGCCGTGATCAAGCTCCATGAACAGCATCAGTCCTACTTCGCTCAAGCCTTTCTCGACTACGCTTTTCAGTTCGGCAAAAGAGTGCGCTTCGTGAGTTGATCTTCCAAATTCAGCCATATCCGGATGACCGATGCCAGCGTTCACGCTACTTATTACTTCATCAAACCGCCTGGAAGTGGTCAGACTGAACCGCTCCATCTCGATTTTTCTTATCATCTCGGACCCTTTCAGCTCGGCAGAAACGCCGCCCTGTCCGATCGCGAAGGTGTTGCTCCTGTCGCCCGAAACGAGTGGAGCGTCCGGCAGTTATCGCAATTGGCGATTGAGAAAGTCGCATGTCCGCTTGTGGGCGAGTGCTGCAGCCTCAGCGTTGTAATGTGCCCCACCATGCCGCGAGAAGGCATGATTCTGACCCGGATAGCTGTAGACTGTCACGTTCGGTTTCCTGGCAAGTGCCGCCTTGATTTCAGCTTGTGCAGCTTTGGAAATGAACTCGTCCTCCTCGGCTAGGTGCATCAGCAGCGGCGCATGAAGCCCGTCGACTTCGCCCAGATATTTCTCAGTGTCACCGCCGTGATAAGCGACAGCAGCGTCAACGCGACTGCGCACGGCTGTCAGAAAAACCATGAGTGCGCCGAGGCAATAGCCAAGGACGGCGACCTTGCCGGTGCACCCTGGCAGCTTAGCCACAGCGTTGATGGTGTCCTCTACATCCCTGACGCCGGCGTCGCGGTCATAGGCCTGATACAGACGCATACCGTGTTGCCAGTCGGCGTCGGAGGTGACATTACTAAGGTCAACGCCCGGCTCCTGCCGCCAGAAAAGGTCGGGCGCAACCGCAATAAAACCTTGTTCGGCCAGTTCGTCGCAGGTTTTGCGGATGTCGGCGTTTACCCCGAACAGCTCCTGCAGCACGACGACGGCGGGAGCCGGCAAGGTCTTCGCTCGCGAGATATAGGCACCGAACGCGCCGTCCCACCCTTTGATGGTGATGTGATCTTTCATCATTGTGCCCTGCTCAGACATTGCGTCCTCCTCAAGTGATGGCGTTCGTCCGGGCCTCCGTCAATCTCATCAGAATCGGCGGAGGCCCGCTATCGAGACAGCCGGGTTCAGCCAGCGGGCTCGCGTTGGGCTAACCAGGCCCTCGTTTAACTTGCAGCCGATTTATGAGCGGGCGCAGATGTGGCAGCCTCTTCGATCAGTTTGGCTGCTTCCTTCGGATGAGACATGTAGGCCACATGGCTCGACTTCACTTCGACCGTCTTTGCCTTAGCGCGCTTCGCCATCATGCGCTCCTGATCCGGATTGATCGAACGGTCTTCGGTGGCGACCATGTACCAGGTGGGCTTGTTTTTCCACGCGGGATTCGTGACCTTATGCGTAAACGAGTCGGTGGAGATTGGCACCTGCGATATAGCCATGAACCACGCCTTCTCCGGCGGAACGTCTGCAGCGAAGTCGGCCGCGAAATGCGCCTCGTCTATCCACCAGTTGTTGTTGCTGTCCGGCTTGAACGCCTTGGACGCTTGCGGCAGGGCCTGCTCGATTGACGCACAGCTCTCACCTTCATCGAGCGCAAATGCGGCGATATAGACAAGCGCCGCAACCTTTGGATGATTGCCGGCCTCGGTGATGATGGACCCGCCATAACTGTGGCCCACCAGAACCACTGGCCCGTCCATGGCGTCGATGGCGGCCTTCGTATACTTTTGGTCGTCGGCGTAGGAGGTCTCGGGGGGCTGCGCCACCGACACCTTGTATCCATCATTCTTGAGAATGTTAGCGACCGGTTCCCAGCCGGAGCCGTCGGCGAAAGCACCGTGCACCAGAACCACGTTCTTAATATTCTGTGTCATGATCGTTCCCTCCCTGGTTTGGGCTTCAGCGAATCGTGCGTTGAGCCTCGAACACGCAACGGACAATACCGGGAGCGAGCATGACAGTATTGAAAACACGGACCACTTTTGAGGATTCGTGCTTCAAACGTGGATTGAAGCCAGGCTATTCGCGTGGCTGACGGGATTGGCGATTGGCTATTTCGATAAAAGTACTGCGGCGTGAGTGTTCTCGCCTCCATTTTGCCGGAGTCGCACCGACGATGGCTGCAAACGTCCGGGTAAGGGCGGCTTGATCGGAAAATCCAGTCTGCGCGGCAATTTCCACCAGCGAATTATTCGTTTCCGACAAGAGGGCCTTCGCGATATCAATGCGGTACAGAATCAGGTAACGATGCGCGGAGGTACCAAACGATGTTCTGAATGACCGCGCAAAATGGCTGACTGAAAGCCTGCATTCCTCGGCAAGTCTTGCCAGTTTTACCTCGCCGTCCAGGTGCTCCCGCAGCAATTCCAGAACGCGGCGTCTTTGCCATGGGGCCAGACCGCCTTTGATTTGCGGGATAGCTTCACCGAGCTGGCCATACCGCCCGACAAGATGCGAGCAAACCATCATCGTGAAAGAATCCATAAACAACTGAGAGAACATCTCCGGCCTATCCAGGCACGGCAGCATCAGTTGCGTCAGGTGATAGAGGATCGGGTCGGGACTTCCGTAAACACAATGGAGACGCTTAACTGTCGAGACTCCAGCGTCGTCCGTCAGAGAGTCCAGGGTTGCACGCGGAACGTGGTAGTGAATCCAGTCGATGGGGCCCGGGTTTCGAATACTGGAATTTGACTCCAGGTCGCACATTGCGACTCCGCCCACTGGCCATGCCCCCGTCTTTGTGTACTTCTCATCGGTCCAGAGTTCCCATTCCCGGGAATTCGCATGATTAAGATGAACCGAAACAACGTAGGCCTTTTCAGATGGGATGGACGCAGTTCGCTCCGGGATGCCGCTCCGCGCAATCAATCGGGTAATCGCCATTTCCGGCCTGACCACTGACTCCAGGGAATCGATGGCAACATGGCGCGGTTGGTTCATGGTGAAATACTTCGCCATCTGCGCGCCGTAGGCGCTCGCGTGGGGTTCAGACGATGGCGCGGAATTCAGATTCGGTTCGCAGGCGTGAGTTTTGTTCACGGTAATCAATCCTCCAATAGAAGACGACCGGTCGCCTTATTGAGGATCGAAGAATACCACCGTTTTCTGCACATTTTCCAAAGAGCCAAAAAGAGATCGAGATTCCGACAGGAATCGCCAAATTTAGTCCTTTTCGACAAGCTACGGACGGGTAATTGCCTGCGAAGATGCGAGGAATGTCTCCGTTTACGGGGAAGAGCTCACATCGAGAGCACGATCCGCGCGAAATGCTTCTGCGCTCCGCTGGAAAACTATTTCAGGACGTCGGCTATGTCCAGGCGAGCATTCACCGCATCGCCGATGCTGTAAGCGCGCATAAGGGCACTTTCTACAACTACTTCAGGAGCAAAGAAGAACTTGCTTCGATACTCGTCGATCGCCAATTTACTGGAATCAATCAATCGCTTTCTCTGGCGGTGGGCAAGAGCGCACGCGATCAACTGAAAGAGCACTTCGAGTTTCTGGCCACGGAACCTCCCACGGTCGAAGTGGCCCCACTCCAGCTTCTCGCGACCTTCGCTGCGGAGGCACCGGCGATCCCGTTCGCAATCACACAACGTATCGCTCGTGGCACCGACCTCTGGATCACTCATGTAGGCGACCTGATCTCACTCGCTCAGACAGAAAGCGCGACACCAACTGCGCAGGATCCCAAAAAGCTGGCGTCACTGCTGGTCACTTGCTGGTACGGAGCGATCATTCGCAGGAAATCGGACCCATCTGTGAAACTTCCTGATGACTTTCTTCCGTTCTTCATCCGAAGCGGCGTCCTTTGACAAACACCCGACAAAGACCGCTATCGATATCTGCCCGATAGCACTCGGGGTCTTCAGTTTTCGAATGCCCGGAAATCAGTCGACAAGCTGAGCTCTTTCCATCTTCTGGCTTCTTCCAACCGCGCAAGGTCGTTCTTTTCTGCGCCATTGTACGCGTCGCTGCCGAGTAAAAGCCGCAGCGGTGGATTTTGCTCCTGAGTCAGACGAACGATTGCCTGAGCAGCCTTTTTCGGATCGCCCGGCTGCTTTCCATTGTAGTCACGCTGAAACCTGGCGGTCGCGCCAACTGTCGAATCATATTCGGGACGCCCTTCGCTCAGCTTTGTAGAACTTCCCGCAAAGTCGGTGCGAAAGCCACCTGGTTCAACAATGGTGACCTTCACGCCCAGCGGAGATGCTTCGCGCGACAACACTTCGGAGAAACCTTCAACGCCCCATTTTGCAGCCGAGTAGGGTCCGCGACCCGGAGGTCCGATTCTTCCTCCCATCGATGAAAATTGAACAAAATGACCGCGCTTCCTTTCGCGGAAATACGGAAGGGCTGCCTTTGTCACAATGATCGTGCCGAACAGGTTCGTTTCGATTTGCGCGCGAAAATCCGACATGGGTGTGTCTTCGACAGACGAGAGATTGCCGTATCCCGCGTTGTTGACAACAACGTCCAGCGAGCCAAACGTATCGATAGCTGTCTTCACAGCAGCAGTCGCGGCGGACTCGTCGGTCACATCCAAGGCAAATAGCTTCACCTGATTACCGTAGCGGTCCGACAGATCGTTAAGTGATTCGGTGTTTCGGGCTGTCGCCATGACCTTATTACCGGCTGCAAGGCTGGCCTCGACAATGGCGCGACCCAGACCGCGAGAACTACCCGTAACTAACCACACTTGCGACATTCTTCCTCCTGTTTCCAACTGCTGGATCTGTTTATAACTCTTACCCTCAAGGAAATCCCGCCTGAACCCAGCGTCTCCACCGATTTTGAGACGAAATGAAGAAGCAGCAAGCATTAAGCAGGAGAATCCGAACCGCGCCAAGGTGGTCAATGGTTCAACTTGGACCGGATTCTTTCCTTCTTCGTCTCACTTGACGATCAGATTGCGCGAATCAGCCGCATGAAGGCGTCGATCTTCTTCGTAATTCGCGCCCGGTCGGGACCGAGGTTCTGCTCCAGGCAAATTCCGCTAAAGAACGTGACGATCAAGCCAGCGAGGGAATCATTATCGTCACGAGATCCCCGCGCTGCAGCTAGATTGTCGATGAGCAGCTGATGGGCTTTCATTACGCTTGCGACCATGATCTGGCGGGCTTTTGAGGGGAGGTCTGCGAACTCGCGCATAGAGTTCACCGAGAAGCAGCCCTTCTGCCCCCAACTCCCATAGCAGACCTTGAGAAAACTCTCAACATTGGTCCAACCCAGAGGCTGTTTCGTCAGGTGTCCGCGTGCCATCAGGACGTCGAAATACCTGCGCAGGCTCTCCACGAACAGGTCTTCTTTGTCCTTGAATTCCGTATACAAGCCAGATTTGCGCACGCCTGTGGCCTCTTCAAGGTCCTGAACACTCGTCTCAGCGAGGCCATGCATCCAGAAGACTGGGATTGCTTTATCGAGGACATCCTCTCGGGTGAACAGTTTTCGTCGTCCCATCGCAACATTATCGCTCAATTCACCCGAGGGACTTGCAAATAAAGGACCGACTGGTCCATTATTACAAATAGAGAGAGATTGTCCCGGAAGACCCATGCCGCCCAGCCGTAAACAACAGGTCATCGAACTCCTGAAGTCGCTTGAGACCAGAGATCCGGTTCCGTTCGCATATGTCAATCCGAATAAATACATCCAGCACAACCTGCAGGTCGGGCCTGGCCCGGCAGGCGTCGCCGCCCTCATCAAGAACATGCCGCCCGATGCGTCCGTCAATACGATCCGCGTCTTTGAAGATGGCAATTATGTCTTCGCTCACACGGAGTACAACTTCTTCGGACCACGCATCGGATTCGACATCTTCCGGTTCGAAGATGGCCTGATCGTCGAGCATTGGGATAATTTGCAGGAGACCGCGACCGAACCAAGCCCGACCGGACACACGATGATCGACGGTCCGACAATCGCCTCCGATCTGGACAAGACGGAGGCCAATAAGGCGCTTATGCAGCGCTATATGGAGGACCTTCTCGCAGGCCGTCGGGAGACTTTCCCGAGCTACTTCAACGGAACCCAATACATCCAGCACAACCCTTGGGTCGCCGATACAATCCCCGGGCTGATTGCGGGTTTGCAGGCTCTTGCCGCCAAAGGTCAGGCGGTCGTATACAAGAGCGTGCACAAGATACTTGGCGAAGGTAACTTCGTCCTCGTCGTTGCCGAGGCTACGTTTGGTGGCGTACCCACTGGCATTTATGACCTGTTCCGCATTGAACAGGGTAGGATTGCCGAGCACTGGGATACGCTCGAAGCGATCCCACCTCGCGATCAATGGAAAAATAGCAACGGTAAGTTCTAATTCAGTACGAGGCAGAATGTATGCTTCAAGGCATGTTTGGGCAAAGATTGGCGGAGCATTTCTCTTTGCGGGAATCTTCCTCACTCGTCCTTGGTCCCAGAGGAAATTCTCAGGTTGCGTTGACACGCATGCGAATGCCGAACGGTTTTCCCGGACCCACGCCACACATTCCGCCAGAAAAGGCTTTTTCGATATCCGTGCACCTGCGCCGTCCCGACAGCGTTAAGGGCTGGGGAACTTGGCTCGACGGACGCTTTCATCGGGTCACCGAATGGGATGCTGGCGGGATTCAGATATTCGATATGGAGTCGGAGCCGGTAGCACTGCGAACTTCAGGTTTCGACTCGGTTCACGTCTATATACCCCGGTCAGTTATCAATCGATTTAGCGACGAGCACGAGCAGAAGCGGGTTCGCAACTTGCATTGCACTCCGGGAACCACGGATGACGTGATTCTCCATTGGGCACGGATGATGATGCCCTACTTTGATCGTGCGATGCATCTTCCGCGCTTGGTCCTCGATGAAATGATTACATTGCTATGCGCTCACCTGACCAGGACCTATCAGGATTCGGTTCAGTTCCCGGAAGTTGTCGCCGGAGGATTAGCTGCCTGGCAGCAAGATCGAGCAATCGAACTACTGCACGAGCACTTGGATGGTGATCTTGCACTTCCCGATTTAGCAAAAGAATGCGGTGTATCGCCAGGTCGTTTTATGCGCGCCTTCAAGAAGTCATTTGGTGTTCCAGTACACCGCTACTTGCTTCAGAGACGAATTCAAGCCGCGAAGTCCATGTTGTTGCACTCCGATAAATCATTGCTTACGGTTGCATTGGAAGTGGGGTTCTCTGATCAACCAGCCTTCAATCGAAGCTTCCGTGAGATTGTCGGAACTTCCCCGGGGCAGTGGCGAAGAGCAAATGCGCCGATGCCAAACGCATTCAAACCGCTTGCCCAGCAGTAAGGGGCAAAACCGCTTGCCATAAGACAACTCGGGACTTTCCCAAGCATCACAAGCACTTCCTGAGGCGAGACTCTCTGCTGGCAGACCTGCCAGTTGAGCCGGACGGAAAGTCCAAATCGCGACAGTTCCAATCAAGACGGAACTCTAATCTTCCGAAATAATGAGATACGCAGATTCAATGGGGCGGTGTAGAACCGCGCTCTCGCGCTGGCGCATGTTGCGTTTCGCAGGAAGGGACCTCGAAGTAGGAGAGTGACTAACACTCAAGATCGAGTCATCTCTGTAGGGCGGAATGTGAAGTTGGAGGATAAGAATGGCGAGCACATACAGAGCTGTCGAGATTTCTTCACCGGACGTTTTCTCCTTGGTCGAAAGAAAGGTTGCCGTCCCCGGCGCCGGACAGGTGCGTATCCGCGTCGAGGCTTGCGGCGTATGCCATTCGGATGCGGCAACTGTGGAAGCGCAATTCCCCAACCTTTCTTATCCGCGCGTACCTGGCCACGAGGTTATCGGACGAATAGAGGAAGTGGGTCCTGGCGTGACAGCGTGGAAGGTCGACCAGCGTGTCGGAGTTGGATTTTTCGGGGGTGAAGACGGAACCTGCGAGGCCTGCCGCCGTGGTGAGACCGCCTATTGCCAAAATGCAATTATGACCGGCATCACAACTGACGGTGGCTACGCGGAAATGATGATTGCGGAGGCACGCGCGCTTGCCCTGATACCGGATGCACTCCAGTCAGCAGATGCGGCCCCCCTGGTCTGTGCCGGCATAACAACTTTCAACGCGCTTCGTAACGCCGCACGTGCCGGCGACACCGTTGCCATTCAGGGAGTGGGCGGGCTTGGCCACCTTGGCGTGCAGTTTGCACGAAAAATGGGCCTGCGCACCGTGGCGATTGGTGGGGGCCCTGACAAAGAACACCTCGCGCAGAAACTCGGAGCGCACGTTTACATAGACGCCAAGGCGCAAGACGCGGCCGCAGCACTGCAAAAACTCGGAGGCGCTGACGTCATCCTTGCGACCGCGCCAAGCGGGGCCGCAATCGGTAGCTTGCTTCCCGGCCTCAAAAGTCGGGGCAAACTTGTGGTTGTCGGAGTCTCAGGTGATGCCATCCCAGTTAACGGCGTACCGCTCATCTTCGGCGGACGGTCAGTTGTCGGCAGTCTCACCGGAAGAGCGATCGAGACTCAAGACACGCTTGATTTCAGCGTACTCACAGATGTCCGTCCAATGATCGAAACACTTCCGCTTGCAAAAGCCGAGGAAGCATACAAACGAATGATGGATGGCAAGGCACGCTTTCGAATGGTGCTCACTATGACCTAAACAAGTTTAAAAGCCTGCGGCAAAACGGAGCACAAACCGAACGTCCCAGAGGGAGACTTGGATGAATTCATTCCAGGAAATCTTTAACAAACAGAAAGCGTACTTCGATTCGGACGCTACCAAATCGTACGCGTGGCGCATCGATCAGCTGACACGCCTTGAGAACTTGTGTAATGAGAACGCCGAGGCTCTTGAGGCTGCGATGAGCAGCGACTTCAAGACCGCCAGCCAGGAAAAAGTCTTCGAGATTATGGCGCCAGTTGGAACCGCCGCCTTCGCGAAGCAAGAGCTGAAAGAGTGGATGAAGCCTGTAGATG
>JBARJI010000092.1:0-55354 GCA_049800195.1 Candidatus Acidiferrum sp.
GGGGAGTGGGGGCGGTGGACATGGGGAGATTATAAGGTGAGCGGAGGGATGGAAGAAAAAGATAACGCAGAGGCGCAGAGTACGCTGAGACGCGCAGAGCGAGAAGGAAAAGCAGACGCCCCGCTTCGCTCGGGATGACCGATCTGAGGATGGTGCTGAATGCGTCGGGCAGCATCCGCAAAATCTCATTGAGAAAGAACGCGTTGGTCTAGAATCAGCAAACGCGGCGGGACGGGCCCCCAAATGAACGCGAAACAAGCTAAGGATTTTCTTGCGCAGCAGACAGCCGAGCAAGCGGCCCTCGAAGGCGTGCCTTTTTCCGATCTTGAGAAAAGGATGATGTATTTCACGGAAAGTGATAGTTCTTGTGAAAATCCGGTGGAGTTAAATGAGGAGTTTGAGGAACAATTCGATACGCAAGAATACGAAGCGAAAATATCAAGACTTCTGCACCACGCGCTCGACCGCCTAAAACGAGAAGACCCCGAGAAGACACAGATTTGGGACCAAAGCATCCGCACTCTTCGTGAGGGGGACCACTATATTCTTGTGCTGTGGGATATCAAGACCCCGGGTGAGCGTCGGCCACGCGACTCCTTTAAGCTACTGGCCCTCGGGCTGCTCATCGCGGCGGGTCTCATCACCTGCGCCTTTCTGGCCGCAAAATACAATATCAGCCTCGACCGATTTCGTAAGCATTTCCCTGCGCCGAACCCACGTCTTGCGCTGATTCTATACGTCGGTTTTATTCTGCTCGCCTGGGCGGGGTTCAGTCTTTTCAATAAGGTGCTAATAGCTTGGTATCGACGCAGATCCAGTGGCAACAAGAAACCGAGATGAAGCCTTTTCGGCGGTTAACCCCTAATCAAAGCGGAAGTAGAGGCCGAGGAAAAAGGGCGGGCCTTGGCTAGCGTGACAGCGAGGGGCAAGGTGGGGGACAATTTATTGAGACTAAGGGGATTGTTGCGCGCGACTACAGAATAATGCCTAAGTGCGGTCGAGAAAAAGGGGTGAGGGTGGGATGACGGCGAAAATATTGGATGGGACGAAGATACGGGATGAGATTTTTGCGGAGTTGAAAGATGAAGTGGCGATTTTGTCGTCGGCGGGGATACGGCCGGGGCTTACCGCAGTGCTAGTGGGGGAGAATCCGGCTTCCCAGCTCTATGTGAAGAGCAAGGTTGCGGCTTGCGAGCAGTTGGGGATGGGGAGCGGGCTTTTGACGCCGGACGCGAGCGTTACGACGCTGGGATTGCTGGGGATTGTGGACGATTTGAACCGCGACAACGATACGGACGGAATTTTGGTGCAACTTCCGCTGCCCGCGCAGGTGGATACGAAACGGATTTTGGAGGCGGTGGATCCGGCCAAGGATGTGGATGGATTTCATCCGGTGAATTTGGGGAAATTGGTGAGCGGGAGGCCGGGGCTGGTGGCGTGTACGCCCGCGGGATGCATGGAAATTTTGCGGCGCAACGAGATTGCGATTGAGGGAGCGAATGCAGTAGTGCTGGGGCGGAGCGACATTGTAGGCAAGCCGATGGCGCTGCTGTTGATGCACGCGAACGCCACCGTGACGATTTGCCATTCGAAGACCAAGAATCTTGCGGATGTGGTGCGCGGCGCGGACATTGTTGTGGCGGCCATGGGCAAGGCGGGATTTGTGCAAGCGGATTGGATTAAGCCGGGAGCGGCGGTGATTGATGTGGGGACGAATCGCGTGACGGATACTGGTGAGGCGGAAAGATTGTTCCGGAATTTTCCGGCGCGGCTGGAAAAATTCCGGGCGAAGGGGAATGCTCTGGTGGGAGATGTTCATCCGGATGCGGTGAACACTGCGGGAGCGATCACGCCGGTGCCAGGCGGCGTGGGGCCGATGACGATTACGATGTTGATGAGCAACACGGTGAAGGCGGCGCGGATGCGGCGCGCGAAGGCGATTCCTCGGGCGATTTCGGCGAGCGGGCCAGGCGGCGCGAGCGCGCGATAAAACACAAAATGAAAAGGATGGGTCTTACCGGCGGAATTGCGAGCGGCAAAAGCGCCGTTGCGGCGGTGTTGCGTGAACTGGGATTTCACGTCATCGATGCCGATGCGCTCGGGCACACGTTGATTGAGCCGGGGCAGGCGGCGTACGGCGAGATTGTGCGGGAATTCGGCGAGGGCGTACTTGGAGTGGATGGACGGATCGATCGGAAGAAACTGGGGGCGATTGTATTTGCGAACCGGGAGAAATTGTTGCGGCTCAATGCGATAGTGCATCCGCGAGTGGAAGCGGAGATGGCGCGGCAATTCGCGGAGTGGGAAAAAGATGGAGTGAAGGACGCGTCGTTTGTAGAGGCGGCGCTGCTGGTGGAGGCGGGGTATCAGAAAAAATTGGATGGACTGGTAGTGGCGTGGTGCAGACCGGAGCAGCAGGTGGAACGGTTGGTTGCGCGCGGAATGAGCGAGGAAGAAGCGCGGCGAAGGATTGCGGCGCAGTTGCCCACCGAAGAGAAGCTGAAATATGCGACGGAAGCGATTGATTGTTCGGGTTCGAAGCTGGAAACGCGGCGGCAAGTGGAGGAATTGGCCGAAAAATTGAGGCTGGGGGCGGCGGGGCACGTCTAAGGAGAGAGAGGAGCGGGTCTAAAGACCCGCCCCTACAGGGGAAAAATCGTGTGGTATCTTTGAGTTGGATGGGGTCGGGAAGGAAAGTGAATATGAGTGCGGGAAAAGTATCGAATGTGGTGCGACTGGCGATTGTGGCGGTGGTGCTGATTTCGGGGGCGTACTGGGCGGGTGGACGATGGGGGCAACGCCAGCCGAGGGGAGTCGAAGCGCTGCCGTTGCCGGCGGCGGTGGCGGACGTCGCGGAGCGCGACGTAGGGCTGACGGACGACGAGTCCATTAACGTACGGGTTTACCGGGAAGTGGCGCCGGCGGTAGCGAACATTCTGACGAAGGCCACCGAGTACGATTTTTTCATGGACCCGGTGCCGGTCGAGGGAGCGGGATCGGGGTTCGTGATCGATTCGCACGGATATATTTTGACGAATTTTCACGTTGTGCAGGATGCACAGTCGATTGAAGTGGTGCTGGGAGACAAGTCGCGGTATCCAGCGAAGTTTATCGGAGCGGACCAACGGAACGACGTGGCTCTGATCAAAATCGAGCCCAAGGGAAAGCCGCTGGTGGCGTTGAAGCTGGGCGATTCTTCGAAGCTACAGGTGGGACAAAAGGTTTTGGCGATTGGAAATCCATTTGGGTTTCAAAGCACGCTGACGACAGGCGTTGTGAGCGCGCTGGGGCGGACGGTTCAGACCAGCCAAACGACTTTCATCGATGAAGCGATTCAGACGGATGCGGCCATCAACCGTGGAAATTCCGGCGGACCACTGATCGACTCACATGGCGACGTGATCGGGATCAACTCGGCGATCTATACGCCGAGCGGAACGACGGCGGGAATAGGTTTTGCGATTCCGGTGAACACGGCGAAACGAATCGCGCACGATTTGATGACGGAAGGGCGTGTGCGGGAAGCGTATCTCGGAGTGCAGACGCTGTCGGTGGGCGGATGGCTTTCGCAGGCGCTCGATTTGCCGGTACAGGACGGTTTGCTCATCGAGGAAGTAAAGGAGGGCGGGCCGGCGGCGGCGGCGCTGCACGGCGGAAACCAGCAAGCGCTGGCGGGCATGCAACGAATCACGATTGGCGGAGATGTGATTGTGGCGATTGACGGGCAGAGCATCGCGGATCAGTCGGATATGAATTTGGTTTTGAACCGGAAGAGGCCGGGGGATACGGTGAAGGTGACCGTGTATCGTGGCGGGAAGAAATTGGACGTCCCGGTGAAGTTGGGAGAGCGCGCGGGGAATTGAAGAGTTGCGACGTAATGACGTAAGGAAGCAACGAAGTAAAGATGGAAAGATTGCGATTGGCGAGCGACCGGGGGATTCTCCGGTGGCAACACGGGAGGGCAAGCCCCTCCCCTTCAGGATTGTTTAGCGGGAAAATTCGGCGCGGAAGGATTGGCGATCGGATTCGGTGAGAGAAAACCAGGATTCTGCGATATCGCGGACGCGTTCTAGTTCGCGCTGCATTTCGGCATGTTTGGATTCGAGCACGGCGGCGTTGGCGTCCGGCGGAACGTAGATGGGCGGAGCGAAGAGGATTACGGCGCGGGCGAATGGGGCCGGCAGAAGGAAGTGATCCCAGGTTTTTTCGAAAGTTTTGCCGCGATCGACGCCGATGTGGAAGACGAGGACGGGACAGCCGGTTTTTCTGGCAAGCATCACGGGGCCGGGCTTGGCGACATAACGCGGACCGCGCGGACCGTCAATGGTGAAAGCGCAATCGACGCCTTCCTCCAGGCGGCGCGCCATGACCGCAAGTCCACGTAAGCCGCCGCGTGAAGAACTTCCCTGAGCAGTGCCAAAACCCAGCCATTCGATCACTTTGCGAGTCCACTGGCCGTCGAACGCCGTGGTGTTCATGACCACGACGCCGTGATTGCGGTGCCACCACACGATCGGAATGATGATGCGATGCCAGAAGGCCCATATACAGCGTTTACCCGAGGCGTGGACGCGCTCGGCGTTTTGCCAGCCGTGAACCTCGAAACGCAACGTGGGGCCGAGAATGCGAATCACACTGTAGACCGCGGCGGCGATGAAGGGAATTTGGATACGGCGGGACCACGGGAGATCGGGGAGACGCGTGTCGTAATGTGCGCTAATGGGTTCGGCAGAGGTCTCCGGCGTAAATTTTTCGGCGGGATCCTGCGCGGGATCGGGAAGCGCGGCGCCGGTTGCATCGGGAGTGGTCATGGTCTGCGCGTGTGCCTTTAGGTGCGCCTGAGAAGAAGGCGACAAGACGTATAGTATAGGCGAGAGTTTCTTGCCCGGCTCGCTGAGGACCGACTGAAAGTGCTGCTATTGGATTACTGGCGCGAATTGCCGCGACGCGCGGGAATTTTTGCGGGCGTTTGCGTGATGGTGTGTGCGGCAGTCTTTTTCGCGGCCGCGGGAATTCCAGATCAGACAACCGGCGATGCCGTGGGCGTAATAGAGGGCGAGGATATTTCCGTGACTGGGCCCGTTAGCATGGATGTTGTTGGCGGACAGACGAAAACGATTTTGCGGAGCGGCAGCGACATTCGAGTGAAGTCCGGGCAAGCGCGGATTAGCCTTGTCGAAGGCGGACAGATTGCGATTTGCGGGCCAGCACATCTTTCGGTGCTGAAATCGGGCGGAGCACTGACGGTGGCGCTGGAAAGCGGCGCGATCCATGTGCGGGTGGACCAGACGCCCGCGCTGACGATATATACCGCGCAAATACAAGCGCAGACCGTGGCGATCGGGGATGATCCGAGAGAAATTCTCGTGGGCTTCGAGAATCCGGGAATGATGTGCGTTCGAACGTATCGTGGAGCGCTACGCGTGGAGCAGCAGCTCAGCGGACGGAGCGTGATGGTTCCGCAGGGCGAGGACGTGTTGCTGGCTGACGGGCAGATCGACACGATGGCCAACGGAGCGGGGCATTGCAATTGCGAGTTGCAGATCGCGAAGGGCTTGGCTGCGCCGCCAAGGAATAGCGCACCCACAACCGCCCAAGAAGCCGCGAACACGGGAACGGTGGAAAGTTCGGACGACGCAACGGCATCGTCGACAGATGAGAAACCGGCGGCGAAAGAAGAGCCGATCTATCGAGTCGATATGCCGCCGCTGCGATTTGATGCGAACGCAAAGGTGCAGCCGGAGCCGGACCCAGCGCTGATGGTCGTGGTGCGGCGGATTCGGGTACGGCCGGCGCTGATATTTCAAGGGCGCGTAGAAGGGGAGGCGGTGGCGAAGGCAGCCACGCCACCGGCTCCGCCCATTGTCGCTGCGCCGGCGCGTAAGTCGCCAGATGCGGCGCACGGTTCCGTTGCAGACAGGGTGCGGACGTTCTTCCGACGGCTGTGGTCGCGAAGCGGATAAATGGGCCGGTTGAGTTTGTTAGCTGGCAAGCAAGGTGAAGTCTTCTCCTGACCCAGAGTTCAGGGTAAGAACTGGCCTTTCGTAATGTTCCGGCCGCATGGCAGTCGTGGTACGTTTCCAAGACAATGATGTCGTCTTCCAGCCCCTCGACGACCTCCAACAGATTCTCGATCGTGGCGGGATTTCGCTTGGAGTTTCAAATGAACAGAAGAATCGCAAAGCCAATTCCTGAGAAGTGCGTCTCTTTGGTCCTGTTCGCGGCCATCTGCATGACGTTCCTGACGGGATGCGGCGGCTTTGGCGGTTCTTCCTCTTCGCCCCCACCGGATACGACGCCGCCGACGGCGCCGACAAATTTGACGGCGGCAGCGGCATCCTCGACGCAAATCAATCTGGCCTGGACGGCATCGACGGACAATGTGGGAGTTACTGGCTATAAAGTAGAGCGATGCTCGGGAGCGGGCTGCACGAATTTCGTGCAAATTGCCACATCCACGACTACGACTTACAACGACACGGGGTTGACGGCATCGACTTCGTATTCTTATCGCGTACGTGCGAACGACGCTGCTGGGAATAACAGCGGGTATTCCAATACGGCTAGCGCGACAACTCAGTCTGCCCCGGATACAACGCCGCCGACGGCGCCGACCAATTTGACGGCGACAGCGGCATCTTCGACGCAAATCAATCTTGCCTGGACGGCTTCGACGGACAATGTTGGAGTGACCGAGTACAAGGTGGAGCGATGCTCGGGGGCCGGCTGCACGAATTTCGCGCAGATTGCGACGCCGACCGCGACGAGTTTCAACAATACGGGATTGACGGCATCGACTTCGTATTCTTATCGCGTTAGGGCCACGGACGCAGCGGGGAATAATAGCGCTTACTCGAACACAGCAACGGCCACGACCGCGGCCGCAGCCGCAGGAAACATCAGTGTGACGATCAGTCCTGTACGTGGCGGAGTCACGATTTCGCAGACGCTGGCATTCACGGCAACGGTGACGAACGACGTGGGAGCGGCGGGAGTGACATGGAGCACGACCGCAGGAACGCTTTCAGGACAAACAACCACGGGCGCAACATTTTCATCCACGACGGCAGGAACGGCGACGATCACGGCGACGAGCAAAGCGGACACCACGAAATCCGCGTCGGCGACGATCGGGGTGACAGGCTTAACTGGCATGACCACCTATCACAACGACCTCTCGCGCGACGGAGTAAATTCACAGGAATACGCACTGACCACGACGAACGTCGCGACGGCGACATTTGGAAAGTTGTTTTCCTGCGCGACGGATGGAGCGATCTATGCGCAGCCCCTGTGGGTGGCGAATCTAAGCATCGGGGGCGGGACACACAACGTGATCTTTGCGGCGACGACGCACGACACGGTGTATGCGTTTGACGCGGACGCGAGCCCGTGCGTGACCTATTGGAGCGTGTCGCTGCTGGGCAGCGGAGAGACATTCGTTTCAAGCTCGGATGTGGGAACTGGAGATATCCAACCGGACATCGGGATCATTGGGACGCCGGTGATCGACACAACGTCGAGCACGATTTATGTTGTGAGCAAGAGCAAGACGAGCGGGACGAACTGCACACCGGCGACATCGTGCTTCCAGCGGCTGCATGCTTTGAGTTTGATCAATGGGACCGAAAAATTCGGCGGGCCGGTGAATATTTCTTCGGCAATCAGCGTTCCGGGAACGGGCGACGGATCTTCCGGCGGAAACGTGGCGTTCAACACGTTGCGGCAAAACCAGCGGCCTGGGCTGGCGCTGGTCAACGGCGTGGTGTATGTGGCGTGGGCTTCGCATGGAGACACCACCCCGTACCACGGATGGGTGCTTGGATACAGCGCATCGACTCTGGCACTGTCCGCAATGTTCAACGCGAATCCAAATGGAAGCGATTCGGGAATATGGATGTCCGGAGGCGCGCCAGCAGCAGATTCTTCGAACAATTTATATTTGCTGACGGGCAACGGGACGTTCGACGCGAATTCCGGTGGATTGGATTACGGCGACAGCACTGTGAAGTTGAGCACGCCTGGCTTATCCGTGGCGGGGTATTTTACGCCGGCGGACCAACTAAGTTTGGAGGGCGGCGACACGGACCACGGATCCGGCGGCGCGGCCATTCTGGTGGACCAGCCGGCAACCGCGCCGTACCAGCATTTGGTGATCGGCGGCGGGAAAGAAGGGAATTTGTTTTTGCTGAACCGCGACAATCTGGGTGGGTACGGAGCGAATTTCACGCCGAACGATTCCAACGCTGTGCAGAAATTTTCCATCGGAACCAGCATTTTTGCGACGGCGGCGTTCTTTAACAATGCGCTGTATGTTGCGGGCGTGGGGGGAAGCCTGGAATTGTTCGCGTTCAATACGACGACGGGGCTATTCAATACGACCCCAACATCGCAGTCGGCGGCCTCCTTTGGATTTCCGGGCGCGACACCTTCGGTATCGGCGTCGGGCACAAACAACGCCATTGTGTGGGCGATTGACGGCAGCCAATACTGCACGCAGCAATCGCCCGGCTGCGGACCGGCGGTGCTGCATGCTTTTAATGCAACGAACGTAGCCTCGGAACTTTGGAATAGCTCGCAAACCGCCGGAGACCAGGCCGGGAACGCAGTGAAATTCACTGTGCCGACCGTTGCCAACGGAAAGGTTTATATCGGCACGCGAGGGAACGACACGGGAAATGGCGGCACCTCCGTTCCCGGAGAAGTGGATGTCTATGGACTGAAACCGAACTGAAATCGATTTGCCGTGAAAAGAAGGAAGGCAATACGATTTAGTTTGGCCGAAAAGCCTTTTTACTGGTAGTGTCCTAATTTCGATCTCCAGTGCGATGAACGGCCTCTTGATTGGCGATACACCGAAAGAGTATAACTTTAGGCGATTTCAGTAGTTCAGTCTGATGATCACCAGCATTCACACCCTGATTTATTCCGACGATGCCCCCGCAACGCGCGCATTCCTTCGCGACGTCCTCGGCTGGCCCTGCGTCGAGGATGCGCAGGGCGGAGGCGCGGGTTGGCTGATCTTCAAGAGCGGGCGGAGCGAGATGGGCGTGCACCCGACCCACAGCGTCTACGACGGCAAGACGTACGAATCGCCGCGGCACCATCTGATCTCCCTGATGTGCGACGACATCTCAGGCACGGTCGCTGAACTGAAGGGCAAAGGAGCGGAGTTCCACGGCGAAGTTCAGGATCACGGGTACGGACTCGTGGCCATGATGGCCGTACCTGGCGCGGACGACATCATGCTGTACGAGCCCAAGCATCCGCTGGCGTACAGCCTTTGACCGATTGAAAGGGCAATTAACTCACTCCACCTTTCACCCTTCGTAAGGCATCGTTCAAATTAGGACACTACCTTTTTACTTTGGTGTTTGGTTTTTAGGCGAAGAAAGATTACATGCCTTCGTAGTTGGGGCCACCACCGCCTTCGGGGACGACCCAATCGATAATTTGGTACGGGTCGGCGATGTCGCAAGTTTTACAGTGGACGCAGTTGGCGGCGTTGATTTTTAGTTTTAGAGAGCCGCTCGGGTCTTTCGCCATTTCGTAAACCGCCGCGGGACAGAAATACTGACAGGGGTTGCCGTATTCCTCGACGCATTTTGTGGAGCAGATATTGGTGTCGGCGACGTGGAGATGGCAGGGTTGGTCTTCTTCGTGGCGCGTGCCGGAGTGGTAGACGTCGGTGAGGCGGTCGAAGGTGAGTTTGCCGTCGCCTTTGAAACGCTCGGGGGCGGGATGACCCGCTTCCAATTTGTGATAGTGCTTGTAGCCAGCTTCGACGCGCATGGGATCGATCAGGCCGCGGCCGCCGCTGATCTGCTGGAAGGCGGTGTGGATGAAGCCGCGGAACATGCCGTGTTGGAAAGATTGATGGAAATTGCGGACTTGCCAGAGTTCTTTCTTGATGTAGCTTTGCTCGATTTTTTGTGGGAAGGCGCTGAGAGTTTTTGCGGTGGCGTCTCCAGTTTTCAGGGACTCGAAAATTGTTTCGGCGGCGAGCATTCCGGACTTCATGGCCATGTGAATGCCTTTGAGGCGCTGGGAATCGAGGAAGCTGCCGGAATCGCCGATGATGAGGGCGCCGTCAACGTAATTGCGAGGCATGGCGTACCAGCCGCCGTAGGGGAGAGATTTTGCGCCGTAGCGGACGAGTTTGCCGCCTTCGAGAATTTTTTTGAGGAAGGGATGCGTTTTCCAGGTTTGAAAAGCGGCGTGGGGATCGAATTGAGGGTCGGCGTATTCGAGAGCGAGGACGAGGCCGATGGAGAGGCGATTGTTCGAGAGGCCGTAGATCCAGCCGCCGCCGTACATGCTAGTGGGGACGGGCCAGCCTAGCGTGTGGGCGACGTAGCCGGGCTGGATGCGGCCGGGCTGGATGTCCCAGAGTTCCTTGATACCGATGCCGTAGGATTGCGGATTGATGTTGTCGAGTTTTTTCGTGGCGACGAGATTTTTTGTGAGCGAGCCGCGCGGGCCTTCGGCGAGGACGGTGACTTTGGCGCGGAGTTCGTAGCCGGGAGTGTAATTGGACTTGGGCTGGCCATTTTTGTCGAGGCCTTTGTCTTCGGTGATGACGCCGGCGATGGTGTCGCCTTCGTAAATCAACTGTGCGCCGCCGAATTCTTTGAAGACGTTTACGCCCGCGGCTTCGACTAGGCCGCCTAGCCATTTTGTGATTTTGTTTAGGGAGACGACGTAGTTGCCTTTGTTTTGGAACGGCGGCGGAGTGATGGGAAAACGGAAGGAGGAATTTTTGGTGAAGAGGAGAGCGGCGGAGTCCGTGACGGGAGTGTCGAGGGGGGCGGATTTTTCGAAGTCGGGGACGAGTTCGGCGAGCGCTTTTGGATTCATGATGGCGCCGGAGAGTTGGTGGGCGCCGATTTCGCGGCCTTTTTCGAGGACGTAGATATTTTCGGCGGAGAGCGGGGGCTTGGCGCCGGAGTCGTTGTGCTTCTTGATGAGATTGGCGAGATGCAGGGCGCAGGAGAGGCCGGCAGGGCCTGCGCCGACGATCAGGACGTCGGCTTCGAGTTGTTCGCGCTGGACGGTCATTGAAATGATTGTAGCAGAGAGATAGTCTGCGAAAGATGCAACGCTCGTTAGAAGAAACAGTTGGATCTAAGCTCGCGCTTATGACCACAATCCGAGTTATCGTGGGGCAAGGGGATCACAAAACTTCTGGCGAGTTCGAGTTGAATCGAAATTCCATTGCGAGCATTCTTTTTGGCCTGGTTCTTCCAGCCTTCGTCGTAATTGCTGTGGGATTCGGGCCGATAAATCCTTCTGACGCGCTAGTCGTTGCGTGTTTGTTTAGTCCATTAGTTGCAGTTTCCTTCGGAGTCGTAGCTCGCAGGCAAATCCGAAAAAGCAATCAACGTGACGCGCCGGGCACGGCGCTCGCGATTGCGGGGCTGACATTGGGCTGCTTAGGGATCGTGTTCTGCATAGGAACTGCGACGATAAATCTGGCAGTTAGGCCCGCTCCATACGCAGCATCAGCAGTTGGTTCGCTGCGAACGCTTAACTTTGCGACGCATGTTTACGCGAAGGCGCATCCTCAACAGGGATTTCCAAAGAAAATTGAAGACTTGGTGTGGGATCCGTCCGATTCAGAAAACACCTGGGGCATAGACCGAGTCCTAGCAAGCGGAGTGAAGTCCCACTATCGCTTTACTTATATTCCGCGAAGCACGAAGAATGATGGGCTAATCGATGCTTATCAGATCTTCGCTGATCCGATAGATGCGGAGGAAAAGGACTCCCGGCACTTCTATACGGATCAGAGTGAGTCCATCCGGATGTCCAGGGGCGCACCGGCAAACGAAAAGAGCGCTGAACTCAAGTAGCGTCAGGAGAATCTTCCGCAACCATCTGGAAAACGCCACGCAATTCTGCGAGGGCCTCTTCGCGCGTTTTCATGAGCGCGTAGCAAGCAGGAAGCGCAGGGATTTCGGCAACCCATCCCGATCGGTCGTCCTGGCGGTAGAGGACGATCTTGTAGTCTTCAAATTTCATGACGTGCCCCTAGTTTAGACCAAGTGCCTCAGGCTGGAACGCGTGAATAATCGTCCAAAGTTCGAGGCCCGCTGCCCCCACCCCCGGGGTGTCCGCAAGTTATGAAGTAAACGATTGACAGCACTGGAGTTGCGGGAATTCCTGCGTGTTGCGGAGGCCGCAGCGATTACAATGCACTGATTCGTCGACGCGTGTCTGGCCTGTGCCTGGGATCGCCATCCCCCTCCCCCTTTTTCTGTAAGTGTTGCATCTAAAGAACTTAGATACTTCACTAAGCCATTTAGAATCTTTCGATTACGGGCTATTCTGTAATTGTTGATTCTACGAGACTTACGCGTACGCTCAAGCCAGAGCTGCGCTTTACAAATGGCTAAGGCACGGACTTAGGGGATGGATGCTCCCAGAAAGCAAAAACGCCCATCAGGAGATTGGCGTTCCAAGGCCGAGGCGTGGTATTACTCAGAAAAGATGGTACATCAAGTTGAATCTCGTGTCAAGGAAAATCAAGAGGAAAATCAAGAGGAAGTAGGGGCCAGATTTGGATAATGGACTGTCAGGAATTGACTCTCTCGCGGTCCCCGGCCAGCGAATCCCCGCGAATCATTCTCGTGCGGCCCTAAACTGGGACCGAACCGACTTGTGGGTAATCTCTCTGCTGAGCAAGACACATGAAAACCATTTGGTACGGCGTAAACCTCGCATTGATCATTCTTGCTTTGCCGGGCGGCTATAACTCCATTTCGCTCGAGAATCTGCGAAACAAGAATCCAGACCTGATTTTCTGCGGCTTAATCCTCTTGGTGACGCCCTTGTTCGCCCTATCGAGCGTTAACTACTCGATCCGGCGCTGGAATCAAAGCAGGCTCGCTCGCCCGTCAATGAGCAGAAATCTCTTGAATTGGTGGAAGGATCCTTTGCAGTCGTTCTTTATTTCTACTTGCGTTATGGCCTCCATGGCAATCGGTGGTGCCCTGCGGCAACCTAAAGTCGGTTCAACTGGATTTTGGATGGTCGCAAGCTACACGAGCACAGCTCTCGGACTCTTAATCGGTCAGATTCTGGTTTACCGCATATATCGTGAAAACATCGTTGGACGTAGACTCTGATTATGACGTTCACGAAACGGCTGCGGGAGGGGATACGGCGCGGGGAGATTACTTGCAGCGTGCGAATCTGGATGAGTCCGCGCGTGCGAGTGGGAGCGCGATACCGGATGGAGGAAGGGGCGATTGAAGTCGATTCGATTGAACCGATCGGGTTTCCGGATATTACTCCGGAACTGGCGCGCGAGTCGGGATTCCTTGGTGTTCTGGACTTGCTGAAGGTGGCGAAACATGGGCGGGGGGAGAATATTTATTTGATTCGGTTCCACTACGTGCGAGCGCGGGGCAAGGGAAAGGGTCAGCGTAAGTCTGGTTAGAAGCTTGGATGGATTTTGCGTGGTTCTTTGTTGGTTGAAGGAGTGGGCCGGTGGGAACATGTCCGGTAAGCCGTGCCAGCTCAACTGGTCGGCCAAGCGGCGAGAAGCCCGTTCTAACTGGGCCTCCGCCGCCGGCCTTGGCTGTATCTGGCGCATGACGAGCAGCAAAACTTCAGCTTCTTATTTCGCCGGCGCTAGCCCCGCAACAACTGCGGCAAGTTTATCGAGTATCTCAACCCAGCCCTCTAGTTGCCCGCTGTTTTTTGCGTGCTCCATGGTTTCATTTCCAATCAAGGTGACTTTCGTCTGGCCGTTTCCAAGATCCTCGAAAGTAACCACGTCGTTCGCACCCTCTATGGCTTCATGTTCTATTCCAAGCTGCGCAGGATCAACCTTGTTTCCCTTCGAGTCGGAAAAGTACATGGAGTAAACGATCTTCTCGTGCAGAACAATCTCGTGGTAGTCCGCACCATTCCAGAACTCCTGCCCATCCGGCGATCTCATGCAGCAGAGAAATTTTCCTCCCACGCGAAAATCCATCTCGCAAAAAGGCGCAGTAAAACCCTTCGGCCCCCCACCACTGCATCACATATTTCGGGTCTGTCCACGCCTTCCAAACCAATGCGCGTGGGGCATCAAATACTCTAGTGACCACCATCCGCTCCGTCTCGTTAACCGTGTTTTTTGTCATCTCTGACCTCCTCTTTTTTCATTTTATTCACAACCACATCCAACTTATCGAAACTCTCTTCCCAGAACCGGCGATAGCTAATCGCCCAGTCGCTGACGGTCTTTATCGCCTGTGGCCTAAGCGTACACACGCTCTCTCTTCCCCGCTTCGTCTTGATCACAATCCGCGCGCGCACCAGGCAGGCAATATGTTTTGAAATCATCTGCTGCGAGAGGGCAAACGGTTCCGTCAATCCGTGCACAGAGGCAGGCCCATGGGAGAGTCGTTCGATCATCGCGCGGCGGGTTGGATCCGACAGAGCCGCAAATGTTGTATCTAACCTATCCACAACCATATGGTAGTGGATTATTTGTGGATGTCAAGTGTGGATTTTGGAGTTCCCGATTTCCGTTTCCTGATTTATGAACCCTGACACCTGCGCTAATTTATGCTTCCCGATGCGCCGCGTATCGCAGCTGGGTGCATGGTTTAATAGATAGCTTCCTTGAGCAATTACTCGTTAACATGACGATTAGGATGCCACCGCAACCTGCACAGGAGCCCGAGCCGTCACGGCGGAGGTCCTGACATCAGGGGCCGTCGGCTTGCGGGAAGTGATCGCGATTGCTTGCGGTTGACGGCAACCCGCGAATCCACATCCCTGATTAACGCGGTAACCATCATGTGGGTACTGGAACGAACATGTCAGGTTTCGCTACTAATTAGTGATTACGCTAAGTCTACGACACCCGGCATCTAAGTTTCGAATCTGAGGTGACGGCGGGTGCGAAGAAGCTTGGAGGGGTGACCATGATTGAATCTTCGGATCTGCGAATGAGGAGAATTGCGCTTCGCGACGGGGCCGGCAATATCCCCGCGCTGGGCTTTGGGACGTTGATTCCGGACGCGACAGTGACGATCACTGCGACTCGAGACGCCTTGGACGCGGGATTTCGGCACTTCGATTGCGCGGAACGATATGGGAATGAGCGCGAGGTTGGCGAGGCGTTGCAGGCAGGGCTTGCCGCTGGGGGGATTGCGCGTGGGGACATTTTTGTTACGACGAAAGTGTGGAACACGAATCATCGGCCGGAGCGCGTGGAACCGGCTTTCGAGGCGAGTCTGGAAAGGCTGGGGCTGAGCTATCTGAATCTTTATCTCATTCACACGCCGTTTGCGTTTCAGGCGGGGGACAATCAGGATCCGCGGGATGCAGACGGCAATGTGGTTTACGACCGGGGCGTGACTTTGCTGGATACCTGGCGGGCGATGGAGAGTCTTGTGGACGGCGGCAAATGCCGGGCCATCGGGCTGTCTGACATCGGTTTGGACGAAGTGAAGGCCATTTATGAAGCGGCGAGAATCAAGCCGGCCGTGGTGCAAGTGGAATCGCATCCGTATTTGCCGGAATGGGAGCTGTTGGAATTTTGCAAGGAGAAGGGCGTTGTGCTTTTGGCTTTTGCGCCGCTGGGCCACGGGATGAAGCCGGGGCTGCTCGAAGATCCAGTGATTTCGGGTATCGCGGCGCGAGTGGGAAAGACGGCGGCGCAGGTGCTGCTGGCTTGGGCGGTGCAGCGCGGCACGGCTTTGCTTACTACGCCGCGGAGTGCGGCGCGCGCGCGAGAGAATTTCGATATTTCGGCGCTGCCTGCAGAGGCGCTTGAGGAGATCAATCGAATTCAGACTCGGCAGAGGCTGAATCCGGTGGTGAGTACTGGCGTGCCGGGCTTCATTCCTAAAGCCAAGGGAGCTTGAACGCGAAGGCTGGGCCAGAGCAGTAGGTGGCTAGCCGTTTTCGACGCGGGCCTTTATGTCCGCGTAGGCGGCGGCGATTAGGGCGCTTAGGGCTGCGGCGTTTGCTGGCGCGTCCGGTTTCAGTTTTACGTGGCGCATGAATTTGCCGGTGCCTTGGAGTAGGTGGGCGGGATCGGGTAGGGATGCGCCCTGGAAGAAACCTATGTTTACGTGCTGGGTGAAGACGTTTACGTAGGCGAAGGGGGCGTCTCCCAGGCAGGCAGTCGGGTAGCCGTCGTGGAGAAGTTCGCGGACTTCGTCGCCGCAGTTGCGCATGGCTTCGAACCAGCGGTGCGCGATCGTGCCTAGTTCGCCTTTGTGTTGTTTCATCCAGGCGTCGATGGCGGGATCGCGGTCGACAGCGCCGTTGAATCGCAGGGTGTCCGTTTTCATTGTTGCTTGCTTTGAACTCGAAAGAGAAACATTTTACACAGAGAACACAGAGAGCCACTCCTAAGGTAGACTTTCGGCTCGACTCACCTGATGGGGACCTTACAATTGCCGATGCCATGAGCGACCGCCAAATCATCTATTGGGTGATAGCCGCGGGTATCATTTTTCCCTACTGCGCAGCTGCGTTGATTCGTTGGCGCAGGCGATCCCAAGAGCTTCGGGCTCCCGAAACCAAAAAGCCGAATAACTACTCCGCTCTTCGAGCTCAAATACTAAATTGGAAGTGCCCGCAGGCCAGTTCATCCCCGCCCGACACATCGGGCAATCCATGTGCTGTGGTTATGGACTGGGCGGTTAAGTCTGGGGTCGCCACGGTGGTCGCGGTTTCGGACGGCTCGGCCAGCATTTACTACAGCAGCGGAGGCGGATCAATCGGCGGTGGATACGCACGGCAGGCTATTCGCGATGCGGCGTTGCACGCCATTTCGATCGCCGGCAAATTCCTGGATGGTATGCAGCTGACAGACAATTTCCCTCTACCCGAAGGTGGAGGTGTGATCTTCTACATTGTCACAGAGAGGGATGTCTTTACGGCAATGGCATCGGTAGAGCTGCTGTGCGCAAATCGCCATCCTCTTTCGGAACTTGGCAACTCCATGCAAACGATCATTACGGAATACCGACTGTTAGAATCCGCTGCTCAATAGACGGTACTCCCCGGGCATGCGCCGGCGATGAATTCGCAAAAAGCAGATTCCGCGCTTCGCTCGGAATGGCAATTGTTGGTGGTTGGTGCGAGTGTTTGATACTCGTGCGTGCGAGGCGTGGCTAGGCGGATTTGGATTTTTCGAGGGCTTCGGTTAGGGCGGGCATGATTTCGAAGATGTCGGCTACGGCGCCGTAGTCGGCGATTTCGAAGATGGGGGCATTGGCGTCTTTGTTGATGGCGACGATGGTGCGCGCGCCTTTCATGCCGACGACGTGCTGGATGGCACCGCTGATCCCGAGGGCGAGATAGAGTTTGGGCGCGACGGTTTGGCCGGAGCTGCCGATCTGGCGCTCCATGGGGAGCCAGCCTTCGTCGCAGATGGGGCGGGAGGCGGCAATTTCTCCACCGATGGCGCGGGCGAGGGCTTCGGCCTGGGGGATATTTTCGGGAGCTTTGATGCCGCGGCCGATGGAGACGATGATGGGGGCTTGGGTGAGGTCGACGGCGGATTTGGCTTCCTTGAAGAGGTCGAGAGGCTTGGTGCGAATTTGATCGGGGGTTAGCGAGACGGCGAAGGTGTTGACGGGAGCTTTGCCGGAGGGATGCGTCGCCAGGAGATCGGCGCGGAAGGCTCCGGATTGGAAGGAAGCGAACCACGGAGCGGGGCCTTGGAAGGTGACGTCCGCGGCGGTTTTGCCCTGGAACATTTGGCGGACGAAAATGAGTTTGCCGGATTCGTGGCGATAGGCGATGCAGTCGCCGATCATGCCTTTGCGGAGGCTGGCGGCGAGTTTGGGGGCGAAGTCGCGGACTTGGTAGGTGTGAGGGAAGAGGACTAGGTCGGGCTTGGTTGAGTCGATGACTTGTTTCAGGGCGAGGCAGTAGGCATCGGGGGTGTAGGAGTCCAGAAGGTCGTGTTCTACCGTTAGGACCTCGGCTACGTTTTTTGTGGAGAGTTCGCCAGCGAAGGTGGAGAGGCCTTTGCCGATGACTAACGCGCTGATGGTGCTGGAGGTGTCCTTCGCGATTTGTTGGGCGGCGGCTAGAGTTTCGAAGCTGGCGTTGTTCCATTTGCCTTGGCGAAGTTCGGTTATGACGAAGATTTTCATCGGGCTTTCCTTTTTATGCTTTCTTGACGCTCGACTAAGAGAGATTTCTCGCTACGCTCGAAATGACGGTCTCTAAGGGCCGACTAAATTACACGGGCCTCGAATTTCAATTTTTCTACTAGCTTGGTGGCGACTTCTTTGGCGGTGCCGGTCAGGAATTCGGTTTTTTTTGTTTTTGTGGGGACGTAGATTTTTTCGATTTTTTGCGTGGGCTCGTGCTGGATGCCGAGAGATTCGCGGGTGATGGTGGCGATTTCTTTTTTCTTGGCGGCCATGATGCCTTTTAGCGTGGCGTAGCGGACTTTGTTGATGCCGGACTGGATGGAGAGGACGGCGGGGAGGGGACACTCGATGTGCTGAAACCACCCGGCTTCGAGTTCGCGCTTGAGCTTCATTTTGTCGCCGGTGATTTCGATGGCCATGATGATGGTGGCGTGCGGGCGATCGAGAAGCGCGGCAAGGAGGACGCCGGTTTGGCCGAAGCCGTGGTCGTCGCTCTGGAGGCCGGTGAGGACGAGATCGGCTTTTTCTTTTTGGATGGCGGCGGCTAACGCTTTCGCGGAGCCTAGCGGATCGAGCTGGGCGAAATTGTCGTCGGCGATGTGGATGGCGCGATCGGCGCCTTTGGCGAGGGCTTCCTTGATGGTTTGTTTGACGCGTTCGGGGCCCATGGAGAGAGCGATGACTTCGCCGCCGTGTTTTTCTTTTAGGCGGAGGGCTTCTTCGAGAGCGTAGCTGTCGGGCTCGTTCATTTCGAAGCCGATGTCGGATTCCTTGATCCAGGCGCCGGCTATGGAGAGTGGGGCGTCTTTTGCGGAGACTTGTTTGATACAGACGATGATGTTCATGGAGTAGTCCTAACTGAGAAAATAAAATCGAAGACTAAACTTCCATCGAAGGCCCATCCTCAAAAAACGAAGGTGGGGGCACCGCATTTCATCCCCAAAAAGCGCCGGTCTAAAGACCGGCACCTACAACTGCCGCACAGACTAAAGTCTGTGCCACCTACTGGCCGGACCAGCGCTTGAAAATCAGGGCGGCGTTGGTGCCGCCGAAACCGAAGGAATTCGATAGCGCATATTCGACCGCAGCTCTGCGGGCAGTGTTGGGGACGTAATCCAGGTCGCACTCGGGATCGGGAGTTTCGAGATTTATCGTGGGCGGCAGGATTTGGTCGCGTAACGCTAGGACGCTGATGCCTGCTTCGAGGCCACCGGCGCCGCCGAGAAGATGGCCGGTCATGGATTTAGTGGAGCTGACGGGGACTTTTTTCACGTAGTCGCCAAAAACCCTCTTGAGGGCGCGCGTTTCGATGACGTCGCCGAGGGGAGTGGAAGTGCCGTGAGCGTTGACGTAGCCGATATCTTCGGGCTGGAGCTTGGCGTCCTTGATGGCGGCGCGCATGACGCGGTAGGCGCCGTCGCCGTCGGATGCAGGCTGGGTGATGTGGTAGGCATCGCCGGACATGCCGTAGCCGACGATTTCGGCAAGGATGGTAGCGTTGCGTTTTTGGGCGTGTTCGAGGGATTCGAGAATGAGGATGCCGGCGCCTTCGCCGACGACGAAGCCGTCGCGGCCGGAGTCGAAGGGGCGGCTGGCGTGGGCGGGATCGTCATTGCGAGTGGAGAGAGCCTTCATGGAAGCGAAGCCGCCGATGCCCATGGGAGTGATGGTGGCTTCCGTGCCACCGCAAATCATCATTTCGGCGGCGCCGCGCTCGATAATTTTGAAGGAGTCGCCGATGGCGTGCGCGGAAGCGGAGCAAGCGGTAGCGGTGGCGGAATTGGGGCCTTTGGCACCGTAGCGAATCGAGATGTGGCCGCTTGCAAGATTTACAATCGCAGAAGGGATGAAGAAAGGAGAGATCTTGCCTGGGCCACCTTGGACTAATTTCCAGTGCTCGCGTTCGATGATGTCGAAACCGCCGATGCCGGAGGAGACGTAAACGCCCACTTCATCGAGGTCGGAGTCTTCGGGCTTCCAGTTGGCGGATTTGACGGCGAAATCAGCGCCGGCGAGGGCCACCTGGATGAAGCGGCCCATTTTTTTCAGTTCTTTTTTTTCGATCCATTGAAAGGGATCGAAGTTCTTGATTTCGCCCGCGATTCGGCAGTCGAAGCCAGTGGTATCGAATTGCGTGACGGTGCCGATGCCGCTTTGGCCGGCGAGGAGATTTTTCCAGGATTCCTCCGTGCCGATGCCCAGCGCGCAGACAAGTCCAACACCCGTAACGACTACCCGGCGAGTCAAAGCTGTAATGCTCCCTGTTGAGGCGGTAATTTCGTGGCTTACTTTCCCTTGGCGTGTTTATCGATGTACTCGACGGCGTCTTTTACCGTGGTCATCTTCTCGGCGTCCTCGTCGGGGACTTCAATGCCGAAGGCTTCCTCGAACGCCATGACCAATTCGACCTGATCGAGGGAATCGGCCCCGAGGTCGTCCACGAAGGACGCCGTCGGCGTGACTTCGGCTTCATCGACGCCGAGTTGCTCGACGATAATTTGTTTTACGCGCTCTTCCACACTGGCCATTCCGGTGTCCTCCGCGATTTGCTATCGCTTATTGTGCAAAGACGTACACTAACAGTTTATCGGCCCCAATGCCGTGGTACGGACTCGAAAATCGTCTATCAGGCAACCTGCCCATTCTAGGCAACCCTCTGCGCAAGGTCAACTTGGCTGGGTATCCGAGGCGGCGTATTTCGGCAAATCACAGTGCGCGCATTCTCGTGCAAACAGAATGCTGCGGCGGTACCACCATTTGGAACTATACTGTTTGCCGCAGCGCGGGCATCGGAAATACTGGGATTGATAGGAGGTGACAATAGTCGCGAAAAACCAACATAAGATTATGACTCTCCCCGTATCAGACAAAACGCGCTTGTTATGAACCAGGATTGAAACGCCTCGAATCAATAGGAGCGCAGGTACGATTGAGAAGGCAACAAAGATGAAGCGATTTCGTCTCCGTTTGTAACTTTCCCAAGCATTTCTATAATCTTTCAAGACGTCCTCGCGACCGCAACGATATTAGGCAGTCCTACGCTAGATACAGGCCGCCGTTGACGTCGAGGACGTGGCCGGTTATGTAGGCGGCTTCGTCGCTGGCTAGGAAAACGATGGCGCTGGCTACGTCGCGGGCGGAACCCATGCGGCCTAGGGGGATGCGAGTTTTGAGCGCGGCTTTTACCTCTTCGGAGAGGACGTCGGTCATGGGAGTGGCGATGAAGCCGGGAGCGACGGCGTTCACCGTGATGTTGCGCGAGGCGATTTCGATGGCTATGGCTTTGGTGAGGCCGATGAGGCCGGCTTTAGCGGCGACATAGTTGGCCTGGCCTGCGTTGCCCATTTCAGCGACGACACTGGAGATGTTGATGATGCGGCCGGCGCGGGCTCGCATCATGGTCGAGAGAGCTTGCTGAATGCAGAGATGAGCGCCGGTCAGGTTGGTGCGAATAACGGCGTCCCAATCGTCCTGCTTCATGCGGAGGGCGAGGCCGTCGCGAGTGATGGCGGCGTTGTTAACGAGAATATCGAGGCGGCCGAATTTTTCCAGAGTTTGTTTGAAGCCGGATTTGATCTGGTCGGGATCGGCGACGTCCATTTTGATGGCGAGGGCTTCGCCACCGGCGTTGACGATTTCGTTGACGAGCAAGGCGAGCTTTTCCTCGTTGCGGGCGGCGGCAGCGACTTTGGCGCCGGCTTCGGCGAGGGCGAGAGCGGTTTCACGGCCGATGCCTTGGCTGGCGCCGGTGACTAGGGCTACTTTGTCTTTTAGGATGAACATCGAATCATTCCTAGATCACCTTTCACGTTGACACTTAGAAATCAAGACCCACCCTCGAAAAACTCGGGTGGGAGGATGCGCTTCAGAGTTACGCCTCGGCCATTTGGATACATCCAGCAGATTCGCACGACCGCGCACAGACTGAAGTCTGTGCTACTCACGCGGCGTCGGAACGGGCGCCGGCGATTTTGTCGACCGTAGCGGCCAAGCTTTTTTCGTCTTCGACGTTGAGAGTGGCTACGGAACGCTCGATTTGGCGCAGTAGACCGGAAAGGACACGGCCGGGGCCTACTTCGACAAAGGTGTTGACGCCTTCATCGATCAGAAGGCGGACGGATTCTTGCCAGCGGACGGGCATGGTGACCTGGCGGATAAGGGCTTCGCGAGCTTCGTCGCCGGTGGTGATGGTGTCGGCGTCGACGTTGGTCACCAGAGGCACCGACAAATTCGCAAAATTCGTGGCCTTCAAATCTTGCGAGAGGCGCTCTTGCGCGGGAAGCATGAGTGCGGAATGGAAGGGAGCGGAGACGGGTAAGATTACGGCGCGCTTAGCACCGAGTTGAGAGGCGATCTCGACGGCGCGTTTCACCGCGCCAGCGTGGCCAGAAATTACCGTTTGCTCGGGGGAATTGAGGTTGGCCGCGGAGCAGATTTCGCCATCGGCAGCGCGCTTGCAAGCATCGGCCACTACTGCGGGCGAGAGACCCATGATGGCGGCCATAGCACCCACGCCTGCAGGGACGGCTTCTTGCATGTACGTGCCGCGTTTGCGAACTAGCTGGACGGCGTCCGCGAATTTCAGCGAACGGGCGGCGACTAGAGCAGAGTATTCGCCGAGGCTGTGACCAGCCACAAAATCGGGAGCGAGGCCGCACTCAGCGAGGATGCGATAGACGGCGACGGAGCAAGTGAGAATGGCGGGCTGGGTGTTGGCGGTGAGCTTGAGCTCGTCTTCGGTGCCTTCAAAGCAGATCTTTGAAATAGAGAAACCGAGGGCCTTATCGGCTTCGTCGAAGACGGCGAGAGCGGCCGGATGCTTGTCGGCAAGCTCCTTGCCCATGCCGGGGTACTGCGAAGCTTGACCTGGAAATACAAATGCAACTTTGCCCATCGCTAATTCCTCTCCTTAGCCGTCATGCGAGAACGCTCGCGGCCGAGAGCTCCTGTTCGATTTTTTCGTTGATGCGCGCGCGGGAAAGACCCGCAGCCACGCGAATGGCGTTTTTGACGGCTTTGGCGTTAGAGCGGCCATGGCCGATGACACAAACGCCGCGGACACCCAACAACGGAGCGCCTCCGTACTCCGTGTAATCAATCGTCTTACGCAAGCCCTTGAGAGCGCCGCGCGAGAAAAGAAAGCCAACCTGCGAGGCCAGCGAACTCTGGATGGACTTTTTCAGCAAGCCGAAAATCTGGACGGCCAGGCCTTCGCAGATTTTCAAGGCGATATTGCCGACGAATCCATCGCTCACGATCACGTCCACGTTTCCGGAGAAAAGATCTCCACCTTCGACATTGCCTACAAAATGGACCGGGCTCTTTTTCAAACGCGTGTAAACCTCGCGAGTGAGTTCATTGCCCTTCATCTCTTCCTCGCCTACGGACAAAAGGCCGACGCGAGGACGGCGGTTGCCGAAAGTGGCACGGTAATAGATTTCGCCCATAACGGCGAATTGCACCAAATGCTCGGGCTTGGAATCCACATTGGCGCCGACGTCCAGCAGCACGGAAACTCCGCCTTTGGCATTCGGGAAAGGCGCCGCGAGCGCAACACGGTCAACCGATTCCAAAGTACCGAGCAGGAATCTTGCCACAGTCATCACGGCACCCGTGTTGCCGGCGCTGACCAGACCATCGGCCTTGGCTTCACGGACAAGGCGAGCCGCAACATGGACGGAGCTATCTTTCTTACGGCGAAACGCCTGGGCCGGGTGATCTTCCATGGAGATCACTTCGCTGGCCGGAACTACTTCAATAGGCAAGCTTGGTGCAGCATGTTTAGCCAGCTCAGCTCGCACGACATTCGGTTGCCCCACCAGCATCACCCGCACGCCCAATTCACGAGCAGCCAGGACACTGCCTTCAACCTCGGGGCGGGGCGCGTTGTCTCCGCCCATGGCGTCAACGGCGATAGTGATCATTGGATTTGTCTGACCGCCCGTTCCTGGAGGGGGCCGTAAAAAAGGCGGCGTCAGGCCGACTTGTCTTGCACGGCGCGACCTTTATAGTAGCCGCAGTGAGGACAAGCCTGGTGCGGCTGCTTGGTCTCGTGGCAGTTCGGGCATTCGCCGAGCGCCGGCTTCTCCAGGAAGTCATGGGCTCGCCGGGTGCTGGTGCGCCGCTTCGAATGCCGTCTTTTTGGGTTAGGCATAGCAATACTCCTCGTTACCGCCGCAGTGGGCGGATTGTATGGGCTTTCGGCCCTGGAAACTATTGTTTTTTCAGCCAGTCCTGCTTCAGGCGCGCAAGGGGAGCCAGCCGCGGATCCGTCGAGTGGGTCTCGCAGCGGCACTCCTCGTGATTCAGGTTAGCACCACAGTTCGGGCACAATCCCCGGCAGTCACTCTGACAGATGACCTTTAGGGGCAGAGCCAAGAGGACTTGTTCTCTCAGCACGTCGGCCAGAAAAAGGCCGTCGCCTTCATAAAAGCCAATCTCCGTATCGTCATCCTTGAGCCGGTCTTCTTTCGGCTTGGCACCCTTGGGCAAGGGGGCATAAAACAAATCAAAAGAACGGTTCACGTCTTCGATAACCGGTTCGAGGCAGCGTGCACAAACCATCTCAATCTTGGTTTCGAGCAGCCCTTCGATGCGAATCTGGCCTTCGAGTAGCTCCGCGGTGGCAGTGACTTCAAGAGGGGCGACCTGCTTGATTTCCGACGAATGGAAATCGATGCTGGCCGGGGCGTAGTTCTTCCGGATGCGCAGCTTGCGAACCGCGAGATCCTTAACATCGAGGAACACGTCTTCAACGCCTCCGGTGCTAACGCTCATGCTTACTCATTATTCCGTCGCGGGAGCGGCAAGTCAAGGAAGTGGGCGGGATTCTGGAACTTTTGCGCTCAGGATGGCACGGGGCGGCTCTAGTACCCGGTAACAGGAGGATGAGCTAAACGGAGGCGGTACGGGATTGGGGTTGCAAGCCTGTCGCTTGCGCTCTGGCGATGGTCCAACCGTCTGGTTTCTGAGTGAGGATGACGGTCATGCGAACACAGCCGGGGTTGGGCTTTTCTGACTTTTGGGTGGACTGCCAGGCCAGAGTGGCCATCACTGCTTTTGCGCCAACAAACTGAACGTCTTCGATGACGCCGAGGCATTTGATCCAGTCAGGATCCGCGAAAATTAGTCTTGCGGCTTCATGAACGCGCGCGGGCCCGACCCATATATTGCCCTGAAGGTCGACAAACTGCCCGTCGAAGGCGAACGATTTGGCGAAGACGGCGGCATTTCCTGAGCTCCAGGCGTTCACGAACTGCGCTAGTGAAACCATTTCCTCGGCGGCACCGGTCACTGCTTGGCTCTGGGTGAGAGCCACGTCTTCTCGAAGCCCATCGAGCGTGAGACCGCGTTCGCGCAAGAGCTCCGCCGCGAAACAGTCTTTCTCGCGCAGAATTCCAAGAAGCAGATGCTCGGTGCCAACGTGTTTACTTCCAAGCCGTTCTGCTTCTTCGGCGGCCATTTTTAGGATGCGCTTGCACTCCTCACTTATGGGCATTTCGACGGAGGTAGAGATGCGTTCGCCGCGGGTGATTCGGGATTCGATTTCCTCGCGGATGGATTGCCCACCACCTTTTTCACGAAGAAACTTGCGAGCGAGGCCGTGGTCCTCGCGGAGAAGTCCAAGAAGCAAATGCTCTGTCTCGATAAAGGGGCTGCCGTATTGGCTGGCTTCGTAGCGTGCGAAGAAAATTACGCGGCGGGCTTTTTCCGTATATCGTTCAAACATACGTTGTTCTCATATCCCCGGCGGCTGCCGGCGCAGTCCAATCATAGGCTTTTGGCGGGGAATGGGCTGCACGAGAGAGGATACCACCGGCACTGAAAAAGTGTGGAAGCGGAGAATTCGGAAGGCAGATTTGGTTATTCGAGTGCTATAATTTGGATTGCTTCATGGAGTCCAGCCCTCCTCCGACTCACTTCAGAGAGTCCTTGACCTGCGGAGGACTTTAAATGCGAACGACGACAAAGATGGCTCTGCCGCTGGCCCTTAGCGTGGCGGCGATTTCCCTGCTTTTTGCGGGATACCAGGTCCGCACCGAAAAGAGGAACCTCAACCACGATCTCGTTCACAGGGCTGAGAACCTGGGCGAGAGTCTGCAGGAGACTGCGGAGCACGTACTGGAGGAGAATTCGAGCCGGGCGTTGCAACGGTTCGTGGAGAGATTTGGCGAGCGTGAGCATTTGAAGGGACTAGCGATTTACCGCCAGGATGACAACGTGCTGGCAATCACCGATGGCCTTCCGCCGCAGCTAAACTCTCGCCCGCAAATTGTTTCCAAGCCCCCGATAAATACGACCGGAGCAGGGGAATTTCTACACGCAGACCCATTGCAGCTTTATGTTTACGAGCTTCCCCTGGAGCGGGACGGAAAAGCGGCGGGAACAATCGCCATTTTTTATGACACCAGCTATATCGATGCGCGGTTATCGTACACGCTGCGTGACGCGCTGCTGAATGCGCTGGTGCAAACGGTGCTGATTACCGGGCTGGCGCTGTTGTTGGTGCGCTGGAATTTGACGGGGCCCCTGAATCGCACGGCGAAATGGCTGCGCACGTTGCGCACCGGCTCGCAGGCGATTCCGCTGGCGCCTCCGAAAGGAGAAATATTCGATCAGTTGCACAGGGAAGTGACGCATCTGGCGCAGGATTTGAACGCGGCGCGCGCCACGGCGGAGCAGGAAGCGCGTCTGCGGGATACGCACTCCTCGCTTTGGACCGCCGAGCGGCTGCGGGTCAGTTTGCGAAATAAATTGCGGGACAAGCCGCTTTTTGTGGTGTCCAATCGCGAGCCTTGCATGCATGTTTACAACGAAAAGGATCACAGCATAGGTTATCTAGTCCCCGCAAGCGGGTTGGTCACCGCGCTGCAACCAGTTTTGGTGGCGTGCGACGGCACGTGGATCGCGCACGGATCGGGAAGCGCCGACCGGGATGTTGTGGACGCGCGCGATCACTTGCGAGTTCCGCCAGACCATCCGAGCTATACATTGCGACGAGTGTGGTTGAGCGATGAAGAAGAAAAGGGTTACTACGAAGGTTTCTCGAACGAAGGACTCTGGCCGCTTTGCCATATCGCGCACACCCGGCCGACGTTCCGTCCGGAGGATTGGCTGCGCTACCAGCAGGTAAATCGACGTTTCGCGGATGCGGTTTTGGAAGAAATGGAAGGCACGGATTCACCGATTCTGTTGGCGCAGGACTACCATTTTGCATTGCTGCCGCGGATGGTGAAGGAAGCGCGCCCGGACGCGCGAGTGGCTATCTTCTGGCACATACCGTGGCCAAATCGTGAAGTGTTCGGGATCTGCCCATGGCAACGCGATTTGCTGGACGGTTTGCTGGGAGCTGATCTGATCGGGTTTCACGTGCAATCGCATTGCAATAATTTTCTCGAGACGGTGGACCGCGGCGTGGAAGCGCTCACGGAGTGGGACCGCTTTGCCGTCAACCGGCAGGGGCACGTGACGCGAGTACGGCCGTATCCCATCAGCGTGGCTTTCTCCGACCCGGCACCGGCGTTGCCGGAAGGGAGCAGTGTCGGAAAGGAGAGAGCCGCACTCTTTGCGGAACTTGGTATTGACGCCAGTCTGCTAGGCGTCGGCGTGGATCGCGTCGATTACACGAAGGGCATCATCGAACGTTTCCGAGGCATCGAGCTTTTTTTCGAGCAGCATCCGGCTTATATGCGCCGCTTTACTTTCGTTCAGATCGGGGCGCCTAGCCGGACGGACATCGATAGATACAGGCAATTCCTTGATGAAGTCAGCGCGGAAGCCGAGCGCATCAATATGCGCTTTCAAGCGGGGCGATGGAAGCCAATTATCTTTTTGAAGAAGCACCACTCGCACGAGGAAATATCGCGTTATTACCGCGCGGCGTCGGTTTGCCTGGTCACTTCACTCCACGACGGAATGAATCTTGTGGCTAAAGAATTCGTCGCTTCGCGCGACGACGAGCGCGGAGTGTTGATTTTGAGCACGTTTGCGGGAGCGGCGCACGAACTCTCTGACGCGCTGCTGGTCAATCCATACGATGTGGAACAGGTCGCCGACGCGATTCATCGAGCTATCGAAATGCCCGAAGATCAACAGTCACTTCGGATGCAGCGGATGCGCCAGATTGTGCGCGAGCACAACGTGTACCGCTGGGCGGCCAACCTACTCTCGGACTTGACAGAGATTCGCATCGACGCTCCGGAGCGTATCGATGCGCCGCAGATGCAGTGACTGGGGCTGTGCGCTTGCTCTCTGTAGTTTCCCGATTAGACTCGCGCGGCGAGGGCGCTTATTTGAGATGAGAGAGCATTCGCCAACAGCCTCCGCACACGCGAGCGCTTGACGCGATTGCGGACAGAGCGTGAGGAGCTTCTTAGTAAGTGAGCGACCAGCCGACGACCGTCATGGTCAGCACAAGCAGCAGCATGCCAGTGCTGACAACGCTGAGGATTCTTCCGTGCCCGAGGAGATAATCGCGCGATTCGGCGTCAATGCAGAGTAGGACGGAAACAACGAGGACTACTCCCCAAGCTAGAATCGCCGGGACGCCCGGATATTTGCCTATCATGGAAAGAAATTGGCCAGGCGGCTGCCCGGCAGGAATCCACCAGGGAATCATGGGAGCGACGCCCGCAGCAAGCGAAAGCGTGAGCAGTTTGCGCGTGAACCAGCCCTTGACCTTCGGTCGTGCCTCCTTCCAGACGAAGTAATCCCAAGCCAATAAGGCGACGGCGAAAAGCACCCAGCCATAGAGCGCGGCCTTTTGATCAAACCACCACCAAGCGCGGAAAATGAAGTGGGCGTTGTGCGCCATGACATAGCGCGGGAGAAGAAACATAGCCACGAGACCGTTGCCCGCCACGGCCACGAGGAGCGTGACCAGGCTCATAAGCTGAAACCAGTAGCGCGTAGGAACGCGCCGGCACCGAGTGCACACCGATTGCTTGGGTAGGAAATTTAGTCCACAGCGGTCGCAGAACACGGCTGGTCTCCCAAATCGCGGGAATCGAATCCTGTGAGCGCAGCCAGAGTATCTGATTGGAATCGAAAAAAACTACTGGTCTGAGGGTCAGTTGAAAGGGCAGGCAGTATTGGTAGTATGTTAGGTATCCAGCCAGATTCCTTTCCCGGGCGCGGTGCCAAAAGAACTGCCCAGACTTGAAAGTTCCACAGTCTGGCGGGGGTGCAAAATGACTGAGGGCTCAAAGCAATGGGAAGGCCAAATTGCCGACGGGATTTTTCCTTTGCGGCAATACCTTGGCGGATCCGAACACGGTGCGGTGTTTTTGACGGAGTACGGTGAAGGCGAACCACAAAAGGCGGTTATCAAGATGGTCTCGGCTGATCCGGCGACCGCCGATTTACAACTTTCCAGCTGGAACCTCGCAGCGCAACTTTCCCATGCCAATTTGCTGCGCTTATTTCGCACGGGGCGGTGTAGGGTCAGCGGTAATGATTTGCTGTATTTAGTGATGGAGTATGCCGAGGAAAATCTTTCAGAGATCATTCCCCAGCGCGCGCTAACGCCAGAAGAAGCGCGCGACATGCTTTGCCCCGTTCTGGATGCGCTGGAATACCTTCATGGCAAGGGCTTTGTGCATGGCGACTTGAAACCTGCAAATATATTGGCCAGCGGCGACCATCTGAAGCTTTCGAGCGACACGATTTCCCGGATAGGCGACACAGCGAGTTCTTATAGAAGGCCGGGTGCCTACGACCCTCCCGAAGCGATCAGCGGAATGTCGACGCCCGCCGCCGACGTTTGGTCACTGGGCACGACGCTGGTTGAAGTGATGGCACAGCATCTGCCGGATTGGCAGCCGGGGCCTCAGCGGGAGCCAGCGGTTCCCGTGAATCTGCCCGCGCCATTTTTCGAAATCGCGCGGCAATGTTTGCGTCTGGAACCGCAGCGGCGTGCCAGCGTCGCGGACATCGCGGCGCGGCTGAACTCGCGTGCGGCGGTGGCTTCCGCTTCTTTTTCGGCCTCTTCTTCTTTTTCTGTCGGACCGACGGGTTCGAGTTCGAACGCCGTAGCTGGACAGGTATCGTCCACTCTGCCCAAACCCATGGCGTCGATGTCGGTGCCTCCCCGCGCCGCGGCAAGGATGCAAACTAGCCCGCATCGACCACCGCCGTACAAAGAGTCGGGTGCTAGGTCACGGTTCATTATTCCGCTAGTAGTGGCCGCTCTAGCTTTCGCGGCGATCATCACGGTGCCGCGACTTCTCACTCATCACCCGAAACCTAAGTCCATAGCGACTGTGATGCAGTCAAAGCCGGTTGCTAACCCCGACGTTCCGAAGCCGCTTGGGATTGAGGACTCCGCGAAGCTCAAGACCAGGCATGCGCGGGAATTGGCAGCTAACCAAACAGCAAGGCCCGTCGCACCGGCCGTGCAACAAGCAGCGCGGCAAGGTGGGCAGCCAGTCGCGCAGGAGTCTTTGAAAACGACGAGCGAAAAAGATCGGCCTAGCGCCGCAGTTTCGCCGAGCCCAGTGTCGAGTGCGGGCGAAACTGCGCACCCTGCCACGGCTGGAATTGTTTCAGCTAGAGGCGACATTCTGGATCAGGTTTTACCTGACGTGTCGCCGAAAGCAAGGGCAACAATACGTGGAAGAGTGCGCGTTGGAATCAAGGTACACGTGGATGCGGCAGGCGCGGTCTCGAATGCGGAGCTGGATTCTCCAGGGCCGAGCAAGTTTTTCGCGGATCTAGCCCTGCAAGCGGCAAGAAAGTGGGTCTTCACGCCGCCGGAAGTGAACGGGAAGAGCGTGCCGAGTGAATGGAGCCTGCGATTTGTTTTCACGCAGAAAGACACTAAAGTCGCTCCAACGGAGACGGTTCCTTAGAGCTTAGGCGATCGGGCCGCACTGCAGGCGTGCGGACATTTTGACTCTCGACGGTGCTGTGCCACGCTAGAGATCGGCGTTCCCAAAGCACCTGTCCTTTGGTACGGAGCTCGGACCTTCATCGCCAATCAGTTACTCCCCGAACTATTTGAAAGCACACGGGTTAATCAGCAGGAGCGAACGCCCTGCACCGCCGTACCATAGCCCCTTCCCATCCCAGACGTTAATTTTGCTTTGAGCTGGTGGCGCCTCTTTCGCGCCATTACCTAACGGAGCCACTGGGAATGAGCGAGCAGCACGATTCCATTTTCACCGGACGCAATTCCGAAGCGAAAACGAAAACGCAGCGATTGCGCCCCGCGACGTGTTATGCGGCATTTCTAATGTTTCTCGGCGGTCTTTCGCTCGTGGCCGGCTTTGAAACTGCGCGCAAGACACTTCCGTTGCCGGACTCTGATGTCCAGCTTTCGGCGCGGAGCTCTTCCGGCGCGGTTTCGCAGGTAGTGCTAACGCCGTCAGAGAAAAACGACCCAGAGGAATTGAAGCGGCTGCCACCACAGCAACAAGTGGAGCGCTTGCTGGAACGAGCCATGCAAAACGACGAGAACTCTTTGGGCTTGTTGCGCGACAGCGTGGATGGCTGGTGTGGACATCTGAAAAACACCGACCGGCTTTTCGACTTGGTCTTAGCGGCGCTGAACTCAGAAGACCTCCGCGTGCGAACTGCGGCGGTGGACGTTGATCTTGCCGCGAACAATCTGAGCAAGTCTCCGCAAAGCGTCACGCGGCTGATTCAGCAGTTGCGGCGCGATCCCGCGAATCGTGGGATGGCTCTGTGGCGGCTCGGCTCGCTGGGAAATCGCGGCGTTGAGCCGGATAGAGTGCTGAACAGTTTGCTGAACTACGCGCACAACCCGAGCGAGCACACTCGCTATTGGGCAGTGGAAGGATTGGCGATGCTGGGGAACGACGCCACGATTGATCCGCTACTTGATCTGCTGGCGCACGACCCTTCGCCCAAAGTCCGGGAACGGGCCGCGAGCGGCCTGGGACAATCCGGCTTGTTGACGCGTGAAGAGCGCCTGGCGGCTGTGCCGCATCTGCTGAATTTTGCGGACGACGATTCACTGGGCAGCACGACGCGCGAACTCGTGTATGGAACGCTTCGCGTGATCACGGGCGCGGAACTTGGCAACGACGCTAACGCCTGGCGCGAGTGGTGGGCGAATCACGACCCAGCCCACAAGCGCCCCCGCCAACGCACCGGAGTTCTACACGCATAGAAGAGGGGTTAACGGGCTCACTCCCTTCGAGTGGGGCTTTCAAGGCCATTTTCAACCTGCCTCAGTAAAAACGAAATGTGACTTCGATTGGAACGATGACGGCTACAGGATTGCCATCCGGTCCCACGGCAGGCTTAAATTTCCATTTACGCACACTCTGGACAGCCTTCATGCCCAGCCCATTGCCGGGATCTTTTATGATCTTGATATTAGTTGCGCGGCCGTCTGTTGTGACAACGACCTGAAGCACCACCGTCCCCTCCACCTTCGCCTTCCGGGCGTCACCCGAGTATTGGGGAGGAGGGCAATGAGTGCATTGGGGAACGCCCATGCCTCCAACGCCAGAGCGAGCGAGGCACCCCACCTTTCGGAGAAGGAATGGGATCGGGAGACAAACCTGTGACCACGTCTGAAACCGGGACAAGGCCCGTCGCTTCGACAAGCGAGCGAGTCGGATCCGAAGAAGACAAGGCCCGGAGCGAAATCCCTATGCCGTCTGAGAGTCTTGCGAAAGTCCCCGTCACGAAAACATTTGCGCCAACGCTACGCGCCCATTCTTCCATGCTCTTGAATGGCTGCTTTTGATTACCAGCTTCATCTATGCCTTCCCCAGTTGCTTCATCTTTTGGACGAACAATGATTTCAAGAGCAGGGAAATCCTTGTTGCAAGAATTGGCGAGTTGGTTCGCGAGCCATCTGCCAACAGGATGGATCTGGCCGTCCGGGCCTTTCAAATCGGCAAAGACTACCTTCGTGGCATGCAGTTTCTGAAGTGGGTCCGCAATTCGGGCGGCAAGATGCGAAATGGCGGAGTCGGTTGAAGTTGCGGTGGTCTGTGCCCGCAATGCTACGGCGAGAGAAAGAGCGATGGCGAGAAGAGGAATTCGAACCAATGAACGGTTTTTTTTCGACATGGAGCCCTCCTTCACTTTGACAGAATGGCAGGCCGAAAAAGCCAACTGAGAAGTACATGCGTAGGCCAATAAATCAACGCTACTAGCGGAATGAAGATTACCGCAAGGTGCGCCGGAGCGGGTCCCCAGGTGCGGTGGGAAACGGGATCGCGGTATGCGTAGTTCATGTTGAGTTCAGCGGACAAGAAGCGCGAGACGATTAGAAGGACGGCCGCAATCGCGGCTTGCAGACCAAGCGCTCGCCGGTCGTAGCCGACTCGGCGCAGAGTCCAGAAAAGAACCAGCGGCAGCCCGACGTGAAACGTAGAGAGCAGACGCACCCACAGCGGGTATTGCGGGTCCCACATGTAATCCGTGCCGCCTATAAGGAAACGGCCAGTCACTAACCGCCAGCCAACATCCAGGACCCAAAGCACACCAGCCGACAGCGAACCGACTTCCTGACTTGAAAGCAACAAAGGATTTGAGAACCATATCCCGACAAAGCTGAGGATCACTGCGACGTCGCATAAATGCAAAAGATTCGCCCAACCAAACACTCGAAAATAGGCGGGCAGCCAGACGGCCATCCAAAGCAAGCTAAACCACCGGAGAACGGGAAAAGCGGGCGGGCCTATCGACATATGCCTTTTCACCTGTTCGATGCGTTGTTAGGCCTAGGCTATCACAATCGGTTGCAAGGTTTACGACGGATACGGCCGTCACAAAAGCGGCACAGGTGCACGGATCGTGACGACTTTGTCAGGGAAAGTGCGTTTAGCAAGTCCGGGCAGGGGGTGCCAGGATTCGGAAGATTTAGGAAATTTGGCCAGCGCCAGAAGGGGCGGGAGAACCGAAATGCTCTTGGTGTTTGCGAAGGAGGAATTGATCGGTCATTCCGGCGATGTAATCGCAAACGACGATGTGCCGAGGCTCTGTACGGACTGATTCCTCATGAGAGGGAGGCATGGAGCCAGGCGAATCGAGATAGTACAAAAAAAGCTCTTCGAGGCAGCGCACGGAGCGGTCGCGATCCTCGGTGATGGCGGGGTGATTGTAGATATGTTTGAAGAGGAAGCTCTTTAGTTCTGCGTTGCGTTGCGCGAGCTCGTCGCTGAAGCCCGCAAGTCTTCGCGGGGCGCGACGAATATCGTCCACGGTGGCGGCTCCAGAAGAAAGCACACGAAGCTGCGTGGTTTCGATGAGATCCGTGGCGAGGCGATCAAGCACGTTCTTGAGAGCGGCGTTGAATTTGAGTTTCTGTCGCCCGCCGGGGTAAGCGGCGTCAACCTGTGCATAGGCCTCGGCGAAAATCGGGGCTTCCTTTCGCAGGGCGGAGAGATTGAGAAGGTCTGCTTCGCGCGCATCGTCAAGGTCCGCGGTGTTGTAGGCAATTTCGTCGACCCAATCGATGAGCTGGCCCTCGAGGGGCGGGAGAAGATCAAGAAGATATTCGGCGAGATGCGGAACTTCCGCGGCAGTGTAATCGTGCGAGTGCTTGATGATGCCCTCGCGGAGTTCGAAGGTGAGATTCAAGCCGGGAAAATCGAGGTAGGGGCTTTCAAACTGTTCCACGATGCGGAGAGCTTGGAGATTGTGATTGAAGCGCGAGGCATGCGCACGCATCAATTCGTCGAGTTTGTGCTCGCCGGCATGGCCGAAGGGTGGATGACCGATGTCGTGGACGAGAGCCAGCGCTTCGGCAAGCTCGGTATTGAGTCCTAGAGCTGCAGCAACCGTGCGGGCGATTTGGGACACTTCGAGGGAGTGAGTGAGGCGATTGCGGAAATGATCGGAAAAACGAATGGTGAAGACTTGCGTTTTGGCTTCGAGACGGCGAAAGGCGCGGGAGTGAATGATGCGATCGCGGTCCCGCGCGTACGCGCTGCGGTAGGGGTGCGGAGATTCCGGATAGCGGCGGCCAAGAGATAGTTCCACACGCATGGCCCACGGTGCGCTTGGGGGGATCGGTTCGATGAGCGACTCCGGCAATGAACTGTGCTATCAAATTGCGTTTCTAAAGGCTTTCAAATGCACTTAAAAGGGAAGAATTTTCGCTGCCGCCGTTTCGCGGAGAAATCAACGCTCAGGACTTTGGCGCCAGCATTTCCAAGCCGCGGTCCGCTTCCTCCGAAACCGCCGAGTTTGGAAATTCTCTTTTAAGCTGCTCGTAGACGCTGGCAGCTTCTTGTGGATTGCTCTGGCGCAGCACTTCAGCCAACTCGAGAAGGGCTAACGGGCGCGGCACGAAAACCGAAGAGTGGTCGGCCAGATTTCGGAAGACTTTGGCAGCATCGGCGGGCTTTCCGCCGCGTTCGTAAATGACGCCAATTTGATACTGCGCCATGGCCACAAGCTCTTGGTCCTTGCTGGAGGTGATTTTTTTCAACTCCTCGAGTGCTTGATTTTGGCGATCGAGGTCCTCGTAGCAGAGTGCGGCATAATAGGTAGCGAGCCTTCCAGGGTTGGTATTCGGGTATTTCTCAGCCACGATAGAGAATTTCTGCACCGCGTCTTGCGCGCGCGCCGCATCCGTGGGATAGAGCGTCTCGCCTGGGTCGGAGGGATCGGGGGTCGTGCCGACTCGCGCAGAATAGGCTTTCATGGCCACGTCGAGTGCGGCGGAAGCTTCCACCGTCTTGCGGTCCATATAAAAATGCCATCCGGCGTAGCTCACAGCAACGATGACGACGACCAAAATAGCCGCGGCGAGAAGCGTGGTGTGCGAAAAAACCGCTTCGGCGCCGTGCTCGATCGCGTCGTGGATCTTGTCCTGCCTCAGCTCTTTGCGCGAAATATGCTCGGGCACAAACACTCTCCTGCTTGGATTGGAACCCCTAATATTAGCACAAGACGTGGAGGAGTCGTCTCTGTGTGCTAAGGCTGGTAGTGTCCTAATTTCAAAAACAGGAGATAGGGAAAGGGGAAGCGAGGGCGGTGGCGCACCTGCGCCTAGACAGAGCAGGCAAAAGGGGATGTGTGTTTGGACTGTCCTAATTTGGTTGCTGCTAGGTTGCGCGGTTGTATTCGAATGGTCCAGACTCCCAAACAGGTCTTATATCCTTGAACGGGTCCAGGCGAAGGCAGAACAAAGTCTCGTATATTTCTGGACTGGTAGATTCGAAAGTATCTCGGTATCTAATCAGACCGCAAAGCCAGAAATGTCCGGTACCTCTGGAAAGTTCCTCGTACTTTGGGTGATTCAGACCGTCAATAAACCTGCTCAAATTTTCCTCTTGCGGAAGAATGTAGAAACTAAATGGTTCTTCTTTCTTGAAGAACTCAGGTTGCGGAAATGTTTCTCTTCCTCCTATCTGAGCCTCTATTTGGAAGGCAATTACTTTCGCGGGCGTCTTACCGAAATTTCTAATAGATGGTTCAAATTGCATCCAAGTATGTGGCCTACTCGGAGTCATGTCTTTATCCAACAGGAGCCAGGGTCGATTTTCAGCGATAAAAGCATCGGCACTGGCTTGTGCAGCCTTAGCAGCATCTTCCGTGGCTTTGGTTTGCTTTTCTATAGTTTTCAGAGTTCTATAAGCCAACCGAATGCCAAAAAAACCAGCAATAACCAAGAGGCCGTTGAAGCCCCAAAGCATCCAATCCGCCCAATCTCTCTTGGGTGCGTTTATCGACACGGGGGGAAGTTTGCTGATCGCTACGGAGTGCTGTTCATTTTCGGGCTTTGGGGTATCACCGGCGTTCTGCTCTGGATTGGGTGTGACAGGCTTGACGACGGACGGCGACGAAGCGGTTGGATTCTTATTGTCGCCGCTGTTTTTTGTGACGCTCTGGCTTGTGCTACTGGCGCTATCGGATGCCTTCCGTGGGACTGGCGGTCCTGCCTGCATGACGGCCAAGACCACAGCGAGGAGCATGGTTCTCATGGCTCGAATACTGTACCACAAAAATATCCCTTGACAACCGCTAATTATTGGGGTACAGTAATTGGCATAGGGAGAGCGCAAATGCCAAACGTACTCAGCACAGAGAAGCAAATCGCGGTAATCGGAGCACTGGCGGAAGGCTCAAGCATTCGCTCCATTGAGCGCATTACAGGCGTTCACCGCGACACCATCATGCGGCTTGGCGTGCGGGTCGGAAAGGGCTGCGCGAAGCTCCTAGACGCCAAGATGCGCGATTTGTCCTGCCAGCATCTCCAATTCGATGAGATTTGGGGCTTCATCGGCAAGAAAGAGCGCCATTGCAAGCAGGATGATAGCCTTGAGCTTGGCGACGTTTGGACGTTCTGCGCGATTGACCCGGAAACGAAGCTGGTGCCGTCTTTCAAAGTCGGCAAGCGCGATTTAGCGACCGCGAATGCCTTTGTTTCCGATGTTGCCTCACGTCTCCGCAATCGGGTGCAAATCTCTAGCGATGCTCTGAGCGCTTACGTAGCCGCAATCGAGGCGAATTTCGGAGCGGATGTAGACTTCGCGCAAATCATCAAAACTTACGTCACGGATGATTCGCATGTTCCTGAGCGCCGTTTCAGCGCACCGGAGATCGTGATAACCGAAAAGAAGTCTGTAGCTGGCTTCCCCGACTTGCGGAAGGCGTCCACCAGCCACATCGAACGGCTGAACGGCACAACCCGGCTGCACATGCGCCGTTTGACTCGCCTAACCTACGCATTCAGCAAGAAACTCGAAAACTTTGAGGCAGCAGTTGCGCTCCATTTCGCGTACTACAATTTCGTGAAACGCCACATTACTCTTCGCGCTACTCCGGCGATGGCAGCAGGAATCGAGCGGGATTTTTGGACAGTTGGGGATTTGCTCCAAGCGGTATGAAGTTATCATTCAAGCTGGCTGCGGAAATGGATTTGAGTCCATCAGGAGATAAGACTATGAGCGAATGGTCACAGAAGATGGCGAACAAACTTAGAAAGCGGGAAGAAAGTCAGCAAGTTTCCGATGCGAAATTCGTTGAAATGCAAAAGATGAAACGAGAGATTGGTCCTCGCTTGTGGCAGGCAGTGAAAAGTGACGTGCTCGCTGAGGGTAAAGCATTAAATCTTGAATACGGGAAAGAAGTGGTGACGATAGAAACCACGCCTGCCAACGAGTTAATCCTACGAGCTAAAGTAGAAGATTCAAGTCGCAGACTTCATGTGGGCTTTGATTCCGAATCCGCACAAATAACCTGGAATGGTCCAAGTGGAATGGATGAGAAGTTTGAGTTTGCGATAGGAACCGACCATAAGCCAGCGTTCTATTCTGGCATGGTGCCTTACAGCACAGGTTCCATAGCGCGACAGATACTTGAAACTCTTTTGGATTGAGGGGATGGCAGCAAAAACTTACATCGCGGAGTTGCAGGATGTGATTCGCCGCTTGCATGGTGTCGAATCGAAGCACGTTGAGAGCGTGCCCATCAAAGAGACGTTTCAGGGACGCACAGTATGGGAGGGCATTGTCGAAGTCTTTGAGCTTCGCGGCCATCCCACAGCGCCGAAGGTTTACGCATGGTCGCACGATGCAGACGGCAAGAAGAAACGCCATGTGACGGTCCTGCACGTCGCGCCGGTCACGTCAGCTGTTGAAGCAGTCAGAGCAGCAATCGTTCAGGAGTTCAGAAGCCTTGAGCAGACAGAAGAAAATTAGGAAGGCAGGACGGCCACCACTCCCGAAGGGAGATGCTAAGGTTGCAACCTTGCGTGTGCGGGTGACTGCGCATGAGTTACACACCTATGAGAGCCATGCCACAGCTAAGAAACAATCCATCTCGGAATGGATACGGAGCACGCTCAATGCCACAATCTGAGGGCGAGAAATTCAAATTAGGACACTACCCTAAGGCTTACGTTCGCGGACGACGCAAATTTACACTTGGAACATGGAGAGGAAGAGACCGCAACTCTGCCGCGGCGCGAGTGTTAAATTAAAATGATGCAAGCTACGTGTGTACATTGCGGAACCGAGCACAAGCTTAAGGACGCGGACTCGAGCGTCCATCCAAAGGTGCAGTTTCGGTGCTCGAAATGCGGGAAAACGACGGTTGTCGAATTGAAGTGGCGGCCGGACCAGACCGCGGTGATCAGCCCTCTGCCTTCATTTGCGCGCGCAGATGCTTCCAGTTCCAATTTGCGGCTCCCGCCGGAAGACGACGGTCTGAAACTTCCGGTGGAAGGAGTATTTGTCCTTGCCATTACTTCGGGGCCTGCCAGCGGCGAGGTCTTTCGGCTGGCGAAACCGCGCTTGGTGATTGGGCGAAAAGGCGCGGACATTCCATTGAACGATCCGGAAATTTCCCGGCACCACTGTTTGCTGGAAGTCCGCGACAAGGTCATCAACCTGAAGGACCTGGATTCCACCAACGGAACGTTTTATGACGAAGAGCGGGTTCGCGCGGCCATGCTGCAGGACGGCTCAGAATTTCGTATCGGCGAGAGCCGGATTCGCGTAAGTCTCCAGAAAAAATAATGTTGTCTGGTTCCGGTGGGAAACTTTAAATTACAGCCTGAAGTCGGCGCTGCGTGAGTGTAGGATATTGACGATGGCGTTGCGCTCCAGACGCACCCGATGAACCGCCTCTCCGCTTGCCTAATCACTTTCAACGAAGAACATAATCTGCCTCGCGCCTTGGCGTCGCTGAAAGAAATCGCGGACGAAATTATCGTCGTCGATTCCGGCAGTACCGACAAGACGGAGGCGGTTGCTCGCGAACACGGCGCGACGTTTTTCGAGCGTGCGTGGACAAATTACTCGGAACAAAAAAATTTCGCGGCGGAGCGTGCGCAGAACGATTGGATACTGTCCATAGATGCGGATGAGGAGTTGAGCAGCGCACTCCAAACGTCACTGCTGGAATGGAAGAAGCACGAGCCGAAGTTCAGCGTGTACGAGATGTCGCGAAAAACGTGGTACCTGGGGGCATGGATCAAGCATTCGGGATGGTACCCGGATTTTCAGCGCCGGCTCTACCGGAGAGAGACAGCACAATTTTCGGGCATCATCCATGAAGCGCTGCGATTTGAGGGCAAGCCGGGCCGTCTTCTGGGCGAGTTGCTTCACTACACCGTGCGGTCGTTTGCCGAGCACGAGGAGAAGGTCAAGCAGTACACCACATTGGCTGCCCAACAATTGTTTGAGGGTGGAAAACGTAGCTGGAAAGGCGCGATGTGGCTGGCGACACCGTGGAGCTGGTTCCAGAATTATTTTTTGCGGGGAGGATTTCTGGATGGCTACCGCGGCGCGCTGATTTCGCAGATGGCGGCGCGCTCCGTGCGGCTGAAATACGCGAAGCTGGGCATGCTTGTACGAGATGCTCGCCGGACAAATCCCGAATGAAGGTTCTTTTCGCCGATCTGGAACGCGAATGGCGTGGCGGGCAGAGCCAGGCTCTGTTGACTTTGCGGGGGCTCTTGCGCGCGGGCTGCGAGGTTGAACTAATCGCTGCCGAGCATTCGCCTATCGCGCAGCGGGCGGCCGCCATCGGAATCGAAGTCCACTCGTCGCCCCGGTTCGGCTTACGTGCGTGGGCGGCGAGATCCATGGCCCGGCTCGCGGCAAAGAAAGAGTTTGCGGTGGCACACCTGAATGAGCCGCATGCGTTGACAGCGGCTTGGCTGGCCGGATTACAACACAAGATGCCGCTGCTCCTGTCACGTCGCATCGGATTTCCGCTGCAAAAAAATTGGATCTCGCAGGCGAGATTCCGCGCCGTCGAACGTTTCGTGGCCAACAGCAAAGACGTGGCTCAGAGTCTGGTTGATTCCGGGATCCAGCCGGCACGAATCTCCATTGTGAATGAGGGCGTTGATATTCCGGCCCTACCCGATGCCGAGGCGCGGGCGCGAGCGCGAAAGCGCTGGGGCGTCGGAGATTCAGAATTCTTGTTCGGCTGTGTGAGCGTGTTTGTACCGGAAAAGGGGCAGCGGCACGTCATCGAGGCGCTGCCGCTGGTGCGGCGGAAATATCCGCAAGCCAGGCTCCTTCTCGCAGGGGACGGAGAGTGCCGCGAGGAACTGGAGTTGCTGACCGCTCGGCTACAGCTACGGGATGCGGTTCTTTTTCCGGGTTTTGTAAGCGATGTGGAGGAGGTCTATGCCGCCCTGGACGCGTTCGTGTTTCCCTCCGAGTTTGAGGGACTGGGAACGGCCCTGCAAACCGCAATGGGTATGGCACTGCCATCCATTTCCACGGCGCGCGGTGCTTTAAGGGAGGTTGTGGACAATCAGCGCACCGCGCTGGTCAATGAGCCAAACGCCCAGGAGTTTGCTGAGGCGATGCTGCTGTTGATGGAGTCTCCCGAACTTCGCACCAGATTGGGCCAGGCTGCAAGGGAAGAAGTCATCGAGAGGTTTTCCGCGCGGCGCATGGTGGCAGATACAATCCAGGTCTACGAGAACGTGCTCGAAAGTAGAACAAAAGCATCGCCATGCCCTTTCTAAGGACCTCGAAGGAAAGGGCAAGCACCGCGGAGCAAATTTTCTGTGCGGAATCAAGTTACAAGCTTCATAGGAAGCAGGTATAAAAAAGATGAAGCGCCGGGCGGCTCCTTCTCGATCCGCACGGCGCTTCACATTTCTATAAATTTGCGCAAGTTTTCTGACTTCTCTTGTTCCAGGCGTTCCCTCCTATCCGCTTGCCGATTTACGTCAAGCTATCTTGGGGATTAAACAACCCATCGCCCTTTCGGATCGAGAAACTCCACGCCAATCGCAAAGCCGTCGCCTTGCAAAGGATGGCAGTAAGCAACCCGGGCCGAGGAGCGAAATTCGCCGGTGCGCGAGACGAACGTCAGCCGTTCGCCCTGTTCCCAGCGGCGGGTGCTCACCACCCGCGCGCCACGCGCACTCACATTTTCTGTAAAAGTCGATTCCGTGCCGGGCATCTGCCGATGGCCGTCGAGAACGACGGGAATCTCCATCGGGATGCGGCGCTCGACGCGGTGAAAAGAGAAAGCTTGCCTGTTGGATTTGATGGGCATCCATCCTCACAGGCACGCGGCAATCCGCGTGAGATTTTTTACGTTACTGCTGCCGATGCGGCGCTTCATTCCGTAGAGAGCGCGGTCGGCAGCGCCCAGGAGCTTCTCCGGCGTATCGCCATCTTCAGGAAACGCAGCGACTCCAGCGCTGACGGAAAGCGCGGGAGGCTCTGCCTCCGCGGAGAGACGTTCCCGAATGCGCGAAACCACGCGAGCGGCGATGTCCGGACCGGCTTCAGGAAGCACGAGAGCAAATTCATCGCCTCCGTAGCGAGCGGCAGTATCGATGGCGCGAGAATGGCTGCGAAGAATCTTCGAGAGACGCACGATGGCGCGGCTTCCGGTAAGATGACCGAAGTGATCGTTGATGGTCTTGAGGCCGTCCATGTCGAGGAGCACCACGCTGAAAGGGCGTTGCGTGCGGCGCGAACGGTCCAGTTCGGCCTCCAGGACGCTGATGAGGCGGCGATAGTTGGCGAGGCCAGTAAGAGGATCGCTGACGGCCATCGAACGAACTTGGTCAAAGAGGCGCGCTTGGTCGAGCAAGGCGCCAGAAAGCATGACGACGTAACTCGCGGTCTTGCTCAGCTCGGCGAGGAAGAACGGACCATCGAAAAGATGGCGCGAAAATGCTGCGGAGACGTGGCAAATGACATTGAGAGACGCCACGGCGAAGAGAGCATAGTCGTAAAGACTGGCGGGGCCCTGGTTGTTCTTGCTGTTGCGGAGCCGCTGGCCGAAGCAGATAGCGGCCGCCAAGAACAACGCACCGGGCAGAAAATCCCAAGGGCGGGAAATAAAGCTAGTGATGTGAGCGACAGGCGCAGAGGGGGCAGCCAGAAAAGATAGGCTTGTGAGATAAGCGGCAACCACGACCACCAATACGGCGGCAGCAGTCTCCTTGCTCGGTTGCCGAGCCGTCGGGATGTAACGTTCGACTGCGATGGCCGAGAGCAACAGAACGGCGAGAATGGTTCGGCCGACCATCCATCCCATCGGGATTCTCGTCAGCGCGACGGGGCCCGCTTGGAGCACCCCATTCAAGCCGAAATAACCAACCGTTTCGATAATGCCCGAAAGAACGAATCCGAACGCCAGGATTAGTGCCGTGCGATCATGTGTACCCCGGAACCTGACCAGCGCGTTGGCGGCATAGCAGAAGCTAACCAACGTGCCACCCACTTCAAGATACAGATAAACCTCGGGGGAGCCGGAAAAATTCGCTTGCCGCAGATAGAAGATGGCGGCGAAGAACAGGCAGGTTGCGGCCACAGCGGCAGCGATCAGGACGCGCGAGCGCTCCTTCCGAAGAAACCCGACGATTTGGCCCCAACCACCCACGAAACCCCCCAACTACCGGAGAAACAACTACAACGGCGGGAAGATGCAAGTTTGTGCCCTTTCTAGTGCGAAAATATCAGGCTGTAAGTAGCTGAATTTGAAAGACTTAAAATGGGTCCGTGCTGGACTTCTGCGGAAATGCTTGTTGCGAGACACTAGCGCCATCTGAGAAACAGCGACTTTCTGTTTCTATGCTGTTTTTTTTCATAGGGTTACCGAAGATCCAGATCGTATCAACACAAATGCATAAATCGTCTCAGTGTGAGACTGTCTCACTGGGTAAAATGTCTCGTCTCGGTCGATTCTTGCAGTCTACAACTTTGGCTTCGGGGCAGGAAGCTCGCGGGCAACCACGGGGTCGTTGAAGCCGGAGGCCTTGTGGGAGCCATCGCAGAATGGCTTGTTCGAAGAGTGGCCGCAGCGGCACAGGCCGATGGTCGTGCGCCCGGCAAGACCGAAGGGTCGACCTTCGGGATCCACGATTTCAAAGTCTCCTTCTACTCGAATCGATCCATTATCGTTGATAGTGATCTTCGCTGCTGCCATTTAGGCCTCCGAAAATATGGAAAGCGGCCTCGACGATTATCGCCGAACGCGGCTTCTAGACTACGCAGTGTTTGCCAGGAACTCAAGGAAGCAGCACGGTCAATATTTGGGCACACTGGGGTCCACCTCGTCAGACCACGCGAGAATGCCTCCTTTGAGATTGAGGATTTTGCGGAAACCGGCCTTCCGCAAGAAATCCACAGCCTCCGCCGATCGCTTTCCGCTGCGGCAATGCGCAACGATCTCGCGGGAAGAGTCGAGTTCATGAACGCGGCGCGGCAATTCGCCGAGCGGGATCAAGTGGCCATTTAGATTGCAAATCTGAAACTCATGAGGCTCGCGGACGTCCAGTATGAAGAGATCGTCTCCCCGGTCGAGACGGGATTTCAGCTCGCGTGGGGTGATCTCGGGGACTTGTACATCAGGCGCGGGAGCCTCTTCGCCGCGCACACCGCAGAATTCGTAATAGTCGATAAGGTTGTTGATGGTGCGATGCTGGCCGCACATGGGGCAGTTCGGATTTTTGCGCAGCTTCAGCTCGCGGAACTTCATTCCGAGAGCGTCGAAAAGGAGCAAACGCCCGACCAAACTTTCGCCACGGCCCAGGATCAATTTGATCGTTTCCATGGCTTGGATGGAGCCAACGATGCCTGGCAAAACGCCCAGAACGCCGCCTTCAGCGCAGGAGGGCACAAGGCCTGGCGGAGGCGGTTCCGGATACAAGCAGCGATAGCAAGGGCCTTCGGGCATGCCGAACACCGTGGCTTGCCCTTCAAACCGAAAGATCGAGCCGTAAACATTGGGTTTACCCAGAAGGATGCAGGCATCGTTGACCAAATAGCGCGTCGGAAAGTTATCGGTGCCATCGACGATAATGTCGAAATCCCTGAAAAGATCGAGCGCGTTTTCGCTGGTGAGTTTTGTCTCGAAGGTTTCGATCTGAATGTCAGGGTTGAGATTGGATAGCCGCGCCTGAGCCGCTTCGGCCTTTGGCTTGCCCACATCGCTCGAGCCAAACGTAACTTGCCGCTGAAGATTCGTGAAGTCCACGACATCGAAGTCGACAAGCCCTAGTCGTCCGACGCCAGCCGCTGCAAGGTAAAGGCCCAGCGGAGCGCCTAACCCGCCAGTCCCGATCAGCAGGACCTTTGCGTTTTTGAGCTTGAGCTGACCTTCCATGCCCACCTCGGGCATGATCAGGTGGCGGCTATAGCGAAGAATCTCCTCGTTGGAAAGAGTAGTAGCCGGCTTCCCTCCGGTTTGCGGTTGTAGTGTCGTAGCCATTGCAACAACTCCCCTTGTCGATGAAAACTCAATTAGCGCTTTGTCGAGAGCCGCCGGCGATGGACGGGATGATGCTAATCGTGTCTCCGTCTTTGGTAGGCGTGTTCTCTTTCGCCAGATAGCGAATATCTTCGTCGTTGAGATAAACATTCACGAACGCGCGCAACTTGCCGTCTTCTGTGAAAAGATGCTTGCGCAGCTCGGAAAACTCACCGGTAAGCTGGCCAAGTGCATCGCCAACGGTGGCAGCAGCAAATTCCGCGGAATCGCGCTTGCCCGCGTAGACTCGCAGCGGCGTCGGGATCATAACCTTGACAGCCATTTTCTTGCTCCTCTGAATCCTTGCGGCAACCAACCCGGCATGAAAAGGCGTGGCTGCTAAAAAAGCCCCGCTATTTCTGGATTGCCGCGTGCTGCCGAATCTCGATCCCTTCCGCGGAAAATTCCTCACGGTCATCGTTCAGCCGCCAAGAAGTCATGTCCTCGGTAGCGCCATGGTTCACGCTCACAATGATGTAGCTGTACCAGGGCCAGGCGTGCGCGCGATCGTACTCACTGGGACGTGCCGGATGATCGGGGTGCGAATGATACCACCCGATGATCTCCAGACCTTCTTTTTTGGCCGCCGCCTCCGCAGTACGGACATCCTCCGCCGTGACCATAAAACGGTTGCGCGGCGAATCTCCATTGCGATTGGCCAGGGGAAAAAGCCTCAGTACTTCGCGCGGGGCCTCTGTCCTTTGTCTAGTATCAACGCTGTTCTCAGTTACTCCCGAATCGCGCCCCAAAAGCGCGCCGCAGCATTCGTGGGGATAAGTTTCCACACCGTGCGCGCGGATCTCTTCCGCAAGGTGCCCACTGATCCAAAGAGGGTGCCCGTTTGCCATAGTCAGTCTTCATCCCAAAAACGTTCGGTAAGGTATTTTGAAGCGGAATCGGCAAAAACCGTGACAATCACAGCAGGCCGGCTATGTGAAACATTTTTCGCAACCTGGAAGCAGCCGACTAAGGCGGCCGCCGCGCTGGGACTGACCAGAAAGCCCTCTTCTCGCGCAATGCGCTTCACCATCCGGTAAGCAGTTTCCGTCCCGATCTCGATATTCTCGTCCGCGAGCGTGTCGTCATAGATCGCCGGGCGCAGAGCTGTGTCCATATGCTTCCAGCCCTCCAGCCCGTGGAACGACGCGTCCGGCTGGAGGCTTACGCACTGGATGGCCGGATTAAGCTCCTTCAGGCGCCGCGCAGTCCCGACAAACGTTCCGCTCGTGCCCAGCGCGGCCACAAAATGCGTGAGGCGCCCGTTGGTCTGCTCCCAGATTTCCTTCGCGGTAGTCCGATAGTGCGCCTGCCAATTAGCCGGATTGCTGTATTGGTCTGGGTAGAAATATTTTTCTGGCTCGGCCCCGACAATCTGTTGGACACGCCTTATGGCTCCGTCCGTACCTTCGTCGCCCGAAGTGGTAACCAAATCCGCCCCAAGAGCAGTCAGGATGCGCTTGCGCTCGTGCGAGGCGCTATCCGGCAAGCAAAGCTTCACGGGATAACCAAGGGCAGCGCCAATCATCGCGTAGGCAATGCCCGTATTGCCGCTGGTGGCATCAATGATGGTCTTGCCAGGACGCAAAGCGCCGCTGGAAATGCCTGCCTGGATCATGCTCAAAGCTGGGCGGTCCTTAACGGAACCGCCGGGATTGCACCACTCGGCCTTCGCACAGAATTCCGCGTTCGGAAATTCAGCACCGATGCGTGAAAGGCGCAAGAGCGGCGTATTTCCAACTAGCTCGAGCACGGATTGTCCTGCCACGGGGAAGGCCTTTTCCACCGAAACGGAGGACGCGTGGTCCGATGCAGCAATGTGATTAAAGGCGACCATGCTCTGAAATTGCCGACAGCCTCCCAGATATGCGACCAGTTTACTCCGAATTGGATGCGGCACGCCAGTTCGCTGGTATAGCCTGATTTTAGCGGTAGTTAGAAGTAATCACCCTAAATTGAGTAGAGAATACTTTACCAGCTTCCCTGGGTCCCGAATGCACCGAATTCGGTCTCTATTAAGGTGTCCATTGTTAACACTAGTCCGAGTTCCGCCGTCATGCACGGCGCAATGATCTCCGTAGTTCGAAGCGCACTCCCAGGAAGCAGAGTTGACTCGCGCCATACAATCAGGAATTGTCGAGCCGTGACCGCCCCGTTTGCGCCTAATCCCGCCGATGACGCCTCGTTGGTCTTGGCCGGACGCCAAGGCGACCGCGCCGCCTTTGGCGGGTTGTATGAGCGCTACGCACGGATGGTCCACGGCATTTTGCTAGCGCGAGTACCTGCGAACGATGTGGACGACCTTGTTCAAGACGTTTTTCTGCGTGCGCTGCCAAAGCTTAGTGATCTACGCGACGTCGCGCGGTTCGGCCCGTGGCTGGCAGCCATCACGCGCAACCGCGCCAATGATTTTTATCGACAATCTCGGGCGGTTGCTGCCGTGACAGATAGTCTCTCCGAGGATGAGGCGGAGCTACCGGCATCGGACGATCCTTCCGATGGGGAAGCCGCGATGATCCTAGCTTTCGTTCGCGGCCTTCCGGATGCTTATCGCGAACCACTGATCCTCCGTTTGGTGGAGGGCATGACGGGACCGGAGATCGCAGCGCGCACTGGCTTGACTCCCGGCTCGGTTCGAGTGAATTTGCATCGAGGCATGCAGCAGCTACGGGAGAAACTCAGCCTGGCATCGCCCGGCGGCAGGGGCCATTGTGATTCGGGCGCCAACAGAATTTCAGCGGCGCAGGGAGAGAAAACATTGCCCAAAAGGAATGAGCTATGAAGGATGATTACCTCTGGGACGGTTCCGGCGAAGCCGACCCGGAGATTCAAAATCTGGAAAATAGGCTTGCCAGATTCCGCCATAGGGGCCAAGTGCCAGAGTTTCCTCTGGTGACAGCGACGAGACCACAGGGGTTTTGGCGGCGAGCTATGCCTTCGCAGCGATCACTTGTACTCGCTGGTGCGACGGCAATTTTACTCTTGATTGCTGCGACAGGGATTCTTCGATGGAGTCACAAGCCGAACGAAAATTCAGGGCTTGGCTGGGACGTCGAGAGAGTGGCAGGAACGCCGCGCATAGAATCGAGCGCATTCTGGGGAATTGCCAAAACTGGCCGGCTTGGCATCGGCCAAACGCTGGTTACAGACAACCAGTCGCAAGCCACCATTTCCATCGCCGATATTGGCACCGTGAACGTGGGACCGAACACGCGTTTGCGTCTGCTGACCGGAGGTAAAGGACACAGCCAGTTCGCGCTCGGTCGTGGAGCGATCCAGGCGTTCATCTGGGCCGCTCCCGGCGAATTTACCGTCGATACGCCTTCCGCTCTCGCGGTCGATCTGGGTTGCGCCTATACACTGCAAGTGGATGATTCAGGAGCGGGTCTTGTCCGCACCACGCTTGGATGGGTTGGTTTTAAGCTCGATGGACATGAAGCCTTTATCCCCGCAGGAGCGGTTTGCGCGACCCGGCCGAAAATTGGACCTGGCACCCCGTACTTTGAAGATGCTTCCGCATCGTTTCGCGAGGCGTTGTCCAAGTTTGATTTTGCGGGGGGCACACCGCAAGAACGGAGCGCCGAACTCACTAAGATACTGTCCGAATCCCGGCGGCGCGACGCACTCACAGTTTGGCATCTTCTCGCTCGCGTCGGCGACACGGACCGTGGCCGCGCTTACGACCGCTTGGCAAAGCTTGTTCCACCTCCGGATGGAGTGACACGCGAGGGCATTCTGCGCCTCGATCAGAAGATGCTGGACCAGTGGTGGAATCAACTGGACGTTGGCGACATTTCGTTGTGGCGAACCTGGGAACGTACATGGTCTCAAGGCAAAGCCAACGGCAAGTGATATGTTCGCGGCACGCTGAGAATCTCTGTATGCTTTGCTCGCCTTCGGTGGTCTCGACTCCGCAAGACCCTTTCCAATTTCTGATCACAACGGTTAACGCCAATCCTCCCTTCCACGTCTTGCTCCTCGACGGCTCAAATCTTTCGGAAGGAGATCACGACAAATTATGAAGCCTCTAGCCAATCTTTCATACCGCTACCTTGCGGGAATCTCGGCGGCTCTACTTTTTCTGGCCACTTCGGCACAAGCGGGCCCGCCCCTCATCTGCCACACTATCGATATTGGACCGGCAAGGTCTTTGCCCTGGATCAACCACGGCTGGAACCTGTCCGGAAGCGAACATTACGATGTAAAGAATCTCGTCCCCGATACGCTCGCGATTCTTGATTCAGGTGCGCCCGTCCTCGTCCGCATGGAAACGCTCCGCCGGGCCACGCTCTACGCGCGAAGGGATCCGCAGATCGCCAGTGAGTTGCTGACAAAGCTTATTGCTCGCGCCTCAACCGCCGAAAATGCAGGGCACGCGGACGCTTTGGCCTTGTTCGACGCCGGATATCTCGCCGAGTGCTACAAGCAGTGGATCGGGAAAAACCTACCCCACATGACGGACAATATGCCCATGGACCCTAATCCAAGGGCAAATCTGGACGGCTATGCCTGGGTGAAGAAGGCGATCGGCTTGCGCGGTCATGATCCGGAGATGGAATTCGCCGCCGCTCTGATCACTCTTGAGGGCCCGCAAACGGACCACCAGCAACACGTCCTAAAAGCCACGGCCGGAGCCAAAGGTGATCCACTGCTGGCCCAAAACCTCAAGAGCCACTACATGGGCGACGGCGGAATGACGGTTGCTGAGCTGTTCTCGAAGACCACCAAGGTAAATCAGTGAGAGCAGCTCATAAATCACTAATGGGCGCATCACAGCCTTAGAAAGGGCATCCGCTAAAGGAACTGGGCAGGGAGGTAGTTCATCCTTCCTGCCCGCTCCATTCAAAGTCTTGCCCCATCAATGCTTCGAGGGAGAATTCCTCTATAGATATGGCGGCCCGCTTTACAGAAGCCTTGGCATTTACTAGGCTATGAGCCCTATGTGGAATGTCGATGAGCGGTTCACACCAAAGCAAATCGAAGGCCTGGCGGCGCTCGGCTTTGCCGTCGGCAGCACACGCGGAGTTGTGCGCGTGGAAAAATACGGCAGCGGCGCGGAGTTCCGCAAGGGGACAGATGACTTGTACCAGATGACCGTTGTGCCGACGATCATGCTGAAGGGGCGCTTTACGCGCCTGTGGGACGCGGGCTATCAGAAATTTCTGCTGACCGATGACGGCTCGAAGCTGCCGGCGCTGGCGACGCATCTCGAAAATTTGCGAAGGTTTAACGAAGAATTGCGTACGGCTCTGGGTGTGCCGACTTTTTATAACGAAGCGCTCGGCTCGGTGAGCCAAATCAGCGTCTATGATCGCGTCAAGGGCCGCCCCGGCGACGTCCCAGACAAAACGGTTGGCGCACACGAGCCAAACGGCGGACATTAAGCTAGTCGAAATCTATTCTAATCGCTCTGAATTTTTGATCGGACTGCGAGAAACTTTTGCCGGATGCCCGGTCACGGCTTCGGATTCGAATATTTTTGGAATGGTCCGGCGTAGGGGTGAAACGCTCGCGCGCGGTATAGTTCCGCGATCTGCCGCAAGTGTCCAAGGTCATGCGAAGCCCACTCGCTCAGCATCTGATGAAGAGTGATGCTTCCAAGTTCGGAGTGCACAGCATCGCGGTCGCCGGCGTCCGCTGGAATACTCCTCAACAGAATGATCGTTGAACGCCGAATCCTGGTGAAAAACGCTAGATTCTCCGTCGCCGTCCCGCGTGCGTAATCACCGGCCAGGACGGTTTTAGCCGGGTCGAATTTCTCCAGCGTCGGCGTATCTTCGGTAACCATTCGCCGCGTGCGGTCGGCATTTAGCATCTCAATATCCGCCAGATGGCCCAGCACTTCCGCAATCGACCAGCGCTCTGCTGACGGCTTCCATATCAATACGGCTGACGGCACGTCTCGAAGCATCGTTTCGAGGAGAGTTGGCGTCTTTTCAAGGAGCGACAAAGCGGGCTGGATGGAGTGCGTAATGCCCGAGTCGGTGATTCGAACCACACCTTGCTGCATGGGGGGACCTCCCAAGCGATGGAAGCATCCTACTCGAAATGGCCGCCAAAAGTTGAACTGGAGCATAATGAGTAACACGCACGGAGGCGCCCCCTGATGGCAAGAATCGTGGCAATGATGGACGACTTGTTTTTTCAGATGAAGGTCGCCGAGACCGCCAAGCAGCTCGGCCTCGAGCTAAAGATAGCCGCGAACGGTGACGCGCTGCTCGGGCTGCTAGAACCCGTGCCTAAACTCGTCATCGTGGATCTAAACGCGCGGAGCCAGCCGCTTGCGGCCATCGAACGCCTGCGCGCGGCCCAAAAGGACTTGAGGGTCGTCGGGTTTCTCTCTCACGTCCAGCGCGATCTCGCGGCGCAAGCGGAAGCGGCGGGCTGCAACGAAGTGATGCCTCGCTCGGCCTTTACGCAAAACCTCGCCGTCATCCTGAGCGCGGCAAAGGACTGATGTGAATTTTCCCAAGAATATTTTGATTTCGCCGCTTTTTGTTCTGACTGTTTTGTTCTCGTTGCTCGCGGCAGGCGTCTCCGCCCAAGATTCAAGTTCCAATCCGATGGCGCAAGCCGCCCCGCCGAGCGGGCCAACCGATGCCCTTCGCGACGTCTTAAGAGCGGCTTGTTCGCAGAGCCAGAGCGATTTCGAGCGCTTTCTGACCGTGCGAAACAAGGAGTCGTTCCTGCGCATGACGCCGGCTGCGCGTGTCGCGTTCATGAAACGTTTCGTGCTGCTCAACGAGCCCGGGGAGCCCTCCGTGACCACCAATCCTTCTGGCCGTCCCACCGTGCGCTGCGATACCCCTGCGGGCGCGGCCGAACTCCAGATTGGCGGCGCTGACACCCATGACAATGTGGCGTTTCTTCCTGTGACGTTGCGGGACGCGACGGATTCTTCCAGCGCCGACGCAATTCGAGTAAACATGGGACTTGTGCGGGAGAACGGCGAGTGGAAGATTCTCTCTCTCGGTTTGGTGCTTCTCGATTTGCCTTCTTTGGAGGTGGAATGGGATACCGCCGAAGCGGACAAAAACGAGCAAGCCGCAATCCAGTCGCTAAAGGTCATCGGTGAAGCGGTCGAAACTTACCGACGTAAATATCTGCGACTTCCCGATTCGCTTTCGGATCTGGGGCCGCCGCTCCATGGTCCTGCTACTGCGGAGGCTGCGGGGCTGGTGGATGCCGACCTGTCCTCCGGTATGAAAGACGGGTATTCGTTTCGCTTCGTGATTGTCGGAGCCAGTGGACTAGGAGCGCCGGCAAAGTATGAACTTGCCGCGACACCGATAATCTATGGCCGCACGGGACGCCGCTCGTTTTTCCGCGATGAAGGCGGAACGCTGCGCGGCGCGGACCGGCAAGGCGCGGTGGGCTCGGCGTACGATCCGAAGTTGCCGTAACATCAAGTCTTGTTCCGCACAAGCAGATCAGCGCAGTTAACCCATTAGAGCCACTTCCCGGTTGCCTTCTTGCTTTACCGCGAGCTGCCCGGGCACAATCAACTTAGGGCTATCTATCCGATATCGCTGGAATTCCCCCGGGAATCCATCGAGCTTCGCAAGTCTCTCTTGGCAAAGGAGACCTGTCCATGCCCAACGTGATGGCCGACCGTCGTGACGCTCCGCGCTATTCATTAGTCCTCGTTGCGGAAATAATGGAAATCGGCACTGGCACTAAGACAAGCGCGCAAACCTCGGATATCAGTCGAATCGGCTGCTATGTAGACACTTTAAATCCTGCTCCCATAGGCGCACGGATTCGCTTGCGGCTCCTTCGCGGGGAAGATTCGTTCGAGACGGAGGCACGTGTAGTCTATACCAGCCCGAAGCTCGGTATGGGCCTCAGATTTCTAGAGCAGGTTGGTGATGGGCAATTGGCCCTTCTCGATGGCTGGTTGGATGAAGCGGCAATAAATCCTTGAAGGCAGGCTGCCCGCAGTTACCGCCGCGCCTTTACGGTAGAGGACCCGCTCCCAACTTTTGGAAGACAAGCGTCCTAGCAGGCGATAGCAAGAATGATCATTCCGTAGCTGTGTGCACTGAACAGTCGTCAGACGACCCGGCGCAAGGAGTTTAGTGGCCAACTGTTTTCCGCGTCCGGAAAAAGAAACATGTACGTTCCACCGGGTGTTGCGGAATAGGGGAAAGAAAGAACCAGCAGTTTGTACCGCGGCGGAGTTGGCGCTACTATCGTGCGATTCAACATGCGCCCGGCTTCCGCCCGAATTGTCTTGCCGCTTCTGGCCTTTGCCCTCATAGGGCCTCGAGCTGCGATAGCTCAAGTGTCCAGTTCGACCTATGGGCCCCTCCCCGTTTTCGAATTCCACAGTGGATTCTGGGTCAATCTCCATCACACGCTCTATTACGAGGCCAAACAGCGCGAGACTGCGGTGCCCGTCCCGCAGAAAGTTGGCTCGGGTCCAAAATTAAGAGTGAAAACCATGAAGGACGCAGCCACCCTCCTCAGCCCCGCGGAGCGAAGCATTTGGGATAGTGCTGTGGCCTATTACGCAACAAACTATGCGGATGAGGATCTGCTCTTCAGCACCGATCTCATCCTTTTGAAAAACCAATTGGAAGATTTCGAAGATTGCGACGATCTCTCGGGCGCAACCAAGAAATCTTGTGATGCGGGTTTGCCTCCAGGCATAACCCGAGTGCTGGATGCTGCCGCGCCCGTCTATCGCGCCCACTTGTGGCCTGAGCAGGACCGAGCCAACCGGAGGTGGATAGCAAGGGTCGCCCCCTTAGTAATTGAACAGGGAGTTGGTGTTTCCCAGCGGCTCGCGGATATCTATCAAACTAAATGGCCCCAGGAGAAAATCCGAGTCGACGTTTCCGCTTATGCAAATTCAGCAGGGGCGTACACTACACTCGATCCTTTGCGCGTAACCATTTCCAGCACCGATGCGCGCAATCAGGGCGATGAAGCCTTTGAAGTGCTCTTCCACGAGGCTTCGCACGGGATCGCCGAACCAGTGCAGGAGGCGATTATTCGCGAATGCCGCCAGCGTGGTAAGGCCATTCCGCGCGACCTCTGGCCCGCGCTCATCCTTTACACGACTGGCGAAGTGATCCAACCATTGATGACGGAGGCTGGCGATGAACCGCCAGGCCAACAGAGCCCAGGTGGCTCGAGCTCCAGCAAGTCTCCTGCGAGCCCACCAAGTACCTATACGCCCTCCGCCATTCGCGAAGACCTCTATAAGCGTGGCTGGAATGACTACTACTTGCTTCTTTTCCGCTTCTGGCAGCCTTATCTCGATAGCAAGTCCACCTTTGACGATGCCATCGCTCGCATGGTCTCCTCGTTCTAACGGCTGGCATTACAACTCATTACAGCTGATTTGTTCGGGCTTGTCTTCTTTCCGCCGAGGTCCTAATACTTGCCTCTTTGTAACCATTCTCGAATTTCTGATTCGACGGGAAAATGATCGTTAGGATCTTTGGTGAACCGGGCATCCAGCCCGTACGCTTGTTCCTCGAACGGCACCACCATCCACAAGCCAGACTCGTTCAAAGTCTCGAAGTATCACCTCATCACTCTCTCCAAACCTAGGATCGAAGATTGCGTAACATGCACCAGCGTGTGAAACACCGTCCGTTGCGTCGGTTGTCGATTGGAGAGGGCCACATCGATAAATGGAATCGCCGTCATGTGTGCCGAGTCCGGAACCAGACGCGCCCTGCGGGCGCGGACCCGCTCGTAAAAGGGAGGGTCGGGGATGGTTTCGCCTGTGCCGGATAAGTCTCTAATCCTCTAACGGTCCAGATTTTCAACGGGGAAAAACGGAAGCAATTTCATTTTGACGGCTACAGATAGGGACTTGCCCAGCGCATAGTGCTCGTCGCGCTGCTACTGCATCCCCACCACGACCTCGCCAATTAGCCCGTCCAACTCTGCCGGTGCAAACTTCGGGGGCTCCACGAAAGCTGCCCTTCCTGACCTGACCGGGATTTTTTGTACCAGCGGAAGTGAGAGAGAATTCACTCTGAAGGAGCGCTGGTATGCCGACAAGGAAATACAAACCGGAGCAGATTGTCACGCTGCTGCGGCAGATTGAAGTG
>JBARJI010000093.1:0-6399 GCA_049800195.1 Candidatus Acidiferrum sp.
CACTTCAATCTGCCGCAGCAGCGTGACAATCTGCTCCGGTTTGTATTTCCTTGTCGGCATACCAGCGCTCCTTCAGAGTGAATTCTCTCTCACTTCCGCTGGTACAAAAAATCCCGGTCAGGTCACGTTAGTTAGGAGAAAGGCAGGACTTCGATGACGCTTCATTCGCTGCCAGATTCGCGCCTGCGGTTTGTTGACTTACTGCTGCGTTCAAAGCAGTGACGGGCGATCTCGCTCTTCTTGTTGCCAACGCAAGTGGTGAATTTCTGTTTTGTCCCTTTCACCCACAGGTCGTCGATGTCGGAGCGGTACAGAACGCCATAATCGATTGATTCACCTGTAGTCGGGTTTGTCCATACCACGTTATCGCCAAGTTTGAGTTGTTCCCCTTGGATTGTCTCCTCAATCCTTCGGCACCTCTCCCTAGCCTCCGCCCATCTCTTCTCATCGCGGTCTCTACGCGTCTCCACTGTTGGGTCAACGAATGTCGTCAAGAACTTCAAATCTTCGATAGGCACGGCGTACTTCTCATAGACAGTCGTGCGGTATTCCTTGCCCATCGGAATCTGCGCAAAAGCAAGCGCATTGTCTTGCCCGAATAGGACGAGGAGAAGGCCGTTGGGTTTACTCTGAATTTGCTCAAGGCCTTTCTTGTTAGCATAGACGGCGGGAAGTTGGTTGCCGTTGTCAACTTCGTGCGCTTTTCCCTCCTTCAACGAGAGCGAAAGAGATGGCAAGGCAGCAGAGCGCGGATTCCCATCGTTCCACGCGCCCGTTGAATACGTGTACCCGATGTTGGTTTCGTCGGTGACGACTTCGGGGTATCGCTGTCTTAAGGCTTCGATGCTTTGCGCGACCAAGGCTTCCTGTCTCAACTGCATTTCGGTCTTTGACTTCGGCTTACGTTCTCTTGGCACTGTGTCTCTCATTGGGGCGCAGAGAGGTCGCCCAGATAACAACCTTCGCCGCCGTCTGGTGACCGGTCCCTTCGATTTATCATTTGCTTCGATTCGACCTTAGACCGTAAAACGAGTTGACGATCGCGAGCGCGCCGACATTGGACAGGTGCTCCAACTGGTGGGGATGTTCCTGATCTGCTAGACGTTTCAAGGTTGGCCGTCGCTCACGGTGTTGGTTGTCCGAACCAGCCAGCGTGATCCATTCCCGCTGCCATTCCCACGCGAGGAGATCGGCTGCCTGAAGTTGCGGGGCCTGTTGTTTTGGCACAAAGGAATATCCGCACAACCGAAAACGTGATCTGAGTTCTGGATTGTTTTCAATCTGTTCGAAAAAATGAGCTGCCTCTCCAGCATATTCACTTCCTGCCTCGAAGCAGTAGTGCACATTCCCCGCGATGCGATTTGTCGCTAACCAGTCGCCGATATTTTCGGCACATCTGATTGCACAAAGTGAGTATGCGCTTCCTACTATCTTTCGAACCTGTGGTCCGAGTCTTTTAATGTCGGCTTCATACACTGCGGTATCTATTTGGGTGACCAGGCCAAACATCATCGTTGATTTCAGCACCTCCACCATCGCGTCGAAGACATTGTTGCTTTCTTCCGACGTCAGCGAGTCGAATTTACCGCGATGATCAAGACATTTGACGGCGTGGAATATTCCCTGTGCACTCTCTGGCAACAGGGGCTTAACTCGCGCGGCATGGAGTGCCTCGAACTTGTTGGCGGCATCGTTGTCAAAGAGATAGCCAGCGACGCAAACTAGTGGAGCACCCTTGTGAGTGCCAGTTTCGTCGAAGTAGGCCTTCAGTGAGCGGGCGGGAGACATGCAATAGCTCGCTTCAGTAATGCCGTTTGCTTTTGCACATCAGTAGGGGTTGTTTGCCTTTGCAGCAACTTTAGCTGCTCCATTCTCCGCTGATATGGATGCAAAGGAAACGAGCACAGAGTCAAAGCCATGCGGGCGATTGGTGGGGTCGTTAAAGCATAGGACTCTGGTCCCATCAGGCATGTTCCATTGCGTCGTGTGTTGAACGAACTGTGCTCCAAAGCCATTCTGCAATGGGACGTCCCATACTTTGGTCGGTTTGCCATACTTCGCCGTCAGATTCGTAACCTGCTCGCCGACAGTCGTGGGAGCGTCGGCATTCGGCGTAAAGAAAATATCGATTTCCTGAAGCTTTGCTCTGGAAAACTTATAGCTAATGTCCATTGTCGGTGTGCCTGAAGGGCTTGGGAAAGTAGCGGTATTGCCATTAAGAATGTTTGTTATCAGGGCATTCGTCTGTTTCACGAGTTCCTTACAAGATTCCGCGAAATCAACGTTACCAAGCCCTTGTCCCTTGGCGCGAGCAATGCAGGCATTTAGGGCCGCTCCAGATGCAAATGCTGCACGTAAACTGTCCAAGCTGCTTTGTCCACCGAAAAAATCCACAGCCGACATGCCGATGTAAGAATGATCCTTGAAAAGAGTGCGGACTGGAGCAGCCTTTTGTTGATCTCCAACGGTTTCGGTCGCCGCTGGTGGCGTCTCCTCAGACGTGTGCGTCTCTTGCGCCTGTGCAACACCGGGCGCAGTTACCGATGGTATATCGTTTACACTCAGCGCGTTTAGGATTGGGTGTAATTCGCTCTTTTCGTGCCCCTTATCGTCTACGTATCGTACGACGAGGAAACCATAGATTGAGCTTGTTTCACCCGATCTATACGCTTTGAAGGACGTGCCAGCGGTCAGATCCACCCTTGTCTTTCTAGCAAGATAGGCATCCGAAGTAACCACCCAAACCTGCTGTTGAGCAAGCGGGTTCGCGTTACCTGGGTCGTACAACACAATCGTCGCGGTTGGGATTTCCTGGCCATTGTCATTTGAAACGTGACCGGTGGCGACAACTTTTCCGTCGAGCCATGCTATGGCCTTATTGTTTGCTGTGACGGGCCCGGCCACAATGGCGAGTAGAGCTATTGCAGGCACAAGTCGAGCTTTGTTCATGCGTTTGTCTCCATGCAGCACCCAAAGGTGATTCACCATCGTACTCATCGTTTGCAATATGCGTCCGGGCCGGGGAGTCGGGCCGCGGGCCAATCAGCATCACTGATAATCCCATCCTGGCTTGAACGGTCTTGCTGCCCCTCCATTGGTTCCGGCTACTTCTCGAACTTGGTAAAGCAGCTCACCCCAGCCACGGCCTTGAGAACGGAGCACTCCAACACTTGAGTGCTTCCGGTCGGATCGGGGTGTATTTCAACTGAATAACTTTGCCCATTGGCGCAGCCGACACTCCAAAACGCGTCATTCTCATGATCCGTCCCCATGAAAAATGCTCGTGTTCCGAGGCACCCTTCCTGAACTGCCTGACCAAGAAAAGCCGCCCGTTCGCTTTCGGTGAAGGCCGCAAGTCTGTCCTGCGCGACATTTCCTGTCTGCCGCCTTCCTTTACCCACTTTCGGTGCGACGGGAGCAGAGGCCTGCAGGGTCTGAAGCGTGGATGGCTCCGGTGTGGTCTGAGCCGCTGTGTTTGCGGGCGTACCTGTGTTCATCGCGATGCTGATGATTATGATTAGCAGACAGCCAGCAATGATTCCGACTGCTATCTTGCCAGTCGGGGTACGGCGGGCAGCAGCGCCGAGAGCGTAAGCGCCGGAATGCGATGCTGGGGCTTGAATTTGCCCACTGCTGGCGCCGCGAGTCGCAAGCACCTGCTGCGCTACCGGCGACCCGAGGGGGATGACCGCCGGACTCCCACAATTCCTGCAAACCTGTGCGACCGTGCTATGTCGCCAAATGGAATAAATCAACCCAGGAAGCAAGAAGAAGCACCACAAGAGAAACTCGGTAAGGATCGATCCCTTCATGTGGCGTTTCGTGCTCCCGACTGTCCCACAGACGGTGCACAGTTTCTGTTCCACCATGGAAGCTATACCTCCTGCTCTGCTCCGTCGCTTGCCAACAACTGCGCGGCTTTCTGCATCAAGAAAGTTGGAAGCAACTCCCGTTCAGTTGATTCCAGGCTGGTGACATCACAAACTTCAATGTAGCCCTCTCGGTGAAGGCGTTTGATGGTTGGCTGGTCCAGCTTCTCTCCACGACCGAAGGCACGTAGTACTGCTCTGTTGTCCATCGCAGGCCCGATTCGCTTCGGACCGTTCAAAGGTCTTTGCGCACGCGATATCGTGGCATGGTTGGCCATAAGTTTACTTCAGCACCGTGTCTGCCTTTGGGGTGTCCTTCTGTTGCTCATCAATCCCATAGAACCCGACGTGTCCCTGACCATCTTCCAGGCGCGCGAAGTACTCCACGACCCCGTGCGGTGAGCGAACGGTGACAATGCAATACGTTATAGGAATCAGCGCATTGAAGCTTCCGGTTGGACCCAGAATGCAGTTGACGTGTTGACCCGTAGCTCTATCTTCGCAGTGTGTAACGCGCGTCGTTGAATCCTTATCGAAATCGTACTCCGCGCCCTTGCGCTTGTGGCACGGCGGCGGGTAATAATCTCCGCCCATTCCGAGGTCCTCGGGCTGGCACATTTCTTCCGTGACACTTTTGTTTTTCACGTTCCAATCGTCGCATGGCACCCCATCGATCGGGAACGCGCCCGGAGTTGGCGGTAACCCTCGAAGAGTTTCCACGCTGCAATATATTTTGAACGCGTCGGAGGGTAGTGAAGACAACGCCGCGCCCAACACATCGAACACGCAAGCCTTGTACGGATGTGAACCAGGTACACCGTTGCAGTTCATATCAAGGCCGGGATAAAACCGCGCGGCGTCGTTCGGGGCGAGCAAGATATCCACATTCACGTCACCTTCTTTGACACAAGTCACTTCCTTGGTCAGATCGCTGAAAGAACATGCTTGGTCATCCGTGCGAAGGTCAGCGTCGACCATGGTATAGCGGTGCGCTTTCAGCGTGCCGTGCATTTCAGGGCCGGTTTCAACCGCAAGCCCGATGCGCCGCGCTTGCTGTGCCCCACTCGCCCCGGCCAGCATGAATAGGAAGATTGCAACGGTTACCAGCTTTCTCGCGGACCTCATATTGTCCGAGATTTGCTCGCGATAGGGTGTCGCAGAGGCCGGCATTTCGAGTCCGCAAGTCACTTCGGTATAACGTCCATTACATGTGAAAGCAGAAATATCCCATCCAATGTGCGAAAAGGCATGGAATTGTCCTCTTTCAAATTTCGCGCAGGAACCAAACGGCGGCAATGGTACGAGTTCCCGATGAGTAACTAGGGCGAGCAGCGTCTTAGTCGCTATGCGGCTCGACTCTGAACGGGATGCTCGACTCGTTTTAGCTGGCCGATTCTAGCTAGGCCAGAATCCGTAGCCGAACGAAACCGAAGGGGGAGGGAACTTGTTTGTCACAGCGGCTTGTCATAGCTTGTCACAGTAATCCGCCACAGCTCGTCACAGTAGCGGCTGGTAGTACTTGGTTGGGTCATTCGGGCCTGTTCCTACCTCGCTGACTAAGCCCTTCTCCACCAGCAGCTCCAGATCGGGCTGGCGCGTTCTCCTGTTGATCTTCAATTCCTCCTCACACTCGGCCCCGTCGTCTTACTCGCGCTGAAAAGGAAATCGAAGAGCGCAACAGGCCGTTCTCTCGTCCCGTTCTTTCGGGCAGATTCGCGCAGGGTTTGTCAACGGCTTGCCTTGGGCAATTCAGTGCCTCGGTTGAGAATTTCCAAGTAGCGGTGATATGTGAAAAGGCGATGGCGTTGTTTGCCGGTGGTCTCGCGGACCATGCCGAGCTTGACCATGTGCTGCAAAGCCTTCGCCACAGTGGGAGCAGAGAGGGAGAGTTGTTCGGCTGTCGCGGGAATCGTGATGATGGGCTTGCGTTGAAGGTGCTGGTGAACGCGCAAAATGGATGCAGCGGGGCGGCCAAGCTCTTCGATCTTGTGGCGATCCTTTTCAATGAGCGACAGTATCTCCCGCGACGTATCCGCCCCCTGTTGTGCGGTTTTCTTAACACCTGTGAGAAAGAATTCGAGCCAAGTTTCCCAATCTCCATGTGTGCGGACGCGGTCAAGCAGTTCGTAATATTTTTGCCGGTTCATCTTGAAATACAGGCTGAGGTACAGAATCGGCTCACGAATCGCCCCAGCAACGCATAGCAAGAATGTAATCAGCAAGCGGCCAAGTCTTCCGTTTCCGTCCAGGAACGGGTGAATCGTTTCGAACTGTACGTGAACGAGGGCTGTCTTTACCAAGATCGGCAAGTCTTCGTGTTCGCGATGTAGAAACCTTTCCAGCGCATCCAGGCATTCCATCATTTTCTCGGGTGGCGGCGGAACAAACGCCGCATTCCCCGGCCGCGTGCCCCCAATCCAGTTTTGACTCTCGCGGAATTCGCCCGGACGTTTCTGGCTGCCGCGCCCTTTAGACAAAAGAATTTTGTGAATCTCCCGCATTAGCCGCAAAGACAGCGGAAAATCCTCGC
>JBARJI010000094.1:0-3087 GCA_049800195.1 Candidatus Acidiferrum sp.
CACTTCAATCTGCCGCAGCAGCGTGACAATCTGCTCCGGTTTGTATTTCCTTGTCGGCATACCAGCGCTCCTTCAGAGTGAATTCTCTCTCACTTCCGCTGGTACAAAAAATCCCGGTCAGGTCACGGAGAGAGCAACGATATTTACCTGCTCTTGAGTTTCCCCGGCCCACGCGGCCCGATGTACCCGATCAACGGCTATCCAAGGATTACGGAGTTTCGCGCCATGCTTGCGGCCCTTGCCCCGGAGAGCCCGGCGCGCCGTTGGGAGAGTGGATACTTCCTCGGCTATGTGGCAGCGCCCGAAGAAGGCAAGGGGAAAGACTACTGGTTCCGCGCGCACGACAACGGCATTACGTTTGGCCTGTCCGAGAAGGAGTGGAGGTCGGTCCAAGCCTTGTTTCGCCGCGCGTGGGAGCTTCCCGAAATCCGCATGGCTTGGGATGCGCTGACGCTGGAATACGGTGAGCTGTGATGCTCTTCAGCCTCAATATCGTGTCCGGATGCAGTGCAGCGGAGTGCCGCGTCGTCCCCCTTTGGCCGACCAAGAGAAGAGTGGTGCCTTCGGCACCGGGTGTGGCGACGGACACGCCACCCCAAAGTGGGTGCTGCAAAGCGCCGTGCGGCGCTCGCGGTTAACGTGCTCAGGCGGCGTGAGTTAGCAAATTGCAAGCGCTGGCGGCTAATTTCCGACGCTCGTCGTTAACTTGTTGATTTTGCTCGGTCATGCTTGAGCGACTTAATTTGATGAAATTCCTTCCCGGAGGTCCTCGTTATGCCTGCCGATCAACTGCGGAATCGAACCGTCGGTTCGAAGATGACCGAGAGCGAATACGAACAACTTGTGGCCGTGGCCGAGCGTGCGGGTTTGACACTTGGTGAGTGGTGCCGCGAGGTGCTTTTGGCGCAGGCGAATTGTAGCCATTTGACGAAGCCCAGCGCTACTGAATGGACGCTGCTTGCGGAGCTAGTAGCGCTACGGATGATCCTGCTCAACGCCCTCAGCAAGATTGGACAGAAAGAGGAACTGAGCGAGCACGACTTGCAGGTCCTAACCGAGCGGGCCGATCAGGAGAGATTCAGCAGGGCGCAGGAACGTCTTGCGGACGTGGTTACAGGAGGGCAGTCATGAGCCAGGACTGGGGTCGAAATAAGCACGCGGGCGTGTGGCCCAATCGCCATGCAGTTTGGACGTGGACAGCGGTGTTTCTAGCGCTCGTTAGCACGGTTCCGATATGCGCCTACTGCTACACCAAAACGTGGACGCCTTTGCAGCGGTTCTATCTGAAGACGTACATCCGCAGCGGACTCAGAAGTGTGACCAGCTTCGCGAAGAGCGATCGCTATTCAATGCTGACTGTCATCACCAGCAAAGGCAGCCACTGGGCTTCCGAGGGCGAGGTACTAGAGATAAAAACCGAGAGTGGCGGAACAACCTTGGCGCTCGCTGACGAAGCGGTGAAAATCGGCGACCTTCGCCTTGTATTGCAGCAGGCGCAGGTCAATAGCGGGAAACTGCACGAGTTCCTAGGCCACTGGATTTACCAGATGGGATGAGAAGGCCGGTCTCCGCGGGATGCATTAAGCTCCCAAGGATCGACGCGCTCGTGGCGCAAAGAAAGGGAGACCGGCTATGAAAAAGACTAGCACTGTTCGGGTAAGCGGAAACAGGATTTTCAAAGGACACAAGCTCACGATTGGTTTGGACCTCGGCGATCGCTGGTCGAACTACTGCGTTTTGGATGAAGTGGGCGAAGTCCTTCTGGAACAGAAACTAGCGACGACGCCGGAAGCGATGAAGCAGACATTTGAAAGGATACCGCGAAGTCTCATCGCCCTGGAGAGCGGAACACATTCCCCGTGGCTAAGCCGGCTGTTAAAAGAGCTGGGACACGAAGTGCTCGTGGCGCACGCGCAAAAGGTGGAATTGATCAGCAAGAGCAATCGAAAAGATGATCGACACGATGCGCGGACACTGGCACGGCTGGCCAGAATCGATCCTGAGCTGTTGGGGCCGGTACGGCATCGCAGCGCGAAAGCACAAATTCATCTGACGGTGATCCGGGCACGTGCGGAATTGGTGAGGGCCCGAACCGGCCTAGTGAACGCGACACGCGGGTTGGCGAAGTCTTATGGGCAACGGCTGCGCAAGTGTGGCACGGCGCAAGTGAGCCGGGAGCTAGGCGCGGGATTGCCCGCGGAGTTGCGCGAGGTTCTGGAGCCGCTGCTCAAAGAAATCGAATCGCTGAACGAGCGCATCAAGGAATACGACGCGCGGATGGAGAAAATCGCCAAGGAGAGCTACCCGCATGTCGCATTGCTCAAACAGGTGAAGGGGGTAGGAACACAGATCGCGCTGACGTATGTCCTGACTCTAGACGATCCGCAGCGGTTCGCAAAGAGTCGCGAGGTCGGCTGTTTTCTGGGGTTAAAACCTGGGCGCAGGGACTCCGGGCAGAGCCAGCCGCAGATGCACATCAGCAAAGAGGGAGACCGCTATTTGAGAACCATGCTGGTGCAGGGGGCGCACTACATCCTGGGACCCTTTGGGGAAGATAGTGATCTGCGGCGATGGGGACTGCGACTTGCCGAGCGCGGAGGGAAAAACGCCAAGAAACGAGCGGTTGTCGCGGTGGCCAGAAAGTTGGCAGTACTACTGCATCGGTTGTGGGTGAGTGGAGAGGTGTACGAACCCCTGCGCAATAGCCACCAAGCGATGCGCGCTGCGGCTTAAAGTGAAGAGCTCCCCACAGAACAGGGGATGCTAGGGTCGATGGAGTTGGCGATCGTCGTTGCTAGGCGATCCTGGCTCGAAATTTCTCTGTGGAAAACTGGGAAAGACAGGAAGAAAGAAAAAGAGCATACAAGAAAAAAAGAAAAAGAACGTACAAGAAAGAAGAGAGAGGGCATCCGAACAGCCGAGCTCAACCGCCGAGATCAGGTGACTGCGACAGGTCCTGGACCAGTTTCCTTCGAAAGGGGGAACGAGGTCGATTACCAGGTAGCAGCACCTACTGAATCGAGTACACCCAACTTGCACCGAGCGACCATCGCTCAACAAAGAGTGCGGATGGAAGGGTGGCGACAG
>JBARJI010000095.1:0-141092 GCA_049800195.1 Candidatus Acidiferrum sp.
CCCCTGGGGCGCGTCCAAGCGCGCCCGCTCGGCCATTACCGACGGGGAATCGCGGACCGGTTCCAGGAACGACGCCGGGAAGCGGGCAACGCAGCGGCGGACCGCGTCCTGGGCAGCCGATGCGGCCCATGCAGCCAGGCGGTCAAGGAAGACAATACACGCCGAGGCCGGGCGGACCCGGAGGAACCGGGAGCTCGCCAGCGGGAAGGCCTTTTGAGCAGCGTCGTGGAGCGACGTCTATGGGCACGCGTCCGGGACCGCGCATGCCGGGACGTCCGGGGATGCTTCCGGCGTTGCCGCCGGACAAGGTGCCGCCGAAGGCAGAGCCCGGTAAGCCGCTTTATACACGTAAGCCGGCGCAGAGACAGCGACCGGTCATGGACAAGCGGGAGCAGGAGGGCGAGCGCAAGCTGCATCCCACGCGGCAGCGTCCAGGTGTAGGAGACCGGAGATCCGCCGCCGCAGTGATTGCACCACCGGAACCGCGGCCGCCGCGCGACGTGACGATTACGGAAGGCATAACGATTCGAGAACTGGCGGAAAAGCTCGACGTGCGCGCGAAGGATCTTTTGAAGACGCTGCTGGACCGAGGAGTGTTTGCGAGCATCAATCAGGCGCTGGATGTGCCGACGGCGACGACGCTTGCGGAAGCGTTCAGCGGAGTGGTGAGCGTGGTCTCGCTCGAAGAAGAGATGGTGCTGGAAGTCGCGAAGGAAGAGACGAAGGAAAGTTTGAAGCCGCGGCCGCCGGTGGTGACCGTGATGGGACACGTGGATCACGGCAAGACGAGCTTGCTCGATGCGATTCGCGAGGCGGACGTTGCGGGAGGCGAAGCGGGCGGGATTACGCAGCACATTGGCGCCTACAAAGTGGTGGTGAACGAGCGCAGCGTGGTGTTCGTGGACACGCCGGGCCACGAAGCGTTCACGCGGATGCGTTCGCGCGGCGCGAAGGTTACGGACATTGTGGTGCTGGTGGTGGCGGCGGATGACGGCGTGATGCCGCAGACGAAAGAAGCGATCGATCACGCGAAAGCCGCGAAAGTGCCGATCATCGTGGCCATCAACAAGATCGACAAGCCGGAAGCACAAGTGGAGCGCGTGAAGCGGCAGCTCTCGGATGTGAATTTGGTGCCCGCGGAGTGGGGCGGCGACACGGAATTCGTGGAAGTTTCGGCGAAGCAGAAGAAGGGCATCGACAAGCTGCTTGAGACTATTTTGCTCGTCGCCGATTTGCGCGAGTTGAAGGCTAATCCGGACGCGCCAGCGAGCGGAACGGTGCTGGAATCGCGCGTAGATAAAGGACGCGGGCCGGTGGCTACGGTGCTGGTGCAAAACGGAACGCTCAAGTCCGGCGACTTTTTCATTTGCGGCGCGGTGTTCGGCAAAGTGCGCGCGATGTTTGATGATCGCGGGCGGGCGATTCAAGATGCGCCGCCATCGACACCGGTGGAAGTGCTGGGATTGCAGGGCGTACCTGATGCCGGCGACCATTTTCAGGTGACCGAGGAAGCCAAGGCACGGCACATTGTCGAATACCGGCAAGGCAAGCAGCGCGACGCGCAAATGGCGCGGACGAGCGGAGCGCGCATTACGCTGGATCAATTGCACGAACAGCTGAAGGCCGGCGACGTGAAGGAATTGGGCATCGTCATCAAGGCGGACGTGCAGGGCTCGGTGGAAGTGCTGAGCGAAATGTTGCCGAAGCTTTCGACCGACCAGGTGAAGCTGAAGATTATCGGTTCAGGCGTAGGCGCGGTGACGGAAAATGACGTGCTGCTGGCTTCGGCTTCGGGCGCGATCGTGATTGCGTTCGGAATCCGGCCGGACCGAAAAGCGATGGAACTTGCGCAGCAGGAACACGTGGACATCCGCTCGCACACGATCATCTACGAAGTGTCCGACGAGATTAAGAAGGCCATGGAAGGCTTGCTCGAGCCGGTCATCCAGGAAACGTATTTGGGGCGCGCGGAAGTGCGGAACACGTTCCGAGTGAAGGGCGCGGGTACGGTGGCGGGATGCTACGTGGTGGACGGCGTGCTGAAGCGCGACGCGCAGATTCGCGTGGTGCGCGATGGCGCCGTGATTTACACCTCAAAACTCAGCTCGCTGAAGCGCTTCAAGGATGACGCAAGCGAAGTGCGCACGGGGTTTGAATGCGGCGCGGGCATCGCGAACTTCAACGACGTGAAAGTCGGCGACTTTTTGGAATGCTTCAGCGTCCTAAAGCTGAGCGCCGCGGAAGCGGTGGGCCAAAGCAGCAGTCCCGCCGGCCGCAAATAAAAAATTAGTCCCCCGGAGCGCTCATGCCGGTTGGCCTGCTTACCCTTGAGCTGCACATCCCAGACGCGCAATCGCTGAAGGACAAGCGGCAAGTGCTGCGCAGCTTGAAGGATAAGCTGCGGAGGCAGTTTAACGTGGCGGTGGCGGAGCTGGACCATCAGGACGTGTGGCAGCGTTCGGTGGTGGGCGTGGTGACGCTTGCGAACGAGGAAAAATACGTCAACGAAGTGCTGCAGAAAGTCCTGGATGAAGCGGACCGCATCCTGGGCTCGATTTTGATCAACCAGGCGATCGAAATTATTTAGAAGGTTTCGCGGGAACAGAAATGAGTCCAGCCAATCACCGGCACGAACGGGTGGGCGAGGAGATCGCTCACGAAATCAACGCCATGCTCGCGGGAGAGCTGAAGGATCCGCGGCTTGAAGGCATGGTGGTGGTCAGCGAAGTGCGCGTGCAGCCAGACATGAAGCACGCACGAGTGTTCATCAACATGCAAGGATCCGCGAAAGAGCAAAAGGACGCGATCAAGGCGCTGGAGCATGCTTCTGGATTTATCCGGCGCGAATTGATCGAGCGATTGCAGCTCCGGCGGCTTCCGGAGCTGCATTTCACGCTGGACCATTCACAGGAATATAGCGAGCGGATCGATCAGCTTTTGAAAGAGATGAAGAAGGACAAGCCGGCAGCGTCATAATTTCATCCCGATTTCGGCCGACAAGCGATTAACGAGTATTCATCCCATGACACGCCAGCCTCAGCCTGCTCCGTTTGACGGAGCACTCGTCATCGATAAGCCTCGGGGAAAAACGTCGCACGACGTTGTAGACGCGGTGCGACATCTCGCGGGATTCCGGCAGATCGGGCACCTTGGCACACTCGATCCGCTGGCGACAGGCGTTCTGGTGCTGCTGCTAGGCCGGGCCACGAGGCTGATGCAGTTTTACAAGGGGCGCCGGAAGCGCTATTCGGCTGGTTTTCGGTTCGGGTTTGCGACGGATACTTACGATTCGGACGGTGAGGCGCAAGGACCGGACAACCCGCCGGTACTCGACGCAGCGGTTCTCGAGAAGCTTGCGGCAGAAAGCGTGGGGCGGTTCGAACAGATGCCGCCGGTTTTTTCGGCAAAAAAAGTGAAGGGGCGTCCGGCGTACGAGCTGGCGCGTAAAAAGCAGCCTGTCGAGTTGAAAGCCGTGGAGGTCGAACTTTTCGAATACAAACTGACGGGAATCGAAGGCAGCGTGGCGCGTTTTGTCATCGAGTGCTCGTCAGGCACGTATGTCCGCTCGCTGGCGCACGAGATGGGACAGAAGTTGGGCTGCGGAGCACATCTGGCGGAGATCACGCGAACGGCGGTGGGCGAATTTTCGCTGGAGCAGGCCATCAAGCTGGAAGAACTGGCGGAAGCATCGCGCGCGGGAAAATTTGCCGATTGCCTGATCCGCCTGGAGAACCTGCTTCCCAATTATCCGCGAGTGAACGTGCTGCCCGTCATCGAGAAACGGGTCCGGCACGGCACGAAATTCAACGTGCAGATCGCGCAGATCCGGCCCGGCCGGGCGGAACTGCCTCCGGGCGCGACGCAGCAGCTCGATGGAAGTGAGCTAAAACCGCCGCGCCTGCGCGTGTTCGGCCAGCAAGACAAACTGGTGGCTATCGCGGAAGCGGTGGTGCCGCGCACGTACCAGCCCATCGTTGTTTTCGAACCACTACCATAAACTCCAATTTCGAGATTGCGAGAGGGAAAGGATAGAGTGACTTGCGCCAACCGCGGCCACCATGGGATTTGTGTCCGCGCGCCAAAGTTTGCTCGACCCGCGAAAACAGCGGGACGGGGATACCGGGCGGAATTTTGGCTAGGGCTGCTGCCGCCCGGGGAAAGAACCCTCCAATAGCGAACCGCGGCCGGCACTCGTATCGCGTCCAAGATAGATAGCGCGGGAGATGCGATCCCGGAGACGCAATTTGTGCGGCGTGATGAGAATCAGCATTTCGGTATCCTCGGCGGTCGTGCTTTTTTGACCGAAGAGATAGCCTATTCCTCCCGGAATGCTGGCGAAGCCCGGCAGACCGGCTAGAGTGCGAGTCTCTTCATTGTCGAGCAGGCCAGCGATGAGAGTGGGCGTGCCATCCTTGATGCGGACGGTTTGCGAGATACTTCGATTGGTAAGAATCGGTATGCCGTTGATGCTGGTACCGGAGAGGGCGCGAATCTCGAAATCCAACTTGAGAGTGACTTCGTTATTCGGATGCATGCTAGGCGTGGCTTTCACCTTGACGCCAAGGTCTTCGTATTCGGCGCCCGGATAAGGCTGCTGCCCCTCCGTTCCTGACGCGTTTGAGAAGAGGCTCGCCGGACTCAGGAGGACGGTCACTTGTCCGTCGGTTCCGGAGGGGTCATCAGTGATGGCCACATCGGGCAAGGCAGCGCCGCTGAGGCTGGTTGCCAGGATGGCCGTGGGATTGGTGCCGACAGGAAGTTGAAAGGGGCTCGCGAAGACTCCCTGGCCAAGACCGAGGAACACCGACACGCTATCCGTGGTCGGGTCGGTTACGCCAATGTCCGGAATACCATCCCCGTTAAAATCCGCGATCGAAATGGCGTTTGGTGTCTGACCCGCGGCGAGCGGTGAACCTTGTGCGGCCGCAAACGTGCCGTCGCCATTGCCCAACTCCACGCTGACGGTATTGTCCGTCTGGTTCACGATCGCGAGGTCGGGATGGCCATCGAGGTTTAAATCGGCGGAAGCGATGGCCACCGGGAATTTACCAACGGGGAATGGAGAACTGGGAGCGAGAGAAAAAGTGCCGCTGCCGGTGCCCAGGAGAACGGTAACATTGTTCGTCGTTTCATTTGCAATGGCTAAGTCCAGGTATCCATCCGAATTAAAATCGCTGGTGGTCACCGCGATGGGGCCCGTTCCCGTCGTGGGCAGGGGAAACGGCGAACCCGTGGCTTGTTTGAACGTGCCATCCCCATTGCCGAGGAACAGAGAAAAGGTACTGTCGGCGAAGTTTGTGACCACGAAATCTTGGTTGCCATCGCCGTTAAAATCGCCGGTGACAATAGCGCTTGGCTGATGGCCCACGGAGATTGGAGAACCGGTGGCCTGCGTGAAAGTGTCGTTGCCATTACTGATGAGGACTTGCACGGTATTCGCAACGGGATCGGTGACGAGCAAGTCTTGATAGCCGCTGGTGGTGAGCAGCGCGGAAGCGATTGCGGGGGCAACGGGCGGAGCGGTCGTGCGAGCCGTTCCGAGCGAGATGGGCAATCCCGCCTGAAGAAAAGTCCCTGTGCCCTGATTCTGGAGAATCGTGAGAGTGTTGTCGATCTCGTTGACGACCGCGAGATCCTGCAGACCGACGCCACGGAAATCCGCCGAGGTTATCGCCACCGGCCCAACGCCAACGTTGTAAGAAGTGGTCGGCAAGAGGGTGTTGCCAACCGCGCCGACGGAAGTGGCAGGAGTAGAAGGTCCGAGACTCGCGGAAAGCAGAGAAAGCGTGACAGGATAGCGATCACCGACAAAAAAAGAAGCGGGTTGGCCATCCTGAGCGCGTAGCAAGACCTGATCTCCGGTGTGAACCAGGGTCAGCGCGTCGGAAAATTGTGCTGCTTCCGCAGGCAGCGTCAGGAGAAACATCGTCTTGCCACCACCCAGCAGGGCCAGAGGCGGGATCAGAGAGCTGAGGGAACTTCCCGCGGAGGGAGTCGACCCGCTGCCGAAAATGCTGGCCAGTAGCGACACCAGTGTGCTGACGTCCTGCGCCTGCTGCAGCTGGGAGATGAGGCCCGGGGTAAGAGAGATCAGTTCGGTGGAAGAGGGCGGAAGAAGGCCCAATGAGAGTGCTTTATTTCGGTCTACCTCGAGTATCTCGATCTCGAGCAGCAATTCTCCGCGTGTCCTTTCCGCTTGACGGATCAACTCCCCGGCGACAGCGAGCCATTTCGGGGTGTCGCGCATGGTAATGGAATGACTTTTCGCATCCAGAGTTATGCGAGTTGCCCCGGTCATCTCTCGGAGCACGCGAACCATCTCCGTCATTTCGTCGGTGGCCACGGAAGACGGCAAGACAAACGTTTGCTCGGCTAGCACCTCGTACTGGCGGCGCTTTTCCGCCGTATCCTGAGCCACGAGCAAGGCGGTCGAGGTCAAGGGACGAAAGAAAGTGCCTGTTTCCGCGCTGAGGACTTTCAGAGCGGTATCGAAATCGACGTCGTCCAGGTGCAGACGTTCGGGCCGCGTCGAAAGATCCGGATCGAAAGTAATTTTGATTCCGAAAAGCTGCCCCAATTGTTCGTAAACCGTTTTGGTATCGCCACGGAGATCGAGATTTTGTTTGCCGGCGCGGGGCTCCAGATCCGGCACGCCGTCGATTTTCATGTTGGACTTGGGCACGGGAGCATCCTTCATGGCTTCCATTTCTTTCATGCGTTCCGCAACGATCGTGTTCCCGGGATCAATGAGCAGAGCCTTAGCCAATTCTTCCGCGCCTACGTCGGCATGCCCGGCGAGGGCGTCGCGCTCCGCGGCGTCCACGTGATGGCGAACGAGCGTGGCCCGCATGGCGGCGATGCGGTCGATGAGGGCAGTGTCCTGCGGAGCATACCGCGCGGCTTGCTGGTAATAATTGAGCGCTTCATCCAAATGCCCCTCGGCCAGAGCTTTGTCGGCGAGCTCGGAGATTTTCTTTGCGTATTTGGCGTTGGGGCGCGGGGCCATTTCGAGTTGCGACTCGTTGGGGGCGGTCTGGGGAGGGGCGGACTGTGCTTGCGGAGAAGATTGCGCGGAGAACTGGGCACAAGAAAGAAGGATGACCAGAAGGAGGGGGATGGCGCGGCGAAGATAGAAGGCGATCATAGTTGATTTGACCGGGTCATCTATTCTACCGTGAGGGCCAGGAAGAAAGCGGACTAGATTGGTCCGGTTGACGGAAATTCATACAAAGAGTAGAGTTAGAGTGTAGTTGCAAATTACTCACAACTGGAGATTTCTTGCTTTCTGCGCTACTGATCGCGCTCCGTGAAGGGGTTGAGGCATCCCTGGTCGTCGGCATTGTCCTCGTTTACCTCACGCGCACGGGACGGTCGCAACTGGCGCGTTTTGTTTGGTATGGCGTAGCTGCTGCCGCTGCGCTCAGCCTGGCCGTCGCGGTTCTGCTGGAGCGCTGGCAAATCAGCGAAGACGGTTTCGAGGGCGTGATGTACCTCGTCGCGGCTGTGTTCGTTATTACGATGATCCTATGGATGAATCGCGTTGCGCGCCACTTAAAAAAAGAGATCGAGCAGAAAATCGAGACGTATGTGGGGCGAGGGGGCGGGGCGGCGGGATGGGGCATTTTTTTGTTTGTTTTTCTGATGGTGTTGCGCGAGGGCGCGGAGCTGGCGGTGATCCTGCGGGCGGTAGAGCTGTCCACGGAAGGATTGCAGATTTGGATAGGAACGGCATTGGGAATTGGAGCGGCAGTGGCCGTGGGCGTGTTCTTTTTCAAGGGCACTCTGCGGGTACCGCTGCAGAGGTTTTTCGCGGTCACGAGCGCAATCCTGATCCTGGTAGCGGTTCAGCTAGGGGTCACCGGTCTCCATGAGCTGAGCGAAGCGCAATGGCTGCCATCGAGCAAAGCGGAAATGGCTGTTGTGGGGCCGATCGTGCGGAACGAACTGTTTTTCTTTGTGTTGATCTTTGGGGCTGCCGCGCTGCTGATTTTGCGCGAGTGGCAGTCGGCGTCGCACGCGAAGGCCGCGAAAGAAATTACGGGTGAGGCGGAGAAGCGGCTCGCGGAGGCGCAGAGCCGGCGCCAGCGCCGGTGGATGATTGCGGCGGCTACGGGATGCCTGTCCGTGATTCTGCTACTGACGGGGGATTTTGTTTATACGAGCGCGAATTCGGCGCCACCAAAGGCGCTCGCGGTCGATCCTGTAGGCAACGAAGTGCGCATTCCTCTGAGCGAAGTGCAGGACGGCAAGATGCACCTCTTTACGATCGAGGCTGGCGGACAATCGGTGCGCTTCATGGTGATCAAGAAGGCGAACGGCTACGGCACCGCGCTCGATGCATGCCGGATATGCGGAGCCGAGGGTTATCGCCAGGAGGGGCAGAACGTGGTTTGCAGGCACTGCGGCTCGGCGATTTATATACCGACAATCGGCGAAGCGGGCGGGTGCAACCCGATTGGCGTGCCGTCGCATGTGGAAGGCGCGGATATCGTCCTTGATGTCTCTGCTCTGGTACAGGCGATGAAGGAGGTTCCGCAGTAGTGGCACGATGCTTCGTGTCCGTTTTGTGCGGCTTCTGAACCATGTTTCTACGACTGGTAGCCGATTCGTTCACGCGGCGTCCGCGCCGAAAGGTGCTGACGGCGGCGGCGTTGTCGCTGGGCATGGCGATGGTGACGGCGGCTCTGAGCGTTTCGCTGGACGTTGGCGACCGGCTGGAGCGCGAATTCCGCAGCCTGGGCGCGAATTTGGTGGTTACGCCAGCGGCGGATTCGCTGCCACTCGAGATTGGAGGCGTGGACTACCGGCCTGTGAATGCTGGGGCGTATTTGCCCGAAGCGGACCTGCCCAAAATCAAGACGGTCTTTTGGCACAACAACATCATTGCATTTGCTCCAGTTCTGGAAGTATCGGCGTTACTTCCCAATGTCCAGTATGGCGATAGACGTCCTTCCCTTCCGGAGCTGGATGTTCCGCTGATCGGTACGTGGGCTGCGAATCAGGTGCCATTGCCAGACGGAGGTGTTTTCGTTACCGGGATTGCAGAAACGAACCCGTGGTTCCATGTCGAAGGCAAATGGTTCTCAGACGAGGGCCGCCTCGATCGCGCGGAGATTGCGCCGACGGGACACTCGTACGTTCCGGCACCTCCGGAGTGTGTTGTGGGCGAAAAACTGGCGGCGCGCCGGAACTTAAAAGCTGGGGACCAGTTGGTTGTCAGCGTAACGACGGCCGGGAACTCTCAGAATATGCAGCAGTGTGACGTCACAGGAATTTTATCCTCGGGCGGCCCCGAAGACGAAGCACTGCTCATGCCGCTTGCCAGCGTTCAAAAACTCGCTGGCAAGCCTGGCGAATACCGCAAGCTTTATGTGAGCGCACTGACGAAACCGGAGGATGATTTCGGGCGGCGCGATCCGAAAGCGATGAAGCCGGAGGAATATGAGCGCTGGATGTGCACGCCGTATATTTCTTCGATCGCAGCTTCGATTCAAGAGGTGTTGCCCGGGACGGACGTGCGCGTGATTCGGCGTGTAGCCGAAGGCGAAGGGACCATACTCACGCATGTCAGCGCGTTGCTTTGGATGGTGACTTTCGCGGCGCTCCTGGCAGCGGCGCTGGCGGTGGGCGCTTCGGCGGCGGCCTCGGTGATCGAGCGGCGGACGGAAATTGGCTTGATGAAAGCTTTGGGAGCAGGCTCGGGCACCGTTGGTTTCCTTCTGGCTGCGGAACAGCTTTTGCTAGCGTTTGTCGGCGGAGGGATTGGCTACTCCCTCGGTACGGTTCTCGCGCGGCTGGTTGGGCAGAGGATCTTTGGCGTTACGCCAGAGCCGTCACTGCTTGTTCTTGTTGCCGTGCTTGTGCTGGCCGCGGGCGTGACGCTCCTCGGCAGCGCCATCCCCCTGCGGCGCGCTTCGCGTTATGAGCCGGCGCCGATACTGCGGGGCGAATGATGACGGCCACGCACGGCAATAATCGCCCGATGTTCTGGCGCATCGTTCGCAGACTGGTTTTTGCTCACCGCGGGCGGTTGTTTGCGATTCTGCTTGCGCTCGGTGCAGGCGCCGCCGTCACGGCGGCCCTGCTGAATCTTCAAGTCGACGCCAGGCGCCGCATCACCTCTGAATTTCGCGCGTTCGGACCCAACGTGCTAGTTACCCCGTTAGACACCGCGCAAGGTTCCGTCATGGAAACCACCCTACCGCTGAACGTCATGGAGCGTATCCCGCTCGACTCCCAGGGCGGGCGCGTTCTCGCGAGCCCGTTTCTGTATTTCACCGGTGCAGTCAATTTCCACACTAGCGCGAAGGGGTCTCGAACGGCGGCGGTGATTGTTGGTACTAATCTCTCCCAATTGCGAAAATTCGGCCCAAGCTGGCAATGGAAAGAGAGAGTGGAAAGACAGTCGAACAGTTCCGACCATCCGTGCATGATCGGCGAAAGGCTTTTGTCTCAGATACCGCCGAAAGGCAGGAACTACGTTGTTCCAAGCTTGGCTTCTATTCCTCGGCTCGGCGCTCTTTCATTCGGTTTCGCGCTGCCTCCGTGCACGGAGTTAACATCCTTTTCGAGCGGCGGCGCGGAAGACAATCAGCTTTTTGAATCGCTCTCTGACACGCAGACGCTGTCGGGTTTGCAGGGGAGGGTCAGCCTGGTTCAGTTGATCGTGCCGGGCACGCCACGGCAAATCGATGCATATATTGTGTCCCTGCAACAAAGAATTCCCGAAGCTCAGATTCACGGGGTTCGGCAGTTCACGGAAGGGGAAGCGAAGATCTACGGCCGCATCAGCGGCTTACTGACGGCGACGGTCGCAGTGGTCTTATTGCTTACTGGCCTGTGCGTGATGGCGGCGATGACCAACGTGGCGATGGAGCGCAAGAACGACGTTGGATTAATGAAGGCCATTGGTGGCGCGACGCGACGCGTCCTGCGGCTTTTCCTGGCGGAGGCGGCGCTGCTCGGTTTTGCCGGCGGAGTGATTGGCGCGGCGGCGGGAATTTTTCTCTCGATTTGGTTGGGGAAACAGCTGTTTGGCGTAGCGGCAGAACCGCGGCTGATTGTGTATCCTGTAGCCGTGGCACTTACCACTCTCGTTGCGATTCTCAGCGCGTATCCGCTGCGGCGGCTCGCGAGCGTGCGCCCCGCTTCTGTTTTTCGAGGTGAAGGGTGAGCGCGCCTGTTCAGATTCTGCCGGAACAGAAGACGGCAGCGTCGCAGGTGGCGATCGAGAACCTCGTTAAGAAATACGGGGCGTTGCGCGCTCTTGACGATCTTAGCTTCAATGTCCACGCCGCCGAATGGGTAGCGCTCATGGGCCCCTCAGGCTCGGGCAAGACCACGCTCATCAACATTCTTGGTGGGCTCGACACGCTGAATTCCGGCCGAGTAGTCGTGGACGGAGTCGACCTTTCGAAGCTCCGCGAAAACGAAATGGTGCGCTACCGCGCCGAGAAGGTTGGGTTCGTCTTCCAGCAATTTCATCTCGTGCCTTATTTGAATGCGCTCGAAAACGTGATGCTCGCGCAATATTTTCACAGCATGACGGATGAAAAGCAGGCTGAGGAAGCTCTTCGCCGCGTAGGCATGGGCGAGCGCATGGCGCACCTTCCGGCGCAACTTTCCGGAGGCGAGCAGCAGCGCGTGGCCATCGCGCGAGCGCTGATCAATCAACCGAAGATCATTCTCGCCGACGAGCCCACCGGCAATCTCGATGAAGCGAACGAAGAGATCGTTCTGCAAATCTTCCGTGAGCTACATCACGCAGGCCACACGATCTTGATGGTCACGCACGACCCGGACATCGCGCGGCAAGCCGACCGCCGCATCGAACTGGCCCACGGTCGCCTGCACTTTGACACGGCACAGCATGGCCCCGGCCATCCACTCGCTTGCCCGCTCGCGGACACCGCCGATTGTTGCACTCCGGTTTCAGCCGAAGACGAGATGCGCTTCGATCACTTTCTTGAGCAAATCTGGATTTGCTGCGAAGAAGGCAAGCCGGCGAATATCAAAGTGCTGCAAGCAACCGGACCTGCTGGCAGTCTTCCGGTTCTTCACGATGAGTCCGCGGCAAGAACCCTAAGCCGGATGAGCGAGCGGCATCTGGTCGAAATGCAAAACGGCGAAGCGCAACTTACACCAGTAGGCAGTCAACGCGCGCGGGGCGTGGTGCGCCGGCATCGGCTGGCCGAACGCCTTTTCAAAGATACTTTCGCCGTCGACGACAGCGAAGCCCACACGCAAGCATGTAGGTTCGAGCACATCATCAGCCCCGAACTCGATCAGCGCATCTGCACGTTCCTTGGGCATCCGAAGACCTGTCCGCACGGCAATCCCATTCCACCTGGCGATTGCTGCAATGGAAAACGGAAGAGCTGACCGGAGTTCCTCGTCCCGCATGCCCATTCCACTCGATCCGCGAAAGAAGCCGTCCGACGTGAAGATTCACGTAAAGAGCGGTGCAGGAGTCGAAATCATCTGGGCCGACGGCCACTCGAGCCACTACGACTTTGCGTACTTACGCGAGGAGTGTCCCTGCGCTACGTGCAATGACGAGCGCGGCAAAAAAGAAGCCTTTGCATCTGCCGCACCAGGAGCCTCCTCCTTTGCCGCGTTGCCGATGTATAAGCCCAAGGTCCACGCGCAAGCCGCTACCGTCGTCGGCAATTACGCCGTGCAAATTAGCTTCTCGGATGGACACGCGACGGGCATTTACAGCTATGACCAACTGCGCAGCATTTGTCCCTGCGCCGAATGCGCCAAAGCCTTCCGCACCGCCGCCTCCTAAGTCGTTTCCGCATGCAAAAAGGCGTTTCCGTGTAAACAACAAGAGGCGTTCGGCTAGACTTCGCGCTGGAAAAGTGGGAGCATTTTAGTCCGCTGATCGAGATCACCCGTACATGAGCAGCTCTTCCAATACCCCTGCTGCCGCAGGCAGCCGAGGCAATGGTATTCCGCGTGTCATCATCGCCACGACCGCGCTGCTTACCTTCATCTCCTTTTGGCGCGCTGCGGCCATTGTTTTGAACGATTTGGCGTCCTCGGCCTACTACGCCGGCGGCGAAGCGGAAGGCTACATCGGCAAGACGGCGCCGTGGTTCATCCTGGCCATCATGCTGTTTTCGTACGCGGTGCGTGCGGTGTATGTCGAAAGCTGCAGCATGTTCGTGCGCGGCGGCGTGTACCGCGCCGTGAAGCAGTCCCTCGGCGGAACTCTCGCTAAATTCAGCGTGTCCGCGCTGATGTTCGATTACATCCTGACGGGCCCCATCAGCGGTGTCGCCGCCGGACAGTATCTGGCCGGACTGATCAGCGAGCTTCTGCAATACACACACCTTGGCAATCCTCTAACCGCGTACGAAGTAAATTTCATCGCGGCGAGTTTCGCGATTCTCGTGACGGTTTATTTCTGGTGGGAAAACACCAAAGGCATTCCCGAGTCCAGCGACAAAGCGCTGATCATCATGAAGCTGGTGACGGTGATGGTCGTGCTCCTAATCGCCTGGTGTACGTACACCGCGATTCTCAGGCACTCAGCCCTGCCACCCTGGCCGCACGTGCGCAATCTGCGCTTGAATGCCAACGCGCTCGGCTGGCTTGCGGGAAGCCCTCTGCTGCACATGTTCGGCATCGTCGCCATTTTTATTGGCCTCGGACACTCAGTGTTGGCCATGAGCGGAGAAGAATCTCTGGCGCAGGTGTACCGCGAGATTGAAAGCCCCAAACTGCCCAACCTGAAAAAAGCCGGACTCGTCATCTTCATCTATAGCCTGGTCTTTACCTCGCTGGTTTCCTTCTTCGCCGTAATGATCATTCCCGACGGCGTCCGGCAGAGCTACCTTGAGAATCTGATCGGCGGCCTGGCCATGAGCCTGCACGGGCCGCTGATTGCACGGCTGATCTTTCACGTTTTCGTCGTGGTGGTGGGCACTTTGATTTTGGCAGGAGCTGTCAATACAGCCATCGTGGGCTCGAATGGCGTGCTAAACCGCGTTTCCGAGGACGGCGTTCTCAGCGCGTGGTTCCGCCAGCCACACCCCAGATTTGGCACCAGCTACCGGATCATTAACATCATCGTTGCGCTGCAAATTGTGACGATCTTTATCAGCCGCGGCGATGTCACATTTCTTGCGAACCTCTACGCCTTTGGAGTGATATGGAGTTTTACGATGAACGGGCTGGCCGTGCTCGTTCTTCGGTACACGCAGCCTGGCCAGCGGGAATTCCAGGTGCCGCTTAATTTTCACATTCGCGGCGTGCAGATCCCCGTGGGCCTCGGCTTGATTACCCTGACGCTCTTTCTGATTGCCGTCACCAATCTATTCACCAAGCCCGTGGCGACTATGGCGGGCGGGGCCTTCTCCGTTCTGCTCTTCGCCGTTTTCACTATCTCCGAGCACCGCACCCAAAAAGGCAGCTCTTCGCAAATGGAGATGGACCAATTCAATCTGGATCTGGAGTCGGAGCTGACGCCGGAAGCCGTCGGCGCGCGTGCTGGAAACATCCTCGTGCCGGTGAGCAACCACTTCAATCTCTATCATTTGGGAAACGTGCTCGACCGCATCAAGCCGGGACGCCGCGACGTGGTCGTTTTGCACGTGCGCTTGCTGCGCCGTTCCGCTTCGGGCGAGAACGAGCTCGACGCCGATCAGCTCTTCGGCAGTATCGAGCAGCATCTCTTTTCGCAGGCCCTCTCGATGGCCGAAAAGCGAGGCAAGTCCATTCGGCTCGCGGTGGTTGCCTCGAACGACCTTTGGGAAGGCATCCTCCGCGCCGGTGCTTCGCTACAGTCCAGCACGATCGTGATTGGGCGCTCCGCAAAGGACAACACCGAAGAGCAGGCCCGGCAAATCGGCGACGCGTGGGAAAAACTCGGCGACATCAAACCCCAATTCAACCTCGAAATTCATTTGCCCAACGGCGACAAAATCTACAAAGTGCTTGGCCCGCACGCGCCGAACCTGACCGCGAACGAAGTGAATTTATTGCACCGGCTGTGGCTGCGCTTTAGCGACGTTCTGGCGCCGCAAGAGCTGCATCATCACGACGTCGTACACTTCGCGCTCGAGGAGGTTAAGAAGGAAATCGAAGAAGGCCAGGAAGATGCGGTCGTCAAGCGGCTGCGTGCGCACATTGAAGCCAACCAAACGAAGAAACCACCCTCTTCTTAAAACGGCCCCCGCCCCGCAAAACCTCTCCAATCGACAATGAAGATCTGTCTTAGGCGAGTTGTGACGTGCAATGGCCACAGCGCTTTGCCTGGATAGGGATGCTCATGGCGCACTGCGGGCAATCCTTGGTTGTCGGTGCGGCGGGTGGCGCGGGCTTCCTCACCCAGCGATTCACCGAGCGCACGAGAAGAAATACGGCGAATGCGACGATCAGAAAGTTGATGACGTTGTTCAAAAATACCCCGTAGTTAAGCGTCGCCACTTTATCCAGCTTGGCCGCTGCGAGCGAGTCATAGTGTTTGGTGGAGAGGCTGATGAACCGATTCGAGAAGTCCACGGGTCCTACCAGCCTCCCGAGCGGGGGCATCAGGATGTCTTCCACGAAAGATGTGACGATCCTTCCGAATGCGGCGCCGATGATGATGCCGACAGCCATGTCCAGCACGTTTCCGCGCATGGCGAATTCTTTGAATTCCTTGAGCATGGTGCGTCTCCTTTTTGCTTTCTGGCGTGGGCCAAACGATCGCCCCTGCGCGAAGGCAGAAGCAGAGAGGGCCGTCCGTGGTGGAGATTATATCCAAAGCGATGGGAAAATCGGGGAAGGAAACGAGAGACGGAGGGTCAGCGCGGACGAAAAACGAGCGCCGCCCCGATGATTCCGCGCAGCCCCATCAATATGCCCGCGGCGGCCATCAATGGCCCCACCCACTCAAATGGCACCCTGGAAATGGCCAGCATCACGACGCCGAGAAGAGTCAGCGAGAGTCCGCGCGTCCAATTTTCCCAGCGCGCCCACCATTTGTTCGGTCCATACAACGCGCGCAAACCCCAAAGTATCAGCGCCGCGCTGAGGATAAACCAGGAAAGCTTGTGTCGCTCGACGGAAATGCGGCCGGAAAGCGCTAACCAAACGACAAGGCCGCCCAGCAGCACGAAGATCACTTCGATCATGAGCCGCAGAGCGCGCTGGGGTGTCAGCATCGTCATACGGCTTGTTTAGGGGACGCGCTCGATGCGCACTTTCTGCAGGATGACGGGCGTCTTTGGCCGGTCATTCGAGTCGCGAGGCAGGTTCGATATTTTATTTGCTACGTCCTGGCCTTCGACCACTTCTCCAAAAATGGTGTGCTTGTTGTCGAGCCACGGCGTTGCGGCCACGGTGATGAAAAATTGGCTGCCGTTTGTCCCGGGACCGGAGTTCGCCATGGAAAGTTTGCCGGCCTTCGAATGGTTCAAAGAGGGATGAAATTCGTCCGCAAACTTGTATCCCGGACCGCCGCGGCCTGTGCCCTGGGGGCACCCACCCTGAATCATGAATTGTGGAATCACACGATGAAAGCCCAGGCCATCGTAGAAATTCTTTTTCAACTTCTTGCCGGTGCTTTCGTCGGTGAACTCCTTCGTGCCTTCGGCCAGTCCGATGAAATTCTCGACGGTTTTCGGAGCTTCCTTCTCGAGAAGCCGCACCACAACGTTGCCCTGCGAAGTCTCAAAAATCGCGTATGTCCCTGATGCTCGGCTCATGCATTCTCCTCGCGTACCAAATCATCCTACACGAGCCGCCGCACGCCGCGCCAGTTCCCGCGCGTCACCAGCCCTTTTGCTTGCGCAATTCCGTGATATGCGCCATGTGATGCTTTCCATGCCATTCGTAGAGAAAGACCAGCCAGTCTACAGTGCGCTCGCCATGTTCCGGATGCACCAGAACCCGCGAGAAATGTTCGGGCTTCAGCGAGCGCCACAGCAGGTCCCAGCGTTCGTGCACGGAATCGAGAAGTGTCTGCGAACTTTCGATGGGCGCGGATTTTGCATCTGCCAGTTCGGCCCAGGCTGCTTCGTTGTAAGGTTTGATCGTCGGCTTGTCCTCCGTGAGGGCCAGCTTCAACCGGACAAACGCGTTCAAATGGCTATCGGGAAGGTGGTGGATCACTTGGCGCACGGTCCACCCGCCCTCGCGATACGGCGTATCGAGCTGTGCGTCATTCAGGCCTTTCACTGCCGCCCGCAATTTGGCTGGTGTTGCGGCGATCTCCTCGATGGCTGCTTGCCGCCTTTCAGGCGTTACTTGTGTGGGCATTGCGAATTTTCCGATGGGATAGCGCGGATCCATTTGATTCTCTCCCCGGCCAACCTTGAACTTCCGTTCGCCGATGATTCGGACTATAGATGCCGCCCTCTGAGATGGTCAACCCGGCGCGGGAAAGATGCCTCTCCAATTTGGACGCATGGCCGTCCGGCTCGCGAGGGAGGGAATGCTACAATATCGGTCTGCGAGTTGCATCGAAAAGCTCAGTCGGGCGATTGTATCGAAAGGGTACGCTACCGAATCTAATACCTGGAGAAAATCGGAATGTACAACGTCGTGATTATCGGCAGTGGCTGCGCCGGGCTCACCGCTGCAATCTACGCCGCGCGCGCCAATCTGTCCCCCTTGGTGATTGACGGCCACGAGCAAGGCGGGCAGCTTGCACTTACCACGCACGTCGAGAATTATCCCGGCTTCCCCGACGGCATCATGGGGCCGGAGCTTATCGAAAATATGCGCAAGCAGGCGCAAAAATTTGGCGCCGAATTCAAAGCTGGCGCCGTGAACGAGGTGGACCTCACGCAGCGCCCGTTCAAAATCACGGCGGGCAAAGACACCTACCAAACGAAGACGCTGATCGCCGCCGCCGGCGCGTCGGCGCGCATGCTCGGTTTGGCGGGCGAACGGGAGCTGATCGGCCGCGGCGTCTCGACATGCGCGACCTGTGACGGCTATTTCTTCCGCGAGAAAGGCATCGCCGTCGTTGGCGGCGGAGATTCCGCGATGGAAGAAGCCAATTTTCTCACCCGCTACGCCAGCAAAGTTTATCTCATCCACCGGCGCAATGAATTTCGCGCCTCAAAAATCATGATTGATCGCGCCAAAGCCAATCCGAAGGTCGAATTCGTCACGCCTTTCGTGGTCGAAGAGATCGCCGCGCCTCAAGGCCACGTCGAAGGCGCGCGCCTGCGCAACGTACAGACAAAAGAGACTCGCGAGATCGCCGTACACGGTATATTCGTCGCCATCGGCCACGATCCGAACTCGACCGTCTTCAAAGGCAAGCTCGAGATGGACAGCAACGGCTACCTTATCGCCAAACACGGCAGCTTGACCAACGTTCCTGGCGTGTTCGTGGCTGGCGATGTGCAGGACCATCGCTATCGGCAAGCCGTCACCGCCGCTGGCTCAGGCTGCATGGCCGCCCTCGATGCGGAAAAGTTCCTGGAAGAGCACAAGGACTAGTCCCTAAGGTTTGAGACGCGCATAATCATAGTCCATGCTTCGCGCGACGCTTCTGAAGCTATCCGAAAGCCCCCGCTTCGCCAAATGGGTCACTTCCAACGGCACTACGAGGCGTATGGCTCACCGCTTTGTCGCCGGCGAAACGGTTGACGAAGCCATTGCCGCCGCCCGCGCCTGCAACAATGCCGGAATGCTCGTCAGCCTCGATTATCTCGGAGAGAACTGCTCGACGACGGCGGATGCTCAGCGCGCTCGCGATGCCTACTTGGAAATTTTCGAGCGCATCCGCCAGGAAAACCTCCACGCCAACGTTTCCTGCAAGCTGACGCAACTCGGACTGGACCTCAACGTCGATTTCTGCCAAGGGCTGGTCGTTTCTATCGTGGAGCTGGCCGCGCGCTATGACAGTTTTCTGCGCGTGGACATGGAGGGGTCGCCGTACACGGAACGCACTCTAGAGATAATAAAGAGCGTGCGCGCCCGGAATCCCGCGATCGGCACGGTCATCCAGTCGTATCTCTATCGCAGCGAAACGGATATTCAGAGTCTTCTCGCCTACGGCTGCCGCATCCGTCTTTGCAAAGGCGCGTACAAAGAGTTGCCGGATGTCGCGTATCCACACAAACGAGATGTTGATTTCAATTTTGTTCGATTGATGAAAATTCTCCTGCCCAGCGGCTTCTACCACGGTGTTGCCACGCACGACCCGCGCATGATTGCGGAGACCATTCGCTGGGCGGCCGCCAAACAAATTACCAAAGATGATTTCGAGTTTCAGATGTTGTACGGCGTGCGCACCGATTTGCAGCGCCGCCTCGTAAGCGATGGCTATCGCTTGCGCGTTTACATTCCTTTTGGCAACGACTGGTTCCCGTATTTCATGCGCCGCCTCGCCGAGCGCCCCGCCAACCTCGGCTTCCTAATCCGAAATGTTTTCCGCTCTTAGTTTCCTGCGTACCCTACTGTTTGCGGCAAACCGTCACGCCATCGCGCAGCGGAATCAGCACCGGATACAATTCCTTCGACGCATACACCATCCGGTTAAATTCCTGCACTCCCAGCGTAGCCGCATCATCCGGCGCCGCCGGCCGCGCTGCCTTGCCTGACCACAGCGTATTGTCCGTGATGAACAATCCGCCCCGGCGCAGCTTCGGCAGCGCCGCCCGAAGTGCGTCCGGGTATTGGTGCTTGTCCACGTCGTTGAAGATCAGATCAAACTTTCCCGGAGTTTTCTTCAGCAGCCCGAGCGCGTCGCCCACTCCAACGCTAATCCGCTTCACCACTCCCGCTCGCCGGAAATACTCTTGCGCTCGCTGCGCGTTTGCCGCATCGCCGTCAGTGTAGTGAACCTTCCCTTTCGGTCCAGCTGCCCGCGCCAGCCATATTGTCGAGTAGCCAATCGCCGACCCCATCTCGAAAATGCGCTTTGCCCCGGAAACTTGCACCAGCAACGCCAGCAGCCGCGCCACCGCCGGCCCGATGATGGGCACGCGATGCTCTTCGGCATAGCGCTCCATCTCGCTGACGACGGCATCCCGCTCCGGCAGCAATTCGTAAAGATATTGCTCGACGTCATCCTGGATGTAGCCGCTCCGCAGGTTCTCGCTGCGAATCACAAGCTTTCTCCAGGCTCCATCGCATGAATCTCGAGCCCAGCGATATCCCGCGCCTCGTGCCGAAACGCCTCCACCGTGCCGGTCAAAAACGGAAACGTCGCATAGTGCATGGGGATCACGTGCTTCACTCCCAGCAGCCGGACCGCATAGGCCGCCTCGCGCGGGCCCATCGTAAAGCGGTCTCCAATCGGCAGCATCGCGATCTCCGGCTTGTACAACTCTCCAATCAGCTTCATGTCCCCGAACAACGCCGTATCTCCCGCGTGATAAATTGTGAATCCCCCCGGCATCCGAATCACGTAGCCCGCCGGTTCACCGCCGTAATGCACCACACCTTTTTCCTCGATGGAATTCGAATGAAAGGCGTGCGTCATCGTCACATCAAACTCGCCGACGCTCTGCGATCCGCCCTTACCCATCGGCGCGGCCTCATTTTCGTAGCCTTTGCTCGCAATCCAAAGATACGTCTCAAAAATCGCCACAATCTTGGGTTTGTGCTGTTTCGCCAGCGGGAGAAGGTCGCCCATGTGGTCCCCGTGCGCATGCGAAAGAAAAATGACATCCAGGCGAGGCACGTTTTTCAAAATTTCCGGGCACCCCGGATTCGTCGTCACCCACGGATCAATAATTGCAACCTGTCCAGAAGGCGTCGTCAGCGAAAACGTGCTGTGCCCAAAGTAGGTGATTCGATTGCCCTTCGTATCGATCATTAGCTATCCCCCGGCTTTTCTCAAACTCTTCAGGCCAACCGCTATTTCCCTTGCGAAACCGCGCCACCGCCCGCCGCCAGCAACTCGCGAATCGCTTCTTCGTATTGCTCCCGGCTTTTCTCGCCGATGAAATGACTAATCTGCCGGCCATCTCTGTCGTAAAAGAATGACGCTGGCAGCGTCGCGTTCCAGCCCGCCATCACGGTTTGCTTAAACGTATCAAATTCCGCCTGCTCCCCCGGCGTGTTCCGATAATTCGGGAAAATCGGTTTGTATCTCGCCAGAAACCGCCGCACCAGAATCATATCGCCGTCGTCATCCAGGCTTATGCCGACGACGCGCAGCCCCTTTGGCGCATACTGCTTGGCCAGCTCGTTCACCATCGGGTATTCGTCGCGGCAAGGTTCGCACCACGTCGCCCAAAACGTCACCAGCAGCGGTTTTCCCCGGTTTTGTTGCAAGATTTTTTGAAAACCTTGCACGTCGATCAGTTCGGGATCGCGCGCCACTCTGGTTTGTGGCGCCGCAAACACGGCAAGCCCCGCAAATGCGGTTCCTGCTGCGAGCAATAACAAAGTGGCTGTGGCACTCCGGATCTTCATCGATGCACCTTCCTGAACCATTCTATCCACATGTGCCCAAGTTGAGAATCCTCCCCTCGCACAGTACAATCGTTGCAGTCGCTTGTTGGCCCCGGCAGCGGCGTGGTATAAGAAAATTTCGCCGGACGCTCTCCTCTTCTCGAGGCGCTACCGGCCAGTTGTCTGCTCAAAGGAGATTTGAATGGCGTACGTAATCGCTGAGCCCTGCATCGGCACAAAAGACACCGCCTGCGTGGATGTGTGTCCCGTCGATTGCATCCATCCCCGCAAGGATGAGCCGGATTTTGAAAAGCACACGCAACTCTATATCAATCCGACGGAATGCATCGATTGCGGCGCCTGCGTGCCAGTCTGCCCCGTCACCGCCATCTTTGCCCTCGAGGACCTGCCGGAGAAATGGAACAGTTTCACGCCGGTTAACGCGGAGTTCTACGCCGCGAAATAAGACTGTTCACTGCCACGCCTCGTTGCTTTTCTATCGAGAGTTTTAGAGCCAAACGGCACGCTTCGGCGTGCCGTTTTATTTGGCTTCGCTTCCTAGCCGCGCCGTCTCCGTGCGCCGCGCCCGGCCGTTCAACGTCCGCTTGCGCACCTCTTCGAAAGTAGTCGCAAACAGGATTTTCTCGACCGCTCCCTGAACATCCTTCCAAATCTGTTTCAGGCCGCAGCTCGCCCCCTCGACGCACACGCCGCCCATGGCCTCGTTGTGCACGCAGCTCGATTCTGCGAACGCGCCATCGACCACCCGCAACACCGCCCCTACCGAGATTTCTTGGGGCGACCGCGCCAGCGTGTATCCTCCACGCACCCCTCGCCGGCTCTCCAATATCCCCCCTCTTTTCAATTCCAACAGGATTTGTTCCAGGTACTTCAGCGGAATGTGGTGCCTCTGCGCGATTTCGTGAATGGTCACCACCTCCGGATACTGCAGGCTCAGGTGCAGCACCGCTTGTGTGGCGTACTCGCCTTTGGCTGTGACTCTCATCGTGTATTCTATTCCTTGGCTAGCCTTTCACACGCGCGATGGAGTGTCAATCTCCCGCATTTGCTGCGCGCATGGGCTGCCCCTGGCATGCCAGCCCGTTGCACCGAGGCTCACGCGTGCCGGCAAAGTGCGACTTTCGCGTGCGTTTCAAATCTCCCTGAATGGGAAATCTTGCGTCGCACGGTATGATGTTTGAGAGAAAAATTGTCCCCATGCCAGACCGCTTTCATCTCGTGCTCCTCATTCATGCCCACCAGCCCGTCGGCAATTTCGGCCACGTGCTGGAAAAAGCTTTCAAAGACTCTTATTTGCCTTTCGTTGAACTTCTCGAACAGCATCCCGGCGTCCACATGGGACTGCATTATTCCGGCCCGTTGCTAACCTGGATCGAAGAAAATCGCCCCGAGTATTTCACGCGCCTGAAAGCGTTGGTCAGCGCCGGTCAAGTCGAGCTCATCGGCGGCGGCTTTTACGAACCCATCCTTGTCTCCATCCCGCCCGAGGACCAGCGCGAACAAATCACGCGCCTCGCTGTCTATCTCGAAGATCGCCTCGGCCATCGCCCCACGGGCGCGTGGATCGCTGAGCGCGTTTGGGAGCCCCAACTTCCTTCCACTTTAGCCGGCGCTGGTGTCAGTTACACTCTTGTCGACGACATCCATTTTCTCTCTGCTGGCTTCGAGCCCGAGGAACTCTTTGGCCCGTACATCGCCGAAGACCGTGGCCAGAGCGTCTGGCTTTTCCCCGGCCAAAAGGCTCTTCGCTATTTCATCCCGTTCGGCAAGGTCGAGGATGTCATCACCTACCTGCGCGACGCCGCGGCTCTGCATCCCGGCGGTACCGCCGCGATGGGCGATGACATGGAGAAATTCGGCGTCTGGCCCGGCACTAACGGGCATTGCTACAAAGATGGCTGGCTCGAAAAATTCTTCGCCGCTCTCGAGGAGAATTCCTCCTGGCTGCGCGTTTCCACTCCGGGCGAGTATCTTACCGATCATTCGCCTCTGGGGCGCGCCGATCTTCCCACTGCCTCCTATAGCGAAATGATGGAATGGGTTTTGCCCACGCGCGTCCGCCAACGTTACCACGCCGTCCAGAAAGAGTTCAGCGCGCGCCCGGAAATCCTCTCCTTTCTCCGCGGAGGCTCCTGGCGCGGCTTTTTCCGCAAGTACCCCGAATCGAATTTGCTCAACAAAAAAATGTTGCGAGTCTCCGCGCGCATCGCGGCAGTTCCGGCGCGTCACAACAATCCTGTTGTCTCCGGTGAGATGGCCCAGGCGCGCGACCTGCTCCTCCGCGCGCAGTGCAATGACGCCTACTGGCACGGGATCTTCGGCGGCCTTTACGCTCCGCATCTCCGCACCGAGCTTTGGCGCAGCCTAATTCGCGCCGAGGCCATTGCCGACCGCCAGACTCCAGGCGCGCTCATCCCTCGCGTTGAACTCTTGGACTACGACGCGGACGGTGCGCATGAGCACCTCTTCACCGCGCCCGAATATCAAGCGTTGCTCAAGCCCACTGACGGCGGTAGCCTTGCCGCCTTCGATTTTCGGCCCGCTGCCGCGACGATTATCAATTCCATTCAACGTAGGCCGGAGGCTTACCATGCGCGCTTGCGCGAAGCCGCGAAGGCAGCAATGCCGGGTAGCGTCGCCTCCATTCACGAACAAACCCTCGTCAAGGAGCCAGGGCTCGAACGTTTCTTGCGCTACGACCGCTGGCCCCGCCACGCCTTCCGCGTTTTGCTTTTCGACCCCGCCCGCACGCAAATCGAGTACGAATCGCTCGAGTTGCAGGAAGATCCCGGTTTCGCGGGCGGCGCATACCACCTCAAATCCTCTTCCGCCAGCGACGCCCAATTGATTCGTGAAGGCGAATTGAAATTTGCCGCGAAAGGCCAGGCCGCCACGCCAACTCTCTCCCTCGCGAAACGCTTCACCTTCGGCGCCGCCCCGCAAGGCTGCGAGGTCGCGTGTGAAATCGGGCTGAAACTCAGGGAGTCTCTCGCAAAGCCTCTCGCCGTCGGAGTCGAATCCGTCATCAATCTGCTCGCTCCCGCGGAGCCTGACCGCTTTTTCGAAACTCCCAAGGGCCGGCAGAATCTGCGCTTCAGCGGCGTCTTGCCCGGCCCGCTGCTTCGCATGGAAGATGGCTGGCAGCGCATCCGCATCGCGCTTCACGCCCCCGGCGCCAAGGAATTTTGGATCGCTCCTATCGAAACCGTCTCCGAGTCCGAGGAAGGCTTCGAGCGCGTTTATCAAGGCTCCCAAATTCTCGCCGTATGGCATCCTCCGCTGGCGCCACAGGAACCCTGGTTCGCCCGCCTCGTCTGGCGCGTTGAGGCTTTCTAGCGCCCCTCGCCCGAGTGAGCATCGAGTCCAAAGGAACCAACTCTCGTCCTCCAGCGCTGAACGAGATTGGGCGCAAGAGTTACTCTAACCGCATCCGCAGAGCGTCAGCATGGTGGGCACCTCACGGCAATCGTTAGACTTGGAAAATGAGTCTAGCACGCCGCCTGAATGCACACCTCGTAACGGTTTTGCCCAAGCTTGTTTTTCTAGCTCTGGTGCTTCAATCCTATTCATCTGCGCTATTGGCCGCAAAGGCTGCGTCGGGGTGGTTTTCCCCACACTGCGATGGAGCCTCCTTTTATATGTCCAAGGTGGATGGCATGCCACCGGGGCAAAAACTCATCATGACCATTCGTCATCACGCGCTTTCTTGGTGGAACTACCGACCACAAGAGGTATGGGAAGACGTATTTGCCGAGCGTTGCTTGTCTGATGGAAAGTGTGAACTAGCCACGCACGCAAGGATCTGGCTGGATAAAGGGAGGCCAAACGACAAACACGTTTCGGGTAAATACGATGTGGAGTTCGGCGGGCAGCATCTCGAAGGAAGATTTCTCGTTAAATATCATAAGGAAAAGACCGTCTGGCTTTGCGAATAATAGCACCCGCTCTACTCGGCTAGGAGCAGATTTTGTGCGAACGGCCACTCTTCGTCCACCCACTGGCCTTCACAACGGAACCCCGTCCGCTCCGCCATCTCTGCCGCTTCTCCAACCCGGTATTTGTGCGAGCTTTCCGTCCAGATCGTTTCGTCCCCATCCAGCGAGAGTCGCAGCCTCGCCGCTGGAATCTCCACACGTTGCCGGCAAGTCGACCGCAAGTGCATCTCGATCCGCCGCTCAATCGCGTTCCATCGCGCTTCGTGCCGGAAGTACCCCAGATCGAAATCCGCACCCAGCTCACGGTTGATTCTCGCCAGCAAATTCAAATTGAACGCGGCCGTCACTCCAGCTGGGTCCTCGTAAGCCAGCAACTGATCTTCGACGCGTTTTTCCAGGTCCGTTCCCAGCAAAAGCGCATCTCCCTTGCGCAAGATGTCCCGCACGCTGCGCAAAAACTCCTCGCCCGCATCGCGATCAAAATTCCCGATCGTGCTTCCAAGAAAGAGCACCAGCAAATGGTCGCCGCCGGCGCGCCCCTCCGCCACTTTCCGTAAGCCTTCCAGATACGGCTGTTCGTAACCTACGATGCTCACCAGATCGATCTGGCCAAGCTCCTTCTCGCACGCCGCCAGCGCCGAAGGCGAAATTTCGATCGGAAAATAAAATGTTTTCCCTCGCCGTGACAGCGCTTCCAGAATCCACCGCGTCTTTTTTCCGCTTCCGCTCCCGAGTTCCGCAACATGCACCGGCGACGGCAGCAGCCCGACGATGTCGCGCGCATGCTTCTCAAGAAGCCGCGCATCCGCACGCGTCAGCCCGTATTCCGGCAGCACGCTGATCGCTTCAAATAGCGCCGAGCCCACCTCGTCGTACAAATATTTTGACGGCAATTCTCGCTGCCCGCTCTTCGTCAGCCCTTCGCGTACGTCGGTGGCGAATTCGGACACATGTCTCTGCGGAAGGGTCTGCGTCAGCATGTCGGCTCCAAAAGCCTGGATTCGTCTTGCGAGTGCTAGTCTTCCACGCAACGGAACGTTGCGTAGACATACGGATAGAGCGGCTGGAACCAGTTCCGGAAGGATCGCCGCAACATGCACGCGGCCGTTCGCGGCGACCCTCCCTTCATCACATAGTGTTTGCCATCGAAGAAATTCGCGGAATACCCCGGATAAAAAGGCATCGGCGCAAATCCAGGGAAGGGCGCGAACTGCGTCCTCGTCCACTCCCAGCCGTTGCCAACCAAATCGTGTACGCCGAACGCGCTGGCTCCCTCCGGGTGTGCGCCCACCGGCGATGGATCCCAGTGCCGAAAATCAAAATTGCCGTGGCGCGCGCCAGGGAACTCCTCTCCCCACGGATAGCTCCGTTCCCGCTCTCCCTCGCGCGTTCCATACGCCGCCCGGTGATATTGTGCTTCGCTTGGCAGGGCCCGTCCCAGCCACTTGGCGTATGACGTGGCCTCCGCATGGCTTACGTACACAGGCCAGTCCAGCGGCAAGCGCATCTCCCCGAACATCGCGCGATACATCCACAGATTTCCGTCGCGCTTCCAAAATGCCGGATGTTGCACACCTTCTTTTTCCTTCCACTCCCAAGCTTCTTTACTCCAGAGCGTGGGATTCTCATACCCGCCAGCCTGAATAAATCGCAAAAAGTCCTGGTTCGTCACGTTGCCGCTATCGATGGCGAATCTCTCGACATTCACCTCGTGCGCATCCAGCTCGTTGTCCCATCCAAATTCACCGCCCGTCTCGTACCTCAGCCCCAGCGTCGCCCTCCCCGGAGGTATCTCTATCAAGTGAGACTTCAACATCGGCGTCCCGGAGGTTTGCGCCACCGGCCCTCGAATCTTCCTATCTGCCGGCAGCCGGTGCAGCATGTAAGCCAGCGTTTCCGCGTGCATCAGCCGGTGCTCAATGGCTACTTCCAGCATCGCAATCAGGTGGGGATGCCCTTCTTCAGGCCGCTCCAGCGCGTGCTCGATGGCTAAGTCCAATTCATTGCGCAGCCGCAGGTTATAACTCTCGACTTCTTGGCGTTCTGGCCAATCGTTTGCCCCGTCGTTCGGCAATCCCCCGCCCACCGGATCGATTCCAAATGCAAATAGGTCGTCGAACGTGCGTTGTACGGATCGCAGCCCAAAAGCGCGATGCGCCAGCAAGTTCCAGTCGAACGCTTCCAGATGTCCAAGGTAGAAAATGATTCTGTGCCGTTCCGGAATCGGTCTGTCGTAAATGGCTACGTCGCGCACGATGCGAAACAGCTCATCGGTTTGCGCGCGGGCATTCAACAAGCGGGTGTGAAGGTCGTGACGGATGCGAACTGCGGTGGCGGTGGCTCCCATGGCGTCTTCCCCTTTGTTTGGATGCATCGACCGCGATAAGGATGCGCCATAATTCGGCGACGGGGAGGCTAGGTGCATTAAGATGGTCCCTCCCTGTTCTGGGACTGTCAATCGAAATGAATACGAAAACCGGGACTTCTTCGGATGTATCCATCGAATTTCGCGGCGTCAGTTACCGCATAAACGATATTCCGCATCGCTCCATCGTTTCGGAAATCTCCCTGACTGTCCCCCACGGCGAAACTCTCGTTCTCCTCGGGCGCAGCGGCAGCGGCAAAACCACCCTCCTCAAGCTCATCAATCGCATGCTTTTGCCCTCCCAAGGCCAAGTTTTGATCGAAAGCCGCCCTACCTCCGAATCTGACCCCATCCGTCTCCGTCGCGGTATCGGCTACGTCATCCAAGATGCCGGCCTCTTTCCCCATTTCACGGTCGCCGAAAACGTCGCCCTCGTCCCAACTCTTGAAAAATGGGATTCCGCTCGCATCTCCGCCCGCGTCGAGGAACTATTGCGCCTGGTAGGCCTCGATCCCGCCGAATTTTCCTCCCGTCGCCCTCGCGAGCTCTCTGGCGGCCAGCGCCAGCGCGTCGGCGTGGCCCGCGCCCTCGCTGCCGACCCGCCCATCCTTCTCATGGACGAGCCTTTCGGCGCCCTCGATCCCGTCACGCGCGCCGAACTTCAGCGCGAATTCAGTGCTCTCGCCCGGCGCCTCAATAAAACCATCGTCTTCGTCACCCACGATATCCGCGAAGCCCTCTTCCTCGCCTCGCGTATCGCTCTTCTCCAGGCAGGCCGTCTCGTAGCCCTCGCCCCTCCGCAGGATTTTCTACGCCTCGACCACCCCGAAGCCCGCTCCTTCGCCGCATCCCTCGCCGTTTCCAACGGGGCCACTCCATGACTACCTGGAACTTTTTCCTCGCGCATCGTTCCGAAATCCTCAGCGCCACGCTCGACCACATCATCCTTGTCGTCATCTCCGTGGACGTAGCGATCGCCATCGCTGTCCCGCTCGGTATGCTCATCGTCCAGCACCGTTACCTTCGCGCTATCGCGCTTGGCATCGCCAGCATATTTCAAACCATTCCCAGCCTCGCGCTCTTCGGCTTTCTCATCCCCATCCCCTTCATCGGCGGCATCGGCCGCCACACCGCCATTGTCGCTCTCGTTCTTTACGCTCTTCTTCCCATCCTCCGCAACACCTACGTCGGCCTCACCGGCATCGACCCTGCCATCCTCGAAGCCGCCGAAGCCATGGGCATGACCAATACGCAAATCCTCCTCCGCGTCCGTTTCCCGTTAGCGCTCAGCGTCATCCTCGCCGGCATTCGCACCGCCACCGTCATCACCATCGGCGTCGCGACGATTGCCGCAGCCATCGGCGCTGGTGGACTCGGCACCTTCATCTTCCGCGGAGTCGCCATGGTCAGCGACGCCGTCATCCTTGCCGGCGCTATCCCTGCCGCCCTCCTAGCCATCTCCGCCGACCTCCTTCTAGCCCTCCTCGAACGCCGCCTCCGCGTCACCTAATCTTTCTGTTCAATTTTCCTAACTCTTCTCTGCATTACCTTTTCTTTCCTTTCTTTCCCTTTTGCTTCTCCCGCACCCCTCGTGAGACATTCTCTACGATGCGCCGCGCTCTCCTCCGATTCCTTTACTTCCTCTATTTCCTCAACCTCCTCTACTTCACGTCCGCCTGCCGCCAACCCTCCCCTCCCCACCTAACCATCGGCTCCAAATTTTTCACCGAGCAAGTCATCCTCGCCGAACTCCTCGCCCAACACATCGAAGCGCGCACCGGCATCCCCGTCGAGCGCCAAACCAACCTCGGCGGCACTCTCCTCGTTCACAAAGCTCTCCTAGCCGGCGACATTGATCTCTACGTCGAGTACACAGGTACAGCCCTTACCGCCGTCCTCAACGAATCCCCCGACTCCGACACTTCCGCCGAAATCTACAATCGCGTCAAACAGCAATACGCCCAGCGCTTCCATCTCGTCGTCACCGAGCCCCTCGGCTTCGAAAACACTTTCGCCATGGTCGTCCGCTCTGAAGACGCGCAAAAACTCCATCTCCGCACCATGTCCGATCTCGCCCCCATCGCTCCCAAATGGCGCGTCGGCGTCGGCTACGAATTCCTCGAACGCCCTGACGGCTTCCCCGGTTGGAGCAAACGCTACAGCCTCCACTTCGCCGCCGCTCCCAACGTCATGGACCTTGGCCTCCTCTATCGCGCTCTCATCGATCATCAAGTCGATATCGTCGCCGGCAATTCCACCGACGGCCTCATCGACTCTCTCCACCTCGTCGCTCTCCAAGACAATCTCCACTACTTCCCGCCCTACGACGCCGTACCCATCGTCCGTCAATCCGCGCTCGAAAAATTCCCGCAACTCCGCGCCGCCCTCGCCGATCTCGCCGGCAAAATCTCCGCTAGCGAAATGCGCCATCTCAACGCCGAAGTTGACGCGGATCAACGCGACGTCGCCGCCGTCGTCCGCGCCTTTCGCGCCTCCAAAAATTTATAGTCCTAAAAATTTGTAAACCGTATCCTTTTGCCCCGCAAGAAGCGTCTAATCATCAGTTTTGCGGTAATTCGGCCCGCTTCGCCCAGCCAATCGTTCACGAAAGAAACTTTACTATCGCTCGCGGGTTTTGTAAGTTCTAAGCGTCACGGTCGGCCCGAATCAAGCTGCAAAATTCCCAGCTCCAGCATTGCAAATTCATGAATGTAATTCGGAGGCTTGCATGAAATCACTTCTCGCAGTTCTTGCATTGTTCTTGCTCTGTTCTGTTCCTGCTCTCGCGCAAGATCGCGGCGGGCAGCATCCGGCTCCGCAGCCGAAAGACGTCGGCCACGGATACATTCCGCGTAAAGGCCCTCCTCCTGCCAAGGCTGCTCCGCACGGCGCGCCTGCGGAAGCTCCCAAATATTCCGATAAGCCCGGGCATCCCGATGCGCCTCACGTCCACACCAACGGCAAGTGGGTCGGCCATGATTCCGGCCCCAATGATCCGAAGTATCATATGGATCATCCTTGGGAGCATGGTCACTTCACCGGCGGCTTTGGCCGCGGCCACGTTTGGCATCTCGCCGGCGGCGGTCCGTCCCGCTTCTGGTTCAACGGCTTCTATTTCAGCGTCGCTCCCGCTGACATCGCCTTCTGTGATGGTTGGCTCTGGGATTCCGACGAAATCGTCATCTACGAGGACCCCGACCACGTTGGCTGGTACCTCGCCTACAACGTCCGCCTGGGCACCTACTGCCACGTCGAGTTCCTCGGCAACAGCTAGTCTTCATCCAGCTAGCTCCAATCCGGCTAGCCTCAACCCAGCTCAATATTCCCCCGGGGCATGGCTCACACCGTGCCCCTTCTGTTTCTCGCCCAACCCTGAACCCGTCATTTCGACCGAAGGGAGAAATCCCTCTTTCTCTTTTTCCTCCTCCCCCACGCTCCGCCTTCGCTTCCTCCCCCAATCCCGCTACAATCGCTCTCCATGTACCTCACCATCTCCACCACCCACACCCCCGCCACCGACCTCGGCTACCTCCTCCACAAACGCCCCGGCAAACTCCACACCATTTCTCTCTCCTTCGGCAAAGCCCACGTCTTCTATCCCGAAACCTCCGACACCCGCTGCACCGCGGCCCTGCTCCTCGAAGTCGATCCCATCGAACTCGTCCGCAAACCCGGCGGCCCCTCCGGCGAAGGCGGCCTGCTCGACCAATACGTCAACGACCGCCCCTATGTCTCCTCTTCCTTCACCAGCGTCGCCCTCGCCCGCGCTTTCGGCACCGCCCTCGGCGGCCGCAGCAAATCGAAACAAGACCTCGCCGACGCCGAACTCCCGCTGGAGGTTCGTATCGCCGTTCTCCCATGCCGCGGAGGTGAAGCTTTCCTTCATCGCTTGTTTGAACCTTTAGGCTACGTGGTCGCCGCCCATCGCCATCCGCTGGACGAAAAATTCCCGGAGTGGGGCGAAAGCCGGTACTGGAGCGTGACTCTTTCCGCTAAAAAACGATTGCAAGACGTTTTGCAGCATCTCTACGTCCTCCTCCCCGTCCTCGACGACGACAAGCACTATTGGGTCGGCAAGGACGAAGTCGAAAAACTCCTGCAAAAGGGCCAAGGCTGGCTCACCTCGCATCCCGAGCGCGAGGAAATCACGCGCCGTTATCTGAAACACCAGCATCGCCTCATGCGCGAAGCCCTCGCCCGCCTAACGGAAGAAGAAGACGATCCCGACGGGGCCGCCGAACTCCACTCCGCCGAGGAACTTGTTCTCGAAGATCGCATCAGCCTGAACCAGCAGCGCCTCGGCTCCGTTCTCGCCGCCTTACGCCAGTCTGGTGCCAAGCGCATCCTCGATCTGGGTTGTGGCGAAGGCCGCCTCTTGTCTTTGCTGCTCGTGGACACGGCCTTCACGGAAATCACGGGCATCGATGTGTCTCCGCGTGTTCTCGAAAAAGCGGCTCAGCGCCTCCGTCTCGATTCTCTGCCTCCGCGCAAACGCGAACGCATCAAGCTTCTCCAAGGCTCCCTGATGTACAAAGACTCGCGCCTCTCCGGCTACGATGCCGCAGCCGTAGTGGAAGTCGTTGAACATCTCGACCCGCCGCGCTTAGCCGCCTTCGAACGCGTCCTTTTCGAGCAGGCTCGCCCGGCCACCATCGTCATGACCACGCCCAACCGCGAGTACAACGCCAAGTTCGAAACCATGCCCGCCGGAACGATGCGCCACAAGGACCACCGCTTCGAATGGACCCGCCCGGAGTTTCAATCCTGGTCCAATCGTGTGGCTTCGCAGCACAACTACAGCGTTTCGTTCTTGCCCGTTGGTGAAGAAGACGCCACCCTCGGCGCTCCCACCCAAATGGCCATTTTCCGGAGCACGAAATAATCCGCCGATGAAAGAAAAATTCTCATTCCCCGATTTGTCTCTCGTCGTCTTAATCGGCGCCTCAGGCTCCGGCAAAAGCACCTTCGCGCGCAAACACTTTCTACCCACAGAAGTCATTTCCTCGGACTATTGCCGTGCCCTCGTCTCTGACGACGAAAATAATCTCGCCGCCACTAATGACGCCTTCGAAATCCTCCATTTCGTCGCCGCAAAACGCCTAGCCGCCGGCCGTCTCACCGTTGCCGATGCCACCAACGTAAAGTCTGAGGATCGCAAGCCTCTCATTGAACTCGCGCGCCAGTATCATTGCCTCCCGGTTGCCATCGTTCTCAACATGCCGGAAAGAGTCTGCCAGGATCGCAACCAAGTCCGCACCGATCGCCGTCTCGGCAACCACGTCGCCCACAATCAGCTCCAGAATCTCCGCCGGTCTCTTCGCGGCCTTGAACGCGAAGGCTTTCGCCACGTCCTGATTCTCTCCTCACCCGAAGAAGCGGAATCCATCGTTCTCGAGCGCGTCCCGCTCTACAACAACAAGAAAACCGAAACCGGCCCGTTCGACATCATCGGTGACATTCACGGCTGCTACGCGGAGCTCGTCGAACTGCTGACGAAACTTGGCTATGCCCCTTCACAAACCGGCGGACTCGGTGCCGAATCATTGGCCTTCGTTCCGCCAACCGGTCGCAAAGCCGTTTTTCTAGGCGATCTCATGGATCGCGGTCCCGACTCTCCCGCCGTCCTCAAACTCGTCATGCAAATGCTCGCGAACGGTCACGCTTTTGCGGTCCCCGGCAACCACGACATCAAACTCCTCCGCAAATTGCGCGGCAAAGATGTTCAGCTGACGCATGGCATTGTGGAAACGCTCGAGCAACTCGAAAAAGAGACTCCCGAATTTCGCCAGCAAGTCGCCAAATTTCTCGACGCCCTCGTCAGCCACTACGTTTTCGACGCCGGACGCCTCGTCGTCGCCCACGCCGGCATGAAGCAGGAAATGCAAGGCCGCGGCTCCGGCAAAGTCCGCGACTTCGCCCTTTTCGGCGAAACCACCGGCGAAGTCGACGAGTTCGGTCTTCCCGTTCGCTACAACTGGGCCGCTGACTATCGCGGGCAAGCTATGGTCGTTTACGGCCATACTCCAGTTCCCGAACCCGAGTGGCTCAATCGCACCATCAATATCGACACCGGCTGCGTCTTCGGCGGCAAACTCACCGCCCTTCGCTATCCCGAAAAAGAACTCGTCTCCGTTTCCGCTGCCCGCACGTATTACGCGCCGGTGAAGCCGCTTCAGCCGCAAGCCGCCGCGCCCGAGCTCAGCGCGCAGCAAACCCACGACGACCTTCTCGACCTGGAAGACGTTACCGGCAAACGCTTCATCAATACGCGCCTCCACTCCAACATCACCATCCCCCAGGAAAATGCCATGGCCGCGCTCGAAATCATGAGCCGTTTCGCGGTCAATCCCAAATGGCTCATCTATCTTCCGCCCACGATGTCTCCCACCGAGACCAGCCACGAGCCCGGTCTGCTCGAACATCCAGCCGAAGCCTTCGCCTATTTTCGGCACGAGGGAGTCCCCGCCGTCATCTGCGAAGAAAAGCACATGGGCTCCCGCGCCGTCGTAGTCCTTTGCCGCGACGAAGATGTAGCGCGCAAACGCTTTGGCGTGATTGGCGAAGGCATCGGTATTTGCTACACGCGCACCGGCCGTCGTTTTTTCGATTCTGCCGATCTCGAAACGCAGTTTCTCCACCGCATTGGCGAAGCCGCCGACAGCGTAGCTCTGTGGGACGCTCTCAAGACAGATTGGCTGTGCCTTGATGCCGAACTGATGCCCTGGTCTGCGAAAGCGCAAGAACTTCTTCGCCGCCAGTACGCCGCTGTCGGTTCTTCAGCTCACGCCGCGTTTCACGAGGCGCTTATCGGCATGGATCAAGCCGCCAGTCAAGATTCGGAAATCGCTCAACTTCGGGATCGCCTACGTGAGCGTGCCTCGCTTGCCGAACGCTTCGTCGCTTCCTACCAGCGCTACTGCTGGCCCGTACAGTCGCTCAGCGATTTGAAGCTCGCACCTTTTCATCTGTTGGCGTCGGAAGGCCACGTCCACATCGACCGCGACCATCAATGGCACATGGAGACTCTCGCCCAACTCTGCTCCGCTGCTCCCGATCTCCTGCTCGCCACCACAAATCGCAAAGTCGATCTCGTCGACAACGACAGCCAGCTGCAAGCGATCGACTGGTGGATTGCCCACACCGAGCGTGGCGGCGAAGGCATGGTCGTCAAACCTCTCCGCTTCGTCGAAAAAGGCCGCCGCGGAATCGTCCAGCCGGGTGTTAAATGCCGTGGCCGCGAATATCTCCGCATCATCTATGGACCTGAATACACTTTGCCCGAGCACCTGGACCGTCTCCGCTCTCGCGGTCTCGGTCGCAAGCGCTCGCTCGCTTTGCGCGAATTTGCTTTGGGCGTCGAATCTCTCGAACGCTTCGTTCGCGACGAGCCGCTCCGCCGCGTCCATGAATGCGTCTTCGGCGTCCTAGCCCTCGAAACCGAACCCGTCGATCCTCGCCTCTAGGTGGCACAGAATTCATTCTGTGCTCTCTGGCACATACCCGAAGCTGCGCCTCTCGGCGACGGCTTCTTAGGGTTTTCCACACATTTCCACAGCCGTATCAAACCACTAACCCTCCAACCAACTCCTTTCCATCCCATAACTTCCGCAACCCCCATTCGAACCAATCCTCCTCATTTTAATTACCAAGAAGTATACTCAAAAATGTATTGACAACTGGTAACTATAGCGGTATCATGTCTTGTGAACGCGAGGCGCTGTCCCTTTCCGACGATCCCATCGTCTCCGCGCCACCTTTGTGTCCTCCGCGTCGGCGTTTACCCTGAGCCTCTCGGGGCGTTAACCCTTTCCTCTCCTTTGGTCTCCGCTTTGGACTTTGCACTGTCGGCTCTCAGCTTTTTCTCTCCTCCTTCAACGTTCAACTTTCGACTTTTAACCTCTTTCTTTCTCACCATCCGCATCAATATCCTTCCAAACTCTTTACGCTTCCTTTGTTTTCATACTCTTACGCACTCTTTTGCATCGCCGAAAAGCCTATCTCCAATCTTTTCAAGGCTTTCCGCACTCTTTGCGCAAAACACCCGGGGTGGGGTACCCCGTATCTCAATAAGGAGCGTCTGCACCCGGCTCTATCCGGGTGGCAACTGCCATGAATTCTGAATCTCCAAATTCCGCTACTGTTTCCATCCGTTGTTCCCATCGCACCACTAAGGGCCGTCAATGCCGTCAACTCGCGGCCGATTCGCGCTCCTGCCTCTGCGCCCATCATCGCGGCCTTCAAAAACAAAAAGAAATCTATGATCTCTCGGACGATCTGCTAGCGAGGTCTCAGAACTTTCAAACCGCCCAAGGCGTTAACTTCGCTCTCGCCAACATCTATCGCCTTCTTGCCGCCAACCGCATTTCCCCTCGCCGGGCCTCCGTCCTCGCCTACGTCAATAGCCTCCTCCTCCGCCCCCTTCCCGCTATTGATTACGACCAGGAGAATGGCCACACCGATCCCACTGCCGATGAAGAAGACGAGACGGAAGAAGATGAGACCGAAGAGGAGGAGACCGAACAAGACGAGACCGAACAAGGCTCTTCCGTCAGGCTCGATGAAGCGGCCAGCGCAGCCACCGCTCCTTCGTCGAATGCCCACGTGAATCCTGCCCCGGCCTGGGACTCCTCCATCCCCGAACCCGACCCCACCAAGAAACCCTCATGACTACCCGCTCTCACTGTCGGTCTTGGGTCCTCGCCGCTTCACGTTCCGTAGGGGCACGGCACGCCGTGCCCGTCTTGCCTTGCGCCCTTCGACTTTCAACTGTCGACCGTCGACTCTCTTCGGTCCTCTCTCCTTTGACTCCGCCGCCCCTCGCAACATACAATCGCGCCGGATTCAGCGCATGCAGCACAATCCAATTCAACTGGTGGGGGACAGTCCGATGAAAAAATGTCTGTGGATTTTCGCGGCAGGGTTTTTTCTGCTATTTGGCCAAACCGCGCGCGTAGCCGCGCAAATGCCGGAACACGAAGGCCACGCTCCAGAAGCCAAATCGCCGGAGAAGTGCGGCCCCGCCGACGTCAAGGAAGATTCTTCCGTAACTGAACACTCCATCCGTCTAAACGGCCAAAACATTCCTTACAAAGCTACCGCCGGCTTTATCCTCCTAAAGAACGACAAGGGCGATCCCACCGGTCTCATGTACGCCGTCGCCTATACGCGCAGCGACGTGAAAGATCTCACCACTCGCCCCGTTTCCTTCCTCTATAACGGCGGACCCGGCTCCGCCACCATGTGGCTGCACATGGGTGCATTCGGCCCGCGCCGCGTCTGGACTCCCGACGCCGAGTTCACTCCGCCCGCTCCCTACAAGCTCGTCGACAATACCGAAAGCCTTCTCGACAAAACCGACCTCGTCTTCATCGACGCTATGGGCACCGGTTACAGCCACGCTGTCTGCAAAGCCGAGGATAAGGATTTTTACGGCATCGACGAAGACATCGACGCTTTCGGACAATTCATCGACACCTATTTGAGCCGCAACGATCGTTGGAATTCTCCCAAGTTCCTCATCGGCGAAAGTTACGGCACTTTCCGCTCCGCCGCTCTCGGCGATTATTTGCAGAACCACTACACCATCCATTTGAACGGTATCGTCCTGATCTCCTCCGTCCTTGATCTTTCCACCATCACCTTTCCCACCGGCGATGACCGCTCCTTCATCTACTATCTGCCCAGCTATGCCGCCGCGGCGTGGTATCACAAAGTCTTGGCGGACCGGCCCGCCGATTTGCCTGCCTTCCTCGAAGAAGCTCGCAAGTACGCCCAGGGCGAGTACGCCTCTGCTCTCTTCAAGGGCGCGGAACTTCCCGCGGATGAAAAAGCTGCCGTCGCCAAAAAGCTCTCCTATTTTACGGGGTTGAGCGAGGACTATTTGATGAAAGCGGATCTCCGCGTATCCCTGCCCCAGTTTATGGCTGAGCTCCAGCGCAGCCGCGGCCTGACCACCGGCAGGATTGACGCTCGCTATTCCGGCTATACCGCTGATCTGCTCGAAGAATATTCCCAGGGCGATCCCGAAGGCCCGGCCGTTGGCGGCGCCTATACCGCGCTCATCAACGAATACAATCACGACGAGCTCAAATTCGGAAAGGACATGGTCTACCACAACACCAGCGGCGGCGGTGGCGGCTGGAACTGGACTCGCAAAACCCGCGGGCCGCGCGGATTTTTCCCTAGCGGACCGAACGTCGAAGGCGACTTGGCCCAGGCCATGATCACCAATCCAAAACTGCTCGTGCAGGTCGAGAACGGCTATTTCGATATGGCCACGCCGTTCTTCGCCACCGAATTTACGATGGAACACCTCGGCCTGCCCGCCGAGCTGCAGAAAAACGTCAAGTTGGATTACTACGACGCCGGCCACATGATGTACCTCCACGACGCGGCTCGCGTGAACTTGCACAACAACATCGCCAGCTTCATCGACCGCGGCACAAAGGAGTAGCACAGACTTCAGTCTGTGCTCTTTTTTCTAGCGTGAATTTGAGAAATAGAAAGTGAGAACGAGAGAAAAGCCAAATAGAAATCTGAAAAATAAAAATCCGGCTACGAAGCCTTCGCTTCCGCGTACGCGACGAACTCTTCGTACGGGCCTTTGAAGTCCTCGATCTTGCCGTCGTGGAAATGCCAGATGCGCGTGGCCACTTCGTCGATCACATCGTGATCGTGCGTGACCAGCAAAACGGTTCCGTCATAGCGCTGCAAAGCGATATTCAGCGCGTTGATGGATTCGAGATCCAGGTGGTTGGTCGGCTCGTCGAGCACCAGGAAATTCGGCTTCTGCAACATGAGCCGGCAGAAAATCAGCCGCGCCCTTTCGCCGCCGGATAGCGCGTTCGTCGGCTTCAGCGCATCTTCGCCGCTGAAAAGCATTTGGCCCATCAGCCCGCGCAGTTCTTGCTGGTTGGCGGATGGATCGAATTGCCAGAGCCACTCGATGGCCGTTGTGCCTTTGGTGATGGATTCGCCGTGGTCCTGCGCGAAGTAGCCCACAGCCACTTCGTGGCCCCAGCGCACTTCGCCGCCATCGATTTCAAATCTGCGGTCGTCGTCCTCGATGAAGCCCGGCGCGTTGAGGACCAGCGACTTGAGCAAAGTGGTTTTTCCCGCGCCGTTGCGGCCCATCAGCGCGATTTTTTCTCCGCGCGTCACGGCGGCGGAAAATCGCGGGATCACTTTAAGGTCGCCATAGGATTTTTCGACGCTGCGGATTTCCAGCGGATGCTTGCCGGAGTTCCGCTTCATGTCGAATTTGATATAGGGTCTCTGAATATTCGAGCGCGCCAATTCCGTGGTTTGCAGCCGCTCGACTTCTTTTTTGCGGGAAGTGGCTTGCGCGGAACGCGTGCCGGCGGAAAAGCGCGCGATGAAGTCGTTGAGCTGCGCGATTTTCTTTTCGCGGTTGGCGTTTTCCGATTCGATGCGCGCGCGCACCTGCGTTTTCGCCACCACCATGTCGTCGTAGCCGCCGATATACATGATGATGGTTTCGTAGTCGATGTCCGCGGTATGCGTGCAGACGCTGTTGAGAAAATGGCGGTCGTGCGAAATCACGATGAGCACGCCCTCGTAGTCGGACAAATATCCTTGCAGCCAGTGCACGGAATCGAGGTCGAGGTTGTTGGTAGGTTCGTCGAGCAGCAGTGCGGTGGGAGTGCCGAAAAGCGCTTGCGCTAGCAGCACGCGAACTTTTTGGCCGCCTTGCAATTCGCTCATTTTGCGTTCGTGCAGCGAGCTTTCGATGCCGAGGCCGTCCAGCAGGGTTGCGGCATCGGCTTCGGCGGTGTAGCCGCCTTCTTCACCGACGATGCCTTCGAGTTCGCCGAGGCGCATGCCGTCGGCATCGGTCAATTCCTCGTGGGGCTTGGCGTAGAGCGCGTCGCGCTCTTCGAGCGCTTTCCACAGCGCGCTGTTGCCCATGATGACGGTATCAATCACGCGGAATTCGTCGAACGCGAACTGGTCCTGGCGCAGGACGCCCATTTTTTTGGGGCGTGTGATGGAGCCTTTGGTGGGCTCGATTTCGCCGCTCAGAATTTTCATGAAAGTGGTCTTGCCCGCGCCATTCGGACCGGTGACGCCGTAGCGGCGCCCGGACATAAAGGTACAGGTGACGTCTTCGAAGAGGACCCGGGGGCCGAAGCGCATGGAGATATTATTGACCGTGAGCATAACCCTCTTATTGTAGCGTGAAATTGTTGCGCGCGCTTGCTACGCTTTGCTGCGCCAGGAACATAATTCGCGGCGTGGGCGGGCGCTTCGAGCCGTGCGAAAAAGGCGATTGCAGCTCCATGAGCGCGGCTGCCTGAAGAAGAGAGAGTTAACGCCGGATGAAAAAAGAGGCTGGAGCAGTATGAAGAGGGCGATGAAAAAGGCGGCGACGTCCCTGGTGTTGATCGTGATTGTGGCGCTGGCCGTGCGAGTGGGGTTTGCGCGGGATCAGGCGCGAAAAATTCCCCCGGGAGTTTTGGGCATCGTGCCGTTTGAGCAGGAGACGGGGAATATTGCGTATGCCCTGTCGCAGGGCAAGGGCTTCAGCAACGTATTTCGGACGGATACGGGACCGACGGCCTGGCTTGCGCCGGTTTATCCATTACTTGTCGCGGCAACTTTCAAGGCATTCGGGGCTTTTACTACGCGAGCTTTTTTTGCGTGCGTTGCGCTCAACATACTTTTTTCTTCGGCGGCGTGCGCGCCGGTTTTCTATGCGGGGAAACGGATTTGGGGATTGGGAGTGGCGAGCGGGGCCGCGTGGTTATGGGCGCTTTTTCCGAACGCGATTCTGATGCCGTTCGAGTGGATTTGGGATACCTCGCTGTCGGCGCTGCTGGCGGCGACGCTATTGTGGGCGACTTTGGAGTTGGCGGAATCGGAGCGGGTGCGGGATTGGTGCGGGTATGGGCTGCTGTGGGGCTTGGCGCTGATGACGAACCCGGCGCTGGGGTCGCTCCTGCCATTTTTGCTGGGGTGGGCCGCGTGGCGCGGACGCGGAGAACGCGGCGCGAGGTGGAAACGAGCTGCACTGGCGGCCGGCGTTGCGATTTTGTGTTGCGTGCCGTGGACGATTCGGAATTATGCCGCTTTTCACCGGTTCATCCCGCTGCGGTCCAATTTGCCCTTCGAGTTGTGGCTGGGGAACAACGACATTTTCGACCCACAGGCGCGGAACGGGAGGAAGTACATCACGCGGACGGAAGAAGCGCGGACGTACACGCAGATGGGCGAGACGGCTTACATGCGGGAGAAATGGGAGCTTGCAGTTTCCTTCCTGAAAACGCATCCGAGGTTGGAGTTGCAGTTGACGGGGAACAAGTTCGTGGAGTTTTGGATGGGGACGCAATCGCCAGTGAAGAATTTCCGGATGACGGACTCTAATTTGATAAGGGGCATTTTTCTGGCGGATTTTTTGACGGGGATCGGCGTGCTGCTTGGAATTTTTGCTCTGTGGGGAAAAAGGAAAAAGATAACTCGGAAACGCAAAGTACACAGAGACGGCGCGGAGACGGAGGAGAGCCACGGCGGATCGGAGGAAGTGGGGAAAGTTCCGGTTTTTCCGCTGGCTGTGTTTCCGGTGATTTTTCCTTGTTTGTACTATATAACCCACGCTGACCTTCGCTACCGTCACCCAATTGATCCCGTTGTCCTGTTGTTGACGGTGATTTTTGTTGCTGAATTGGCGGATTTGGCTGGTGGCGTAGCAAGGAGGACAGGCTGAAGCCTGTCCCACTCGGTTGCTCGCGTTGGAGGGGCTTTGATACAGTGGCCGTTCGCTCGGAAATGATGCATTGAGGAACGAAAGGGAGATGCGTATGGCGATTTCGCAGCAATTGCTCGATATTCTGGCTTGTCCGATATGCAAGACGCCGGTGAAATTGACGCCGGACAGCTCTGGACTGAAGTGCGGAACGTGCCGGCGGGTTTATCCGGTGAGGGATGACATTCCGGTGATGCTGGTGGAAGAGGCCAAGATCGAAGAGGCGAAATAAAGAGGTAATGAAGTAAGGAAGCAAAGAAACGGAAAAAGACGACGAATGACTACCACCGATATTCGCGAATCGATTCCACGGCTCAAGAAATTGATCCCGAAGTTGCGCGGGAAGCGCATGGGGGTGCTCGGAGATTTGATGCTGGACCGGTATTTGTGGGGGACGGCGACGCGGCTTTCGCCGGAAGCGGCCGTTCCGGTGGTGGATTTTGTCTCGCAGAGCGAGTGTCTAGGCGGGGCAGGAAACGTGGCGGCGAATCTGGCGGCGCTGGGAGCGCGCGTCGAGATGTTCGGGGCGATTGGCACGGATGAGGCGGGCCGCGCGGTGCAGAAAGGTTTGCGGGCTCAGGACATTGGCGACGAAGGCGTGATTGCCAATGCAAAACGCATGACGACGCTGAAAACGAGAATCATCGCGAAGCATCACCATGTCGTGCGAGTGGATCACGAGAAACGCGAGCCGTTGCGCACGGAGACGGAGAAGAAGCTGCTTGGGGCGCTGTTCAGAGCAATGAAGGTAATGGACGGGCTGGTGCTTTCGGATTACGACAAGGGGCTGATCACCGACGATATTGCAGACCGCGTTTTGAGCGCGGCGCATCAATTGAAAGTGCCTGTTTTTGTAAATCCTAAGACCTCGAAACTATACGCATACCGTGGAGCACGCGCTGTGGTTTGCAATCTGTCGGAGGCCGAAAAATTTGTCGGACGTGCCCTGCCGGATGAGAAATCGCTGGAAGAGGCGGGACGCGCGCTGCTGGCGCATTTCGGATGCGGCGCGGTCGTGATTACGCTACGCGAAAAGGGAATGAGCATTTCCGAGGAGGCCTCGCCGAGGCACTTGCAGATTCCCGCGACGAGTTATGAAGTGACGTACGCGCGAGTGGGGAAGAGCGGAGTGGAGCGGGGATCATCCGGTCGGCTGGTTTTCGATGTGACAGGTGCGGGGGACACGGTATCGTGCGTGCTTTCGCTGGCAGTGGCGGCGGGGGCTACTTTGGCGGATGCGGCAGTGCTTGCGAATACAGCGGCGGGGGTGGTGGTGGGGAAGCTGGGGACGGCGAGCGTGAGCCCGCAGGAATTGGAGCGTGCGTTGGAGGATGTTCGACTTTAAGTAAAAGAGAAATTAAACGCAGAGGCACAGAATTCGCAGAAAAGAAAAGCAAAACGCAAGCAAGAAGGGCACGATCTATAGTGCCCCTGCATGGCAAACACTGAAGACAAAGTCTACGGCGGGAAGCTGAAAGATTTGTCGCGGGAGTCGACCCAAACGGTTACGATTTTTGTTTTTTGGGATTTTTCGGGTTCGTTGGCGCCGGGCATGGGACTGAAGGGGCTGATGGCCACGCGGATTTCGACGCTGGTGGTTGAGCCGACCGGCGATTTGGCTTTGAGGATTTCGTAGCTTTTAACGGGGCCGTAATAGCCGGTGGGCCCCCAATCGGCGACAAAGTCCTGGAACCTATAGCTGGAGCCGGGCTTCCAGAGCTGGTAGGCGTGCTGCATATCTCCGGCGACGACAGCGTTGAAGAATTCCCCTGCGGCTTTTTTTTCCGGATAAAAACGCAGAACAAACCATACGGCGATGACGGCGATGATGAAAGCCACCGTCAGGGTAAAGATCATGGCCCGGGATTTCTTGTGAACGTCGGCAGGCGGTTCGAGAAGTGACATTCCGTGGTCTCCTGCCCTGCGAGGCAGATTTCTGAGATGCGAGCTTATCTAAATTAACCTTTTCTGGGCGGGAAGAGAAGTGCGTAGTGGGCTGTGAATAGCGAGTAGCGAGTAGGAAGAGCAAATCGCACTGTGCGGGAATGCGTGCTTGGTCCTCCTGAAAACGGAGAAGGGCGGAACGTGTCGGTGGGCAAGCCGCGTTTGCCGGAGATTTGCCGGGTTAGTTGGCGGAATCCAGCAAGCCGCGGAATTTCAGCATCGGTTCCACGCTGGGGGCTTGGCCGCGCCAAGTTTCGTACATTTTTTCCAAGTCCTCGGTATTGCCGCGCGATAGGACCATTCGGCGGAAGCGGTCTCCGTTGGCGCGCGTCAGCCCTCCATGATCTTCGAACCATTGGAAAGCGTCGTCATCGAGCATCTCGGCCCAGAGATAGGCGTAGTAGCCCGCGGAATAGTCGTTGCCCCAAATGTGGCTGAAATAGCTGGAGCGATAGCGCGGCGGGACGGCAGGGATCAGGAGGTGAGTTTTCTCGAGCGCCTGTTTCTCGAACACATCGGGCTGCTGCAGGGGTGCGCTGGCGGGAAGCGTGTGCCATTGCATGTCCAGCTCGGCGGCCGCGACCAATTCCGTTAACGCGTAGCCTTGATTGAAGGTCGCGGCTTTTCTGATTTTGGCGACCAGCTCGGCGGGCATCGGAGCGCCCGTCTTATAGTGCTTGGCGTAATGCGCGAAGACAGCGGGATAGAGAGCCCAATGCTCGTTGAATTGCGAGGGGAATTCGACGAAGTCCCGCGCGGTCGAAGTGCCCGAGAGACTGGGATATTCGGTGTCGGCAAACATGCCGTTCAGGGCGTGGCCGAACTCGTGGAACATGGTGGTTACATCGGTAAAGCTGATGAGAGCGGGCTCACCGGGCGCGGGCTTGGGGAGATTCGCGACGTTGTAAACGACCGGGAGCGTGCCCAGAAGTTTGGATTGGTTGACTAAGACATCCATCCATGCGCCGCCGTTTTTGTTGTCGCGCTTGAAATAGTCGCAGTAGAAGAGGGCGAGCGGTTTGCCGTCCGCGTCGAAGACTTCGAAGACGCGAACATCGGCCTGATAAACGGGGATGTCTTTGCGTTCCTTGAAGGTGATTCCATAAAGCTCGTGAGCGGCGTAGAAGACGCCGTTTTCGAGAACGTTGTTCAGCTCGAAGTAGGGCTTGACCTCGGCGTCGTTCAAATCGTATTTCGCTTTGCGGACTTGCTCGGAGTAGAAGTTCCAGTCCCAGGGCTGGAGAGTGAAGCCGCCCTGCTGCGCGTCGATGACGGCTTGAATGTCTTTGGCTTCGCGCGCGGCTTTAGCGGTGGCGCCAGGGACAAGGGCGTCCATGAATTTCAAGGCGGCCTCGGGAGTCTTGGCCATTTGGTCGCCGAGCTTCCAAGCAGCGTGATTTGGATAGCCGAGGAGTTGCGCGCGCTGGGCGCGGAGCTGGGCCATGTGCGAGATGATGTCGCGGGTATCGTTGGCGTCGTTGTGCTCGGCGCGGTTCCAGGAATTCTCGAAGATCCCTTGGCGCGTCGCGCGGACGCGGAGGGAGGCGAGATCGGGTTGCTGCGTGGTGTTTTGGAGCGGGAGCAAATAGCCTGTTTGCTTGCGGCTTTCGGCGGCCTGCGCTGCGGCAGCAAGTTGCGAATCGCTCAAGCCGGCGAGAGCGCTTTTGTCGGTGGTGAAGTAGGCGCCGGCTTTGGTGGCGGCGAGAATCCTGGTCGAGTAGTCGTTCGAGAGAGTGGCGAGTTCCTCGTTGAACTTTTTCAGCTTGGTTTTGTCGGCGTCGGAGAGGTTTGCACCGGAGCGGACGAAATTTTGATAGGTGACTTCGAGCAGGCGAAGCGACTCGGGATCGAGCTTTAGGGAATCGCGTTCGTTGTAGACGGCGGCGACGCGCGCAAAAAGCTTTGCGTTCAGGGCAATGGCATCTTGATGCGCGGCCAGCTTGGGCGCTTCTTCGGCTTGAACTTTCTCCAGGGCGGGATCGGTATTCGCGCCTGTGACCGCGCCGAACGCGGCCATCACGCGCTGGAAGAGCTGGCCGGTTTTTTCCATGGCGACGAGAGTATTCTCGAAGGTTGGCGGCGCGGGATTGTCCGTGATCGCTTGTATTTCGGCGAGCTCTTGGGCCATGCCGGCTTCGATGGCGGGCTGGTAGTCTTCGTCCTTAATTTTGTCGAAGGGCGGGGCTTGGAAGGGGAGCGTGCTCGGCGCGTAGAAGGGATTTGCGGGGCTGAAAGTGGAATCGGCGGCCGTGGTGGGCGCGTTGATGGCGCCCAGTGTGATGGCGCCGGTTGTGAGTAGGATCGTCATGAGTTTCAGCATAACCTTCCCTGGGCGTGATGGGTTTCAGCGCATGTGGAGCGGGATCTCACGCGCACTGATTGTATGAGAACTTGCGCATCGGTCACAAGAATTTGTGCAGATCGGTTCGGCTCGATTGAGGAGGCAGCGGCACAAAGTTGTGACCAGCGTCGCGTAAATCGGGGGAGACGAAGGGGAACCATCTGCTCGAGAGGGCAGCCCAAGGGGTTAGTTCTGAGTGTAATCGGGTTCGAGATACCAACCGCCGCAGCCTCCCCCGATTGGGTCGGCGTCATCCACGAACAGTGTTTTCTTCTCTGCCGTATGGCTTACTCGAAACAAGAGGTTCGTCGGCTCAATACCGGCCCCTTCGACGCGAAGGACATAGATTCCCTCTGGAATCTCACCAAATGTGAAATGACCGTCCTTGTCGGACCTTGCGTGGTAGAAGGCTGCAGACTGTACCGCGCGCAAGCTTAACATCGCTTTAGGTATGGGTATGTAGACGCGATGAGCGTTCCATTGGGGGCTTCGGTCGTAAGCCGCCTGAGAATGAACCAGCTTGCCGGTGGCCTCGCGAGCCTCTGGAGGCTCGTTACCCCATTTGAAGCTTATTTCTTTCTTGGCTCCTTTGGAGCTTGTTTTACCGACGTGGAAACATTCGCTGTTTGCAAAGATTCCCAGCAGTTGCGCGCTGAGCAGGTAGGAGCCTGACGGCAGCCTCTCGACGCGCACGGTACCATCAGCTGCTGTCGTTCCGGAAAACAATTTATCGGCGTTTTCTGCGTCGGCGCGTGCGATCTGAATGGTAGCACCGGGAAGTGGCTTACCCTCGTGCCTGACTATAACAACAAATTCGGAACGAAGCTCGGTGCCGTTATCGATGCACGGGACCATCGTGCAAGCAGCTAGGGACGCCGGGAGAAAGGCGACCGCAGATAGTGCCGCAACAACGAATCGCGCGTTCATCGACTGTCTCGCTCGAGGAAAGGATACACAGCTCGCACCCGGAACTCCAGACGGACGGTAGGAAAACATGACATGCAGCGCCGGGCTAGGCGTCGAGGGCGCCGGCGGAGCCTTGGGGGAGTTCGATGGCGTATTTGGTGCGGGCTTTTTCGGCGTGCTGCTCGAGGGCCAGGGCGATGAGCTTGTCGATGAGCTGGGGGAAGGGAATGCCGCTGGCTTCCCAGAGTTTGGGGTACATGCTGATGGAAGTGAAGCCGGGGATGGTGTTCACTTCGTTGAGATAGATTTTGCCGCCGTCTTTCTCGAGAAAAAAATCGACGCGAGCCATGCCGCTGAGTTCAAGGGCGCGAAAAGCCTGGACGGCGAAGTGTTGGAATTTTTTGATTTGAGCTGGCTTGAGCGCCGCGGGAATAAGGAGTTTCGTGCCTTGCTCGAGATACTTCGCGGCGTAATCGTAGAATTCGCGATGGGGAACGATTTCGCCGGGGACGGAAGCTTGGGGGTCGTGATTGCCGAGGACGGAGACTTCGATTTCGCGCGCGGTTACGGCGCGCTCGACGAGGATTTTCATGGCGAATTCGGCGGCGAGATTGAGGGCGGGAGCGAGTTCGTCGTGGGAATGGACTTTGGTCATGCCAACGCTGGAGCCGAGAGCGGCGGGCTTGACGAACACGGGATAGGGAAATTCCTTTTCGATTTGGTGGATGACTTCGGGCTCGTGGCGTTCCCACTCGTCGCGGCGGATGGAGACCCAGGGCACGACGGGAATTTTGGCGGCGCGGAGAAGTATTTTCGCGATGTCTTTATCCATGGCGACAGCGGAGCCGAGAACGCCTGCGCCCACGAAGGGAAGACCGGCGAGGTCGAGGAGGCCTTGAACGGTGCCGTCTTCGCCGAAGGTGCCGTGCATGACGGGGAAGACGACATCGATGCGCTGGCCGCCGCCGCTGCCGTCGAGGCGGACTAGCGCGGCGTCGGTGGGATCGGCGGTCATGGTGACACGCTGGCCGGTGCGCAGAACTTCGGGGAGCATTTTTTGCGCGCTGGTGCCGATGAGCCAGTGGCCCTCTTTGGTGATGCCAATGGGGACGGCTTCGTACTTGTCGGGGTCGAGGCCGCGAATTACGGAGGTGGCGGAGGCGAGAGAGACTTCGTGCTCGCCGGAGCGGCCGCCGAAAAGGACGCCAATGCGCAAACGCTTTTTGTCAGGGGTCATGGGAATAGTTAGTTTTTCGGGCTTGGGTGCCAATTCCTAGTTATAGGGGAAAGAGGAGGAGTTGTCGCGGGGGAAGTGGAAGTTGGGTGCTGGAATAACAACGGAGATTCGGGGTGGTTTTCGGGCCGCGGAAATCTGAAAGAAGCGACGGAACTTTTCTGGGTTTTCATCGTCTACAGAGATGCGGGAAGTGCGCAGGAGGGTCCGTGTCTACGCAGAGCTCTTCACAGCCGGCTTCACAATCGCCTTCACAGGAATTACTTCAAAGCAAGAAACGTAGAACGCCATTTTTCGAAACGCTGCGGCGAGACGTGCGGTATGCAGTGCGGACGCTTTGGCGGGATCGAGGGTTTGCGGCGTTTGCGATACTGATTGTGGGATTGGGAGTGGGGGCGAGCTGCACGATTTTCAGCGTGGTGAATACGATTTTGCTTCGGCCGCTGCCGTTTCGCGATCCGGGGAGTTTGACGTGGATGGCGAATCACACGGATGCGACGGGAGACATGTCGGCGAAGACGACGCAAGTGGATTACTTGCTGGATTACCGGACGCATAACCAGTCGTTCGGGGATTTGGCGGGATATTTTGCGTTTTATGGAGTGGGGGACGCGGAACTGATTGGCGACGGCGAGCCGGAGCGCTTGACGAGCGTGCCGGTTTCGCAGAATTTCTTTCCGCTGCTGGGCGTGGAGCCGGAGATTGGAAGGCAGTTCAGCGCGGAGGAATGCAAATGGAACGGACCGGAGGCGGTGATGCTGAGCCACGGATTGTGGGAGCGGCGATTTGCATCCGATCCGAGGATCGTGGGGAAGGCGCTGGAGTTTGATGGCGGGCCGATGACGGTGGTGGGCGTGCTGCCGGCGTCGTTCGATTTCGGGACGATTTTTGCGCCGGGAAGCAGGATTGATATTTTCGTGCCGTTTGCGCTGTCGCCGGAGACGAACCGCTGGGGGAATACGCTGGCGATTGTTGGGAGGCTGAAGCCGGGGGCGACCCTGGGGAAGGCGCAGGCGGAAGCGACAATTCTGGGTCCGCAGCTGGAGAAACTACATCCGAGAGAGAATGATTTTGATCCGAAGCTTTCTGGGTTGGCGGAACATGTGAGCGGGCGGCTGCGACCGACGCTGGTGGTGCTGGCGTGCGCGGTGGGGGTGGTGATGCTGATTGTGTGCGCTAACCTATCGAATTTGCTGCTGGCGCGGGGCGCAGTGCGGCAGAAAGAGATTGCGATTCGCGCGGCGTTGGGGGCGGGTCGCGGGCGGTTGATCGGGCAGATGCTGACGGAAAGTTTGGTACTGTCGTGCAGCGGAGCCGTGCTGGGATTGTTGCTCGCGTTTGCTGGGACGCGGCTGCTGGCGCACCTGACGTCAGTGAGCATTCCGCTGCTGAGCGATGTGCGAATTGATGCCCGTGTGCTGGCATTTACGCTGGCGGCGGCGCTTTTGACGGGATTGCTGTTTGGATTGATGCCAGCGCTGCAGGTACGGGACGTGAAACTACACGACACGCTGAAGGATTCAAATCGTGGGTCGAGCCAGGGTCCCGGGCATGTATGGGTTCGCGGGACGCTCGTGGTTTCGGAGATTGGGCTGGCGTGCGTGCTTCTGGTGGGGGCGGGGCTTTTGATACGGAGTTTTCTGCGCGTGCTGGATGTGAATTTGGGATTCGTGCCGGAACGGGCGGCGGCTTTGCGGATCGATCCGAATTCGTCTTACAAAACGCAGGACGAGCGGAATACCTATTTTAACGAGGCGCTAAGAAGGGTCAAGGATATCCCGGGGATCGAGGCTGCCGGGCTTTCGGATTTTCTGCCGCTGGGGCATAACCGGAGCTGGGGGATTGCGGCAAAAGGCGTACAGTACACGCCGGAGAATTTTCCGGAAGGATTTCCGCGAATTATCAGCGATGGATATTTTGGGGCGATGGGAATTCCACTGCGCGAGGGGCGGGATTTTACGGAGCGGGACACGAAGGGCGCGTTGAACGTGATTATTTTGAACGAAAAGTGCGCACAGACTTTGTGGCCAGGCGAGGATCCCATTGGGAAAATCGTGGCGGAGGACGTGGACCGCACGGTGGTGGGCGTGGTCGGCGATGTGCGGCACATGGCGCTGGAAGAAGGATCGGGGAATGAGTTTTACATACCCATACGGCAGACGCAGGATTATGGGACTGTGGATTTGGTGGTGAGGACGTCGATGCCGACGGCGGAGCTGGGGACGAGGATTCGAGAGGCGCTGCGGCCGATCGAGCCGAACCTGCCTACGGCGAATTTGAGGACGCTGCAGACGCTGGTGGATCGGGCGGTGTCGCCGCGGAGATTTGTGGTGATTTTGCTGGGAGGATTCGCGGGATTTGCGCTGGTGCTGGCTTCGCTGGGGATTTATGCCGTGATTTCGTACTCGGTGAATCAGCGGACGCAGGAGATCGGGATTCGCATGGCGCTGGGTGCGTCGGCGGAGAGGCTGCAGAGAGGGATTCTGTTGCAGACGCTGGGGCTGGCGGGGATTGGGATGATTGTGGGAATTGTGGCGTCGTGGGCGCTGGCGCGGACGTTGAGCGGGCTTTTGTTTGGAGTGACGGCGAGCGATCCGATCACGTTTGCGGGGATGCAGGTGATACTGACGGCAGTGGCGGGGATTGCAGGTTATTTGCCGGCGCGGCGAGCTTCAAGGATCGATCCGATGGCGGCGCTGCGGATGAGTTGAAGACAATGGAGATCTGAGTAGTCATCAAGGGAAAATTTCGACCGGCGTGCCGACTGGAACCAGCGGCCATATCTCTTCGATCTCGGAATTGGTGACGGCGACGCAGCCGTCAGTCCAGTCGACTTGACGATGCAAACTTCCTACCCAGCCGAAATTGGCACCCAGTCCGTGAATTTCAATGTTGCCGCCGGGTTTGACGCCGAGCTTGCGGGCTCGTTCGCGGTCTGCGGCGTTCGGATAGGAAATGTGTAGAGCTAGATGAAACTTGCTGTGAGCGTTTTTTGCATCGATTACGTATAGACCCTCGGGAACCTTGTGATCACCTTCGCGCTCTTTTGCGCCAATTGGGACCGTGCTGAGCGCCACTTTGTAGGTCTTCAGCACTTTGCCATCCCGCAGTAGGGTCATCGTTCGTTCTGATTTGCGAACCTCGATACGGTCAGCTTTTTCTTCTCGCCCCGATGCATGTGCTTGCCGGGGCGAGAAAAGAAACAGAACAGCGCAGGCTCCGAGGGCTATGGCACCGATTTTCTGTATTCGCGCGTAAGTTGGCAGGGGAAGCATAGCTAAAGGATTTTTTTGCCGAGGGCGGAGAGGACTAGCTCTACGCCGAGGAGGGCGGTGCGGTTGTGTTCGTCGATGATGGGATTAATTTCAACGATTTCGAGGGAGACCATGGCTTCGCTGTCGGCGATCATCTCCATGGCGAGATGAGCTTCGCGATAGGTCACGCCGCCGCGGACGGGTGTGCCGACGCCGGGGGCGTCGCTAGGGTCGACGAAGTCCATGTCGAGGCTGACGGCGATTCCGGCGGTATCGTCCATGGCGTATTTCAGGGCGTCGGACATGACTTCGCGCATGCCGCGCTCGTCGATGTCGCGCATGGTGAAGACGTGGATGCCAGACTTTTTGGCGATTTTGCGCTCCTGGGCGTCGAGGTCGCGGGCGCCGACAATGACGATGTTGCCGGGTTCGGCTTTCGGTTTGAAACCCATAAGATCCACCAGTTCCGAGGGTCCGTAGCCCATGATGCTGGCAAGAGGCATGCCATGAACATTGCCGGAAGGCGAGGATTCGGGAGTGTTCATGTCGCCGTGGGCGTCAAGCCAGAGGTAGCCGATTTCTTTTTTGTCTTTGCGATAGTGCGAGGCGACACCGGCAGCGACGCCGGCAGCGATGGAATGATCGCCACCTAGAACGAGGGGAAGCATGCCTTCGCCGAGAGATTTTTCGACGGTGACGGCGAGGTCCTTGCAAGTTTCCGCGATTTCCTGGAGATACTTGGCGCGCTTTTCGCCGAAGTGCATTTCTTCAGGCTGCTTGACTTCGAGATTGCCCAGGTCCTCGACGGTGTGGCCGAGCTGCTTGATGCGGACTTGCAAGCCCGCGCCGCGGAGGGCCGAGGGTCCCATGTCAACGCCGCGGCGGCTTTGACCGAGGTCCATGGGTACGCCGATGATGCGAACTTTTTGAGGCATGACTCGACTCGATTCGTAAGAAAGTAGCGAGTGACGAGTGGCGAGTGGCGAGCGAGAAAATGCCACTGGCTTCCGGCACACGGCGCGCTCGAAATTCTGGCGCGCCAAAATTCACCGAAGCCGCCTTGCGGCAGCGATGCAAAACGCCAGCTGGAAGCTGACGGTACCAGTTCGGAAAACGCGGGAAAATCTACTAGCGAGCCGACTTCGGCTGCGCAACTACCCCGGACTAAGGATACACGCGATAAATCATGCGGGGGAAGGGGATGACTTCGCGGATGTGCTCGGTGCCGCAAATCCAGGCGACGGTGCGTTCTAGGCCGAGGCCAAAGCCGGAGTGCGGAACGCTGCCATAGCGGCGGAGGTCGAGATACCACTCGAAGGATTCCTGGGGCAGGTTGTGCTCGTGAAGGCGCTTGAGGAGCAGGTCGTAATCGTGAATGCGCTGGCTGCCGCCAATGATTTCACCGTAGCCTTCGGGGGCGATCATGTCGAAGGCGAGTGCGAGTTCGGGGCGCTGGGCGTCGGGCTGCATGTAAAAGGCTTTGATGGCGGCCGGGTAGCGGTGAATCAGGACGGGACGGTCAAATTCTTTGGAGATGAGAGTTTCTTCGTCGCCGCCGAAATCGTCACCGAATTTGGCGGGGTTGCCGTTTTTATTTAAGAGCGCGACGGCGTCTTCGTAGCTAATGCGCGGAAAGGGCGGCTTGATGTTTTCGAGTTTGGCGACATCGCGCTTGAGCGTTTCGAGTTCGCGCGATTTGTTTTTCACAACGCCTTGGACTATCGCACTGACGAGACCTTCGCCAAGGGACATGATTTCGTCGAACTCGACGTAAGCGGCTTCGGGCTCGAGCATCCAAAATTCAGTGAGATGGCGGCGCGTTTTGGATTTTTCGGCGCGGAACGTGGGGCCGAACGTGTAGACCTTGCCGAGAGCCATGGCGATGGCTTCGGCGTAGAGCTGGCCGCTCTGGGTCAGGTAGGCTTTTTGATCATCGATGTAGTTCACTTCGAAGAGCGTGGAAGTACCTTCGCAGGCGGCGGGAGTGAACATGGGAGCGTCGGCGAGCGTGTAGCCCTGGCCGTCCATAAATTCGCGGGCGGCGCGGATGGCTTCGGCGCGAATGCGGAGGATAGCGGCCTGACGAGGCGTGCGAATCCAGAGATGGCGCTGATCGAGGAGGAAATCGACGCCGTGCTCTTTGAGCTGGATGGGGAACGGAGTGGTTTCGGGGACTTTCTGGACGATTTGAATTTTGCTGACACCAATTTCGAAGCCGCCGGGAGCGCGCTTTTCGGCGCGAATTCTGCCGGTGACGATGACGCTGGATTCCTGCGTAAGGCCCTTTAGGGCTTCAAAGGCTTCGGGATTTTCCTTGAGGGCGCAGACGCCTTGGATGATGCCGGTGCCGTCGCGAAAAATGGGGAACATTAATTTGCCGGATTCGCGGAGATTGTAGAGCCAGCCGCGAAGGGTAACTTCCTGGCCTTCGTGCTTGCCAGCTTGTTCGATGGTGATGATGGTCATAGTTCAGTTTTGAGGCAGCAATTCAAACGAACAGTTTACCAGAGGGGACGAATTCCATTCACCCGAAGAGGGAATCAGCGATTGGCCATTGTGCGGATAGCGCCGAGGCCGAGAAGACGTTGGTCGGCAGTGACTAGAGTAAGGTCGAGCACCTGAGCCGTGGCTGCAATAAAGCGATCTGCGGGATCGGCGTGAAGATCGAGACGTTCCGCCGCGAGCACGATTTCATGCGTAAACGCTGCTGGATGAAATCCGGGTGAAGATTGCTGCAACCAAACCAGAAAATCCGGAGTCAGTTCAATTCGTTTCTTACGGTGCAACATCAGAGCTTCCCACGTGCTAATTGGGGACACCCAAAGTTCGTTAGCTATGTTGGCCAGTTCCATTTTTGTGCGAGTGCCAAGTCGTTCGGGGCTCTGCAGCAGCCAGATCCAGATGTGGGTGTCCAGCAGAAACTTCAATCGCGAAGAGCCTCAATCTCATCGAGGTCAATTACGGGCGAAACGATGTCTCCAAGGATTTTGATGGAGTTCCGCATCGATCCGAAAAGGGCTGCCCGGTCGACCTCGGGAGACGCAGGCACTACTTCGGCGATGGGCTTGCCGTGGCGAGTGATACGGATAGGTTCCTTCGTCTTCTCGACCTGGGCGAGAATAGCAAGGCACTTGGCTTTGAATTCAGAAATGGCGATCTCTTGCATAAGCTCCACTGACCATATTATAGACCATAGTCAGAATAATGGTCAAATCATACGATCTAGCTCCATTCGCGCTCGAGGCGGTTGAGGGAGGCGCTGGCGGCGGCGAGCTGCTCGGGGGTGCTGGGAGTTTCTGGACCGGTGCGTTCTTTTAGCTCGAGGGTTAAGGGGAGATTCTGCACTGGAGCGGATTTTAAGATTTTGGCGGCGGATTCCCACTCGATGGAGCCGTCGTAGGGTGGTAAATGTTCGTCCTTTTCGCCGTGATTATCGTGGATGTGCGCGGAAATCACCAAATCGCGTAATGGCGAGAACGCTTTCTCGATACGTTCGCCTTCGGGGCCGTCAGCAAGATGGGCGTGGCCGATATCGAAGTTGAAGCGCAGGCCGGTGAGCCGCGTTTCGTCCACGAAGGCGCGGAGATAAGAGGGGTCGCCCATCTCACTGGTGGTGTTTTCGACGGCGATGGTCACTCCGGCATGATGAGCGTGAAGAACGAGGTGCTCGAGCGAGCTAAAGGCGGCGTCGCGCTTGCGCGGATTGGCTGTTTCGCGCGGGCCGCCCATGTGGAGAATCAGACGGGAATAGGGCAAGTCCTCGGCAACGTCGATCACGCGCTTCAATTCGTCCATGGCTTCAATACGGCGGACACGCTCCACTTCGGTGATGGAAAGTGGCGTGCCGCCTTCGCGAGTGGCGCTTAGATCGCGGCTCGTGGGCGCGTGCAGAGAGGCGAGCGCAAGGCGGTGCTGGGAAAGAGCGCTGGCCATCGCCTGCACTTCTGGCTTGCTGGTGTAATCGAAGTGGCTGCGCGTGGCGAAAATCTCAAGGGCCTGGAAGCCAGATTCGGCAATTAGCCCGAGAAGCTCGGTGGTCAATCTTCGCGACACGAACAAGTAAGTGGATAGGATTCTTTGCATAGCCTCGTGTCCTGCGCTGTTCGACGAGAAACCAGACGCTTCACTTCATGTCGCCCGGCACAGTTACCGGGCGGCGATAAAAATCGTTCAGTAACCCAGGGCCGTGCCGTGGTCGCGCGGGTCGGCAGCCCCGAGGCGTTCGCCCGTCTTAGGATCGATCCCGATGGCGTTCACCAAGCCAATGTGGCCGCGGCGCCGTGTTTGGTAGCCTTCTGCTTTCAAACCAGCCTCGATGCCCGCCGGAAAATCATTTTCCATCAGGATCACGTCCGGCAGCCACTGGTGATGAAAACGCGGCGCGTTGATGTCCGCCTGTGCGTCCATCCCCAGGCGCATCCAGTTTAAGACGCTGAGCAAAGTGGCCGAAATAATCGTGGGCCCGCCGGGCGAACCAGTTACGAAGCTAAGATTGCCGTCACGTAGCACAATGGTGGGTACCATGGAACTCAAAGGGCGATGACCGGGCGCGATGGCGTTGGCTTCAGATTGGATCAGGCCGAAGAGCGCGTTGGGAACGCCGGGCTGCGTGGTGAAATCGTCCATCTCGTCGTTGAGCAGGAAACCCGCGGTAGAAGTAACGTGCGAGCCATAGCTGTTGTTGAGAGTGTAGGTGCTGGCGACGGCGTTCCCGGCGGAATCGACCACGGAAAAGTGGGTGGTGTGTTGCCCTTCGCCGATGCTGACAACCGTTTGCGGCGGCGCGTTGTCGTCGGCAGAAACGCCGCAGACGTGCGGAACGCCGGCTTTCACCTCAGTGCTGGGAGTGGCGTGCAGCGGATCGATGGTTGCCGCAAGTTGCTTGGCGTAACACTCGCTCGTAAGGCCGTCGACGGGCACTTTGGCAAAATCGGGGTCCGCAAGATAAGCGGCGCGATCGGCAAAGACTCGCCGCATCGTTTCCACCACCATGTGCACACTTTCCAAATCGTCCCAGCCCTTTAGCGGGACGCCCTGCAACATATTCAGCGCTTCGATGATGGCGACGCCGCCGGAGCTCGGGGGCGGCGAAGTAATCACTTCCCACTTGTGGCCATCGATTTCGTAATCGGCGTGCAAGGGCTGGCGGATTTTCGGCTGATACGCCGCGAGATCGTCGAGAGTGATCAGGCCACCCATTCCTTGCATGTCATCGGCAATCATGTGAGCGGTTTCGCCGCGGTAAAATTCGGCGGCGCCGTTTTTGGCGATGCGTTTGAGAGTGGCAGCCAGCTCTGGTTGCTTGAAGATGTCGCCGGCCCGGAACATTTTTCCGTCGTTGAGGAAGATGCGGCGACTAACGGTGAACTGCTGCAAATAGTCGCGCTGGTCTTCCAACTGCTTTGCCATTTTTTCGCTGATGGGGAAGCCGTCTTCCGCGAGATGAATGGCCGGGGCCATCACATCGGCGAGTTTCAGCTTGCCATAAGTCTTGAGCGCCAGTTCTAGACCTGCGACCGTGCCGGGCACGGCAACCGACTTGTAGCCGATCACGGAGAGGTTTTTGACGAGCTTGCCGTCGGGGCCGATGTACATGTCGCGCGTGGCTCTGCCGGGGGCGACCTCACGGTAGTCAAAGAAAGTGCTGCGGCCATCCGACAGCCGCACAAGCATAAAGCCGCCGCCACCGATGTTTCCCGCCGCTGGCTCGACGACCGCGAGCGCAAAAGCGACGGCTGCGGCGGCATCAACGGCGTTCCCACCGCGTTTCAAGATTTCGACGCCAGCCTCGGAGCCCAGTGCTTCGTCCGTGGCGACCATGCCGTGGGCCTCGCGAACCGGTTGTTGCGACCATGCGCCTGGAGAATCATTGTAAAGGTGGTATTGGGCGGCGGCCTGTCCCCGGGCCATGGGGGCCAGAAGAGCCAGCGCAGCCATAGCGAGGCCCAAGGTGCGCACATGAATTTTCACGAGAGGCTCCATCGCAAGCACAAAACACTAAGTGATTAGAAGGAAGGCGTCAAGGCGGCGCAGAATTCCCTCGGGCATGGCATCGGGCAGCCCCTGTAAATCATTCGTTTCACCGAGAAAGATGGTGGCTGTCGTAGCGATGCCTGCTGCGAACACGCAAAATAGCCGCCTGCGTACGCGCTGAGGACAGCGGGCGACAACGCAGCGAAGGTGATAAGACCGGCTTCTCCAGGCTGGATGGAATTGCTATGAATGGCTGACGCGTAGGCGAATGAATGGTGTTGTCTGCTAGTGGTTGCGGATGCTTGGAATCCCGCGTAAACTAACTATTGTCCGGCTTGAAAAAAGATTCGGGGCGTAGCGCAGCCTGGCTAGCGCGCCTGGTTCGGGACCAGGAGGTCGAAGGTTCAAATCCTTTCGCCCCGACCACTTTCTCCTTTGTTTTCATCGGGTTATTCTTTACGCTGCTGCGGTAGCCTCCAGAATTTGTAGCCCACGTAGCCCAAATAGCGATTCGGGAAGCTCGAAACCGAGACCAACCTTCCTTATTTGGTCTTGCCGGTAGTCGACATCTTCCACGAGTTGCTTGCCATAGCGGTCTCCCATGCTGGGGTTTGAGTGCCCCATCCAGAAATCGATCAGGATTTGCCGTGCCTCGCTGCGTTGCAGAACGGCTTCACGGAAACGCCGGAAAATATTGAACAGCGTCCCCGCTTGATCTCGGCCCATTTGCTTGAGAATGAGGTCGAGATTGTTCCTGCCGATGCTGCGTGGATCGAGTATGGTTCCGTCCGCAGATGCGAAGTACGAGGGGTCATACGCGATACAAAAATGTAACGGGATCAAGATTGGCGACCGGCTTACCGACAACATGACCGAGGACGATGGATACCGTTATCACGATATTTTTCACTTGGCCTTCGCGGCGGTGCTGGGTTGGTCACCAGTTATCCGGGCGCTGTTCAAGTGCAAGCGAAAGAGCAATAGCGTTGTGGATGAGGTGGAAGACGGAGCCCGGGCGATTATCATTGAGGAGGGAGTCTCGACCTGGGCATTTAATTACGCGGCGCGGCATAATTTTTTTGAAGGCAGATCGAGTCTCGATTACGACTTGCTTAAGCGGATCCGGGTACTCGTGAAAGGTTTTGAGGTTGAGCGGTGCGCATTGTGGGAGTGGGAAAAAGCGATTTTGACTGGCTATGATGGCTTTCGGAAAATCCGAAAGAATCATGGTGGACTTGTTCACGCAAATCTATTGCGCCGCACTATCACAGTTGAATAGCGTTCCAGCCGTTGCTGTTTTAAAGGAATTGTTCCCATTGGGACCGTCTAGGAATGACTCATTGATTCCCCATTTGGGGGGGTACCAATAATCCACGGCGGCGAAATTTGGAGAGAACTTTTGTTTTATCCTTGTCCGGCCTGATTTCTTGTTGAACTCCGGATGCTCGACGCGGGCATATTTATCAACTTTGCAAAATAAATTTTGGCAGTCGATTAGTTGGAGTCGTCTGTCTCCGAGATACTTGAAATCGAGTCCCCTTAGACGAAACTCATTTTCTTGATTTTCAGCAACAGCGCGAATCACACCAATTTCTTCGCTTTGCTCGACTCGCGCGAAGCATTTTTGAATACCATTCCGCGCGCCTGGACCGGGGACAACAAATTCTGATTCCGAAAAATTCGTGATCTCGCTGTAATTGATATCGATAATATGCTGGTACGCTAAGAAATTGCCGAGCATGGGATAGGAACGGAGAATTCCGAAGGCGTCGGACATGCGCTTGCAGTCCGCCAGCTTATTTGGGACACCGTCCTGCATCATTCTTGACAAAAGATTCAGATGGGTTGTGTGTTTCCGTCCCATCCGGAGTTCTTTGGTCCCTGATGGCATTATGTAGGCAGCCGAGTAGATTCTGCGGCCGGAGGCCATGGCCTCCGAAAGTACGGAATTGATTGTTTCCAGAGGGAGTTTGGAATTGATTTCTCCGAAATGATCTCGAAGGAGGTCCCAAGTGTCGATCTTGTTGAATAGTTTAAACAGAATGGTTCGAAAGAATACTTCGCGAGGTGAAGGATCTCCGGTGTAAATGACGTGGCGGATAAGAAATTGGCTGACTCGGTCTGAGGCGCGATAGACATTCGTGAACTTGAACGTCGCGAGTGTATGGTCCGTTGTCCAGCGCGACGAGCGCGCGGCAAGCCTACGGTAAAAAATTGCTTGGCGTTCGGTTGCGAATTTCCAAAATGATTCGAAGACAGTAGTCGGGTGCCAACGGGAAAAAGAAGAATTACTGACCTCTGTTTCGCCGCTGTCACGACGTGCAAGGACTACTGGAATTTCCTGCGCATCGGATTGCATTGGATGATTCATTTATTGGAAAGCCTTTCGTTGACCCACTGAGTGATCAAGTTTTGTGCCGATTCGAGTTCCATGTTCACTAGCTCAACGATTGGGTATTTGTTCTGCTCGGAGCTGGACAACTTCTTATACAAACTGCTTAATTTTAGGAACTGTGCTCCCGTTACCGAACTGAGAAACGCAAAAGTGGCTCGCTCTAAGGCTGGGCCTGAGTTTGGTGGCGAACACTCGGCGTGACCTTCCGGATGAAGAGTTCTTGGAACACGTTGGCGACAGCGGTTTCACCTACCCTGATTAGCGCCGTCGAAACCACTAACCGCGCACCACTCCTGCTGCCCGGCGGAGCGTAAAGATTCGCAAGGCCGCCCGCCGCGAACGCTCCGCCTATGTTCGAGTAATTCGGCTCCAGTTTTCCGTTATCGCCTCTGCACATCACGGAACTTGCCAGCGCGTGCAGAATCCTTGATCGCTTACTACCGCTCCCTTGATAGAAATAACGTGGATCTTGTTTCAGCAGCGATGGCAATACGGCTCCCCCGATGAGCGTGCCGCCAAAAACATCGGCGTAGGATGCCCCATAGCGCTTGGCGTACCCTTGCGCTCCCTGTCCATATCCGCGCCATTGATTGCCCGCTTGCTCAGCTCCCGCAACAGCGCCAATCGCCAACAGCGTGAATGGATCCACAGCCGACTTCCAGGCGAGCCTGAACTTTAGCTTGGGCGTCAAGGGGACTGGATGAGGATCGTATGTCACGAAGAAATTTGGTATCACCCCAAACATGCGCTGCTTCTCTTCTTCGTGGACCTCATCCTGAGCACGTTCGAGCGGCGTAACCCCAACCTGCACCTCGGTCAGTTGCGTCGCAACCATCATCATCACAAGCGGCAAAGAGTAGGCCTGCCCGGGATTCAATGTGTCGTCGAATGTTTGCGGCGTAAGATCTTGCGAGCTAATCGTGAGATGGAAAAGACCAGGGGCAACGTCGGTAAAAGAAAACTGCCCGTCATCGTCCGTCAGAATTTCCTGGCTCGGGGATCGATCGTCACGTGAAAGCGTTACACGAGCTCCGCCGATTGCGGCGCCCGATTGGTCGACAATCTTTCCGCTGATGGTTCCCGGCGCCTGCTGATCCGGCTGCTGCTCGCCAGCTAATGCGTCCGTCTCGGGCAAGCGATGTATTTCGTTCGCTCCCTGGACTGGCGGGGACTGCTGAGACCGAACCGGAAGCGCGAACACGCCTGCCAATACGACCAGGCTTAGCGAGATCAAGATCTTGTGGCTACGAATCCACAACACGTCGCTCGAATCTACGGCCATGACCTTTCTTCCAATTCCTGTGGATGATGTTATTTTTATTCGCCCTATACGTTTTTTTTCCTACTCAAAGCTGCCGGTCACACCCTGGAATCCGTGGCTCGCTTGCTTCGCCAGCCATTTCATGACACGCGCGATGTCGTAGCAATAAGCGACGTTGTAACCGAGCGTGGAAAAGCAATTGGGTTCGCAGCCCTTTTTCATTTCGGCTAGCTGCTTGAGATCAAATTTTTGATTTTCCACCGCGCCCCAGTCATATTGGGCGTTATACATGGGAAAGCAGGGCGCGAGCGTGCCGTCGGTACGGATGATGAGCCAATTCTGGCCCGCGCGGCAGCCCCAATGCTCGCCAACGCCGCGCATGAAGCCCTTCATATTCTGCAATCGCGGAATGGAATCCACCATTTTGTAGCCCTGACGCTGCTTGTCGATAAGCCAATCAAGCAAGTCATCGACCACGGGAAAGTCTGCCGGCCGGATGTAGGTGTCGTTTTCGTGAAGATGCTTGAAGTGGGATTGCTCCATCATGGGCGCTTCATTGATGTGGAATGTGAGAGAGATGCCGTAATCGTGGGCAATTTCGACGAGCTTTTTGACGTCTTCGATATTGGTGCGGCAAATGTTGGTGTTGAAGAAGACAGTATAGCCGTAGCGGTATTGGCGCCTCACGAGGTAGTCGAGATTGGCACGCACGTGCTCCAGAGCTTTGGGAAGACCGGGCTTTTCTTTGATTGCATCGACAGCAAAATTTATAGTTGCAATTCCGGCGTCCGCGAGGCGATCGATTACCGGAGGGCGAAGGAGACGAGCGTTTGTGGCTAGATAAATCCAAAAGTCCTTCTTCGCCGCATAGTACATGACCTTGTGAACGAAGTCCGGGCGAAGCAGCGGTTCGCCGCCCGTCGGGGCAAGCACGCGACAAGGCGTGGATTCAAGCCAATCGATGGCTCGCCGAGCCGTGTCCTCGGTCATCCCTTTGATGCGATTGTCGTAGGACCAACAATAATGACAATCGAGATTGCACTTCCACTCCGTAAAGAGATACGCAATGATGGGCTGAAAGTCGCCAGGCAATACACGAGACTTGAAATAAGGGACCATCCAACCGCGCATGGTCTTCAGGATGCGAGACACGGGCCATTGTCGCTTGCCAGTACGGAGAACATGATCATGAGCGGCGATATCGTCTCCATCCAATTCATGGAGCAGTTCCGGATGCTGGGGAAAAACCGGAACTGGAAGCGCGACTGGTTCCTTTGAAGAGTTAGGAGATGGCCGCTGAGGCGGCTGCTGAAGCAAATTGTGCAAAGGTACGTCCAAACGGAAAGGCTGAGTAGGAACTGTAGGGAGCACTTGTTCGACGGTCGACATGAAATGGTCCTTGTGCGTAGATTGAGTACGTCGTCCTTTGGGAATCGCCACTTTGCGGTCGAAACCATGGGCTCTGACCGCTTAGGGCCAGCTCCCGTTGCGTAGAAGCGCTACGGTAAAAGCAATGAACAATATCGCCCCTGCTTAACCACGAATTGGATAATGGAACGTTGCGAAGAGTTACAAAAATTCCGCAAGAATTCCTGGCCGTTTAAGTGAAAAAATTTCTCTATTTCCTACGGCCTTTTTGAATCGCCATGCATCCAAGTAAGGCAATAGAGGTGGAGTCAGGGTGTCTCTGCGCAATTCCGATCGCGATTTTTTTGGGATTGCAGATTCGGTAGGTTTGTGAGATTGGGCTGATGCCGATGCATCGCGGTCCGCGCCCTATATACCTAGAGAGTTCCGGCCTGATCTTTACTAACGTTCCAGAATGCGAAACAGAGATTCGCCTGGAGCTTTTCAAACTGCTCGGGCCAGTGCCACGCCGAGGCGAGCCATGGGATGGATGCAACTCAGGTCCTGGTTGAAAGTTAGCTTGCCGGCCCTGGGTGGGGTTGGTTTACTGGTCTCATCGTTCATTGACTCTTCGTTCGTTCCGCTTCCCTTGGTGACTGACCTGATTTTGATTGGACTATCGAGCCGCCATCCGATGAGGATGCCCTATTACGCTGGGATGGCCGCAGTTGGGTCCTTGGCGGGCTGCGTCTGGATTTATTATTTGGCGCGCCGGGGTGGACAGGCGTATTACCAGAAAACGCAGAGGCATCCGCCCGGAAGGATTCGGAGACTGGTTGAGAAATATCCGATGGCGTGTGTCGTTCTCCCTGCTGTCGCCCCGTTTCCTGTACCTTTCAAACCCTTCGTTGTCGCACAAGGTGTTTTCCAAGTACCTCCTGTGACGTTTATCGTGGGAACCCTGGTTGGCCGTGGTTGCTTGTTTTTTTGCGAAGGTTTTTTGGGGGCGCGATACGGCGCCGCCGCGAAGCAGTTTGTGCTAAACCAGAAGTGGGCTTCGGCGGGCATTTTGCTCGCGGTTGTCGTCATTGTGCTGCTAATTCATCAAGTGTCGATTTTTAAGCGAATCGCATCCTCTCAAACTGACTGAAGCGCGCGGACTGCGCGTTCTATCTCGCTCGTGATTTCGTTAGGATCCTGCTCGGGTGAGAACCGCATCGACTGGCCTATGGTGACGCGCACGTGACCCGGCCGAGCGCTTATGCGCTTCGTCTGCTTTAAGTCGAATAGTCCATCAAGGAAGACTGGCACGACCGGAAGATTCAATTGCTTGGCTAGTAGACCTATCCCCGGGCGAAACTCGGCCATCTCTCCGTCTTCGGACGTTTTACCTTCCGGGAACACAAGGACGTTCCAGCCGCGGTCCACGAGATTCCCCGCAAACGCGAAACTTTGCAAAAACCCGGATTGTTTCGGTAGCGGGAAAACATTGAACAGACTCAACGACAGGAAGTATCTCAAGCGTTCCATGAAACGCCCGAACAGGCTGCTGGTGCTGGCAGGCCGGCGCATCTCTGCAAGCCGCTCACCACGCATGGCGGTTGCCAGCCGGTTGCGCAATCTAGCAGGAAGAGCGGGCAAGACCCAGGAGATGTCCAGATACGTGACATGGTTGGAGACGACGAGTACGGGGCTCCGGACGCCTCGTAAATTCTCGCGACCGCGAATGCGTGGCGCGGCCAGCAGATAGGTGGCAGGCCAGGCCAACGCATAGTAGACGGCGAGCCGAAACGCCGTCATTAGCCAGCTTTGCGGCCAGGTAGGATAGACGTGCTCGAGAGTCGCGTTTGCACCATTCCTGATAAGCTTCGCAAGCTGGCCGAGAGTGGCGGTGTCCTGAAAGCTGGCCTCGCTTAAGTCTACTTGGTAGCGCTCTTCAAGGACACTCATCAATTCGACGCGGTCGAGTGAAGAGAGCTGCAAGTCGGCTTCAAGGTTGGTGTTTTCTCTGTTGGCTTGAACCGGGTGGCCCGTGATCCGCGCGATCAGGCCAGCCAGGGAGTCACCGTTGGCAGTGCTGGCGGTTGCGCTGGCGGTGGTGTTGGCGCTTCGGACTACTTCGCGAATGCGAGGAAGAATCGGCTTCTGCGTTGGAGTGCGCGGAAAATCCGGTTCCGGCCAAACCGACCAACGGCGAATCTTCTGATACTCCGCTAAAGATTCATTCGCACGTTCAATCGCAGAAGACGGACTTGCAGTCGAGCCGTCCATCAAGAGCACGGCATACGGCTCGGCGTTACCATCGCGCTCAAGCCCGATGACCGCGCAATCCCGAACGCCCGGTTGCGCACGTAGCTCGTTCTCCAGATCTTCAGGGTAGATGTTCATGCCAGCGGCGGTGACGATGACATTCTTTCTTCGGCCCTTGAAATACAAGCGGCCATTCTCATCTTTTTCGGCAAGGTCACCTGTGCGGAACCACCCATCCGCTTCGGCAACAGACTGAGTTTGGCCGTGGTGCCGGTAGGCTCTGGACACGCCTTCCCCTCGGACGAGGATTTCTCCGCTGTCATCAACTCGAACTTCCGTGCCCGGGAACACTTTGCCGATCGATCCCCTCGCCGAGCGGAACGGATGATTCAGACTGATGAGCGAAGTGGTTTCCGTCATGCCGTATCCCTGAATCACCGCGTAGCCGAGGCGATTCCAGAATGTCTCTGTTTGTTCCGGCAGGGCCGCCCCACCACTGATGAAAGCCCAAAACTTCCAGCCGAGGCGCGCGTGCACGCGGCGGAAACGCCACCAACGACCCAGAAAGTGCTTATCCTTTGCGAGTGTGTATTTCTTCCAAAACTCTTCTGTCTTTCCAGCCCTTTCTTTGTGGCGTTCGACCTCATGCTGGAGAGATTCGATAAATCGGGGCACGGCCACCAAAACGGACACGCGCTCCCGCTTGATCGTCTCCGAGAAGTCTGCGGGCCTCGCGGAATCCATGAAGACAACAGTGCCGGTCAGCAGCGGAGGTATGAACACCCCGAGCATTTGGCCAAACAGGTGACTCAGGGGAAGCAGATTCAAAAATCGAAGCGGATGGAATATTTTTTCGTATCGAAGATATTTCTGAATTTCTAGCTCCATCGGCTCCAGATTGGCGAGAACGTTTCCATGTGAAATGACTACGCCGCGAGGCTCCGCCGTGGTACCAGACGTAAAGATGATCTCCAAAATGTCTTGGCGCAAGAGGTTGGGTGATGGATAAAGCGAAGAATCATGCTCCGCGATGACGGCGCAGAGCGAGTCGAGCGGAATGGAAGAAATATCTGCGCATTCCTGTTGCGCGCGGCCCTGGAAGATGAGCCTTGCCTTCACTTCCCTAGCCACCCGGCTCACGAATTCCATTGGGGAGGCATTGTCGATCGGCACAATCACCGCACCGCAAAGCAGACATCCGAAAAATGCGATGATCCATTCCGCTGAATTCTCACCCCAAAGGAGAACGGCATCACCCTTCCGTATGCCGCGACTGTCTAGTTCCCGTGCGAGACGGTTCGCCCCTTCGACGATCCGCCCGTAGGACCAGCTTTCCACTCGGAAACCGCGCCGCTGCCGCACGGCGATTTCCTTGCCATGTGCCGCGTACTTTTCCACGAATTTAAGTAGTGACTCCGCAGCCATGCCAGACATCTATCTCCGAGTAAAGCAAGAGTCTCGAGAGTCGAGCCTTTTCGACTATTTGATAGGATTTGTGCGCGGTGGGATACACGGAAAAAGTCGTTGTGATCGGCGCAGGAATCTCAGGTTTGGCCTGCGCCTACCGGCTCAAGCAGCTTGGATTGCGCCCGTTCGTGTTCGAAGCCAGTGAACGTCCGGGTGGTTTGATAGCCACAATCCGAAGAAATGGTTTCATGTTTGAGACTGGACCTCAATTCCCGAGATTTCCCGCTTCGCTATGGCGCCTCGTCCAGGATTTAAACCTGAAAGGTGAGTTTGTGGCAGGTGACCCGAAGGCAAAGCGCTACATTCTTCGGGATGGCCGCTTGCATCCCGCGCCTTTCTCACCAATGGGTCTGATCAGGACGCGATTAGTCGGGCTCTGGTCCAAGCTGCGGATTCTCGCCGAGCCATTTTGTTATTCACAGCCCCCAAACCAAGAGGAGACGCTGAGGGATTTCGTTACGCGCAAATTCGATACCGACATTTTGGATAATTTGGTTGATCCTTTCATCTCCACAATCTTTCTCGGCGACGCCCTAAAGATGGGCATGGAAAGTGCCTTTCCAGCCTTAGTCAAATGGGAGCGGCACTCGGGAAGCCTCTTGCGTGGGGCAGTTAGCGCCCGCAAATCCCAGCAAGGTCGCTCAAAACCAGCCAGTTTTTCTCCGCAAGCAGGCGCAAGCCGAGGCTCGTGGTCCGCCCCAAACTCACAGGGTAAAAGCCTGCACGTCACGGATGCGTTGCCAGCACTTGGCTCTTTCAAGTCGGGCATGGCTGCGCTCCCGGAAAAACTCTCCGGCGAGTTAAGAGGGGTGATCAAATACAGAGCGCGAATCACTTCCCTAGCGCGACTCCGCTCGGAAAACGGAGCTTCCCCGTCAGGATGGCAGGTAACACTAGCGGGCGGCGAACAAATCGAGGCAGAACACTTAATTCTGGCGGTTCCCTCGCACGTCGCTGCAAGTTTACTCGAAATCGGTGCACCGGAGCTGGCTTCCCAGCTAAAAGCCATTGAGTACGCACAAATCTGCGCGGTGTCGTCGGCCTACGAACGTTCCCAGGTGACAAACAGTTTGGACGGATTTGGTTTTATGGTTCCTCGCTGTGAAGGTCTGCACACCATTTGCACGTTCTGGAATTCTTCACTGTTTCCCGAGCGCGCCCGGGAAGGGACGGCTTTAATCACCAGCTTTGCCGGAAGAGAGGGAGACGAGGCACTCTCAGAAATGACGGACGAAGCTTACGCGCAGACTGTCGAAGGAGAAAATGCGCGCATTCTCGGGATTGCCGGGGAGCCAGTCGACCGGGTGGTCTGGAAAGATCCCTACGCGCTGCCGCAATACAACGTTGGACATGTCCGCAGAGTGTCGGAAATCTCCAGGATTTTGCGCACGCTTCCGAATCTGCACCTTGTTGGGAACTTTTTAAGCGGTCGTTCCATCGGCGACTGCATCGACGTTGCTTCCCGTGTCGCCGAGGATTTGCATAGCCAACTCCGGCCTGAGGGCATCTAACCGTTTGTGGGAGTGCTGCAAGGAGCCGCAAGCATGCTTCATGTAGTGGTTTGGCTTTCGATCATCGCGGTGGCTTGCGTCGTGCTGGGCTTGCTCTATCAAACGGTAGGGACGCGCCGTGACCGTGCACGTTTTCCGCCGCCGGGCCGCCTCGTCGACATAGGGGGCCATCGACTCCACCTTCTCGAATCGGGCCAAGGTGGCCTCACAATTGTATTGGAAGCTGGGCTGATGTCGACAATGCTGAGCTGGAGCGACCTCCATCTTAAGTTGGCGCAATCATACCGCGTCGTCAGTTACGACCGCGCTGGGTTGGGTTGGAGCGATATAGGTCCGATGCCTCGAACATCCGGCCGAATCGTCGAAGAGCTTCACACACTACTGCATAGAGCGGCCATTTCTCCTCCTTACCTTTTGGTTGGGCACTCTTTCGGTGGTTTGACCATGCCGCTTTTTGCTGCGCGGTTCCCAGACGAAACTGTAGGGATGGTTCTCGTTGACCCCGTTGCCCCGGCGGAATGGGATCCGCCCTCGGAACATGACCGCACGCTCACCCGCATTGGAGCCACGGTTTGCCGGCGTGCCGCGATCCTATCTCGCGTTGGAGTCATCAGGTTCGTCTCTTACCTCTTCTCGACGCGCTTAAAGAAAGCGGCAGCTCACGTCGTTCGCCTTATCAGTCGAGGTGCGCCGGCAGATGCAGGGTCCGTCTCGAGTCCGTGGTTTTTGGCGCTACCTCCGAATGAACGGGAGATGGCTGCCGTTTTTTGGGTCCAGGAGAAATTCGCACTTACGATTGCGAGCCAATTGGAAAATCTGCCTGTAAGCGCGGCCCGTGTCGCTGAACTGGATCGCATTTGCGATAAGCCGGTGGTGATTCTGTCGGCCCAGACTGCACACGAGCGTCGACGAAAGGAGCACGCTGCGATGGCTGCCCGACTGCCGCTCGGAGATCACATCTTAGCGGAGAAGAGTAACCACTGGATCATGCAGCACCAACCTGAACTGGTGATCCGGGCCATCGAGGAAGTCGCCGAACAGTCGAGAACGCCTCGCGACGCGTCCTTGGTGACTGCGCTCAGTTCTAGCCCATGAAAGTTTGTATCTTTCTCCCGAGATCAAAAATCTAAAAACGTGTTGGGAAAACGCGAGGTTGGCGGCGCATCAGATAAGCTGAAGTTCCGCAGTTTTCGTGCTCCCGCAGACCCAACGCATTGTGCCGGTCAAAAGGACATCGGAGCGGGAGGAGAGGTCGCAGGCCATGGTAATTCTAGTTACGCGGTGGAAGAGGTGGGCGAGCCTCGCCTTTGTGTTGGGGGCAACTTCGGCGGTGTCGATGGGGCAAAGCCAGGACTTCGCCAGCCCGGCAGCGGAGCTGGAGGCAGCAGCCCAACCCGGATCAAACCTCCCCAGGGATCTCACAACCGACGAGATCATCGCAAAGATGCTCGAGCGCAACCGCTTGCGCAGCGAAAGACTAAACCGATATTCCGCGGTACGGACATACGAGCTTAGGAACTCTACGGGGAAACTGGTGGCGCAAACAGTAGTTAGGGTTGACTATAAGGCGCCAGATAAGAAAACCTTCGACAAAACCTCCGAAGAAGGTTCTGCGATCGTCCGGCATCTGGTGTTTGACCATCTAATGCAGAGCGAGCGCGAGACCTCGTCCGGCAGCGAGCATCATGACAGCGCGATCACGACTGCGAATTACTCCTTCGCGCCGGCTGGCGAAGAGAATATCGGCCCGTATCACTGCTTTGTTTTCGATGCCACCCCGAGACGCAAAGACAAGTATCTGTTCGAGGGAAGAATATGGGTTGATGCCGAGGACTTCGCGATCGTGAAAATCGCCGGCCATCCTGCGAAAAAGCCATCCTTTTGGGTCACGCGGGCTGACTTTGTTCGGCAATATCAAAAGATTGGCGGTTTCTGGCTGCCTTACCGGGACGAGACCTCAGTAGAGGTGCGGATGTACGGTCGAAAGACATTCACCGTAGACCATCAACAGTACGTCATCAATCCCGCCAATCTCGTCCAAGCAGAAAGCGAAGGCGCAAGCGACGGCAAATAAACCTGTTCTTCCGACCTGCTTCGCCGTGCGGGTTGGGCAGAACTGCCCCAAGGCTTACGCAACCTGCACAATCAAAGGAATTGCTTGCGCATGCGAGCCCATTGCGCGTGTGCAGGGTCTGCTTGCCTTTCTTGTCGGATATTCCTTATTCTGCTTTCTCGCGCCGTCAACTGCTTGCTGCTTGTTTGAAGGGAGCGCCTACCGCAGCATCGTAACCCTCGAACCAGCTTCGAGCAGATATCTATTCGGAAGAGCATTATGAAGATCATTGAAGCAGCGGATTTCGTCACGGTGAACCTGTGCGCTACGATTGCAGACGCGCAGCGCGCGCTCGGTCCGACGAACCGCGTCGTCGAGCCCAATCCTGAATCGGCGCACATTTGTGAAGAGCTGAACGATCCTTATCGCGGGCTCTATTTTGGATTTGGCAAGCCTGACTCGCCGGCGGTTTCCGCCGAGCGCATACTCCCAACATTGCGGCGAATTGCAGCCGGTTCGCGAGGCAACGGATGATCCTAAAAAGTTTGCGCGAGGAAGTGCTGGAGGCAAATCTGGAACTCGTGCGCCGCGGGCTCGTACTCTACACATTCGGCAACGCCAGCGGCATTTCGCGCGAAGAAGGGCTGGTCGCGATCAAGCCGAGCGGCGTGCTTTACGAAACAATGAAGCCCGAGGATCTGGTCGTCGTCGATTTGGAAGGGAAAATCGTGGAAGGAACGCTGCGTCCTTCCTCCGACCTTCCCACGCACTTGGTTCTCTATCGGGCGTTTAGCGGCATTGGAGGAATTGCCCACACGCACTCCTCGGCCGCGACGGCGTGGGCGCAAGCGCAAAAAGAAATTCCCTGCTTCGGAACAACGCACGCCGATTATTTTTATGGTCCAGTTCCTGTGACGAAACCGCTCTCCTCTGCTGAAATCCGCTCGGACTACGAAGAAAACACAGGGCACGCCATTGTGCGGCGATTCAAGAAACTCGATCCTCTTCAAGTACCGGCGGTGCTCGTCGCCGGCCACGCGCCGTTCTGCTGGGGCAAGTCGCCTTCCGAAGCGGCGCACGTCGCCGTGATTTTGGAACAGATTGCCGCCATGGCGTTTCAGACGATCAACACAAATCCCAAGGCGCACCCCATCTCCAGACATCTTCACGACAAGCACTTCTTGCGCAAGCATGGCAGTAGCGCGTATTACGGCCAAAAGAAGTAATCTCAAGAGTTTTTAGTATGGCGTGCAATCCTTGGGAAGGACGCGTCTTGTGCCGCATGACTTTGGCGGTCTCGTTATTTTTTCGCCGCTAGCGCGGAAACCTGCAAGTTGAGAGATTGGGCGGCGATTTCATCCAGCTTATTGCGGACGGCCTCGGCTTCTTTTCCAAGACGAGCTTCACTCTCTTTGCGCCCCTGCGTTATGACCGTGAGCTCGTCCCCGGGAGTCTTTTGCAAGATACTCCCGGCGCGCAACAGGCACGCGAATACGTAACGCTCAGGCTCCTGCTCCTTGTGCAAAAACTGGGCGTAGTTGAACCAGTCAGAGGCCGCGCTGCGCGAATCGGATAGCCCCTTATCGAGCCGCAAAGCCCGCTGGTAGGATTGCGCCGCGCCCCCAACGTCCCCTTGTTTCTCTTGCAAATCAGCGAGATGGGCCAGCGCCAGGCTTTCGAGGGGTTTTTGGCCGGACTTTTCAGCAAAACCGACGGCTGCCGCGTAACCCTTCGCAGCGTCGGCCGCGTGATTCACCGCCGCATCGGCGTCGGCAATTTTTATCAATGCAGCGAGCACCGGGGCGGTATCAACGGGGTTTCTTGCGTGCCGCTCTGCGATGAGTTCCACGTACACGCGATAGTGCCGCGCCGCGGCCTGCAGCTCGCCTCCTTGGTCGAGCGATTGCGCGAGATAAAGTTGTGCGTTGGATTGTCCGGGGTCGGTATCAACAGCGCGCTGCCAGTCCTCGACAGCCTCTTCGTCGTGCCCAAGGCGATGCGCAAGCATTCCCGAATCGACCAGAGCGTCGGCGTTCCGCGGCCACCGCGCCACAATTTTCTGGAACTGCGCGTAGGCGTCCGCGTAGCGCCCACATTCAATCAGGCTTCGGCCGTAAGACTCTTGCAAGGCGAGGCTCGCGGGATTGATGTCGGCGGCGCGTTGCATGGCCGCTAGTGCGGCAGCGCGCTGCCCTGCAACCTGTTCGGCGTTGGCAAGCCGCAGTTGAACCGCACTATCGTCGGGATTCAACGCCGCAGCGCGTTCCAGAGCAGGCACGGCGCTCGCCTCGGTCGACCACCAGAAGTGCAACTGATCCATTCCTGCCCAAGCGAAGAGCAATAGCACGGCGGCGACGCGCAATGCGCGCGCGGCCGGCGTTCGTCCAGTCAGCCAGCTTCCCGCCCCGGCAAGTTTATTTTGCTTCGCGGTGCCGGCGGCTGAGGCTTTCTGTTTCGTATCCAGAAGCATGGACGCGATGCGCGAATCGCGTAATTTCCAGATCGCCCCGTCCAAAATAAAATGATGAATATTGACGAGCGCCGTAAATGTCAGAAAGCTCGCGGCAAAATCCGCGTGGAAAATCCGGCTGACAATCCACGGCCCTGGAATGAATAGCGCGATTCCGCCTGCAATCAGCGTCAGCAGGTAACCGGAATACGACCAATGGGAATCGCCGGCCGCACGCGCTTCTTTTTTCTGATAGTAGCTCGTTATCCATAAATACTGCGTCGAGTGCAAGACCGCAAGCAGGCCGCTGCTGTAACGTGTTTGCGGAATTTCCCTGCCACTGATGAGTTCGATCACCACGGGCAAAAGAAACCAGAGAAACTGCGTCACGGTCAGCGTTACCACCGGAAGAATCGCCCGTAAACTGCTCCTGCGCGCCAGCGAAACCAGCGCCCAAGCGCTGACACCAACAAAAAATAGCGCCAGCGCGGCCCGCGCAGGCAGCGTAAATCTGGGCGGCAGCCCCAATGAAAGAATCAGCGCATCGCCGGACGGTCCGGTATTGAAACTCAACATCAACAAAATGAAGGACGCGATAAACGAAAGCCGGAGCGCGCCACGCTCCGTTTCCGTGGGCGAAACGCCTGCGCGTCGCGCAAACATCATCAATAAACCGAAGTTTTGGCCGGTGTAGTGCCACGGACTCCAATAAATGTACAGCGTGAAGATCCAAGGCAGCATCGCGTACCAGAGGTGCGTAAAGACGCCGGCAAGAACGAGCAAGAGCGCCACATGCACCGTATAGGTCCGGTATTTCTGAAACTCGTCGCGCGTGTGATACGCGCGATAAACCGTGGCCATGAAGTGCGGATAATTCGAGAGCAGAGCCAGAAAATAAAAAGCCACGCTCCAGGCACGCCCGTAGGAGTTCGCAAAATAAAATCCTGCGAGCAGAAGCGGAGCGGACCAGGCGCCGCAGCCGATCGTCAAGTCAATCCACGGACGATAAATCCAGGGACTCTGTGGCGGCGAGGGCGAACCAGGTGAGGAGGCACGCGGCTCCGATGGCGCTGTGGTTATTGTTCCCATTCCACTGCAGATTAACGCAGGCGTGGCCCCCGCGAGCGGAGAGGCCCGGGGCGCATGTGGAATCGGTTACTTGTACTTGCGAACGGGCTTCGGGGAGCACCACTTGGGAAGCAGCCTTCAGGAGACAGCGAGAACTCGAAGGAGCAATCCCGCAAGCGCTCCTCCGAGTAGGGGTCCGATCACCGGAATGGGCGCGTAACCCCAATCGGAGCGTCCTTTTCCGGCAATCGGCAAAATGGCGTGCGCGATTCGCGGACCCAAATCGCGCGCAGGATTGATGGCGTAGCCGGTCGTACCGCCCAGCGAGAGTCCAATCCCCCACACCAGGCTACCCACGAGATAAGCGCCTAATCCAGCGGCTGGACCTGTCGCGGCCACTCTCTTGGAAAAAATCGCGCCCACGACAAAAACCAGAACAAATGTGCCGACGATCTCGCTGAAAAGATTTGCCAGCGTATTGCGGATCGCGGGAGCGGTGCAAAAGCAGGCCAGTTTGGCGGCCGTATCCGGCGTTTCCTCCCAATGCGGCAGATAATGCAGCCAAACCAGCGTGGCCCCCGCGAAAGCGCCGAGGAGTTGCGCGGCGATATAGGGCGCGAGCTTCACGAAACTGGCGTCGCGAACTGCGAAACCCATTGTTACAGCCGGATTCAAATGTGCATCGCTGCTTCCGCACGCAATCGATACGAACACGCCGGCCATCACCGCCAAAGCCCAGCCCGTCGTGATGACCATCCATCCGCTGCCTTCCGCTTTCGAGCGCTTCAGCAGCACTCCCGCGACGACTCCGTCGCCGAGCAGAATCAGAATCATGGTGCCGAGAAATTCGCCCAAAAAGGGGGATGTCATTCAGCAATCTCCTCGGGTGAGGTCCGGCCAGAAAAAATCGCCGCTCGGCTCATTAGGAATCAACCCAATCGAACGATCGCGTGACCGCTTTTTTCCACTGTTTGTAGTGCGCTTCGCGCTCCGCTTCCGCGAAATGCGGCGTCCAAGTCTGGTCCACGGCCCAATTGGCGCGCAGTTCGTCCAGCCCGGAGAAAAACTTCACCGCCAGACCAGCGGCATACGCTGCCCCTAGCGCCGTCGTCTCTTGAATCACGGGGCGCACCACTTCACGATTCAGGATGTCCGCCTGGAACTGCATTAAAAGATCATTCACGACCATGCCGCCATCGACCCGTAACGTCGATAGCGCGATCCCCGAATCTTTCTCCATGGCTTCCACCACTTCGCGCGTCTGAAAAGCCGTGGCTTCGACAACCGCCCGCGCCAAATGCCCCTTGTTGGCATACCGCGTCAAGCCCACAATCACGCCGCGCGCATTTTCCTTCCAGTACGGCGCGTACAATCCTGAAAATGCCGGAACAAAGTAGATTCCCCCGTTGTCTTTCACCGTGCGGGCCAGCGTCTCGACTTCCGCGCTCTTTTCGATCATCCCAAGATTGTCGCGGAGCCATTGCACCAGCGCGCCCGAGATGGCAACGCCGCCTTCCAATGCGTAACACGCTGGTGCGCTGCCCAGTTTGTATGCCACGGTAGTCAGCAGACCAAACTTCGAAGGAACGGCGCGCTCGCCCGTATTCATCAGAAGAAAGCAGCCGGTTCCATAAGTATTTTTCACCTCACCAGGCCGGAAACAAGCCTGCCCGACGAGCGCCGCCTGTTGATCGCCGAGAATCCCCGCAATCTCGACGCCTTCGATGGCCGCAAGGGTGGCCGCTCCGTAAACCTCGCTGCTCGAACGCACTTGCGGCAGCATCGCTCGGGGAATTTCGAACGCCTCGAGCAACTTTTCGTCCCAATCCAGTGTTTCCAGATTGAGCAGTTGCGTCCGGCTTGCATTGGTTACGTCGGTAACGTGAACGCCGCCATTCGGCCCGCCCGTCAAGTTCCAGACGAGAAAGGTGTCGATATTTCCGAAGAGCAGATCCCCCGCGGCCGCCTTTTCTCCAGCGTCCGGCATGTTTTTCAGGAGCCAGCGGAGTTTCAGGCTGCTGAAGTACGTGCTCAGCGGCAAACCCGTTTGCGCGCGAAACCGGTCTTGCCCTCCGTTGCTGCCAAAATGCCCGACGTCTTCCGAAACGCGCGTGTCTTGCCAGACGATGGCGTTTGCGATCGGCTGACCCGTGCGCCGGTCCCACACGACGGTGGTTTCGCGCTGGTTGGTGATGCCGATGGCCGCCAAGTCCGAACGGCGCAATCCTCGCTGTTCAAGCGCCTCCGCGATAACCTCTTCCGTCCTGCGCAGGATTTCCAGCGCGTCGTGCTCCACCCAGCCGGGCCGGGGAAAGATTTGCTCGTGCTCCTTCTGCGCGACAGCCACGACGCGCGCCGCCTTGTCGAACACCATGAACCGCGTGCTGGTCGTTCCTTGATCGATCGCTCCGATGTAGCTCTTCACGAAGTTGGCCCTCTTCGGCCGGGGTGCATTCTACGACGGATTCCTGCGTTACCAAGAGAGATGTACGCACTTCGCCCCCGGATTGCATCTAACTAGCAGGGATGAAAGAAAGGGAGTTACGCTAATGTACAAGAACCTTTATAGAGAAGGGACCCTGGTGCTCGCCGCGCTCGTTGGCCTTGCTTCTTCACCGCCCGCCGCAAGGGCAAAGGCCGATACAGCAGACCCAGGAGCAGTTATCCTGACCATCACGGCGGTAGCCAAGAAAGGCAATACGCCGCCCGCGCTTACCAAGAACGATCTGTCGTTTTATCAGGGAAAGGAGCGCGTCCAGGTGGCGGATTTGAAGCGCGGAGAGACGCTCTACTTGGCCGTGCTAATCGACGATTCGCTCCGAAGCAGCGTCGCCAGCCAGTGGAGTGACCTTCGCGCCTTTTTTATGGCCCAGCCAAAAACTACCTACATCGCGGTGGCCTACGCAAGGAATGGGTCAGCCGTCATAGCGCAGGATTTCACCAATGATCACGCCCTTGATGCCAAGGCGTTGCGCATGCCGGTCGGCAACCTCAGTGTCGCCACGAGTCCCTATCTCGCCATCCAGGACTGGATGAAACACTGGCCAACAACCAGTGAAAGGAGTTCCATCATCCTCTTGTCTTCCGGTGTCGACTACGTCCGCGGCGGCTTTGCTCCTGTGGACCCTGACCTCGATCCGACCATCGCTCACGCCCAAAAGCAAAATATCAACGTCTGGTCGATCTATTTTCCCGACGCCGGGCACGTGGGCCGTAATTCGTTTCGCGGCTTTGATTGGCAATCAGATCTAAGCAGAGTCTCGCAAGCCACGGGGGGCCAAGCGTACTTTATCAGCCTGAGCACACCTGTTACCTTGAAACCGTATTTCGATCAGATCGAGAGAAATCTGAATAACCAGTATCTGCTGGCTTTCGTGGGCAATGGCGGCCAAAAGGGTAAGTTTGTAGCCGTTCGAGTAACCACGGAGCTTCCAAAAGTTGGAATATTGAGCCCTTCGCAGGTCTTCCTTCCGCCCGTACAGTAAGCCAAGGCACGCGGGGCCATCTAAATCAAGCGAGGCGCGCGCCGCGAGGTTCGCGCCTTTTGCTTTTCCGATAGCACTTGTCTCCTTTCTTCCGCTCAGGCTAAACTAGCGGCCATTCGACGCCGCTCGATGCTCGAAGACTATCCGCAATGTTGAATCGGTTTAAACGCTAGAGTTTGCTGCGCGTTGTAACGGGAGCTCAGAATGATTCCGAACGGCAAAAAAGACAAGTTCCTTCCGCGATGCGAAATCCGGGTTTCCAGGCAGATTAGAGCCCTCGCTACGGCCGTGAGCTTCGCAGCGGGGCTCCTCGCAACCGCCACCATCACCGCGCCTCTCTTGCGCGCCGATGACGACATCACCCTGCGCGAGGGATGGAGCGTGCAGTCTTCTGCAAAAGTGAGCGCTGGCCCCGAAGCCGTTTCCTCTCTCGGCTTCGACGCCTCGAGCTGGTACAAGACTTCCGCGCCGAACACCGTTTTTGCCGTCCTCGTCGAAAACGGCGTCTACAAGAATCCCTACTTTGGTATGAATTTGCGCTCCATTCCAGGCGTCTCCTATAAAATCGGCTCGGAATTCGCCAATCAGGAAATGCCCCCGGACAGCCCGTTTGCCGTTCCTTGGTGGTATCGCAAGGAGTTCGAAGTCCCCGCACAGTTCAAGGGCAAAACTGTGTGGCTCGCCTTTCGTGGAATCAATTACCGTGCGGACATCTGGATCAACGGCAAAAAAGTCGCCGGCTCGGACCAGGTAGTGGGCGCGTTTCGCCGTTATGAGTTTGACGTGACCCCGTTCGTCAAAGCCGGCGCTAAAAATGTCGTGGCCGTGGAAGTTTCCGCACCGCACGCCAATGAGCTAGGCATCACCTGGGTCGATTGGAATCCCACCCCGCCCGACAAGGACATGGGCCTTTGGCAAGAAGTTGTTCTCTCCGCCAGCGGCCCGGTCGCCGTGCGGCATCCCGCCGTCGAAACGAAACTCGATCTTCCGGCAATCGACAAAGCGCACTTGACTGTGCGCGCAGAGCTAGACAACGCCTCCAACGAAGCCGTGAAAGGAACTCTGCGCGGAAGAATTCTTGGCGAGCCTACGCCGATCGAATTTTCTCAAAGCGTCGAACTGAGCGCTGGCGAACATCAGGCCATTGCGATCACGCCAGAAGGATCCCCCTCGCTCAACTTGCAAGATCCCCGCCTCTGGTGGCCCTACCAAATGGGCGAGCCCTTTCTCCACAAACTCGTCCTTGAATTTGTTCCCGAGAAGGGACCTCTTTCCGATAAGCAGACGATTGAATTCGGCATCGTGCAAACCGATTCCGAACTCACCCCGGAAGGCTACCGCCTCTTCAAGGTCAACGGCAAACCCGTCCTCGTGCGCGGCGGCGGCTGGGCTCCGGACATGATGCTGCGCGTCAATCAGTCCCGCCGCGAAGCCGAATTTCGCTACGTAAAAGAAATGGGCCTCAACACCATCCGCCTCGAAGGTAAGCTCGTGGATGAATCCTTCATGGACCGCGCCGATCGCGACGGAATTCTCGTCATGGCCGGTTGGTGCTGCTGCGATGCTTGGGAAAAGTGGGGCAAGTGGGGCGCGGAGAACAAGCAGGTCTCGGTCGATTCTCTCCGCGATCAAATTCTTCGTCTGCGCGCGCATCCCAGCATCCTCGTTTGGCTGAACGGCAGCGACAATCCGCCGCCGCCCGAGCGCGAGGACGCTTACCTGGCCGTCGAGAAAGAAGAGCATTGGCCAAAGCCCGTTCTCTCTTCCGCAACGGAGAAAAAGACCCAGCCTACTGGAGATACCGGCGTAAAAATGTCCGGCCCGTATGACTACGTCTCGTCGAATTACTGGCTGCTCGACACCAAAGCCGGCGGCGCTTACGGCTTCGACACCGAAACCAGTCCCGGCCCCGCCGTTCCTCCTCTCGAAGAATTGAAATCCATGTTTCCGCCCGACAAGCTCTGGCCCATCAACGAATTTTGGGATTACCACGCGGGCGGCGGCGAATTTAAGGACATCCATCTCTTCACAAACGCCCTCGAAAAGCGCTACGGCCCCGCAAAAAATCTCGAAGACCTCGTCTGGAAGTCGCAAGCCATGACCTACGAAGGTGAGCGCGCCATGTTCGAAGCCTATGGCCGCAACAAATACAAATCCACCGGTATCATCCAATGGATGCTGAACAACGCCTGGCCCGGATTGATCTGGCATCTCTACGATTACAGCTTGCGTCCCGCCGGCGGCTATTTCGGCTCGAAAAAAGCCCTCGAACTCGTCCACGTCCAGTTTTCGTATGACGACCGCACCGTCGCCATCGTCAACGGCGAAGAGAAATCTCTCAATCAGTTGAAAGTCGTCGCCAAGGTCTACGACACCTCCATGAAAGAGCGCTTCTCCCAGGAGGCTCTCGCCGATGTCCCCGCCGATGGCGTCATTCGAGCGTTCAAGATTTCCGAGCCAGGAGGCATCTCAACCACCTACTTCGTGAATCTCCAACTCTTTTCTCATTCCGGCAAATTGATCAGCCGCAATTTCTATTGGCTCTCGACCAAGCCCGACGTCCCCGATTTCAGCAAAACGGAGTGGTATTACACTCCGCTCACCCAATTCGCCGATTTTGACGCCCTGCAAAATCTTCCCAAAGCCGCGGTCAAAGCCTCGATGGAATTCTCCGAAGCTGGCGCCGAGCCCACCGCTCACGTCACCATCGAAAATTCCGGCTCCGGCTTGGCCTTTCTCGTCCGCCTTCGCCTTGTCAAAGGAAAAGACGGCGCCGAAATTCTCCCCGTCTTTTGGGAAGACAACTACATCTCCCTGCTTCCCGGCGAAAAGCGCGAAATCACCGTACACGTCCGCAAACACGACCTCGGCGAGGCTAAGCCCGTCTTAGCCGTCGACGGCTTCAACGTCGCTCCCGTCCAAATCGAATGACACCTTCTGCATCCGGTCGACGGCCTCTTCGCCTGCTCTTTGCATCTCATTGATGTAAACTTCTCCGTCGCCGAACTGGCGTAGGGTCATCCTTCCGAGGATGACCGCTTTTCTCCGCGCCCCCGATGTGGGGTCGTCCTTCTGACTGAGGATGACCGTTTCGCTCGCGCCCAAGGAGCACCCATGAATCGTCGCGATATGATCCGAGCCACTGTTCTCACCGGTGCCGTCGCCGCTACGCTTCGCCCCACCCTCGCCGCACCTCAGACGCCCGCACCACCGCCGCCCCCCTCGGAATTGACGCCCGCGCAGCGCGGCGTGGACGCCTCCAACGAATTCAATGTCCCCGATTGGAAGCCTCTTTTTCTCGACGACCACCAAAACGAAACTCTCATCATCCTGAGCGACCTCATCATCCCCGCCACCGACACGCCCGGCGCCAAGGAAGCCCTCGCCAATCGCTACATCGATCTCGTCCTCTCCGCCGAAACGTCCGAAGTAAAGGGCTCTTTCCTGAGCTCCCTCGCCTATCTCGATGGCGAAAGCATGCGCCGTTTCAAAGCCGCCTTTCGCTATCTCTCCCGCGACGATCAGGACGATTTGTTGCACGAACTCGCCTATCCCTCCAGCGGCAGCGAATGGACCGGCGAACCCGACACCAAGCCCGATGTTGGCCACGCCCATTTTGAGACTCTCAAAGAGCGCATCATGACCGCCTACTACACCTCGGAAATTGGCACGGTGAAAGAACTCGGCTGGGACGGCAACTACACCCACGGCCACTATCAAGGCTGCGAACATCCAGAAGGGGACCACAAGTAGCCATGGCTTACCAATCGCAAGACCCGCTCGCGCAAACCTACGACGCCGTCGTTGTCGGCTCCGGCGCCACCGGCGGCTGGGCCGCCAAACAGCTCGCCGAAGCCGGCCTCAAAGTTGCCCTCCTCGAAGCCGGCCGCGCCATCTCTCCCACCGAGTTCACCGAGCACATGCCCGCCTACAAGCTCAAGTACCGCGATCACTCGCCCGAAATCGCCCGCACCCGCCCCATCCAAAAGCAGTGCTACGCCTGCATGGAGTACAACTACGACTGGTTTGTCAACGACCTCGAAAATCCCTACAGCACTCCGCAGGGGAAGCCTTTCACTTGGCAGCGCCTCCGCATCCTCGGCGGCCGTTCGCTCGTTTGGGGCCGTCAAAGCTATCGTTTCAGCGACAACGATTTCAAAGCCGCCAGCCGCGATGGCTACGGTGACGACTGGCCCATCTCCTACGCCGATCTCGCTCCCTATTACGACATCGTCGAAAAATACGTCGGCATCACCGGCGCCGCCGAGCGCAACGAAATGCTCCCCGACGGGCAATTCCTTCCGCCCATGAAAATGAGCTGCGGCGAAATTCAGCTAAGGGACCGCGTCCAAGCCAGGTTCGGCCGCACCGTCACCATCGGCCGCGCCGCTGTCCTCACGCAAGCTCATAACGGCCGCCTCCCTTGCCACTATTGCGGCCCCTGCGAACGCGGCTGCGTCACCTTCTCCTATTTCAGCAGCCCTTTCACCACCGTCCAGGACGCCATCGATTCCAAAAATTGCACTCTCATCACCAACGCCGTCGTCGGCCACGTGGACATGGACAACGCCGCCAACAAAGCCTCCGGCGTCACCTACGTCGACCGCCTCACCCGCCAAGTCAAGCAAGTCCGCGCCAAATCCGTCATCCTTTGCGCGCAAGCTCTCGAGTCCACGCGCATTCTGCTCAACTCCTCTACCCGCGAATATCCCAATGGCCTAGCCAATTCCAGCGGTGCTCTCGGCCATTATTTGATGGATCACGTTGTCGGCGGCGGCGCCAGCGGCCATCTCACCAATCTCAATATTCTTCCCAACGCCAATGAGCCTCAGCGCCCCAATGGCATTTACGTCCCGCGCTTCCGCAACACGCCTTCCAGCAAATCCCGTTCGCCGTTCCTCCGCGGCTATGGCTACCAGGGTGGCGCTGGCGCCGAATTCAATTTCAGCGCCGAAGGCTACGGCACGACGCTCAAGAAATCCGTAAAAGAAGGCGTCTATACGGCCGGCCTCGGCGCTTTCGGCGAATCCCTCGCCCGCTGGGACAACTTCATCGAAATCGACCCCACTCTCAAAGACGCCTGGGGCATTCCCGCCCTGCATATCAACATGTCTCACGGCGACAACGAAGCCGCCCTCATGGAAGACGCCGCCGCCTCCTCCGCCGAAATGCTCGAAGCCGCCGGCGCAAAAAATATCCGCGAACAATCCCGCGTCGAAATGCCCGGCATGGCCATCCACGAACTCGGCACCGCCCGCATGGGCCACGACCCGAAAAAATCCGTCCTCACTCCCTTCAATCAAACTCACGACGTAAACAATCTCTTCGTTATGGACGGCGCCAGCTTCGTCTCCTCCGCCTGCCAAAACCCCACCCTAACCATGATGGCCGTCACCGTCCGCGCCTGCGCCAACCTGATCGACCGCTTCCACAAAAACGAGGTCTGATCGCAAAAAAAGTTTGAGCCCGCACAGCCCGCGCCAACGAACCTTTGGTTTGACAAACAGCAACTTTTTCCGCGGGCTGGTGTCAAAGCCGGGTGGCGGCGGCTGGCGCAAAGACTAGAAAGCGTCGGCGTCTGTGCAGTTGGCTTTTAGGGGGACCGCACCCTTCGGTTTTTAACGCATTGATGCCTTCCCGCTGAGGGGCTCTTCAGTCCCAGATCTTCATCTGCGGCCAAGATTCCTTCAACGGCTGCTTGAGCCCTCGGCAATAGAACACGTCGAAATGCTCGTACGGCATCGAGTATGGGTGGTACACGCTCGCGACCTTCTGCACGCTTACAAACAGTTGCTCGAGGCGCTCTTGGCTATCATCCATGACGATCATACTTTCGCCGGTGTAATCGCGCGGTCCCCACAGGAAATAGCTTTGGTGACCGCTGATCGCCCACGGCAATCCAAACTTCGGCCCGAAGAGATCGATCGCGCCGGCTACGCCATAGTTCGGGGCAAAGATCGCCGTCTTCGCTCGAACACCCGGCGGCAAACTGTTGTAAACGCGCGCCACCGTCGCGACCATTTCCGGCCAGCCAAACTCGCTCGCATAATTCTGCGGCAACGGGCCCAGCTTGTGCGTCTCACTTGGAGGCGGCGAGAGGTGCAACGCGCGTGTGTAGCGAATGTACGTTTCGACCGGCAGCACCGGCGTGGCCAGCGGCGCAGAAATCGCGCCCACCGCGATCATCAGTGCCGGGTAGGCCACTCGCCGCCACCTTCGCTGCCGCGCCTCGAGCCACATTTCCCACAGGACGCTGCCGGCCGCAAACAAGAGCGGAAAGGCGGGAAAGAGGTAATACACGCGCGGACTCATGGTAACGATCACGCCCGCTGTGAACACCCAGGCCCAGCCCAGCGCGCGAAATCTCTTCCCTTGCTCCGCCAACAAGAAAAACCACAGGCCTGCCAGCCACACGGGCGCGGTCAACGGGTTCATCGCACCAATTTCCTGACCGAAGAAACTGAAGAAGCCCAACGGCACGTTCCGCCCGCTGCGTCGAATGTTGGCCTGCAATTCGAGAAATGGAAAGTGGTGCCGAACATTCCACCAGAGATTCGGCGCAAAAATCACAAACGCGACCACCCCACCAATCCATAACCACCGATTCGCGAGCAGCTTCCGTTGGTTCGTGAGCAGTAGTCCGAGGACAATCCCAGCGCCGAAGATCATCATCGAGTACTTGTTCTCGAGACCGATGCCCGCGACCACGCCGAACCAAATCCACAGCCTCTCATTTCCGGTTTTGATGATGCGAATCACGAGATACGCGCAGGTCATCCAGAACAGCGGCTCGAACGCATTCATCGTGAAGACGCTGTCCGAGCCGAGAATCCCGGGCGCGGCAAGCGTGGTAATCGCCGCAAGTACCTGCGCGAAGCGCCTCCCACCGAGTTCGCGCGCAATCAGCGCGGTCAGCACAACCTCCACCGCCCCCGCGAGCGCCGGCAAAAACCGGATCGCGAGCAGCGACTGACCCAGCGTATGTCGCACCACCCAGGCAATCATCGCGATCAGCGGCGGCTGATCGACATAGCCCCAAGCGAGATGACGGCTGCAGGCCAGGAAGTACAACTCGTCACCCAAGTACCCATACCTGTGTCCGGCGTACAAATGCACCACCAGCTTGCACGCGGCAATCAGGAGTACAATCGTGGTCGCGCCCAGCATCGGGCAAAGGTGCCTTTCGTCATGGCTCTCTACCGTGCCCCCCGCCATTTGCGACTGCGACTCCGCCATCATCCTCGCTTGCTCCAAATTGCCAGCGTTGCAATTATAGGCCGAGCGCGATCGGGCCGCGACCCACGGCGCGCAGCCGTAGCGCAGCCCCGCGTGGAGGTCAACAGAAACAGGCAGGTCGTTACTGTTCCGACTCCACGAGCCAAGCGGTTCATGTGATGGCCTCCAGTAGTTTCAGACGCATAGCTTTGTTGACGGTGAGCCTGTCGCGCCGGGACGGCATGCCGTGCAGGCGTGGAAACCCGGAAACCCGGGACAGACGGAACGCTCCCCCCTTTCTGAGGGCGGATCTTGGGCGGGTGGGCGACCCTTAGCGCGCCGAGACGATTTTGACTTTGTCTTTTTCCGGGGTGGCCCGTCCTTTGCGGTTTTTGCAAAGGGCGGGTGGCCGCCCAAAACCGCCGGTCGTTTTTCATCGCATCGCCGAACTTCAAAGACAGTTGGCCGTTCGAAACGCGCCTCTTCTTTCCTCGCATCGCTCGCGACACGCGCTGTTTCAGCACTTGCAATACCCGTGACACATTCCCTTTCTTCGGTTCGCTGATCAGCAGATGCACGTGCTCCGGCATGAGCACATACCCGATCAGCCGGAACTGAAATTTGCTTCGGACTTCTCCCAGAACTTTCAGAAACAAATTTCTCGCGCAGACGGTTTCCAGATACCGCCGCCGGTGATAACAACAAAACGTAATGAAATGCAGATCGCCTTGCCCGTAGTGCCGTTTCAATCCTCTCGGCATCGCGCTATCCAAAAGAGTGGCCCACCCTTGCAAACCCCGCAAGGGTAGGCCACCCCAGAGTCTTTACTGCACTGCAAAGTGCGGCTATTCTATAGCCGAATGACGCGATATCACGCATATCAAAAACGTCTCTGAGTCAAAGCATGACCCACCCGCCCGGAACGCAGGCGGAAATTCAAGAAGCCGTTGAGGGAGCAATTCGGGACGGGCAATTTAAACTCAACCCATCCGACGGGACAATTCGTGGTACAACCCGAATTCAGGGAGTCCAAGTCGGCTTTCAGGGTAAAATAATCGGTCGCACCGTAAGGGTATCCTCGGTGTTTGCGAAACAATGAGCAACGACCCGAGCAGCTATGTAAAGATCCCAACGAGGCCAGTCACTCCTCAGGAACGAGAATGGATCCGAGAGATCGTACTTTCGAATCCTCAGTGGGCTGACGCCGAACTCGGAGATCTCCGCGTTGTCGCAGCCTGCACCTGCGGGTGCCGTTCAGTTGTTATCGAAGCGCCTCCGCAGCCACAGAATCCGAAACTTGTGGGCCATCAAGGCCTGGTCGGATCGATCGATCTGGGTGTGCTGGTAAACGGAAAGGACGACACTATTAGCGTCCTACTTCATTTTGCGCAAGGCAGTCTAAGCCTGCTGGAGGTGGTATGGTACAACTTTCCGAATCCAGTCCCCTCCAGGTGGACAGAAATCAGCAGACGCATCTCGGTCGAACCGTAGGAACTGACCTAGGAAACCTGGGGACAGGAACGTGTGAAGAAATTGACCTCGGATGGAGTTGCTTTGTGTAGACTGCGGACATGAGCAACGACGAGAGCGCTGTTCCCCGGCGGGTGGCCCTTTGCGCGCCGAGATCATCTCGACTTTGGGGGGGCGCCGCATCCCTTCGTTTTTGACGGGTGCGGGTGTTGACGTTTCCCCCTCTGCCATTTCGCTCTCACCGTTCGCCCCGCAAAAACGACCGTTCAACCGCGAATTTCGACCATTCCTTGCAAATGAGTTGACGTTACGGTAATCCTCCTGCTACAATTCCCCATGCTTGCCCTGAGCCTCGAACCGTTTCGCCCGCAGAAACCCTTCTGCCCGCCCGCGCCCCACGCTCCCCTCCTAAGATCCTTTTTCACCTCTACTTCCTATATTTCCTCTGTCTCCTCGACTTCCTCGACCTCCTTCACCTCCGCTGCCTCTGTCTCGCTACGCCTGCTCTCTCCCAGAGCAAAAACAGAGCAAAAAGAGAGCAAGCAACCCCCTATGTTTTCTTATGTTTACAAATACAGCTTTCCCCAACCCGTTCTTTTTCAATATTTTACAAATTCACCAGGCTATATTTTCTCTGCTCCACCTCAAACACTTCCCGTTTTTTCCACAGTCACAAGGTGCGCAACACGCAGGAATGCCCGCAACTCTATTCGTTTCATGTCTTTACTTCATGACTTGCGGATACCCGGGGGGTGGGGGCCGCACACTGTGTTCCTCCCGCGACCACCGCTGCCCGAATCTTCCCAAACTTCATCCCGCGCCGCCCGCCGATCAATCGTTGGAGCCGCCGTGCGAAACCGCCCGCGTGGAATCTCGAATCACCAGCTCCGGGCTCATCTTCTGTTGCACGACATTCCACTCGCGTTTCTCGAGTCCGGCCTTGATTCCTTCCATCACCACATTGACGGCGTACGTTCCCATGGCCTCGAGCGGCTGCCGCACCGTCGTCAAGGACGGCGCGCTCAGCGCCGACAGTGCGACATCGTCGAAGCCTGTCACGGAGCAGTGCTCCGGCACTTTCACTCCGGCTTTGGTCAGCGCGCGAATTGCTCCCAGCGCCGTCAAGTCGTCGAACGCCATCAGCGCCGTAAACTTTTTCTTTTTCTGCAGCAATTCCTCGGTCAGCCGTTGGCCGCCCTCGAACCCGGAGTTGGGATCGAACGAATCGGGCAGTTGCAGCACGAGAGCCGGATCGATCTCGAGGCCCGCAGTATGTGCAAACTTCTGCACGCCGCGCCAGCGCGGAGCGCTGTCGATAATCATCTTTGGCCCGCGAATGAAGGCGATCTTGCGATGGCCGAGCTGGTGCAAATGTTCGAGCGCCATTCGCCCACCCGTCTCATTGTCCACCATCACCGAGCTTACCGTGTCCGCGGGCAGCTCCCAGCCGATCGTGGCCGCAGGGATGTTGCGTTTACTCAGATCGGCAAGCACATGAATGTCCACCACCAACCAGTTGGCCACCACGATCAGCCCTTCCACGTGGTGTTCCAGCAGCATCTCCAGATAGCGCTCGAAGCGATTGCGCTGATTGTGCGCGTCGGCAAAAATCGGCACATACGACGACTGATACAGCGCGTTCTCAATCCCGCGCAGGACCGGCATGCAAAATGGATCGGTGATGTCAAAGAACACCAGCCCCACGCTGTGGCTGCGCTTGCTCCGCAGAAACCGCGCCATCGCGTTCGGCCGGTAGCCCAGCTTCTTCGCCGCTTCCTCAATGCGTTTTTTTGTAGCGGGAGCGATGTAGCGCGCCAGCGGCGCGTTATTCAAGACGATCGAGACCGTCGCGGGCGAGAAGCCGCTGTCTTCCGCGACGTCTCGCATCGTCACCGTCTGATCTTTGCCGCTTGCGCGTTTCACGTGGACGCCTCTAGAGTTGCCATCATTCTGCCAGAGTTTCCCCAGTTTAAGACAAGTGAATGGCGCTGCGACGCGTGGCTATTCGGCGGGAATCTCAAAGGACAACGGCTCGCGAAACCACTTCGTCTTCCAGATGCCGAACGCGATTCCCGCGGCCATCCAGATACTCCCGACGACTTTCGCGGGGACGCTGAGGTTCCACCACAGTCCCAGGCAAATGAAGAAGCCCAATACCGGCAGCGCGAAATTCGTCGCCTTTTTCTCGGCCTGCCTCACGAAATAATGCATGAAGGCCGAGGCATTCACGCCCATAAAGGCCAGCAGCGCGCCATAATTCAACAGCTCGATGCCTTTCTCGAACGTCAGAAAAAAGGATCCCACCAGGACAATCGCGCCGATGAAGACCACGTTATTCCGCGGGACTTGGTGCTTCGCGTCCACTTCCCCAAAGAAGGATTTTGGCAGCGCATTACTTCTTCCCATGCCATAGAGCAATCGCGCCGCTCCGATTTGCGCTCCCATGCCCGATCCAAAGTTCGCGACGAGAAGCGTGGCGCCCAGGATCGAAAAAAGCGGCGCCCACGTCCGCGCCGCCATGTAAACATACGCGGTATCCTGATTCGGAAATGGCTGGGAAGCCGGCCACACCAGCTGCGCCACGTAAACTTCCGCCGCAGACAGAATGCCCACAGCTAGGCAAGTTAGAACCGTGGCCAGCATGATATTTCGCCGCGGATTTTCCGCCTCTTCCGAGAGCGTCGAAATTCCGTCGAAACCTATATAGGTCAGCACGGCCAGCGACGTGCATCCGAACAAATTGTCGAACGTGAATGTCTTTGGATCGTAGAAAGGCCGCGTAAAAAAACCCGGCTCGGTATGCGCATGCCCCAGGATGTAGTGGATCGTCGTCACGAAAACCAGGATGACGACCGCGCTCATTCCCGCTGCGAGGCCGGCGTTCACGCGCGCGGATGTCTTGATTCCTTGCAGGTTCAGGAGTGTGAAGACCACCGCAAAAAATATCTTCCAGCCCCAGACAGGTAAACCCGGCGCAAACTCGTGCGCTTGCCCGGCGCACCAAATCGTGCAAATCAGCGGATTCACGATGTAGTCCATCACCATGCTCCACCCGGTGACGTACCCGGCGGCAGGATGGATTTCGCGGGCTACGTACGTGAACGCCGAACCCGCGCTCGGATACACGCGCGCCATTCGGCCGTAGCTTACGGCCGTGCATAGCATCGCAACCATGGCGATCAGAATCGCCGTGACTACGTGTCCGCGTCCACGGTCGCTCAGCGCTCCGAACGCCGACATCGGCGCGACTGGCTGCAGCACAATGACGCCGTAGAGGACTAGGTCCCATAGCGTGAGGGTTCGCCGCAAGTGCGGCATGTTGTTCGCGCCCGCTTCGGTGCTCAAGCACTTCTCCTTTTTGGGGGCGCTCCCTCGTTCGAGCCCAGCACCACCGCGCGCGTCAAATTTTTCGGCGCATCGGGATTCAATCCTTTGCGCAAGCCGACTACCAGTCCCAGCAACTGCGCCGGAATCGCGGTAAGAGCCATGCGCGCATATTCTGGTTCGTCCAAACCCAGCTCGATCAGCACATCGCTTTCGCGCCGCAACGCCTGCGTGGCGCGGTTGGCGATAACCATAGTGGCCGCTCCCAATTTTTTCAGTTCGCCAACGAGCAGACATTCCTCTTCCGCCGCGGCGTCGGAAAGAAAAAAAGTAATGAGCGTATCCTTGCCTGCAATCGATTTCGGCCCGTGGCGGAATTCCAGCGTGTGATAGGCCTGCGCATAGGAAGAAGACATTTCCGTGATTTTCAGCGCCGCCTCCTGCGCCAGCCAGTAATGCGCGCCCTGTCCAAGAAAGACAAAATCCGCAAACGGGCGCTTCGCTCCGAGCGCCCGAATCTTATCAGCATTCGCCTCGAGCCACCGCGTGGTCTTTTCCGGCATGCCGTCCAGCGCGGACACCAGCTTCTCATCGCCTGCAAATTTCGCGCCCAGCCTCTCGAACAGCAGCAGGATAGAGGTGAACGACCGCGTCATCACCATGCTTTTCTCATCGGCCCACGGCAGCTTCAACGTTTGCCTACACAGCTTAGCCAGAGCACTCGTTTCGTTGCATGTCACGCCCAGCGTCTGAAGCGTCTCTCTGCTTTTCAGCAATTCCGCCGCTCGCAATACTTCCGTGGTCTTTCCCGAGCGCGACACCAGCACAATCTGCTGCGCCCCTGCCCGCCGCAATATCTCGTCCGGCGCAAAAAGCAGCTCCGATGCGGGTACGGCCGTGCAGGCCGCCTGAAGAAGTTTTGTCCATTGCGCGGCAATCGTTTGCGAAAGGTAATGACTCGATCCGCAGCCAACAAAAAGCCACGGCTTCTGAGAAGAAAACGTTTGAAAAACTCTAAGCAGCTCGGCGTCTTGCGGGAGCCGGCGCGCTGTTTCGAGCCACGTGGACGGCTGCGACAGAATTTCCCGCAGCGTCTCTTGCCCCGCGACTCGCAATGCGGAACGCCTGCCTCGCGGAACCGCCACGTTTTTTTTCGACACGCTTCGTATGCGTTTTTTCACGCGCCTACCGTGTTCCTTTTGCTGGCTCGATCTTCGCCGAGTGGCGTTCCATTTTGTATGGGAAAGAGCGAAGCCGTCTCCCGCTGCTTGCCTCGCTCATTGAACCGTTTCAATAAAGGCATTTTCCAAGAAATCCATTTTTCGCGCAAGCCAAAACTTTCCGAACTTTCTCGCTCTTTCCTGCCATATGCTCGTCGTCCCTCTTCGGCCCGGGCATTTCACCTGTCCTTCCGTACAGGTGGAAAATTTTCCACAAGGAGTGTCTCTTCGTTAAAGTTCCTTCACTTTAGCGGCAACGCTCGATTCGCCCTCATAGTCTAATTAGATAGCACCTCGTCCCGGTCGAGGTTCATCAGTATGGATAGTATGGGCGAGGAAACCCGAATGAATGGTCGCGGTCCCACGAAGGTCGTTTTGTGGCACATCTTGGGCTTCCTCCTGACCTTCTTCGTCGCTTACTGGCTGCGTCCCATTGCTCTCGATCCCGATCCCGTTCTTCAGGGCTATCTTCAAGTCATCAGCGCCTTACTGGCTTTCGTCTTTGCCGCTCTCACTCTCGTCCGCTTTCAGGGCACCCAAGATCGTATCTCCCTGATTCTCGGCGGCGGCTTTCTTCTTTCCGGAGCCGTCCTAGCGGCCTCCAGCGTTCTTTTCTTTCAGTTCTTGCAGGATTCTCCGCTACGTCCCACTTGGGCGCCTATTGCCTGGTGGCTCAGTCGCATGGTCCTGGCGCTCTTGCTTCTGGTCGCATTGCTCGTCGAGCGCTTTATTCCCAGGTCGCGGCATACAAAATCAGAGATCGCCGGCGCCCTTTTGGCTGTCGTCGGATTTACCTACCTCATCGCCATCGCTCTCCACCGGCTTCCCCCCGAGGTATCCCGGCATCCGGTTTCCTTGATCCCCAGTCCTCAGCAGCTCTTGCCCGCCGTAATTTTTCTCGCGGCAGTGATTTGGTATCGCCGCCGCCTGGGGTCCGAGGACACGGCTTTCGACCGCACTATCTACGCCGCGGCTTGGATGAATTTTGCCGCTCAACTCGCCGCATGCCAGTCGGAGCGGCTTCTTGACGCGCCGTTCGTTTTCGCCCAAGTGCTCACCGTCGGCAGTTACGCTCTCGCTCTTGGCGGCGCTCTCCTCGATAATGCGCGGCTCTTCGAGCAGGTCCGCCATCTCGCCGTCAGCGACCCGCTCACCGGCCTCGCTAACTACCGCCGCTTGCTCGACGTTCTCGAAAATGAAACCGAGCGCACCAATCGCACGGGCCGCTCCTTCGCCGTGCTTCTGCTAGATCTCGATGGTTTGAAAAAAATCAACGACCGCCACGGACACCTGGTCGGTAGCCGGGCTCTCTGCCGCCTCGCTGCCATCCTGCGCATTCATTGCCGCGCCATCGACACCGCCGCGCGCTACGGCGGCGATGAGTTCGCCCTCGTCTTGCCGGAGTCGCAAGATGCGGAGGCCAATCACGTTGCCAATCGTATTCGCGTGGTCATGGCCGAGGACGAGGAAAAGCCCCAGCTCTCGGCAAGCATCGGCATTTCTATTTACCGCGGGGAAGGCGAGAGGATCGAAAAGCTTCTTTCCGAAGCGGACCGCGATCTTTATGCGGAGAAATCCAGACGGGTAAAGCGCGGCATCGCCGCGTTCCACGCTCGCCGCCGCGCGCCAAAAAACTGACTTGCGCCCGGCCGTCCCGCGGCGCGTTTCTGACTAATAGACTGCCCGCCGCTGCACCGTTTCCTTTGTAACCAGTGAAAATCGCGGCTCGGGCGTTGCCTTGTCCAAAATCTGGCGTGCGACGTATTCGCCCACTGACGGCCCATGCTTGAAGCCGTGTCCAGATCCGCCCCCGGCAAGCCATACGTTTTCCATTTCCGGATGACGGTCGATCAAAAAGTCGCCATTAGAAGTGTTTTCATACTGGCAGACGCGCGTCTCGACTACCGGCGCATTTCGCAGCGCCGGAAAACGGCTCATCACGTATTTGTGCACGACGTCCGCTTCTGCCGCCGTTGGCAAGCGTGATTGCGTGTCCGGGTCTACGCGCTCTCCATGATGATCCAGCGCGATCTTGAGACCTCGGCCCTCGATGTCCGGCATTCCATAATATTCATCCTCTTGAAAAAGCCACGTCGGCAAGGCAGGCGGCGCGAATCGCTCGTCTCCTGGAGGCACGCCAAAAAAGAAAACTTCCTGCCGGCTTGGGAAAATCCTCGGCCCAAGAATTTCGGGAAAGACTTTGCCGAGCCACGACCCGCAGGCAAACACAAACTGCTCCGCCGCGATTGTTTCGCTGTTGCTGCACGTGATGCTCTTCAGACGGCCGCTTCCGTGCGGACTTTCAATAAGAGCAATGCGAAACTCGGCGCCTTGTTTGACGGCGTCCTCGACCACCGCGGCGACCGCTCGCCGCGCCAGCAGCGTTCCGCTTTTCGGCTCCAAAAATCCGCGCGTTACTCTTTCAAAGGAAATCTGCGGATAACGCCGCTCGAGCGCCACGCGATCCATCTCTTCAAACGGCACGTCGCAGCGCTTCAGTGTGGCCATGGTCTGGCGCACGCGCGAGTCGTCTTGGCCCGCCAGCCACAGCACTCCCGTTTCGTGAAACAGCCGCTGGCCGGTTCCAATGCAGAAGCTTTTCCATTGCGCCAGCGACCCCTGCGCCGACCGCGTATAGATTTCGTCCGTGCCGTAGCCCATGCGAATAATGCGCGTCTCGCCCGCCGAGCTTGCCCGCGCGTTCCCCGGCCCATACGCATCGAGCAGCACGACCTTCTGCCCGCGCCGCGCCAGATGCCACGCGCTCCACGCTCCGAAAACGCCCGCCCCGATGATCGCTACGTCGTACGTTTTTGTTGTGCTCATCCCCGCTGCATCCTACCTCATTTGCATCCGGTAGCACAGGCACTCCTGCCCGTGCAGTTTTTGATTCCAAGTGATCCATCTCTACTAGCATCTGTAGTTCCCACGGTCACCAGTGATACCATGCAACGTTCCGTTTAGAGATCCTCGGAGGTTCGCGTGAGATTGCTTCGCCAGCCGCTTTCTTCTCTGCTTGCTGTCTGCGCCTTTTTCTTTGCCGTTTCGACTGCTACCAATGCCCAACAAATCGATCCCAAGACTTACGACGGCATGAAGTGGCGCCTCATTGGCCCCTTCCGTGGCGGCCGCGTTCTCACGGTCGCAGGCGTGCCCAGCCAACCCAACACGTATTACTTCGGCGGGGTTGGCGGCGGCGTCTGGAAAACGACGGATGGCGGCAACTCCTGGGATGCGCTCTTCGATAAGGAGCCTGTTTCTTCTATCGGTGCATTGGCCATTGCGGACTCCGATCCCAACGTGATTTATGTGGGCACTGGCGAAGCCTGCATCCGCGGCAACATTTCTTTCGGTGATGGCGTTTATAAATCGACGGACGCCGGCAAGACATGGACGAACGTTGGCCTGAAAGACACACGCCACATCGGTGCCGTCATTATCAATCCCGCGAATCCCGATATCGTCTACGTTGCCGCGCTCGGCCACGCCTACGGCCCAAACACGGAACGCGGAATCTTCCGCACCCGCAATGGCGGCAAGACCTGGGAAAAAGCTCTTTACCTCGATGACCGTACTGGCGGCATCGACATCGTTTTCGATCCGCACAATCCTCACGTTCTTTTCGCCTCCATGTGGGAAGGTTGGCGCACGCCCTGGACTCTCAATAGCGGCGGCGCGAAGGACGGCCTCTATCGTTCGAACGATGACGGCGCGACCTGGAAGCGCATCGAAGGCCACGGCATGCCGGAAGGCACGCTCGGGCGCATCGGCGTCGCGGTGTCCGGCGCTGATTCGAATATTGTCTACGCGCTCATCGAGGCCAAAAAAGGCGGCCTGTATCGCAGTGAAGATGGCGGCGAGAACTGGACTTTTGTCACCGACGACCACCGCTTCACGCAGCGCGCTTGGTATTTCACGCACATCTGGGCCGATCCCAAAAACGCCGAGGGCGTCTACATCGCGAACACCGGCCTTTACGGCTCCACGGACGGCGGCAAATCCTTCGAACGCATCAACGCGCCTCACGGCGATCATCACGCTCTCTGGATCGATCCCAACAATCCCAATCGAATGATCAACGGCAGCGATGGCGGCGCGACCATGAGCGTCGACGGCGGCAAAAATTGGACCACGGAAGACAATCAGCCCACCGGGCAGTTCTACCACGTCGCCGCCGACAACGATTTTGAATTCCGCGTCTACGGCTCGCAGCAGGACAACTCTTCCGTCGGCATCCGCACGCGCAGCGACCACGGTGCCATCCTTCCAGGCGATTGGGATGCGGTAGGTGGCGGCGAAAGCGGCTACATCGTGCCGGACTCGCGCGATTCAAACATCGTCTACGCCGACGACGAAGGCCCCATCCTTACGCGCTTCGATCGCCGCACGTATCAAGCCCAAAGCATCCAGGAATGGCCCGACGATCCCGACGGCTATCCGGCGGCCACGCAGAAGTACCGCTACACGTGGACCATGCCCATCGTGATCTCCTCGCACAATCCCGATGTGATCTATCACACGGCGCAGTACGTTTTTCGCTCGACTGACGCCGGCCGCACGTGGGCCACCATCAGTCCCGACCTGACGCGCGACGACAAATCCAAGCAGCAGGACGCCGGCGGCCCGCTCACCAAAGATCAGTACACCGTCGAATACTACGACGTCATTTTCACGCTCGCGGAATCACCGCAACAGGCGGGGGAACTTTGGGCTGGCACCGATGACGGCCTCGTGCAACTCACGAGGGACGACGGCAAGTCCTGGACTAACGTCACTCCAAAGGATATGCCCGAATGGGCCATGGTCAGTCTGATTGAGGCCTCGCCCTTTGACGCTGGCACCGCTTACGTCGCCGTGGACGCCCACAAGCTCGACAATTTCAAGCCTTACGTTTTCATGACCAGCGATTTCGGCAAGACCTGGACAAAAATCATCACCGGCTTGCCTGACGATTCTTACGTTCACGCCGTTCGCGAAGATCCGAAGCGCAAGGGGCTTCTATATGCCGGCACGGAAACCGGCATCTGGGTCTCTTTCAACGACGGCGCGAACTGGCAGCCGCTGCAACTCAACCTTCCGCCCACGCCCATCCACGACCTGATCATTCATGACGACGACCTCGTCGTCGCCACCCACGGCCGCTCCTTCTGGGTGCTTGATGACCTCAGCCCTTTGCGCCAAGCTAGCGCGTCCATCGCCGCGGAAGATGCGCATCTCTTCACGCCCGATACGGCTTTCCGCACACGCGAGGGCCACATGAATCCTCGCCGCTATCCGATCGGCGAAAATCCGCCATCCGGCGCCATCCTTTATTACTACTTGAAGGACGAACCGAAAACGTCCGCCAAACTCGAAGTGCTCGATGCCGATGGCAAAGTCATTCGTTCGTACTCGAGCGCGGAAAAGAAAACTGACGAGGGACCCGACGAAGGCGAGCGCGATATCCCGGTTGAGAGCATTCCCGTAAAGGCCGGCTTGAATCGCTTCGTCTGGGATTTGCGCTACGAGACGCCAAAGAAAGTTCCTGGATTAATTTATGACGCCGGCGAACCGGTCGGGCCTCTCGCGGTTCCTGGCAAATATCAAGTGCGCCTCACCGTCGAGGGAAAATCGCAAACAGCGGCATTCGAAGTGAAGATGGATCCGCGCGTGCAAACTTCGCCGGAGGATCTGCGCAAACAATTCGACCTGATGCTCAAACTGAGCCAACGGCAGGACCTGATGAACAAGACCGTGCTCGCGATACGCGATTTGCGCACGCAGTTGCTGGCTTTCGAGAAGCGCATGGGCTCCGGCGCAGAGACAAAATCGCTCGTCACCGAATCCACCGACTTGCGCAAAAAAATCACCGCCATCGAAGAACAGTTGGTCCAGGTGAATTCCAAGTCGAGCGAAGACCAAGCCAACTATCCGACCATGCTCAACAGCAAGCTCGGCCATCTACAAAGCCTGGTCGACAGCGCCGACACCGCGCCCACGCCCGCCGAAGATGCCGTCTTCGCCGAGCTCGATCAACGGCTCGAAACGCAGCTGACGGCTTGGCGCGAAGTCCTGGCCAAGGATCTTCCCGCGCTCAACGAAGCGATGCACAAGGACAAAATTCCAGCCGTCGCGCCAGCGGTGACGCCCAGCCGCTAGCTGGCGCTGTAGGGGCACGATATATCGTGCCCCTACAAGAGGACAGGCAACTTTCAGATTCGGTTTTTGAATTGGAATTAGACGCGGCAGAATCTCTGCTGAAGAATTTCCTCGAACGAATACTCAGCCCCCAAGCGCTTTTCCAATCGTCTTCCCCCAATGCGAAAGATGATTGAGCGACGCCGTATCGGTGGCATCCAGATGTAACGGCGTCACGGACACGGCCCCATCAAAAATCGCCGCATAATCCGTATCTGGCTCGACGTCCTTATCGATCCTCTGCTCGTAGAGCCAAAAATAAATTCGTCCGCGCGGATCTTTGCCTTCCGTTAGCTGGTTCCGCGTAATCTTTTTCGATTGCCGCGTAAACTTCACGCCACCCAGCCAAGGCTCCGGCACATTCACGTTCAGCAAAACCTGGTCTGGCAATCCTTCTTTCAAGATTAATTCCGCAGCCGCACGCGCCACGCGCGCCGCCGGCTCAAAACTCACCTTTTCTCCCTTCGAGCACAGCGACATCGCGACCGCCGGCATGTGGTGCAGCGCGGCTTCCCGCGCCGCGCCCACGGTCCCCGAGTAATACGCGTTCTCGCCCAAATTCGCGCCGTGATTTATCCCCGAAATCACCAAATCCACTTTCTCCGTCAACAATTTGTGCAAAGCCACAATCACGCAATCCGCCGGCGTCCCATCCACCGCCCATTCGCGCTCCGCCACCGGATTGCAAACAATCGGCTGCCGCAGCGTGAGCGATTGCGCCGTCCCGCTCTGCTCCCGGCTAGGCGCCACAATACTCACGTCCGCAAATCCCGCAAACGCCTCCGCCAGCACGCGCAACCCTTCCGCGTGAATCCCATCGTCATTGGTCAAAAGTATGTGCGGCATAATTCCTCTGGAAGCTTCCAGCTTCGTTCACAAATGAAAAGAATTGACGCGCATTTGCCACAGAAAGGTACGGCCTTTACGATTGCGCTGTCAGGGATGAATCACAGCCAGATCCAGAATTTCTTCAAAAGCGTCGAAGTCGCGGTCCCGGTGCAATAGAGCGAAGCCCTTCATCATGCAAAATGTCGCGATCAAGCAATCGATCGTCTTCCGAACCGTGAAGCCCTCTTCGCGGATTGTCCTATAGTTTCTCGCCGCCGCAATCGCCAATTCTTCTCCGCCGGTCGAAAATAGTGCAAACTCTCCCAGCACTATTCTCGCATGGCCAAAGTCTCTTTCGCTCCGCACGCCTTGCAGGACTTCGCACAATATTAAATCAGCCACGCCGATTTCTTCCCGGCCCACCTCGCGATCAAGCCATTCTGTTTCCGGGTTCCGGCTGCCCCGCAAGTAGTCCACCCAAACAGTTGTATCGACGATGATCACGCTATTTTCTACTCAGTGTTTCGCCCAAGCCGTGATTCATCGAGATTGCCTTCCCACTGTATTTTCCCTCGCAGACGCCGGATCGCCGTCTGTTTGCGAAGCCGTACGAGTAGCCGCAACCCTTCTTCCACCGTCGCGCGCTTGGTTTTGGCTCCGCTGCTTTTCATCGCCTCCCTCATGAGTTGATCATCGATCTCTATGTTGGTTCGCATCGCTCTGTTCCTCTATGTGTAAATATCTCATATTTATGTGTATCGGTCAATCCAGAAGGGCCGCCCGGCTCCTCGTTCCTGCAACGGTTTCGCTCACGCGAACCTAATCGTCAGCGAACTTGTCCCGAGCGTTTGGTGGAACCACTGCCGACTAGCCCATGCAATGTTGAAATACACCGGACGTTCTGGTTCGAGGGCGTCTTCTGGCCAACGAAACGCAGCGATGAGATCTCCAGCCTCTTTCACAGACCGTCGTACATAATCGTTCCAAGTCTCGGCTTTCAGCGGGTTACTGCTGGAAACATAGAGTGTGGGACCTAATTTTGTGCTTAGTGCGGTGCTTATGCTGCCGCCTCTGACAGTCCAAAGTTCGGTTCCCAATATCGCATTGTTATTTTCGGACAGCCAATCTAATACAGCAGGGCAATCTTTTTGTTCCCAAGCCGCTTCTTCTCCATGCACAAACGCAACTGCTATGAGCGATTCTGGGAAACCTGCAAGAACCGACGGCTTCATCAGCGCCCCGTACAAAATCCATATGGCTTGAATTGCGAAGAGAAATGGTCGGGACGACTGGATTTGAACCAGCGACCTCACCCACCCCAAGGGTGCGCGATACCAGGCTTCGCTACGTCCCGACCGACTACTTGCGAAGTGGGCTTTACAGCATTCTCAGGCTATCACTTGCGTTCGAGAAGCGTCAAGAAAGCGCGCAGCGTATCCCGCAGGTCCAGCAACATTTTGCGGCTTAAGAGTTGCGCTGCCCCGCCCGCCGCGAAACCATCCGCAGCTCCGTTAGCGCCAATCGCCCCGCCGTCGACGTCTCCGGCGCCATTCTGCTCGCGCAGATGCCGCCGCGCGCCCGCAATGGTAAATCCTTCGTCGTAGAGGAGCCGCTTGATGCGCAGCACCATCTCGACGTCTTCCTGACGATACAGCCGGTGCCCGCTCGCGCTCTTCACCGGCTCCAGCATCGGAAATTCCGTCTCCCAATACCGCAGAACAAACGGCTTCAGACTCGTCAGCCGGCTCACTTCGCCAATCCGATAAAATTCCTTTTCGATGGTGGTCTGTGTCGCGGCAGCGGTGCTCGGCATGGCAAATTCCAATCAGAGGGGGACGCGGCTATCGTAGCAGTTTCCGATGCTTTCCTGTAGGGGCACGGCATGGCGCACCCTCTTTTCGCCGGGTTGCCCATGCGAGCCCGCCGGTTTCATTCCTCGTCCTTATCCTTGCCTTTGCGAGGCCGCGGTTCACGTTTGCGCAAACGCTGCACAAAACGCACGGGCGTTCCCAAGAACTCGTATTTTGCGCGCAGCTGATTCTCCAGGAACCGTTCGTAGCTGAAGTGCATCGGCTCTTTTTGGTTGCTGAAGAGCAAAAATGTCGGCGGCGCGGTTTTCGCCTGCGTAATGTAATAAATCCGCACCGGCCGCGCTTTAGGCGTGGTCCCGCGCTGCAAATCCACGTCTTCCTTCAACCAGCGATTCAATTCCGGCGTGGCAATATGCCGCCGCCGCGCCTGGGCCACTTGGTCGATCAGCGGAAAAAGCTTCCCCGCTCGTTCTCCCGTCTTGGCGGAAAGAAAAACGATCGGCGCGTAACTCAAAAATTTCAATTTCCCACGAATCATCTTCTCGTAATCGAACGCCAGCCTCTCCGGATTGAAATCTTCCGGCCGGTGCCGTTCCCCGGCGGGCCGCCTGGATTTTCCCTTTGCGCTCTCCGCATCGCGTGAAGCCGCATTTCGCGCCGCCACGACCGCCAAATCCCACTTATTAATCACAATGATCACCGATCGCCCGGACTCTTCCGCATAACTGGCAATCTGCGCGTCTCCCTGCGTCACTCCCTGCTCGCCGTCCACAACCAGCAGCGCCACGTCGCACCGTTCGAGCCCGCGCCGCGCCATCACCACGCTCAATTTTTCCGCCACCAAGGTTGTCTTCGCCTTGCGCCGAATCCCCGCGGTGTCCACAAACCGGTACTCATGCCCTTCGCGCGTCACTTCCGTATCCACATTGTCCATCGTCGTTCCCGGAATGGGCGAAACGATCGAGCGGTCCTCTCCCGCCATCCGGTTCAGCAAAGTAGACTTGCCCACATTCGGCCGTCCGATGATGGCCACCTCGACGGCGTCCTCTTTCGCTACTTCCTCTTCGGACTCAACGGCGTCCACCTCGGCCAGCGCGGCATCCAGCAAATCGTCCACTCCCGTCCCATGCTCCGCCGCAATGGGAAACACCGGCACGCCCAAAGAATGAAACACCGCGGCGTTCACTTCCTGTGACACCGCGTCCACTTTATTCACGGCCACCACAAACGGCTTCCCGGTCGTGCGCAAAAGCCGCGCCAATTCCTGATCCAGCGGCGTGACGCCTGCCTGGCTGTCCACAACCAGCACGAGCAGCGCCGCCTTTTTGATCGCCACGTGCGCCTGCCGCAAAATCTCCTGCGGAATCAACGCCTTGTCGTCTGGAACAATCCCGCCCGTATCCACAATCTCCAGCGCCTTCCCTCGCCACTCCGCCTTCCCATAAATTCGATCGCGCGTAATTCCAGGCTCATTGGTAACAATCGACCGCCGCGTTCCCGTCAGCCTGTTGAACAGCGTGGATTTGCCCACATTGGGCCGCCCCAGAATTACAAGCGATGGAAGTATTTGGGTCATGGAAGCGAGGCGCGAGCGGACCGGCAGAGTAAAACCGCAACAGCGCTGCGATCATCCACTGTACCGCATCCCGCCCGATTTCGCTCATTCCGGCCGCATGTCTAAGCTCAAAACCCACGACCACAAAATCTTCTGGGACGTGCAAGGCAAATGGAGTCCCGCGCCGACGGGAGCGGCTTTCCTAAAAAAGGCAGCCCCACAACTGATAAAGCCGCGCCTGTGGGACCCGTTACGCAAGGGATCGCCCAACGCATCGCAAGACCCGTCCGCGCAGTGCCGTTGCAAAGCACTGAATACATTGCCTTTAGCCAAATGCAGGGCTCGGATTGCGAAGGGCTAGGCTACCTCACTATCCCCAGCGCTCGTGCGCTACGCCTATCCACCCAGCTCCTTCCTTGCCCTACCTTGGAAATTCCCGCTTTTCACCTTGTACAAATCGGGTTACAAACAAGGAGGCTCTCTGCGTGTCAGCCGCCGGCTCTGAGCTGTCAGCCCATGTTTTCATCCTCTATTTGTGCACCTACAGCGTCATGCGCGGCTTTGTTGATATTGCAGGCCCTGGTAGACCCGTCGGCCATTTCTGGTAGAGTGCTGAACAGAGAAGAGATAGGTCCGCTCCGCAATATTGCTATTTGTTAAGATCGCGTAAGTTTTAGGGGCTTCCCTGCGTACTAGTCTATGGAACCGCTGAGACCAGGCCGGATGAGCGTGCCGGGAATGACGGAGACCACGGAGGCAGTAGCCCGAGCTCGTGCAGGAGATGCCGAGGCTTGGGGAGTGCTCTATCAGGATTTTGCGCCTGCCATCTTTCGTTTTTGCAGGCGCGCACTGCCAACTCGCGAAGACGCGGAAGATGCCACGATGGATATTTTCATAAAGCTGCAAAAGAACCTGAGCCAGTTCGACGAGACTCGCTCGTTTTCTGCCTGGCTTTACAGAGTGGCCGCCAACCACTGCTGGGATATCCTCCGGCGTCGCAAAATCCGGCAAGACAAAGAGACCGAGGATGTGGATGATGTGCCGCTGGAGCATCCAGACCCGAACCAGTTGGACAGGCTGATCGAGCAGAAGACCAGCGAGGAAGTGCGCCACGCCCTGGACAAGCTCGGGGCGCGTGCGCGCATGGCTCTGGTATTGCGCTACTACTCGGATATGAGTTATGACGAAATCGCCGATGCGCTCGGCGTGCGGCGCGCCTTCGTGGGCGTCGTGCTGCTGCGCGCCCGGCATGAACTTCGGCAGGCGCTGGAGGGGAAGAGCGCACTGGCTGCGGGAGGCACCTCGTGAGCGAACCTGCAAAACCGGCATCACAGGAAAGGCCGGACGGAGCGATGGACCATCTGGATGAGATCACTTGCCTGCTCTACGCGGAGCGCCAACTGGACCGCACCCGCGCACAAGCCGTTTCCGCACATACGCAAGACTGCGCCGCCTGCCGTACCTTGCTGCATGCCCTCGAACGCGAATCCCGCTTGCTTACGCGGGCCATGCTCGAGGAGGACGAGCCGTTGCCTGCGCGCCTCGCGCAATTTCGCGAGCGCGCGCGGCAATCGTTTCAGTGGATTTGGGGCGTGATTTTTGGCCTGGCGGCAACCGGCGTATACGCTCTCTACACGGGTTTCGTCGAGCCCTGGCAGCAGCGATTGGAACAAGCGGGATTCGGCGGCACAAGCCTTCTGAGCCTGCTGGTTTTTCAAGGCGCCTTCTGGAAAGGATGGCAATCCATGATGACACTTTTCGAGGTGCTAGCGATGGTCACGGTCGTGGGTTTTGCGGCGGTGATATTCCGGCGGCGACTGCGGCGCGGATCGGCATTGGCGATTGTGTTTGCAGGGCTGTGCGCCGCGCTGGCATTGCCCTCGCCGGCCGCGGCCACCGAATTTCACAAGAGCGAGTCGTACGAGCTCGCAAAAGATCAAACCGTCAAGAGCGACATTTTTATTACGGGTGCTCGGGCACGGATCGATGGCACCGTGGATGGAGATCTCTTTTTCTTTGGCCAAAGCATTGACATCAGCGGACACATCAAGGGCGACGCCATTATTTTCGCGCAGTCGACGCGTATCAGCGGGCAAATCGACGGGAACATCCGGTCGTTCACGAACAATCTGACCATCACTGGAACCGTGGAGAGGAACGTCCTCACCTTCAATGAAACCGTGAACCTGGATATGGCGGGAAAAGTCGATGGCAGCCTGACTGGGTTCGGACAGACTGCGACCTTGGATGGCCATTTAGGACGGGATTTGCTCTTCATGGGGGACCAAACAATTATTTCCGGGACCATTGATGGAGAAGTTCAAGCCAAGGGGAATTTCTTGTCGATCGCCTCAACCGCACAAGTGACAGGCCCGATTCATTTTGAAGGGAACCACCCCGCCACTGTCGATGCCGGAGCGAAACTAGCCTCACCGGTCCAGTTTACCCTGATGAAGCACGAGTCGGAGTACGCGGAAGGGCATTACTACGTCTGGCGGATCATCTGGACAGCGGCTTTCGTGCTGCTGGGGCTCGTGCTGTTTTTACTCCTTCCGAACTTCGCCGAAGAGACGGTCAGAGCCGGTGAGCGTGTCGGTGCCCCCATCGGCCTCGGCGTGCTGGTGTTCTTTGGAGTGCCGATTGCCGCTATCATCGCGTGCGTGACGGTTGTAGGCATACCCCTGGGGCTTCTCACTCTGGGTTTGTGGTTCCTGGCGATTAATTGCGCGGAGATTGTCGTTGGGGCGGTTGTCGGCAATTGGATTCTCGGGAAACCAGCCGACACGTGGGCTTTAATTGGCAGAATGGCGTTGGGTTTCGTTATTGTGCGCATCGTGTACACACCGCTGGCGCATGTGCATGTAATCGGATTCCTGCTCGGCTTGGGAATCTGGATATGGGGCATGGGCGCGATCTCCCTGGCGCTTTACAACCGAGTCCAGCCAACGACTTCTCATAGCGCGATGCCGGGACCGTTTCCGCCCGTTTCTTTGCCCCCAAGCACGACGGTTGGTGGAATTCAGCCAGCCTAAAACCAGCTGGCGGATTTCTATCTCAAGGCTCCTTTTGCAAGCGTCCAACTTGTTGAATCCAAAATGGTTCGCCTGTCTCACCCCGCCCAAGAAAGACGCAAGAACCTGATTTCTCAAGACGTCTGCCTGCCCGTTTGAGGCTTAGCGGTCGCTAGGGATGCGGAAGGGGACGTGGACGATGGCTTCGAGGGCTATGGGGACGCCATTTTTTCTGGCGGGGCGGAATTTCCACTGGCTAAGTGCGCTCTTCGCGTTGGCGTCAAGCACGGGGTCAACACTGCGAACGACCTGCACGCTGTCGACAGAGCCGTCTGCGCGAATGATCGCGTAGAGGATAACTTCGCCTTCGACATTCTGTTCGATCAAGTCGGGCGGGTACTTGGGATCGACTTTGTGGATGGGGGCGAGACCCGTCAAATCCGGGGAAGCGGCTTGTGGGCCATTTTGCTCCGAGCCCAACTCCGAAAAATGCAAAATCCAGCTTCCGCTCGCGCTCGTGAGATTGGCCATGTTGATGTTGAGCGTGTAAACGCGCTTGTCGGCGAAAATCTGTTCTGGTTTGGCGCCGGGAGGCAGCAAAGAAAAGTTGGGCGGGCCGGTTCTTTCGGCAGCATGTTCCGAGCCGTTGTCAGTTTCGGGCCGGGCGGTTAGGTCCCGGGAGGACGGCAGAATTAATTTTAAGTGCGTGCCGCCTAAACCAGAGACGACGGTATTGGGCTTGGGGTTTCCGCCGCTGATGCTGATCCCGACGGGACTCTTCCCACCGCCAACGGGTGCAGATTCGCTCGGCGAGCCGCTGGGCTTTTTGCCCTCGGGAGAAATAGAAATCCGCGCGGCGAGATTTCCGGCAGGCGGCTGAACATCGGGCTTCGGCGGCGCAGGTTCAGCAGAAAGAGCGATGAGCGTCGCGGGGCTTGCGGCGGAGGGTTGCGCTGCGGAAAGTTCCGGCGCGGCCACGGAGTCTCCGGTTTGCCTGCGCTTTGCGGCGCGCGGCGCGGCGCCGGCATTCAGATCGAGTTTGGGCCGAGCAGGACCGCTTTCCGTTGGCGCGAGCGTGATGTCCGCCGGCTTTTGCTCGAAGGCGGGCACATCCGGCAGAGGTGTGGCTTTTACAGTGGCGACGCGATGCGCCCGAGGGTGAAGTATGGCAAGGTCTTTCGCGTTGATCTCGATGCGCGGACGAGCGGGCGCCGCGGCAGCTTGCAACTGAACAATGTTGGGCAAATTCGGAAGAAGTTTGGGCGCAATCTGCGGCGCAGCCGGATTGAGGAGTGTTTGGTGCGGATTATTTGGACGGACGGGATCCGTAATGATGCGCTGACGCGGATGGAACGCGTCGGCTGCTTTGGGCGCGATGGATTTATGTAGCTCGGCGTGCGACATAACCTTGGGTTTTGCTGCGGGGATTTCGAGCGCCGGGAAATCTTGAATCGGTCCCGACCAGGTCAGTTGGGCGTTGTCAAACGCGGAGTTGCGGGGCAGGACGGTGTTGAAGAGCGAAAATGGTGAGAGAAAGAATACCAGGTGCCAAAGGGCGGCGGCGAAAACGGCGCGCCACGGCATCCGTCCCTCGATCCAGCACTCTTTGAAATAATCGGCGCCGAGGAGATTTTTCGGGATAAGCGGCCAAGAGAATAGCGTGCAGATGTTGCTAGCGGCACCTTGATGGAAGTCGCCCCAAGCAATACCAAGCTTGGGCTCGACGGCGATCGCCTCCGGCGCGAGCGGAGCTTCAGACACGGGAGCCATGCGCGCAGCCGTAGCCGCGCCGCCTTGTCCCAAGAGGTTCAACCCACTATTGACCTGGCCCAAAGACATAGGATTTTGGATTATACCGTGGCTGGGGACCAGGAGGTATGGATTCTGGCTGAAGCGCGCGGGATGCCTTGGGGAAAGGGATTCGTGGCTGGTGACTCGTTGCTGGTGGAAGGCGCATGGAGGATGTTGGTTTGCGTCAGATTTTTGGCGGTCGGTTAAGCGCCTTGGCGGAAGAAACTAAGGGCGGCGTCGCCTTGTTTGAGCAGACGAACGCGAGCGAGAGCGCCAGAGGACTCGGGGAGTTGGAATTTGTGGTGATGCTCGAAGATGACGAGGGCGTTGGGGGCTAGGAAATTTGCGGAGTTCGAGGAGAGGAATTCCAGAGTGCGGGCGTAGTCGACGTGGGCGGCGTAGGGGGGATCGACGAAGACGAAATCGTAAGGCGGAGTGGACGGGTTGTTGCGCGCGGCGAGTTTTTGGAGGGCGGTGAGGGCGTCGGCGGCGAGGATGGTGTAGCCGGTGGCGATTTTGAGCGAATCGAGATTTTGGCGGATTAATTTTGCGGCGGGCGCGTGATTTTCGATGAAGATGGCTTCGGCGGCTCCGCGGCTGAGGGCTTCGATACCCACGGCGCCGGTCCCGGCGAAAACGTCGAGGAAGCGGGAGCCTGTTATGGCTAGGCCGAGGACGTTGAAGAGCGTTTCGCGCAGGCGGTCGCTGGTGGGACGAAGCGCGAGTCCCTTCAGGCTCTTCAGGATGCGGCTGCGATATTTGCCGGCGATGATGCGCATGGAGGTAGAAAACTACTATAGTCGAAAGACCAGAGACTTCATCAAATCGAGGCACCGACAAATAAAATGAGTTTGCCCTCGTGTACTGCGAAGTTTAAGGAGTTCTTGTGCCAAGACTTCTCGCTGTCATTCGCAGTCTTGTGGCTCTTAGCCTTGTGTTGAGCTGGGCGCTCTCGTTGCCAGCGCGAGCGCAGTCTTGCGGTGCGAATGGCATCGCGCTGCAGGTGCTTGGGTCCGGTGGGCCCGAGCTGCAAGACAAGCGGGCTTCGAGCAGCTATCTCATCTGGCAGGACGGGCAAGCACGAGTGCTTGTGGATGCGGGAGGGGGAAGCGCGCTGCGATTCGGCGAAAGCGGAGCGCAAATGTCGCAGCTTGATGTGATCTTGTTCTCGCACTTTCACGTGGATCATAGCGGCGACTTTCCCGCGTTGATCAAGTCTTCGTGGTTCGAAGATCGCAATCGTCCTTTGCCAATCTATGGGCCAGAAGGAAATGACTTCATGCCTTCCACCGTGGAGTTTGTGACCGATTTGTTTGGAGAGAAACACGGCGCTTTTCGCTATCTGAGCGAGTTACTCGTGCCCGGCGAAGAAGGCAGCTACAAGATGCAGCCACACAACGTTGTGGGAACCACGAAACCGGTTGAAGTATTTCGCCGCGGCGGCATTACCGCACAGGCGGTGCGCGTGGTTCACGGAGGAGTTCCGGCGCTTGCCTGGCGCGTAGAGATCGGCGGCAAGGCGATCGTTTTCAGCGGCGATACGAACGGCGAAACAGCAGGATTGCCACTGCTGGCGGCGAACGCGGATTTGTTTGTTGCTCACAACGCCGTGCCAGAAGGCGTCACCGGAGTGGAAAGAAATCTGCACATGCCGCCGTCGGTGATTGGACAAATTGCCGGAGAAGCACACGTCAAACATCTGATCTTGTCTCATCGCATGCTGCGGACTCTTGGCAAGGAAAGTCAGACGCAGTCCGAAATCGAAAAACGATACTCAGGTCCTCTCACGTTTGCAAACGACCTGGATTGTTTTCCTTTGAACTAAAGATTCGTCCGTTTGGTGCAGCCGACGAATGCATCGTAGAGACGATCGCTGTTGAGACGAAGCGCGAAGCCTTTGAGACTCTTCATGATGCGGCAGCGATATTTGCCTGCAATGATGCGCATGGGTGATGGAATTAGGATGAGAATTCGGTTTCAGATCGCCCTAGAGCTAGGAATCAAGTGCGCGCTTCCAACAGGGCGGATAACGCATCTCGAAGCGCTCCGTACTTTGACTCAACGAGACCAGCCTTGGAGTGATACCTAGAGCCGGAATGTTTCGCTTGGGCGGCCTCCAAAGCCCTCGATGCATGCTGCTGAGCAAGTTCTCGCTCGCCCAGGGCGGCCATAATCAAGGCGTTCGCTGCATGCCACATAAACACATCGACAGGAAACACGACTTGCGACTGATGGTCCTCCAAGACCTGAAGGGCTTCCTCAAAATGGCGCTCGAGATTCTCCGTCGCTACTAGTAGTGCGAATTCGCTCCAAGCTGTGGTCTTTACATTCGGAAATTCGCGCTCTCGTGCGAACGCTCTGTGAAAAGAGCGAATGGCATCTTGAGTCCGGCCAAGGGCAATATACGCTGTCGCTTGATGAACGAACGCTTGGGCTAGGTCAAGGTCATTTCCCAGAGAAAAATATCTATCCAGCAAGTCTAATGCTGCATTTGGATGGTTCTGCACCAGGTAGAAAGCCTGGATCCGCAAATACTGCGATTTGCCTCGGGCGCGACCCAATCTTTGTAGAAATTTGGTCTCAATCTCCGAGTCCCATTCTGTATTTCGATACCAGTCGTGACGGTCCGCGGTCTTCGTCATGTGGTTCCGTCCTACGATAGCATGTCGTTGAACGTTAGCCGATCCTTGCGAGGTGGTAGCGGCGCTGCCATTCGGCGGGGAGTTGACGGAGGAGGCGCTGGAGGGAGGCGGATTGTTGCGCGTTGACAACGAAAGAGAAGGCTTCGCGGCGGGCGGCTTCTAGGAGATCCCTGTCGCGGAGGGGGTTGGCGATGTGGAAGCCGAGGTCGCCGGATTGGCGGGTGCCGAAAAATTCGCCGGGGCCGCGGAGTTGGAGATCGGTTTCGGCGATCTCGAAACCGTTGGCGGTGCGGACCATGGTTTCGAGGCGGGCGCGGGCGACTTCGGGCTGTGGGGCCGCTACGCGACCGAGGTCCTTGGCGACCGCCGAGCGGACCTCGCCCTTGCCGGCCGCGGAACGGCTGGCGTCTCTTGCGACCATTGAAGGAGCGAGGACCATGCGCGCGGGAGCCACCAGGATGCAATGGGATTTGGCGGCGCCGCGGCCGATGCGTCCGCGCAGTTGGTGGAGCTGGGCTAGGCCGAAGCGTTCGGCGTGCTCGATGACCATGACGGTGGCGTTGGGGACGTCGACGCCGACTTCAATAACCGTGGTTGAGACGAGGATTTGCGTTTCGTTTTTGCGGAAGCTTTCCATGACGGCGTCTTTTTCTTCGCTCGAGAGGCGGCCGTGGAGTAGGCCGAGTTTCAGTTTCGGAAAAACCTCTTTCGACAGGCGCTTGTATTCGTCCATGGCGGCTTTGAGTTCGAGCTTCGATTCTTCGATCACCGGATAGACGATGTAGGCCTGATGACCGGCGGCGACTTCCTTGCGAAGAAATTCCCAGACCCCGGGAAGATGCGGCTCGGAGGTGAGGCGCGTCTGGATGGGCGTACGGCCGGGGGGAAGCTCGTCGAGAACGGAGACGTCGAGGTCGCCGTAGAGGGTGAGCGAGAGCGTGCGCGGAATGGGCGTGGCGGTCAGGACGAGGACGTGCGGCGCGTGGCCGTGCGCGGCGGCTTTGTCCATCAGGCGCTTGCGCTGGAGGACGCCGAAGCGGTGCTGCTCGTCGATGGCAACGAAGCCGAGGCGCGCGAATTGGACTTGGTCTTCGATGAGGGCGTGGGTGCCGACGACGAGTTGGGCTTCGCCGGTGCGGATGCGTTCGAGAGCGGCGGCTTTTTCCGCGAATTTGAGGCCGCTGATGAGGAGTTCGACCTTGTAGTTGCCGGGAGCGAGGATGCGGCGCGCGGAAAGATAATGCTGCACGGCGAGAATTTCCGTGGGCGCCATGAGCGTGGCCTGGCAGCCGTTTTCGATGGCGATGACAGCGGCTTGGAGAGCGACGATGGTTTTGCCGCTGCCGACGTCGCCTTGGAGGAGGCGGTTCATGGGGCTGGGCTTTTCGAGGTCGGCGGCGATTTCGGCTAGGACGCGCTTTTGTGCGGCGGTGGGTTTGAAAGGGAGGATGCGTTTTAGAGCTTCGCGAACTTTTTCTTCGCGGATGCGGAAGGCGATGGCATTTTCCTTGCGTGTGGCCTGCCGATCAAGCGCGAGGCTGAGCTGGTAAAGAAAAAATTCCTCGAAGATGAGGCGCTGCTGCGCGGGCGTGCGAAAGATATTGAGCGCATCGAGCGATTCATCAGGCGCGGGAAAGTGGACGTGGATGAGGGCATCGCGGCGAGTGGGGTAACCGAGGCGCGCGCGCAGCTCTTCGGGAAGAATTTCCGCCACGGTGCCTTCGTTGAGCTGCTGAACAGCGGCGTACATGGCGCGGCGAATCTGGCGCGAGCCGAACGTGCCGATGGCTTCGTAGATGGGAACGACGCGGCCGACTTCGGTGGAGTCCGGCTCGCCGTCGCCGAGCATTTCGAGCTGCGGGTTGATCATTTCGAGGCGGGCGGGGCGGAGCTTATCGATTTCGACTTTGCCGTGAAGGACGAGAAGCTGGCCGGGTTTGAGGCGGCCTTCGAGATAGCCCCCGTGGAAAAATTTGCATGGGAGCAGGCCGCCGGCAGCGTCTTGCACGAGAAGATGGTAGATGGCGTTGTGGACGAATTTATTGGGGATGGCTTGGCCGCTCATGACGCGGGCGCGAATCGTGTAGGTGCCCCCGGGCTGAATGTCTTTAATGTTGGAGAAATGGATGCGGTCTTCGTAGCGGAAGGGAAGGTAGGCGAGCAGATCCTCGAAAGTATAGATTCCGCGTTTGGCGAGGAGCTCGGCGCGCTGCGGGCCGACGCCTTTTATCATGCGGACTTCGGTGGAAAGGGCCAGAGTCATGAACACTTCTTTATATCATTCCTGCGGGGAACAGGCCGGGCGCGGCGGAAACTCACTGATTCGCCGATACTTGCGCTATGCTGCTGCGTATTATTAGAGCGAGCGTTTTGTGTCGAAATTCGCGCGGGAGGCTACGTGGCAGAAGACCGGCTGACGGGTTCAGACAAACGCACGCTGCTGCTATGGGTGCTGCTGGGGATTGTGGGGGCGATCTTCGCGCATAAGTATTTTTTCCGGGCGTTTCCGGAAGCATCGGTGGACTTCAAGGTTTCGCGGAGTGAGGCGCTGGCGCGAGCGCGGACGTTTGTTGGAGCCCTGGGCGAAAACATCAACGGGTACCAATCGGCGATCGCTTTCGATGTGGACGACAACGCGAAAACCTATTTGGAACGCGAGGTGGGGCTGCAGCAAGCCAATCATCTGATGTCCAGCGAGCTAAACATCTGGTATTGGGACGTGCGTTTTTTCCGGCCGCAGCAGGAGGAAGAGTTTTATGTGCGGGTCAGCCCGGGCGGAGAGATCGTCGGCTACGATCATAAAATTCCAGAGGCGCAAGCGGGAGCTTCGCTAGATCGCAGCGCTGCGGAGACTGCGGCGCAGGATTTTTTGCGCGGGAAGATGGGCGTGGATCTGAGCAAATGGGATTTTCTTTCCGAAGAAGTCAATTCCAGCAAAAAACCGAACCGGCTGGACTGGTCGTTTACGTGGGAGAAGCACGGCTTTAAGGCGAAGGATGCGCCTTACCGGCTGCGCGTGACTTTGCAGGGCGACCAACCCGGCGGCTCGGAAGAATTTTTGCACGTTCCGGAAAGCTGGGAGCGCAGCTACGAGCATCTGCGCTCGACGAATATTCTTTACAACCAGGTGGCGATCATTCCGTATTTGCTGCTGATGGGGTCGGCGCTGTGGTTGGGCATTTTGCTGACGAAACGCGGGCAAACGGGATGGGGCGGAGCGATTAAGCTGGGAATCATCGTCGCGATTCTGCTTACCTTCATGCGGCTTAACGATTGGCCATTGGACCGCATCGGATACGACACGAACTCGGCTTACGGGAGTTTTGTGTTCGAGGAAATCATAAAGGCGTTGCTCTTTGGCGTCGGTTCTGCGTTGACGATTTCGCTCATTCTTCCCGGCGCCGAGCCGCTGTACCGCGCATCGCAGCCGGCAAGATTGCGGCTTGGGAAATTGCTCACGCTGCGCGGATTGCGCTCGAAGGAGTTTTTTTCGGCGGCGACGGTGGGTTTGTCGCTCGCGGCGGCACACATCGGGTTCATCGTGGCGTTCTACATTGTGGCAGGGCATTTCGGAGCGTGGGCGCCACAGGATTTGAACTACGAAAATTCCGTGAACACCATGTTCCCGTGGATTTCCGGAATCGCAATCGGGTTACTAGCGGCGACGAGCGAGGAATTTCTTTTTAGGCTATTCGCGATTCCGTTTCTGAAGCGGCTGACGGGCTCGAGCGTCGTGGCGGTGATTGTTCCCGCGTTTTGCTGGAGCTTCCTACACGCCGCCTATCCGAACGAGCCACCCTACATCCGCGGGATCGAAGTGGGCCTGATAGGAATCGTCGTGGGCATCGTGATGCTGCGCTGGGGCATCATGACGACGCTGATCTGGCACTACACGGTGGACGCTTCGCTGGTCGGCTTGCTGCTGGTGCGTTCGAACAGCTTGTACTTCAAGATTTCCGGCATCGTAGTCGGCGCGGCGGCGCTGGCTCCGCTGATCTTTGCGGGCGTTTCTTACTTAGCGCGGGGGCGATTCGAAACGGATGAAGATTTGCTGAACAGCGCGGAACCGATCGGGGAAATCAGCTTTGCGTCCGCTCCAGCGGAGGCAGGCCCGGCAGCGGCCGCGCGGCGTTATGACCCGCTGTCGCCCGCCTCAATGATTTTTCTGGCGATCTGCCTGGTGCTCGGCGGAGCGGCTGCGTGGCGCGTCAAGACTCCGTCTCTTGGCGATTATCTCAAGCTATCCGTGGATGCGAAAACCGCGCGGTTGCGCGCCGACGAAATTCTTCAGCAACGCCGCATCAATCCCAATGCCTATCATCGTGCCACGATCTTCGTGGATGCCACGGATCCCCTGGCGAATGAATTTCTGCGGCGGCGCATTGGCATCGCCAGACTAAACGCCATCCATGCCAAGGAAGTGCCCGGCGCGCTTTGGCGCGTACGATATTTTAAGGACCTGCAACCGGAGGAATTCGCGGTTATTCTCAAGCCCGACGGCTCACTGCACTCGGTACACCACATCCTTGCAGAGGATGCACCCGGAGCATCGCTCAGCAAAGACGAAGCCGTCGCACTGGCCGAAAAATTTCTAGGTGAAGAAAAAAAGCTGGATTTGACGGCGTGGACTCTCGTGGACTCGAGCTCAGACAAGCGGCCGCACCGCATCGATCACACGCTTACGTGGCAGCAAAATGCCGCGCTCGACGGTGGCAACGCTTCGCCTGCGGATTCCGCCAACCATGCGCACGCCCGGATTGATCTGGACATCCTCGGGGATCAGCCCGCCAACTATCGCACGTACATCAAAATTCCTGACGAGTGGCGCCGCACGCAAGAAGAGCAGACGCTCTTTCGGACCATCTACGGTATCGCGATTCCTATTTTGCTTCTCGGCGGTTTGGGAATCACAGCGATCGTGTTTTTTTTCAAGAATCTGCGCTCGGAAGCGATGCGCGCGATTCCGTGGAGACGATTGCTCTTCTGGGCCGGCTGGGGATTGATCGCCTACGCGCTGATCGTCGGATTCGGCAACCGTTTGCAATATTTCCTAAACGCCTATCAAACGGCGATTCCCTTCAAGACCATGCTCGGCGGCTTTGCTATCGCTATCCTTTTGGGAGCGGTTTTTTATGTGGGCGGGCTGGCACTGCAGTTCGGTATCGGGGCGTATTTTAGCAATCGAACGTTTGGAGAGGAGCGGCTTCCCGTTGGGCCTGGCCTGCCTGCGCTTTATTACCGCGACGCGCTGTGGATCGGCGTTTGCGGAACGGCGGGGTTTCTCGGACTCCGACGCGCGCTGGAAGCCCTTTCTTATTATTGGCCAACGCTGCACCGTAGTTTTCCAGCCTCCTTCGGAGAAAACTTTGATGACATTCTTCCGTCCGCCGCCATCTTTGGGCACGCGCTGCTCCTCGGCCTATTGCTTACCGCGTTTATCGCGTGGAATGCAGCGTTTGCAGCCGGCGTACTCAGGGCGCGCTGGCTGCGGCTTGCGCTTTTCCTGCTCGGCGCGCTGGCGCTCACCGGAAGCAATTGGGGCAATGGAGCTGATTTCGCGAAACAGTTTCTGGCCGAGGCCATTCTGCTCGCGGTCATTGTCTTCGCGGTTCGGCGCATCATTCGGTTCAATGTGCTGGGGTATTTACTGGTGGTGGCCTGTGTCAGCCTGCTGGGAGCCGCCGCGCAATTGCTTGGGCAACCGGACGCGTTCTATCGGACGAATGGATATGTCTTAGTCCTGCTGATGATCCTGCTGCTTGCTTGGCCGCTGGCCGTCTGGCGAATGAGGGAGTCCGCAAGCACTTAAGGGCACGTTGACGGCTGCGCCAAGCGAAGTTGCGGGGCAACCTCTGCCGGTCTATCTAAATCCGAAACAAATAGACATCGCGGTTCGTTCTCTAAGTGGAAGTGGATGCTCACCCAAGGGTGTGATGGCACGTCCAAATTGGGTGGTCGCGTGATGTTCCGTGTGTGGCGGGGTAGCAGTGCCGGCCTAAGGTGTTGGTAAATAAGCAGCAACGCCAGAACACGAGAAGAGAAAGCGAAATATGCCGCTTCCCAGATGGGCTCTAGCTTTGGCTAATGAATCAGGCTTGGCGGGTGGCTCAAGCGCCTCCCTGGCCACGGTGGACTCCTTGCCCAACCCCAACGAGCGGACCCTGGTGGCGGAAGCGCAATCCGGCAACCGGGCGGCCTTCGAAGAGCTGGTTCACCGCTACGACCGGGACGTGCTGCGGCTGGCGCTGAACTTGATGAAGCGCCCGGAAGACGCGCGGGACGTTTATCAAGAGGCCTTTCTCAAGGTTTACCGCAATCTTCACCGCTTTCGCTTCGAATGCAGCTTTTACACCTGGCTTTATCGCATCGTTACAAACGTTTGTCTGGATCAGTTGAGGCGCCGCCAAGCGCGTCCCGAAGATCAAGCCCCCGAAGCAAACTCGACGAATCATGACGAAGGCATCACGGACTTTTTTGAACGGCAGCGCGAGCACCGGCCTACGCTGGATCCGGAGCGGCAACTTTTTGGCAAGGAGATTCAAGCACGCATCGCGACGGCGATGGCGCGGCTTTCGCCGCGCGAGCGCATCGTGTTTGAGCTGAAGCACTATCAAGGCTTAAAATTGCGCGCCATTGGCGATGCTTTGGGCACGACGGAAGAAACCGTGAAGAATTCGCTATTCCGCGCGACGCGCAAGCTGCGCAGCCAATTGGGAGGCCTGCGGTGAGCGCGCCTCAAAATCTTCCATGCAAGGAAATTGGAGGGCTGCTGGTTTTCTACACCTGCGGCGAGACCAGCGAACAGGAAAACGCGCAGATCGAAACGCACCTGGCGGAATGCGCGGCGTGCGCGTCGCAGCTTGCCGAAGAACGCTCCCTTCACGAATCCTTGATGGAAGGGCTGCAAGCTTCCGAACAGAGCGACACGGGCGGCATCCTTCTTTCGCAATGCCGCAGCGAACTCGCCGAGGCGCTCGATGATTTATCCGGCCCGTCCTTGCGCGAGCGCTGGCGGCCGTTTGGATGGCTGCGACGCTGGATGGCGTTGCGGCCGGTTTTGAGCGGATCTTTATTGCTGCTTTTTGGCGCGGCTCTCGGCGCGCAACTCTTGCCCTGGGTTGCTGCACGGCTCCAACCGGTTTCCAATGGACAGATGGTGAACATTTCGCCCGCGGCCAAGTTCACGGACGAACAGCTCGCGAAGATGGCCTTTTCGGGGATCAATCCGGCGCCGGGCGGCGCGCCGGGAACCGTTCAGGTGAGCGTGCGCGCGGAGGAGCCGCTGGTACTTTCCGGGAGCGTGGATGATCCTGACCTTCGGCGGGTTTTGACGTATGTGGTTGAGAACGGCGGCCAAACCGATCCAGGCGTGCGGCTGGATTGCCTGGAGGCGCTGCGAGCGCGGGCAAGCGAATTGGACGTGCGGGGCGCTCTGCTGTTTGCGGCGCGCAGGGATCAGAACGCAGCGGTGCGGATGAAGGCGCTGGAATCCTTGCAAGGGGCGGTGACGGACAAGAACGTGCGCGAAACACTGATCGATGCGCTGGAACACGACGCGAATCCCGGTGTTCGTGTGGAGGCCGTCAACCTGCTGGTACGTTCGCTGGAGCAGAGCTCGCCTGATTCTTCCCAAACACCGGAACTTGCGCTTGTGCCGGAAGGTATCGACCATCCCCTTGATCCCGCGACGGAACACCTGGTGCGCACCCTCGAAGAGCTGCAACGTAATGATCCTAATCGCTACGTCCGGCTGCGGAGCGCCGCGGCTTTGCGGCAGATTATCCCGCGTGAAGTGCAGTGATCTGAAAAGAGACGCCGGCTAGAGATGAGCACGTTTACGATATACAAAACGAACAGCGGCGCGTTCACAGGAGTTTTCCGCTTTGCGCTGCCCCTCTTTTTCGTTGCCGCGCTTTTTCCTGGATTTGCTTTTGGCGGCAGCACGATTGAGCCGGACTCCATCGACCCGCGCGTGCCCGCCGATCCGGCGCCCCGAGTGGCCGTCGATCGTGCGGGAGTCTTACAAACCCGAGACGGTCTGACTCTGCACCTGGCTACGGACCTTGGTTCGGTGCGCATCGTTACTCTCGAACCTGGGATGCCCCCAGTGGTTCGTTACACAGTGCACATCGAAACCGATGCTCGCGCGCCTCTGGCGCAAAGTCTTCTGAGCCGATATTCGCTGACGGCGAAGACAACGCCTTCCGGTGTGGAGATCACAGGTGGGCTTCCCTCACAGGCTGGTCGCGACGGGGCTAACGCTCAATTCTGGGTGCAATTTGAAGTGAGCGTTCCGGCTGGTTATAGCCTGGACGTGAACACCGGCGTGGGCGACATAGAAACGCAGGATATCGGCGGGACGGCCAGCCTTATCACGCAAGGCGGCAACATTCGAACGGGGCGCATCGGCTTCCTCCTGCCGGGCCACGCTATTCCTGTCCATCCGACCGCCAAACTGTCAACTGAAGGCGGGCACATTCAGGTGCAGGACGTTGCGGGCGATTTGGATGCGTTTACGGCGGGGGGACACATCGTCGCAGGAAATATATCGGGAGACGCGGCACTGCGCAGCGGCGGCGGCCACATCCGCGCGGGGCAGATCGGGGGACGAGCCCGGCTCGAAACCGACGGCGGCAATATTACGCTGAAGCAGGCGGGAAGTTTCGTGAGCGTGCGGACGGGCGGCGGGCAGATCGACTTTGGGGAAGTACGGGGCTCAGTTCGCGCGCAAACGGGCGGAGGCGGCATTCGCATCATCACGGTTTCCGGGCCGATGGAAGTGGAATCGAACGGCGGAAGCATATGCCTCACGCGCGTGGCGGGCGCAGTGCGAGCAGCGACCGGGGGAGGCAACATCCAAGCTTGGATAAATCCCGAAGCGGCTTCTCCCGGCGGCAAGGTGAGCCTTCCCGGCGCTTCGCAACTTTCGTCCGGAGCTGGAGACATCATCGTTTTCCTGCCGAGGAATCTAGCGGCGAACATCGACGCGATGGCCGAAAGCGGCGGTTTGAGCCGGATTGATGCGGATCCCGGGCTTTTCTTGAACATCCAGCCGCTGGGAAATCGCGCGGCAGGTCCCGTGCGCGCCACGGGGATGCTGAACGGCGGAGGCCAGGTTCTGAAGCTGCGCACGACAGTGGGCAAAATCCGGCTGGAGTTTCTTGATGCGGACACGGGTCTGCGTGATTCCTTGATTCGCGAACAGCGTGAGCGGATCGATCGCTGGCACGATTCTGATTTTGTGCCGGTGAGTTCAACGGAACCCGCGCCGCGTGCCGGACAGCCGCCTCCGCTCGATGAGAGCGGCGACTGGCTCGAAAGCTGGATGGACAAGGTCGAGATCGCGCTGCTCGGAGGATTGCGGGAGGACTCGAGCGATTTCTTCAAGCGGCTCACCGCCTCTCCGCACCCGATCTATCCGGAGCTGGCGCAGCGCGCGGGAATCGAGGGCATCGTAAAGCTGCAAGTGAAGGTGAGGACGGACGGGAGCGTCGAAGTGCAAAAGGTTTTGCAGGGCGAACCAGTCCTGGCGGATGCGGCGATGGACGCAGTGAAGAGGTGGCGCGCGATCCCGGCGATGATCAACGGCACACGCGTCGAGACTATTTCGACAGTCACGTTTGATTTTGAGCTGCACCACTGAGGATGGGTGGCGCGAGCATTGTGTCGCGCCCGAATTTGTTTAAAAGGTCCTGGGTTTCTCGATCGCTTCACAGCAACGAGCAAGCGCTCGTGCCATGTACTCGAAGAGGGGGTAAAACACGATGCTACATTCCAGATTGCGGTGGGCGGTGTTATTCATCTTAGCGCTGGCGGCGGCTTCGGCCACGCCCAGCTTTGCGGAAAGCAAAGACTTCCATCAACTCTATCCGCTGCAGCCCGGCGGGTCTTTTGAGCTGCAAAACGTAAATGGCCCCGTGGAAGTAGAAGGGTGGGACCGCAATGTCATTGAGATCGACGCGGTAAAGCTCGCCGGAGACAAGGAGTCGGACCTTGACCGCGTTTCGATCGAAGTCGACGCGAAGCTAGACGATGTGTCGGTGGTCACGCGCTACCCGCAGAACGAAGGCGTGGAAGTGGCTGTGGTGTACACGATACGAGTTCCGCACGGCGCAAGAGTCGAACACATCGGCACGGTGAATGGAACGCTGAAAATAGCAGGGGTCGATTCCGTCGAAGATTTGCACACGGTGAACGGAAACATCGAGGTCTATGAGGGAGGCGGAAACGTCCACGCGCGCACGACCAATGGCAACGTACACCTGGAGCTTTCGCATTTTCTGGATGAAAAGGGCATGGCGGCGGAAACGACGAACGGATCCGTGCTTCTGGCCGTGCCACAGGGCACGCAGGCGAATTTGGAGGCGCGTTCGCTGAACGGGAATTTTTATTCGGAACTGCCGTTTACGCAGGAAGCGACGATGCTGCCGCGAGAAATGCGCGGGAAATTCGGCAAGGGCGGAGCGCCAATCCGGCTGAATACCGTCAACGGCGGAATCCAAATCGTGATTTTGCGGTCGACGGTTTGAGGCGAGCCGCGTCTAAGGGAAACAGGAGGGCGAAAAAATCATGAGGAAGCACAATTTGTTTTTGTGTGGCGGAGCGCTGGCGCTGGGGCTCGCGCTTGCGGTGGTGGAGATACCCGGCGCTTCCGCGGCGCCACAGGAATTGCCTGATGCCAAGCTGGAAGCAAAAGTCGCGCAGATGGAGCAAAAAATGGAAGAGCTCGAGGCGCGCTTGGCGGGAAGATTCGCGGGCGAGCAGGAAAGAATGGCGGAGCTGACGCAGGACCGCGCGCTGCAGGCTTCCATGAGGTTTGCGGATCGGATAGCGCAGGAGCAAGAGCAGGGAGTGCAGCGGCAGACGGAACCAGCGCCCATGCCCGACGGCCCGGGCCCGATGGTGTTCCTCGGCGACGAAGGCGGCAGCTGGCTGGGCGTGGAATCGCAGGAAGTCACGCCGGACACGGTAAAAGAGCTGAAACTGCCGGCGGAGCGCGGCGTTTTGCTGGGGCGGGTCGTGCCGGACAGCCCGGCCGCGAAAGCGGGTTTGAAAGAGAACGACGTCCTCACGGAAATAAACGGGGAGCGCGTGGAGGGCGAAGCGCAATTCCGGCGGATGATTCACGAAATTCCCGCGGGACGTTCCGCGCAATTCACGGTGTGGCGCGACGGGCGCGCACAAACGATAGAAGTGACGCTTGGCAAGGCGGACGATCGCGGCAATATGTGGTTCAAGGCCGCTCCGCGCGCTTTTTCTTTCCAGCTTCCCAGGGTTGAAATCCCCGATCTGTCTGATCAGCCGGGAATGAATTGGGGCTTAAACGTTTTGTCTGGCGCAGGGCCTCGCTTGGGAATCGACGCCGAGGATCTGAGCGGGCAATTTGGCGCGTATTTTGGGGCACCGGACGGGGAGGGCGTGCTCGTTCGCGAGGTAAACGCGAATTCCGCTGCGGAGAAAGCGGGAATCAAGAGTGGGGACGTGATTACTGCGCTCGACGGCGAGCGGATTCGTTCGGTGGGCGACCTGCGCGAAAAACTTGCCGACAAGCAAGACGACAAGACGATCAAGCTTGGAGTGCTACGCAACAAAAATGAGATGTCGATTACGGTGGAAATGCCACCGCCGCCATCGAAAATGCCGCGGATTCTTTCCGACCGCACGAATATCTGAACGTTGAAGAATATCGAGGTGAAAAGCCCGGGCTGTTTGGCCGGGCTTTTCTCTTTTTTCCGGCGACATCGCCCGATCCGCTTTGCGGGGCGCATGTTTGATTCAGGGTTTGCCGTCGCGGCCATATTTTCGCACAAGACGAAAGGGGCGTCCCAAAGCGTCCAAGAACCAGTGGCGTTTATTTTCGGCGCCTTCGAGCCAATCATCCTCGGTGGGCGAAAGAGAGAGGCGCAGGAGATAGGCTGGGCCGGACAAAATCCCGCCGCGCATGCGCATTCGAAACACGGCACGTCCGAAAAGTCCCGGCGGCGCGGAGCCAGCCGACGGAAGCCAGCGGACAATCTGTTTCGCGAGCTGTCCAACCGCCGCGTCCGAGAGAACGGAGGCCGCGACATTTTCCGGCAGCGGCGCGTCGAGCAAATCTAGGGCAAGCCGCAGGCCGGCGTAGAGCATGCGTTTGGCGTCAACTTCCTCAGCGGCGGAATGCACGCGCTCCCAATCGAGCTTCTGGTTGGACACGAAGGCGGCTACGTCGGCGATGTGACCCAAACGCTCCCAGAAATGTTTTGCGCCGTGAATGCAAATCAGGATGAGCTCATCCTCGGGCGCGAGAGCGGGGACTTCATGCGCGTCGATTTTAACGCGGACCTGCCGATTGAAAAGTTTTTCCACGGGAAGCGGCCGCGGATGATAGCGAAACGTGCGCTCGGTGTGGAATTCAACCAGGAGCTTCGTGCTGGCCTCGCGAAAGGCATACTCGCCGGGGGCCTTGTTTGCCTGGATGGCCGCCCGCGGGACGCGCGCCTCATAGCCGAGGCTGGTCATCAATTCGGTCGATCGCAGAATGTCCGCATCGCGGGCGATTAAATCGAGATCGCCGTATTGGCGCAGACCCGCGTCGCCATAGCAGCGCACCGAAAGAGCCGGACCTTTGATCACCAAGGTCTCGAGGCCAGAAGCGGCGAAGCCATCGAAGAGGCGGAACATTTCCGCGGTAAGGCGCAAGGTGAAGAGTACCTGCGCGCGATGACGCTCGCGCAATTCGGGGAGGATTTCCGGCGGCAGGGCAGATTTGCCGCAGCTCAGAATGCGATTTGCCGCGAGTCCAAGCAAGGCGTGCTCGTCGGCGAGTTCAAGGAAAGCAGGCCACTCGACGGGTCCGCGGAGCATTTCCTTCAGACGCTCCACATCAGGGTTGGCCCGCGCACATTCGAGGAGCAACGCCCAGTTCGCGCTAGAGGTCCCCGTGCCGATGGATGATTTCTCCCTCAGGTGGGTCTCCGTGGGTGGTCTGCGGCCCAGGCTGTCAGCATCTGCCGGCCACTCTGGAAGGGAACTGATCGGGATAGGCGTGTGCGATTGCGGGATGCGTGCGTCGCGCGGTTTCGCGGGGGCACAACATGCGCGCGCGAATCAGGCGGACGCCGCTGCCGCCATCGCCGGCACACTTTGAATCTGCACCAATCCCGCCGGCGTGGATCTCTTCGATTGCAAATTGACGGAGAGAATCCCGGTTCTGACGAAAGATTTCTCGCAGTCCTGCGTCGAGGGCCCGCGCATGTTGCCTTCCATGTACGCCAGCCCCGGGCAGCGCGTGCAGCCCTTGAGATTGGAGCAATGGGAGCAGCCGGTCAGTTCGCGCGCGGTGATTGTGCGAACTTCGTTCAGCTGAGGAGAATGGCGCCAGATGTCCAGAAATCGGGTTTGCCGCACATTGCCGCTGGGCATGGGAAATTGCACGCAAGGATAAACGTCGCCATAAGGAGAGACGTAACATGCGGTGTGGCCTGCACTGCAAGGCAGAGAGTCCAGCACCTCGTCATCAGGCCCCATGGGAGGCGCGCAAGAGTCTCCGGCGTGTTCAATCAAGCCTTCCTCGCGGAACACTCGTTCGAGGGCAGCCTGGTCGATGTTGAGATCCAAGAGGGAACGATCGCCGTCCATCTTCGGGGTAATGGTGGGATCGATGGTAACCTCGACGCCCAGTTCGGCGGCCAGCGCGCGCACGCCCGGATAATCCTGAATGTTCTGCAGCATCAGGACGTTCGCGATGGTTACGCGCAAGCCTTTGGAGCGGAGAAAACGAATGGCATTGATGGATCGCTTCAACGAGCCCGGCATCTTGGTAATGGCGTCATGCACTTCGGGCCGGTGCGAGTAAATGCTGATCTGAATGGATTCCACGGCCAGGTCGCGGATTCGCTCCGCTTCTTTTTCGCGAATCAAGACGGCATTCGTTTTCAGCTTGACGCAGAAATCCCGCAAACGCGCGTATTCCAGAATCTCGAAAAAATCCCTGCGCATCAGGATTTCGCCGCCGCTCAGCGTGAGGAAGAAAACGCCGGCCTCGGCAAGCTGATCGAGAAGTTTCTTGATTTCGTCCGTGGTCATCTCGCCATGATCTTTATGATCGAGGTAACAATGGATGCAGCGCTCGTTGCAGCGATAGGTCAGATCGAGCTGGACGCTGAGCGGAACGCCCAGTTTTAGCGCCTTGGCGCTCATCTCATCGACTAGATGGCTCATCCGGCCGCCTGCGCGAACGCTCGCGATTGAGCGATGGGCTTATCGGAAACGAGCAAAACGCCGTGGCCCGCCAGTTCCCGCACCAGGTGTTCCGCATCCTTCATAGCCACTTCGAGTTCCACCTCATATTCCGAGCAAACCCGTGCCGCGACGATTTCATCGAGAGGCGTAGCGCCGTCCGCCGCGTTGAAGATCACCGAAGCCACTTCATTCAGCGTGAACAAGGTGGATTCCGGCCCCATCATGATCATCATTTCGTCGCCCATCATGCGAGCCGCAATTTTAGAAGCCCGCGCCACGTAGCATTTTTCGCTCATGCGATCATCTCCCAGACCCGGGCATCGGGCGTAAAGGTCAACCGCCGCGTGGGCACGCGGCCAACAAAGTCGCAAGCTGCTTCAAAAACGGAGCGCACCAATTCAGGATCGCGCGCGAAGCAGAGGATATTTTCAAGGAGGGCGCGGGCGGCTTCGGCCTCGCTCACCGGCTCAATCTTGTTCTCGGCGCCTTTGGTCAGCAGGTAGAGCGTGGCAAGCGGAGCGCGCATGTTTTCCCCAAGACGTCCGAGGTCGCCGGCGAACGGCGTACCATAAGCATGATAGCCGTCTTCCTGCCGTCTTACATAGGAAATCTCATCGGTAAGCAGGGTCACATCGGGCGGCGCCAGCCGCGCCATGGTGGTCTTGCCCGCGCCGGAAACGCCCGCAAAGAGAAACGCGCGCCCGTTTCGCACCGCGCTCGAGGCATGCACCAGGAAGCCTCCCTGCTTCGCCAGCAAAAGCGTGTGAACGATGCGCAGCACGGAATTGAGCGAATACGGATTGGCGCTCTGGCGAATCATTCCCCGCGCCGCGCCGGGATTCCAGTCCGCGTAGAAGTCCCCTCGGCCCATGGACCATTGCCCGGATTCCTGCTCGACCAGCACCTCGCCGTGCCCCAGCATGCTTTCGGCGGGCTCGAGGATCACGTCGAAGTCAATCTGCGCGCTGCCGCCGCACGTCACGAACCCGGCATAGCGCTCCTTGAGCATTTCGACGAAAGCCGGATCATCCGTGGACAATCGGATAGGGAAACCTCCTATCTCGATCACCACGTCAGAAACAGGGCCGATGGTAGTCAGGCTTGCCACGCGTTTCCTTTGGAAAAAAGTCCGCTCCACAGCCCTTTTATGCGCAAAAACAGATACGTCGCGCGGTCCGAGCGCCGCAAAACCATGCAAAGCGCCCGCTGCGCCACATTCGAGAACGGACGCAGGTTCACGAGCCGCTGCTTGCGCTCGATGCGCGTAACCCGGCCGAGCAAATCGTCCCCGGGAACCGGAGGGTCGTCTCGCAGTAGCCGGTCGCCCCGCGTGACCAGGCACGCTCCGCTCGAGCCCGCGGATGTCCGCACGATGCGATGGACAATCAGGCGCTCGTCTCGCGCATACACCACGATATCTCCGCTTAAAACTTCCTTGGGATTGACGGGCTGGATGGAGAGCAAATCGCCGGGCTGGATGGCGGGGACCATGCTGGTGCCCACGGCGGGCAATCGAACGCCCCCGTGGATGCGAGCGGATTCGGCCAGCAAGTGGCATGCCGTTTCGCTAGATGCTTGATTCAGGCCACTCATCGCACCAAGCCCAGGGCTAGGAGGCTTTCGGCACGCGAAAGCACTGCGCCACCGTGGTGTTGACCTTGCCGCATTGGATCGCTGCAACCGCAAACACCCGTTCAAAGCGAAAATCCGGCTTTTTGTAGGTCTTTTTCGCGTCCGTTCCGGGTGTTTCACTGCTCTTTTGGTTCAAGAGGTTCTCCCCCAGGGAATCGGCTAGTTAAACCCCGACTGTGTTAGTTTAACAGCACATCCTACCGTTGTGCTACCTGTCCCACCGCACGTACTCAGTGCAGTTTGCCCCAGCCTCGAAAAATAGAGACTGGAATCCTCTCCATAAGTGCCCACGTTATCTATGATAATCCCGCTAGTGCCACCTAGCTCAGGCGCTGAACTACTAAGACTCGCTGGGACGGCTCCACTAGTGACGATTGCGCCCATAACGCAACCCGTGCCCACGCAGTTGGTCGCGGCGTTTCCAATTCTCGCAAGATCCCCGGATTGCACGCTAAAAAATATGAAATCAGTAGGAGTGCCAGGGGGAGTGCCCGCAGTGGGGTTGTAAATCTCAGTCACGGGGGAGCATTGTGCGCCCGTGACGCCACCGAGCGAAAGCGTCGTTATACCCCCGCTCTCTATCGTCCCATCGGCCGAGAAGCCGATTCGACGCAGAGTTGGGCGGTCAAGCGTCCCCTTGCCGCACACAAACATGTCGCCGGTGATAGTCGGTGCCGAGCTGTCGAGATAGGCGTTGTCAAAGGAACCTGCGTGAAGAGCGACTCCGTAGGCGCCCACACTCTGGGTAGCTTTTCCACTCAAGTCGGTGTTCACCTGAATCACACAGGCATTCCTCGCGGTGACACACGAGAGCGTACCTGTGTCGCCCACGAAAACAAAAACCTTGCCCGTAGTTGGATCCAACGTGGGGGGATCAATGATGGGGAAGCCGCTACCGCTAGTGGCCTGAATCGTGGCGGCACCTAGGCAGGGAGGGGTGCCGCTCGCACAGGTGCCCGTCGTGCTCCCGGTGTCCATGACGAAGCTCAGAACGCCATCGGCATCGCCCACAAATACGTTATCCGATACGGAATCAAATACCGGAGGAGTGAGAGCGACGCTGGCGTGAACGGTGATCGGCCATCCGGTGGTGACTTCCGTCGGCGTTCCGTTGAAAACGCCCGTGAACTTATGGAGCACGCCGTTGGCGTCGCCAAGATAGAGCTCATCCGTGGCGAAATCGTAAAAGGGAGAGGAATTAACCGCAGTCGCGGCGTTCCCGGCGAGCGGCAGGCTAATCATGCACGACGTCCCGGTGGTGGGACAGTCAGTCCAACTACTGCCGCTCGTAAGCACCGTGGTCGGGGCGGCCGTCTCCAAATTTCCTGTGACGGGGTCAAAGCCGTCGCCGACTGCATAAAACAGGAGATGGAGAACGGAACCGCCCGCGTTACTTTCAACGAACGCTAGTTTTGAACCGTCTGCAGAAATTGTGGGAGATCCGCTGACTACTCCTGCTGTGTCGCCCGCGGCGTTCGTGTTATATGCCCACGCGATAGTAGGAGCGGGCAGTACGCAGGCGGAATCTACTCCGTCACCCGGTCCGCCTGAATAGAGGTTTTGATAGGCGATGATGGTGGGCTGACCGGGGTCGGCATCGCTGGTTCCGGTCACGCCCGGTAAGTTTGTCGTAAAAGCCGCGAAGTCCGCGCAAGTTTCGTCAGCAGGATTGATGCTATAGCTGTATTTTGCCGGAAATTGTGGATAGGTGGCAGTCCCAGTCGTAGCTCCTGGGCCCAGCGATACGGCCCAATCTCTCGTAAGTGAATTTTTTGCCGCGTCATGCCAGCCGTAGGGATCTGTGGGCCTGCCTCCGCGCCCAACTTCGTCGGCGCTACCGCGCAACACTGCACTCCGTCGAATGACCTGTTGCCAGTAGCGAGGATTCTCCCCGATTTTCAGAAGTTGCGCCCTGGTCGCCGGCCGCGAAAAGACTACAGAACGATGGCTCCAATCGTAGGGAACACCGGTCCGGGCAGGGCCTGCCTTGCTCGTCCCTCGCGCAACGAGGACGACACCTATCCCCAGCCCGATAATTCCGATTGCCGCAATCCACCTTGATCGAAGAAGCAGTTTCATGGTGAGCCTCACTCCCATGCGAACGACACCAAATGTAATGACCCCGGTAAAAAGCTAACACGGTTTCGTAACAAAGTGAACACTATCCTGCACATCTTGGCATCGAAATAGTTGCTGGCTGGGGCGCTTCCACACTTTGCACCTCGAAACGAGAGGTGCAAGCTCTTCGCCATCGAGGCGCTTTTCCGTTTCTGGGCTGGGTCATTAATTTCGTCGCTTACATACTACCGGGGAAACCAGGGTTGCGCCATCTAACATAAACCCCAACACAGGAGGCTCCGATAAGTTGCGCACCTCTGGCGCAGCCGCCGATTGTCTCGAAACGAAAGACAGGCTATAAGTTCTTTCGTGTCCGAAGCCGCGATCCGCATTGACGCTCTCGAGAAATCGTTTCCGCCCGCGCGCAGCGGCTGGCGCGCTCTATTGCAGCCGTTCGAAAAGCCTTCCGTGCGCGCCCTCGGCGGAATTTCCTTCGAAGCGCGGCCGGGCGAAGCGCTGGCGCTGCTGGGCGCGAATGGCGCCGGAAAATCCACCTTGCTGCGCATTCTGGCCACGCTGATTCTTCCGACAAAAGGCCGCGCGCAAATCGCGGGACACGATGCCGTCCGCGATCCGCGTGCGGTCCGGCGACAGCTCGGCTATCACGCCGGTAGCGATGTCGGTTTCTACGCGCGGCTTACCTGCCGCGAAAACTTGCGATTTTTCGGCTGCCTGAATCACCTCTCGAGCGCCGCCGCCGCGAAGCGCATCACGCAGCTCGCGGGGCAATTCCATCTCGAGGAAGCCCTGGATCGGCAGATACGAACGCTTTCTTCCGGCACGGTGCAGCGCTTGAGCCTCGCGCGCGCTCTGCTCCACCAGCCCCGCGTGCTTTTGTTGGATGAACCGACGCGCAGCTTGGACGCCATCGGCGCCGCGGAGTTTCGCCGCTTCCTGAAATCAGAAATTATGCGTGGCGGAGAGACGACGCTGCTCTTCGCGTCCCATGCGCTTTCGGAAATCGAGCTGCTCGCCGATCGTATCGCCGTCATCGATGCGGGGCGACTGCTGGCTTGCGGCTCGCTCGCGGAATTGAAGCAGCGCACGGGCGCGGCCTCTCTCGAGGGCGCCTTTCTGAGTTTGACCGGGCGTTCCCCGCATCCGGCCGGCGAAGTTGCGGGCGATGTTGCGGGCGAAGCCACGGACGAAGGCGCGGCGCAATGACTAGCACGCTTCGCGAGCTATGGCTCTTCTTCCGGCGCGACCTTTCCATCGCGCGTACCTACCGCACCGCGTTTTTGTTCGAAGCCATCCAGGCGCTCTTCGGCGTGGCCATGCTTTATTATGTCGCGCGCTTTGTGGACAGCCCGCAATTGCAGCACGCGCTGCCGCGCAGCGAAAGCTACTTCTCGTTTACTTTGATCGGATTCGTTTTTCTCGATTATCTGAATGCGGCGATAGACACTTTCGACCACAGTTTGGTGGAAGCGCGCGACAGCGGCACGCTCGAACACCTTCTCGTCACGCAGACTTCCTTGCCGGTCATTCTGGCGGGCTCGGCGGTCTATCCCTTCGCCGCGGCCACGTTGCGCATCGCGGTCTACCTCGTATGGGGCGCGGTGCTTTTTGGCTTTCCGCTCGGCCAGACGAATTGGCTGGCTGTCGTCACGGTCCTCATCGCCACGCTGCTGGCGTTTTCCGGGCTCGGGATTCTTTCCGCAAGCTACCTTCTGCTTTTCAAGCGTGGCAATCCCGCGAAGTGGTTTTTTATCGGACTTTCCAGCGTCGTGGGCGGGATGCTCTTTCCGATTACCGTTCTTCCGGATTGGCTGCAAGTCGTGGCGCGGCTGAACCCCGTTACGTATGCGCTGGACGCCATGCGCGCGGCTTTGCTCGGCTGGGCCGGGCTGCACGCGGTGTGGCGGCCGCTCTTGGTTCTGCTCGTCTTCGGCGTGGTTCTGTTGCCGCTGTCCATGGCGGTCTTCGCTTGGTGTCTTCGCCGCACCAAAATTACCGGAACGTTGATGCACCGATGACCGTTCCATTCAGACGCATTTTTACTGCTGAAAAAGCAGCTCGATTCTTGATTTCCGGCCATGCCTCCGCGCGAGCGAAGCGCACAAAGCTGCGAGGGCATCTCAACAAAAAGGCCAGCCCCGCGTCGCGAGGCCGGCCTCCTAATCAGATAGTTCAATCGCTTAGGATTAGTTTTTCTTCACTTTGACTTTGATGTCGATGCCCGGAGACATTTGCTGCAATTGCTCGAGCCCCTCCTGCGCCTGCTTGCCGTAGGGTCCATTGGGGTCGAGCTGGATGGCCTTTTGATAGGCTTCGATCGTCCCGGGAGCAAACACGGGAACATCCTTATCCCCGACTTTTTTCACCGTCATTTTGTACACCAATGAAGCGCCAAGCAGGTACCACGTCTGCGGATTTTTCGGGTCGAGTTCCGCGGATTTCTGCAGCGGCTCGACGGCGTCGCCCAGCCTGTTGGCGTTGTACAGGCTGATTCCAAAGTTGCGCCATACCATGGCCGCTTTGGTTGGATCGAGCTGGATGCTCTTCAAATAGGCTGTCCGGGCGTCATCGATTTTGCCCGCTCGCGCCAGCACATTTCCGAGATTGTTGTAGTAGTCGGGATCGTCGGGCTTGGCTTTAATGGCCTGCTGATAGGCATCCGCGGCTTCATCGTTGCGTCCCGCGACGTCATAAGCCTGGCCCAGGCTTCCCCAAATAAGCGCCAGGTTGGGATCCTTCTCCGCCGCCGCCTTCTGAGCCGCCTGGAATTCCGTGGCTGCCTTGTCCGAAAGATCCTTGAGGCTTTGCTTCAGCGCATCTTTCTGATCGGGAGTCGCCTTCTGCAATTCATCCTTTACTTTTTCTTCTTGGGTGAGAAATCCGTTGCCCGCCGTGAAATGCACCTTCATGCTCTCGAATTTTTCTTTTGCCTCCGCCTGCTCCTTGACCTGCGCTTCCGCCGCGGCCCCTTGTTTCGCCACAAGGTCCTTGAAGTTGATGTCCGCCTTGCTGTCGTTTCCGCTGGCTACCTGGATTTGTATGTCGTACGGTTTATTGGGCGCCGGCAAAATAATATAAACGTGATAAATGCCGGGACGTAAGTTGACAAACGAATATTTTCCATCCGGGCCCGTCTTGGTCTCTTGTTTGGCCCCTTGATCGCTCACGCACTGCATGGGGATGTTGTACCAAGGCTTGCCCACGACATCCAAAATCGTTCCGGAGATCGATCCGCCGGTTTGCGCCACCGCGAGCGGCGCACACAAACAAACGAGTCCAGCCGCAAACACCGCAGCCCACGCCCATGACTTCCAAAATCTCTTCATGCTCATTTCTCCTTTTGCCGAGGCGTACCCTGCCCGGCCTGGCTGGCGGGATGGCCCTATTATCCTTAATCTTAGCGCTTTGCCAAGTGCTAGGGGTGGGCGGAGACTGTCAGCCGGTAGGGAATGGGATCCGGCACGCCCGCCTCCGCGAACGCCTTCAATCGCAACAAGCAACTATCGCACGCTCCGCACGCTCTGTCTTCGTTCTGATAGCACGACCATGTCAGGTGTAGCGGCGCGCCCAATTCCATTCCACGTTGGATAATCTCGTTTTTCTTCAGCGTAATCACCGGCGTTTCGATGGCGATGCGCGTCTCCGGCCGCGTGCCTACGCGCACCAGCTCCTGAAAAACCTCGTAATACTCCGCGCGGCAATCCGGATAGCCCGAACTATCCTCCGCCACCGCCCCGATGTAAACCGCCTCTGCTCCAATCGCCTCCGCCCAGCTCACCGCGACGGAGAGAAAATGCGCGTTGCGAAATGGCACGTACGTCACTGGAATCGAGCTTCCATGCGTCCCCGCCGCGCCCAGCTCATTTTCCGGCACCGCGATGTTCGTGTCCGTCAGTGCCGATCCGCCAATCGCCCGGAAATGATCGAGCTGCACCGCCAAGCGTTGCCGCACGCCGTAGAAATCTGCAATCGTCTCAAACGCCCGCCGCTCGCGTTCCTGCGTCCGCTGTCCATATCCCGCGTGAAGCAGCGCAATATTGCCCGCTCCATGCCGTTCCCGCGCAATCGCCGTGCAAACGCACGAATCCATCCCCCCGCTTAGCAGCACCACCGCCTCAGCCGCTTTCATCTTGCTTATCTCCGTATCCATAGCTCTCCCAAAAAAGCCTTTCCACCACCCTCGCCCCGCTCAGCCAAGCCTCCGATCCTTTATCTCCTTTGCCTCACACTCCCTTTGTCGCCGGGTCCCAAACAAACTTGTGGAGTTGCAGTCCCAGCCGCACCGGCAAACCATCGGCGAGGATCCACTCGACCAGTTTCCGCGCCTCCAGCCCTTGCCACTTGCCTGCCGGATCATCAAACACCGGCGAAAACAAAACCTGCCGCACGCGTTCCGCGAGCCGGTGCTGCGCTGTGAAGTCCCGCGCAAACTCGTAATCCCGCCGCGTCGAGAGCACGAACTTCACTTCGTCTTCCGCTCCCAACACTTCGAGATTCCGCATTTCAAACGTATCCGCCTCGCCCGAGTCCGGACACTTCACATCCACAATTTTGATCACTTCACCCGGCAACCTCCCCGTATAGCGCTCGCCGCTCGTCTCGATCATCACGGTATATCCCACGGCGAGTAGCTTCTCCGCCAGCGGATACACTTCCTCTTGCAGCAGCGGCTCTCCGCCGGTCAATTCCACAAGCGGCACGCTGGCCTGCGCGCCGGATAACCCGGCCTGCCGTCCCGCGAGTTCGTCCACGCGCACCAGCACGTCCTCAACGCTCATCTTCGCCCCGCCATGAAACGCGTACGCCGTATCACACCAAGTACAGCGCAGATTGCATCCCGTCAACCGCACGAAAATGCAAGGCAGCCCCGCTCGCGTGCCTTCTCCCTGAATCGATTTGAATATTTCCGTGATGAACATGACCTTGGAGTGCGGCAGCCCTGCCGCCGCTCTTTCAACCGCGCCAATCCCGTGCGTCTTACTGTGCGTTCGAGCTAGCTCTGCGCGCCTTCCCTCGTTTCAGCCACCACATCGCGCCGCCCAAAATCGCCGCGGGGAAAATCAATATCCAATAGGCGGGCGAAACTCCCATCGCGTGGAACACCACGACGTACCCGACCGAGACCAGCAACCCTGGAATCAAAATGATATAAAACGCGCGATTCATCGCTTCTTCTCTGCTTCTTTGCTTCGTTACTTCCTTACGTCTTCACGTCTCTTTCCCGCTACCCCGTCAGCTCCCCGGCCGGTACTGCGCCCGGCTCGTGTCCGTCTCCCACAAAACAACATCCGTGATTCGCGCTCCCGGAGGCAAATCGTTCAGCCCACGCGCCACTTCCTCATAAAAATACTTCGCCATATTTTCCGCCGAGGGATTCACCGTCTTGAACGGCTCGAGATCGTTCACGAACTGATGATCCAGCCGCCCCATAATCTCGCGAATAATCTGCTTCAGCCGCGTGAAGTCCACCAGCAGCCCGATTGAATCCAGTTGCGGCCCTTCCAAAGTCACTCGCACTCGATAGTTATGCCCATGCACGTTTTCGCACTTGCCCCGGTATCCCCGCAAGGCATGCCCCGCCGAAAATGTCTCTTCCACGCTGACCTGAAACATATTCCCCTGTCTTCTTTTCGCTGCGCCCTATGCGTCTCTGTGTTCTCTGTGTAAATGTTTTTCCTAATTTTTCTTCTTCGCCAAAAATCTCGAAACGTCCGCCAAATCCTTAGCCATCCGGTACTTCGGCAAAGACTCCAGAAAAATTTTACCATACGGCATCCGCTGAATCCTGTTATCGAGCAACGCCAGAACTCCGCGATCCGTCTTCGTCCGTATCAACCGTCCAAACCCTTGCTTCAACGCCAAAACCGCCTGTGGCAGCTGAAATTCCGCGAATGGATTCCGCCCATCCTCCTGCAATGCCGCCACCCGCGCCGCGACAATCGGGTCGCTCGGCACTGCAAACGGCAACCGGTCCACAATCACGCAAGAAAGCTGCTCCCCCGGCACATCCACGCCCTGCCAAAAACTCGCCGTGGCAAAAAGCACCGCCCCCGGCGTGTTCTTGAATCGCTCCAGTAGCGCCGACCGCGGCGCCGTCCCCTGCAGCAGCAGCGGAAACGGCACGCGCGTCCGCACTCGTTCAAAAAGCTCGTTCATCTGCGAGTAGCTGGTGAACAAACAAAACGCCCGCCCCTGGCTCGTCTCCAGCAAATTCACAATCTCATCCGCCGCCTTCGCCGTAAACGCCGGATTCCGCACATCCGGCATCGCCGCCGGCAGATACAGCATCGCCTGTTCTTTGTAATCGAACTCCGGCGGCAAACCGCGCTCTTTGGCGTGGTCCAGCCCCAGCCGCTGCCTGATAAATTCAAATCGATTCCCCACTGTCAGCGTCGCCGAAGTCAGCACCACCGAATCGAACTGCTCGAACAGTTTCTCCCGCAGAATCTGGCTCACGTCGATCGGCGTCGCCGCCAAAAACACTCCCTTATTCCTCCGCTCATACCAATACACAAAATTCCGCTCGTTCGATTCGAACAAAAACGTCAGCTCCTGCCGCAACTCGAAACTTCTCCGCGCGATCCGCAAAATCTCTTCCGGCTTCTGCGTCAAAGCCGCGCATTCCGTCTCAAATCCCTTCAGCGCCGTCGCCAGCGCGTCATAAGCTTCACGGTTCTGCTCCAGAAAGGCTTCTCGTTCATTCCTCGAGAATGGATAGCGCCCGTCTCGCGGCGGAAACGTCTCGAAAAATGCGCGATTTCTCTCGCGAATTCGCTGCGTCCTCCGCAAGAGTCCCGGCGTTGCTTGATGCAGCAGCCGCAAAGTCTGATCCGCGTCCCTTGCCAATTCCTCGAACCGGAAATTCGAAATCTGCCGCCCGAAATAGTCGCTGGCCACATCCTCCATTTCGTGCGCTTCATCGAACACCACCGCCGAATATTCCGGCAAAATGCTCCCGAAATCGTCCTGCTTCAAAGCCAAATCCGCGAAAAACAAATGGTGATTCACGATAATCAAATCCGCGTCCTTTGCCCGATGGTGCATCCCCGTCGCGAAACACGGATTGAACGACGGACACTTTTGCCCCGAACACGTATCCCGCCGCGCATCCAATCTCGTCCACAAATCCGAATCGTCCGGTAAGAACGTCAGCTCCGCGCGGTCGCCCGTCTCCGTCAATTTCGACCACTGCTTGATTTGCTGGAACGCGTCCAACTCTTCCAAGCCTTTCAGCAGCGCCTGGTCCGCCATCGCGTTCAGTTTCGCCACGCACAAAAAATTCGACCGCCCTTTCATCACCGCGACTTTCAAATTCGGCGCAAAGTGCTTCTGCAAAAAGGGAATGTCTTTCTGATAGAGCTGCTCCTGCAAGGATTTCGTCGCGGTGGAGATCACCACCCGCCGCCCGCTGCAAATCGCCGGCACCAAATAAGCCAGTGTCTTTCCCGTGCCCGTGCCCGCCTCCAAAATCGCGTGGTGATGCGTCTCAAACGCGTCGTGTACCATCTCCGCCATCTCGAGCTGCCCGCGTCGGTGCTCGTAACCCCCAATCATGCACCGTTCCAGAAAACCTCCCGGCCCAAACACCTCCCGCATCGATGGCTTTGCCGCCTCTTTGGCCTCTTCCTCCGGAATTTCTTTCACCTCGCGCGCGCGAGCCGGCCGCTCCTCGGCCGCGCCTCCGTCAAATGGAGCATCCTCTCGAAACGCGCCGTCCTCGCCGAGCGCTGCATCCTCTCCGAGCGCGGCATAGTCCCTCTCGGGACGCGCCTCTTCATCAGCCCTGCCATTCACGCGCGCAAAACCCGTTTTGGCAGCTCTTTTCGCCAAGCCCACTGCTCCCTAGGGTCATCGTGTCGTTCTCCCCGACGCCGGCAGGGAGGACGACCATTCTTCATAGATCCAGAACTCTTTTTCGATTCCGTAACGATAGCACACTCGCATCCCGCTCCCAGCCGTCGTACCCGCGCACTAAAGTGCTATGCTTTAATCTAGATTCTCCAGAAATTGCCTGGTGAAAAAGAACGTGCATCAATTTCGCAAAACTGTGTTCAAGCCCTGGCGCGCGATTCGCACTGTGCTTCTCGCCGGTTCTCTCGCCATTCCCGCCTGCGCCTACGACCAGCCGCTTACAGAAAATTCCATCCGCGATGCTTACTTCCTGGCGAGCCGCAACGGCGGGCTAAGGGCTGACTTCCTCGGCAAGTACGCGCTGTCGATTCCGGATCTCAAGCAGGGAACCTGCACGTCTCAGGCAAGGATTGAGACCCCATTTCTACAAGTAGCTGAATATTCCGCCAAAGTTCCCAACTACAGCGCCCAGGGCGCGGTCCAGGACTTCCTTGGCAGACGCATGTCCTTCCGCATGCTTCTGGATGTGTGCTACCGCGAGCATGCGCCAGCGAATGCCGTCAAAGTCAAAATCCTCCAGAACAAAAAAGTAGTGCCGCCCGAGTCGTTTGAAAGTTCGCCATACAGCGAACCCACCGAGTTCGGTTACCTCCCTCCCAACGGAGAGCAAATCGTCCTCGAGTTCAGTCCCGCCAAGATCGATTCCTCGGACCTGACCATCTTCATCGACACGCCAGACGGCCAGCACGCCAAAGCCGTCTTCGATCTCCAGTCCATCCGCTAAGTTCACCTTAAAATGCAGGCATCTCCACCTGTCCAACCTGTCCCTCAGTCCGGGGATTTAGCGTTTGAGCAACCAGCCACGTTTTGAAAACCCGTTAGCCAACGGGGAGCGTTAGAGTGAAATTGGGGGCTCTGAGCTTGTCTGGTTCGAGCTCGGAGTAGGCAATCATTCCTTCGTGGGGTGCCCGATGAAACGCAATAAAGCTTCTTTTCTCGCAGCGTTAGCAGCAGTCCTGGCTCTGACTTCGTGCAGCGGCCTGCCGCAAGGCGCAGGCGGCGGCGGAGGCGGTGGTAGCACCACCGCCAAAGTGAGCCTGGTCCTCGTCTCGGACACTCTCCCGGCAAACATCGGGATTATCAGTTTTAAAGTCGCGATCAGCTCCGTCGTGCTGACCTCTTCGACGGGCACCACCTCCACCCTCGACCTCGGCGGCGACAATAATGGCAAGGGGCTCATCGTTGACCTCGCTCGCGCGCAATCCGATTCCATTTACCTCGGCACAATTTCAGGAGTACCCACCGGCACCAACAGCTCCATCACCGTAAGCTTCACGAGCGCCGAACTCGCTTTCTACAACGGCACTGGGGCGGCGATCACCAGCCTTACACCGCAGTGCCCCGCGAGCGACGTTTGCGTCGCTTCCTTCAACACCACCGGCACCCCTGTCATTACCGCCTCGCAAACCATTAGCGCCAACACCGGGTTTGGCATCGACTTTAATCTCGCAAATGCCGTCACTCTCTCCGGAACCACGTTGAGCGTGAATCTCACCAATCCCGGCGGCAACTCGAATGTCATCAGCTCTTTCGCCCTTCCCCGCAATACCAGTTTGGCCGCCGGCCAGCTTGATCTCATTGAGGACTTCACGGGCGTCGCTACCGTCAGCGGCACCAGTGTCACCATTGCCTCGCCGGCTGCCGCAGGTCGCGGCTCCATCACTGCGGCCTCCACCGCAAACACAGTTTATGACCAGGATCCAAGCGAAACCCTCTGTCCCGGTGGAACCATTCAATTGTCTTCGTGCGTTTCGAGCAACCAAATCGCCAGCATGGATGCCATCTTAAACTCCGATGGCACCTTTACGGTCCAGGAAATTGAGCCACTCCTGGCCACCCCCGTTGTGGACGCCGTTGAAGGCACGGTCGTATCCAACGCAAACAACGGAACACAATTTTCCATCATCGTCTCGGACATATTTCCCGCCGCGTCGAACTCGAAAATCGGCACCTTGAACATCGGTGATCCTCTAACCGTCAATTTGGGCATTGCTATCCAAGGGGGATATCTCGTTGACACAAAAGGTTTGGCGGTAGGTGGGGCCTTGAGCGATTTCCAGGGCGGGACCGATGCGGGCGTAGTGCATCTAGGGCAAACTGTCGCCGTCCACGTTAATTTGTTCACCGCCGCCGATGGCGCCACCGCGGCGATCGCCAACAATGTGGACACGGTTACTCTGCGCTGGTCCCGATTTATCGCCACGGTCAACAACGCGGCTTCGCCGGAATTCAACATCTCAACCCTTCCAGGCTATTTCGGGTTCACACAAGGCTCTACCTTTGACGTGGAAACCTACGTCGGCACGCAAGGCACCGATGGCATAACCAACTTGGACATGTCGAGCGCAAGTCCGAGTACGGCAAACCTAACCCCGAATAGTCCCGTGGCAGTTCGTGCTCTCTTCCTCGAAAACAACACGAACTCGGAGGACCCGCCGTTCTACGCTGCCAAGGTTCGGCAGCAATAACCCAAACGCTTTACCCGCCTCCGCAAAAGGCAACGGGCCGCGGCATCTCGGATGCTGCGGCCCGTTCTTTTTCCCGCCAGACAATCGACCTTCGGCTGGCACTGCCATCGGGATTTTTCTCGAGAAAACAGCCAACAGCGCCTTCGGCTACGCCCGGCCTTCGGCGAGCTTTACTAGAGTAAAGAGAGCGTGATTCACCGGCGTTGGCACGCCGAGTTCCCCTCCGCGCCTCGATATGTATCCGTTCAAGGAATCGATCTCCGTGCGCTTCCCTCGCATCATGTCCTGCGCTGTCGAGGAATACGCCTCCCCTAACTGCGTGGCAATCTTTAACGCTCCCGCCAGCGCCACTTGCGGATCTTCAAATCCCGGTGGATGGACGCCCGCCGCCCGCGCCACGGCCAGAATTTCATAAACAGCGGTTTCGACCAGCTTCCATGCATCGGCGCTTGCGGCGATCTGTTTATACTGTGCGCGGCCCAGCGCTGACACCGCATTCAGTGCGCAGTTCCACGTCAGCTTGGTCCAAAGTTCGCCCTCGATATTCTCGGAAATGCGGCAGCCCACTCCTGCGCGTTCGAAGACGCCTGCGAACCGCTCGCTCTGCGCGCTACGCGGGCCTACGACGAGATCGCCGCGGCCGGCGTGTTTCACGCGGCCGGGTTCTGGCGCCGATGCCGCGACATACACGACCGCGCGCAGCGCTTCGACGCCGGAGGCGGCGCGAATTTGCTCCGCGTTGTCCACGCCGTTCTGCAAGCTGGCCACAATCGCTCCCGGGGCAAGCAGTGGCGCGATTTCTTTCGAGGTTGCCACATTGTCGATGGTCTTCACGCAAAAGAGAACAATCTCCGCGCCGCGAATATCCTTCAACTCCGTGGAAGCTTCGACGCGCACGCTCTCTTTGAATTGCACCGTGTCCAGAAACAGACCGTTCTTTTTCACCGCCTCCACAAACGCAGCCCGGCCAATCATCATCACGGGAGCGCCCGCGCGCGCCAGCATTCCGCCAAAGTAGCCGCCGACCGCGCCCGCGCCAACAACGGCCACCCGCGGCCAATTTTGCTCGCTGGTCATGCCGTGATCACCGCAATCAGCCGGTCGATGTCCCGCTCCGTATTGTAAAGATGCGGCGACACGCGAATATTTCCTTCGCGCAGGCTCACGATGATATTTTCGTTGCGCAATTTTTGATAAAGCTCCGCCGTCTTTTCCGGCGTGCGCGCCGCGAAGCATCCGTATGCTCCTCGTTGCGCCGCATCCAGCGGGCTTGTGGGAACGCATCGGTCCTTCGGCAGCCGCTCATACATGAAGTCGATCAACGCGCGCGTGTGTTCCGCCACCGTCTCTGGCCCGGCGCGCACCACGAAATCCGTCGAAACGTCCATGGCCACCAGATTGAAATTGAAATAACTGGCGGGCTCCGCGGAATCCCACCGCTTCGCCGCCGCTACCGGTTTCGGGTCATCGAAGTTGAGCGAGGCAAAATTGTCCGAGCCCGCCACCGCCATCCAATAAAACGGCCCAGGCCGCATGCTGCTGATGTGCTCGCTCTTGGCCCAGAAAAATCCCGTGCCAAAGGGACTCAGCAGCCCCTTGTATCCCGCGCACACCACAAAGTCCGCGCCCAATTTCTCGACATCCATCGGAATCGTCCCGCAGCTCTGGCTGGCGTCCAGCAGAAGCAACGCTCCTTGCGCGTGGCAGGCTTCCGCCACTCGCTTCGCATCGAGCAGCGAGCCATCGTTGAATCGCACCAGGCTTACGGAAACGACGCGCGTACGTGGCGTGATGGCCGCAATCAAGTCATCCGCGCTGATGAATCTCTCCCGCGGCGCGACAATCTTCAGCTTTACGCCCTCGCGCTCTTCCATCGGCTTCCACGCCGTGTATTGCAGCGGAAATTCGCCTTTCGCCGTGACCACCTCGTCGCCCGGCTTCCACGACAATCCAAACGCAACCGCCGCCACTCCCGTGCTCGCTCCCGAGGTGATGGCAATCTCTTCCGGTTTGCCGCCAATTAATTTCGCAATCGACGCGCGAACGCGGTTCGGCACTTCAAAAAAGGTCGAGTCCGGCTTGTGGTGCGGGAATTTCTTCCACTCCTGCGCCGCTTGCAGCGCGCGCAGCGAAACCTTCGGCATCGGCGATTGCCCCGCGAGATTCAAATACGTGGCGTCTTCAAACTCAAACCATTCCTGCCGCCAGTCTGTGTGAACGAGAGTGCTCGGTGTCGCCATCAACAGCTCCTTTGCGCGGTCGCGAAAAGATTAGACTCGCGCAAAACGCAATCCTCTCCAACATCCAAATTGGAAATTCAGGGACTGCCGAAAACCGCCGTGCAGGTCGAGAGGCAGTCGCTCCCAGCGGTCTAGAAGTGCCCGCGCAACTCGCGGAACGCCGGAACGATCACCAGCTTTCCCGCGCCCGCCATGACCGGTTCGTGCTCCAGCTGCCAGGTGTGCTGGTGCGGAATGTAGACGGCGTTGAGGCCGATCTTAAGCGCCGGATTGATGTCGCTGCGCGGACTATTGCCGATCATCCAGCCTTGCGATTTCACGATTTTGTATTTACGCACCAGGTTGCCGTAAGTCTCGGGATCTTTTTCGCTTACGATTTCGATGAATTCGAAGAAGCCTTGCAGCCCGGAGCGTTCGACCTTCGCAGCCTGTTCTGCGGGCTCGCCTTTCGTGAACAAAATCAAGCGGTGCCGCTCGTTCAAATAAGCCAGCGTTTCCGGTACGCCGTCGAGAATTTGCGGCGGTGTGCGCTCGAGGTCCACCACGCGGCCATGAATCTGCGCCAGTGTTTCGCGGCGAACCATTTGATCCGCGAGTTTCAAGTACGTTTCCTCGAGCGAGCGCCCAAAACTGCGCACTCCATAACCATACTGGCGGATGTTTTTCCGCTCCGTTTCGTTCAGGATGTGGCGGATATAGGCGCGGGTGTAGCCGCAAGGCTCGACAAGCGTGATGAAATCCTCGATCAATTTTTCGAAAAACACGTTGTTCTCCCACAACGTGTCGTCCGCGTCGATCAAAAGTGTGTTGCGTCGCATAAAAATTCGTTTCTAATGGTGCCCCACCTGCGAACCGCAAGGCTCGTGGCCGCACACTGCCACGTCAGTCTAGCAATCTCGGGGCTTCCTCGGCGATGGCTGCGGTCTTCGCGCCGGAAAATGCGGAAAGCGCGGACTTCCGCCCGCAAGCTCATTCGCGGAATTCAACGGATTCTGCTGTTTGCATCACGAGGCTTTGCGGCGTCCCGCGGCAATTTTTTCCAGGATTCCGCTCGCCACGCTTTGCAGCTCTCCGAAACGCGTCAGATAGTCCTGGAATTCATGGTTCAGCGCTTTCGCCTCTTCCGGGCCAAGCTGTGTGCGCAGGATCATGTCGCGCAGTTTGACGGGATGCGGCAGCAGCGCATCCTCTTTCAATTCCTCGAGCGCAAGGCTCGCGTTGTAGTGATACATGATTTCCCTCGCGGAAAAATGAGCCGCTTTAATTTAGATGCGCAAAGGACGGCCCACGGCATTGTACTCGCCGGACGAGTCCGCGAGCGAGCTTCCTCCAAGTTTTTCAATGTGCGTTCTGGCCCGAGCGGCGTTCTGATTCAAGGTGGATTTTGAGAGGGCATCCGGGACCGGCGCAGCCCCGCGGGTCAACGCGATTCGAACGAGCTTACGCGGCCGTTGCTGCGGCCGGCATGAATTCGTAGCGTTCGATTTTTGCGGCCACGCCCATGCGCCCATTGGAAGTAGGTTCCACACGTACGATCTGGCCCAGGCAGCGGATATTCACATCGCCGGACTGCGTCGCATGCTGCGGCAACGTAATCACGAATTCGATCTCGCTCCCAATATCAAAGTTCGTTTCTGCAAGAAAGTACAGTCCGCGGTAGCTGACGTCCCGCGTTTGTGCCTCGAGTTCGTGTCCACGAGGTTCGTGCGGAAGCACGCGCAACGGCAGCGTCATATTGAAGCGCCGTGCTTCGCGGCGGTCGGCTCCGTCGCTCATCGCTCCTCCCACTAGGGCTGGAATTTGTGGAAAGCTAACACTGGCCTAGGTAAACTGCAACGTGAAAGTCAGGAAATTATGTCCTAGTACGAGGGTTTGGGACCCAAGCTATAGATTTGAGGTCCTCCACAATTCGAACAGTACTGTTACTCTCCGGAATTCCTCCAGGCGCTAGAAACAGCTTCGTACGAAAAAGCATCCCTCCATTTTGAACGCGCAACACCTCAGAACGTTGTGTTTCGAATGAACTTAATCGGTTAAATCACCGGCCGCGTGCGTGCCGAGCGCGCGGCTGCGTGGCCGGTCGATGCGGACCGTGTGACGAACGGGTGGTGATTGCGCGGCGAACGCGTGTTGAGTGCACGACGAATGCATGGCCTTCGCCTGCCAATTGGGCGACCAACGCGTGTCGAGCGCGTCCGCGGCGGCGAATTCGGTCTTTTCTCGGGGTTGCGATACACTCACATTTCTTTCGACCAAACCTATGAGCGCAACGCACGAATCACGCAACCTCTTCCTGACTGGGCCTGCCGGTCGTTTGGAAGCCATCCTGTGGAGTCCCAGCGCGGGGACGCCAACGATGGCCGCGGTCGTGTGTCATCCGCATCCGCTGTTTGGTGGCACGATGCACAACAAAGTTGTTTACCAAGCGGCAAAATCGCTGGATGCGCTGGGACTTCCGGTGTTGCGTTTCAATTTTCGTGGCACGGGAACGAGCGAGGGCCAGCACGATCGTGGCGACGGCGAGCGCGGAGATGTCCGCGCAGCGCTGGATTTTCTCTCCACTGAATTTCCAAACGTTCCACTTCTCGTGGCGGGATTTAGTTTCGGCTGCTGGGTAGGATTGCGAGTGGGGTGCGAGGACGCGCGTGTGACTTCGCTGATCGGGCTTGGTCCGCCCGTGAACAACGCGGACTTTTCGTACCTTGAGCGGTGCGAAAAACCGAAACTGTTTGTGCTCGGTGCCAATGATATTTACGGCGCGCCCGACAGATTAAGGAGCGTGGTTTCCTCGGCGGCCGGCGAAAACAAAATCGTGATCGTCGAAGACGCCGATCATTTTTTTGTTGGCAAGCTCGACCAAGTGGATCGAGCGATTCAGGATTGGATGAATGAGAGAGTTTCGGATCGAGAAAAATGAAGCTGAGATCGAAGAGCGATGCCTCACTGCGCAGGCAGATACATTCGCAGGTGCGAATGTGAAAAGAAAAAGCGTCAGCCTGCTTCGCTTGATTTCATAACGACGTCGGCTCCTTGGGCCCGGGTAGACTTGGCGTGATGAGCGACCAAGGCTCGGGAGAAAGGAGCCGAATGATGAAGATTATAGGCTGTGATTTTCATCCGGGCTATCAG
>JBARJI010000096.1:0-1963 GCA_049800195.1 Candidatus Acidiferrum sp.
GCCTGGTCCAGTTTTAGCCCGCCGAATTCTTTCCGCCAGCGGTAGTAGGTCTGCGCGGTGATCTGCGTTTCCTTGCAGGCCTGTGGGGTGGTCTTTCCGTTCGCTATTTCCACTTCAATCTGCCGCATCAGCGTGACAATCTGCTCCGGTTTGTATTTCCTTGTCGGCATACCAGCGCTCCTTCAGAGTGAATTCTCTCTCACTTCCGCTGGTACAAAAAATCCCGGTCAGGTCAAGCTCCTCATCATGCCCTCGAAAGATTTGTTGCCGAGTGTACACCAAATGATCGCGACGGCCTTCCTGAAGAATCACATGCCGCTGGACAGATATCAAATGGCGGAACATTTTCAGACCGGGGTCAACCTTACAAAGGCCCGCGTGGGATATACGTTCCTTCCATCTTCTGCAAAAGACTTTGTTCCTGATGGGGTCGCGTTGCGAACTCCAGGTTTTTCTATCGGACCGTTGGACACGTTTGCTCTATGGTCGCGCGGCAATGTAGACCCACTTGTTCACCGCGTCCTCAGCCTTCTCAGGGAAGTCAGGAAGGAGTTGTGAGAACAGGCTGATCGTTGGGCACAGGGCCGTACAGAGGTTTCTGCGCGCTTATTCCGCTGCCTCCGACACATGCCACGTTTCTCCGCGTATTCCGCTCGCTCCAAGCAGCGCGTATAAGTTCAACTCGGAATGCGATCACCAATAAACTCGGTATGTTGCATGCCTCTGCAACCAAAGGTTCTTCTCTTTCAATAACTTCCGCGAACCCTGCGGCCATCCGAATTAGTAATGCTGCACTGGGGATTCCCGAAAGTTGCGTCTAAAGACTCTTCCTATAGCTCACGATGGGCAGGACGTGATTGATAGCTCCGGTTTGCCCGTCATTCGTCCAGAGTCGATGTCAAGCGCCGAGATCAGTTCCTACAGCCCGACTTCCCAGTACTTATCCGCACGATGCCCAACAAACTGGGAGCACCAGAGTGTGCAAGAAGGAGCTCCCGCCGAGATCGTCCTGGTCGTGCTCGAAGGAGGGTAGACCGAGTAGTGGCTTCTTTGAGACCGGTGGCTCTCTGCCAAGGTGGCATGCACAAGATAACCTCATGACGCGGACTCAGGAGAACATGCTGTTTTTCGGCGTTGTTGCGAATAGGTCCGGTCTGAGAAATTGGCAGAAAACGTGGATTGGTTGTCCTCTACGTCTCTCGTCAAGCAACCCCTCTCGAACCATAATAGAGCAAAGTATGGCGACGCAGTCGAGGCATCTGAAACGCCATGCTTATGGAGGCGTTATTGAGCAAGCACATTTCATCCGTCGCGCTCTCCTGACTGGCCTCGGAGCGGTCGCCGGTCTGATGCCTTTGCGTGCGGGTGCTGCGGCATTGTCGCTGGACCTCGAAACTACCGATCACGAGGAGAACACGATGAATCAGATTACGTTTACAAAGACTACGCCGTCGGCGTGGTTGTTGGCATTCTGGAAGGAGATCGATGACAAGACCTTCGGAGAGGGTTTCAACTGCTTCAAGGAAGACGCTCAGGCTCAGCTTGGCGTCGCTTTATGGAAGGGGCGGGAAGAAATCCGCGAGAGTCTCCGAAGATTCATAGACACCGGATTCACCGCACATCACGATGTCGTCGAGTACTGGGATGGCGGCGCTCTCAAGGTGTTTCGAGGGATCGTAACCATGACGCCGGACGACAAGAGTAAGCCGGTCGTTAAACCAGTGATGACTCACTTCTTCTACATGGATGGCCAGGACCCAACCAAGGTCAGCCAGTGGGTCGGGTCCGTGGGGCCTACTCAATTTTGAAGAGGGAGCAACGACAGTTCCACGGCTCGTCGAGCACGAGCAGTGGAACACAGAATCGCAATGAAAGAGTGACCAGCCCGAGTTTTTGTACCACGGCGAATGAGAGAGTTTACACCACAACCTCATCGGGCAAGGGTGCAAATGGCGGCTCGCAG
>JBARJI010000097.1:0-32103 GCA_049800195.1 Candidatus Acidiferrum sp.
TTCGCGCCACAAATGGCGGCTCTCCGGTCGCCTACGGCTCCCTGCGAGCCGCCATTTGCACCCTTGCCCGATGAGGTTGTGGTGTAAACTCTCTCATTCGCCGTGGTACAAAAACTCGGGCTGGTCACTTTGGCGCGATCGCGCTCATGTTGATTGTCGGCTGCTTCGCTTGCTGGTTCCCGGCGCGCCGCGCCATGCGCGTCGATCCCATCGTAGCCCTGCGTTATGAATAGCTTGAGGTCCATCTAGCGGCAATCAAACGACGAAACTTGTGACAAATAGCTGCTGTGCTCTACTCTGGCTGTCGTTCGGCCTACCGGTGCGGATTTTCCCTTTGAAGAGGCTGCCTAGACCCGTTGCGGGATCGGTTGTGCTAGCCCACGGTCCCGACCATGATTGTTCTGGAATTCACGCACAGTGTACGACGCTCATACCCGTAATAAGAATCGGCGACCCTAACAAGACAAAAAGCCTAAAGACAGAGTGTCGGTCCATAGTGTGCCGGACTAGCCCAATGCCCCAGGGTAATTGAATTCGACCGCGCCATGGAGTGACACTGGCTCGCCAAGGGAAGGAATTTTCTTGTGACCTCAAGCCTTGTCTGGAGCATCTATCCACTGGAGGCCGAGAACGACGAAGGTGCTGAGGAGGTTCAAGAACATGAAGATGTTGGGTTGTGTCCGCGGTTTTATAGGGCCTCGATTGGGCAAGCAGCTGCTGGTTTGCGTGTTGTCGCCGGCTCTGCTGTTCGCCACTTGGCCTCAGAGCGTTTCGGCCTATCAAGGTGCGCAAGCCACGGTGCAGACGCCGGAGCAGGGCCCGGAGGCGCCGCCATATGCGCAACAAACGCCTGAGCAGTTGCAACAGTTGGTTGCGCCGATTGCGCTGTATCCAGATTCGCTGGTGGCGCAGATCCTGGCAGCGTCGACGTTTCCCGAGCAAGTTGTCGAGGCGGACAGATGGGTGCAAGCGCATCCTGATCTTAAGGGCGAAGCTTTGGGTCAAGCCGTGGATCAGCAGCCGTGGGACCCGAGCGTCAAGGCCCTCACTGCGTTTCCATCCGTGCTTGGAAATATGGACAAGAACTTGTCGTGGACTTCGTCACTGGGCGACGCCTATTACAACCAGCAACAGGATGTGATGGATGCGGTCCAGTTCATGCGCCAGAAAGCGGAAGCCGCCGGAAATCTTAAGAGTACGCCACAGCAAACCGTAGAGACACAAGGCTCGGACGTGGTCATTGAGCCTGTTGATCCGGATGTCGTGTACGTGCCCGCGTACGATCCGTGGTTGGTTTATGGATATCCCGTCGTGGCGTGGCCGGGGTGGTACCCGTATCCCGGAATTTGGTTTGACGGCCCGTTCCTGTCGTTCGGAATCGGCTTTGGCATCGGATTCTTCGGAGGCTTTGGATGGGGATGGGGCCATTGGGGATTCGATTGGCATAACCACTATGCAGTTTTCAACCACGGCAGGTATTACTCAGAAAGCAGAACGTTTTACAACCGGAACAATTTCTATCGGGGCGGTGGCGTGCGAGGCAGAGGTTTCGACCGGCCCGGCGCAGGTGCTCGGCCTTTCAACGGAGACCGCCAGGCTGCACGAGGATACGCTCAGCCCCGTGGTCAAAGCGGCGTCCGCTCGGGCGCGTTTGGAGGCTACGACCGTGGCGGAGAGACAAGGAGCTTCTCGGATCGCGGAAGGGCCAGCTTCGGTGGCGGCGGAGGCTTTCGAGGGGGCGGTGGCGGCAGGCCTCGCTAATCGAAGTTTCGCCCTAGTGTTGAGAGCTTGCGAAAGTCAGAAATGGAGGAAAGTCACATGCGGCGCAGTAAGCTGAACTTCGGTAAATTTGATTGGAGCAATCTTTCCAGGATGGCCGCAATTGCGCTCCTTCTGGCGGGGGGCTTTCCCGCGCGTTCCATGGGGCAGCAACCAGGCCAGAAGACGTTTTCCTCGGCTGAAGAGGCGTGCAAAGCACTCGACACGGCAGCGCAGAATAACGACGAAAAAGCGATGCTGGAGATCCTCGGGCCGGACGGAAAACAAATCGTCTCGTCGGGAGACGAAACCCAGGATGCAGAAAACCGGGCCAATTTCGCTAAGAAATATCAGGAAATGCATCGTCTGGTGAGGGAACAGGACGGGAACACGATCTTGTATATCGGCGCGGAGAACTGGCCCGCACCCATACCTCTCAGGAGCAAGGGCAATTCCTGGTATTTCGACACGGAGGCGGGCAAAAAAGAAATCCTGTACCGGAGAGTTGGTCGAAATGAGATGTCGGCCATTAAAATTTGCGAAGGACTGGCGGCCGCTCAAAAGGAATACTACTCGACGCAGCACAATGAGTACGCGCAGCAAATTTTCAGTGATGAAGGGAAGCACAACGGCCTCTATTGGAAAGTTGCTGAAGGCGAACCCCAGAGCCCCATTGGACCACTTGTGGCAGCCGCCGTCGCAGAAGGCTATGTCAAAGGCCAAAACGGCCCTCCCACTCCTTACCGCGGATATCTTTTCCATACCCTCACGCGTCAGGGGAAAAATGCTCCAGGTGGCCCGAAGAGTTACATTCGGAATGGCCAGATGACCGAGGGTTTCGCGTTCATGGCCTATCCGGCGGAATATAGGTCGTCCGGTGTGATGACGTTCATCGTTGGCACCGACGGAGTGGTGTATCAGAAGGACCTGGGCAAGAAGACCGAGGTCATCGGCAAAGCCATGAAGGAATACAACCCCGATTCCAGCTGGCAAAAAGCAGAAGAGCAGCAGGAACAAGCTGCGGGCGAGCAGAAACCGAATAACTAAACCTCTCCCGGTCTCTGTACTTGCTACATCAGATTTGTGCCCGGTTTAGGTTTCGAGAAATCTGCTACTTTGGAATCTTACGAGGTGCGCGGATGATGCCACTCTAAAAACCGGCACCGGACGGCGTCTCGCATCTCATAGCAAATTTACCACCTTGATTTGGCCAGTACCGCTCTGCCTATCAACGAACCCATCGCGGTAGAGATTCGTCCCCCGAGGGCCTATAAAAAATTCGCTTCTGCCGAGTCAATTTCTCGTAAGTTGTGTTGATATCGAGCGAAGCACGAGAAGTGCAAACTGACGGTCGCAAGGAGATCCCTTATGAATCCCCTTCGTCTCCTATACGTCCCGGGTGTATTCCTCTGCACAAGCGGTCTTGTGGCTGGCCTTAGCGGTTGCGGTTCCGGCTCCTCGTCGGCCCAACAAGGCCCCCCACCGAGTTACACGCTCGCTGCCACGGCGCTGAACCCAGGGTCCGTAACCGCCGGAAACACCTCGACTTCCATGATTACGGTGACCCCGGCAAACGGCTTTACGGGCAGCGTGAACGTCTCTTGCAGCATGATCAACGGTGGCACTCCGTCGCCCACCTGTTCTTTCGGCGCGTCTACGGTCACAATTAGCGGCAGCAGTCCAGGGACTAGCACCCTGATAGTCTCGACTTCGGCCGACACGCCAGGCGGGAGCTACACCATCACCGTTGCAGCAAGCGACGCCGGGGGAACCGCGTCTAGCAACGGGCCTCAAACGCTGAGCCTGACCACGGCCGCGCTATTGCAGCACATCGTCGTCATTTTTCAGGAGAACCGCACTCCTGACAATCTCTTCCAGGATCCCGTTTTGATATCCCGCGGCGCCGACATCGCCAGCAGCGGCTTGAATTCCATAGGCCAGACCATTCCTCTTACCCCGATCGACCTGGGCACAACGGGCACGAGCCCCCAAAACTACGATCTTAGCCACGCTCATGCCGCCTTTGTATCGATGTACGACGGCGGGAAGATGGACGGAGCGAACTTGATCCCCTGCTCTCCGGCCGCTAATTGCCCTCCAAACGCCCATCCCAACCCGCAATATATGTACGTCGAGCCAGCCGATGTTCAGCCTTACTTCGCCATGGCCGAGCAGTACACCTTTGGCGACCGCATGTTCCAGACCAACGAGGGTCCAAGCTTCCCCGCGCATCAGTTCATCATATCCGGTACTTCGGCGCCGGCTATCGGCAGCACCCTTTTCGCCGCTGAAAATCCCGCGTTGAGCCCCGCAGGGTGCATCGCTGCACTGGCAAATACCGTGAAAATGATCGATGCCACAGGGAGCGAAACAAGCCAACCTCCCCAGTATCCATGCTTCGATCACCCCACTTTGACGGACCTCCTTACTGCCCAAGGAGTGACTTGGCGGTACTACGCGCCTTCCGCAGGCTCGATCTGGACGGGACCTGACGCTATTGAGCACATCTGCCAGCAGCAGACGGTCAACAGCAAACTCACCTGCACCGGCCCGGAATGGATCAGCAACGTAAGCATCCCGCAATCACAAGTCCTGGTGGACATCGCCAACTCCCAACTCGCCCAAGTGAGCTGGGTTATTCCCAGCGGCCTCAGCTCCGATCACGCCGCCTCGAACGACGGCAGTGGACCCTCCTGGGTATCCTCGATCGTCAATGCGATTGGCAATAGCCCGTATTGGTCGAACACCGCCATCATTATTACCTGGGACGATTGGGGAGGCTGGTACGACCACGTCGCGCCCAAAGTCATCGACGACGGCGTGAGCTGGGGCTCGGGATATGTCTACGGGTTCCGCGTGCCACTGATCGTCGTTTCACCGTACGCCAAGACCGCTTATATTTCGCACACGACGCACGACTTTGGCAGCATCCTTAAATTCATAGAAACCACGTATGGGCTATCTTCGCTCGGCTATGCCGACGGTCCAGCCGACGACCTTTCCGATTGTTTCAACCTTACGCACACGCCAGTCACCTTCCACGCGTTCCATGCGGCGCTTAAAGCCGAATACTTCATCAACGACAAGCGTCCTCCCACTGATCCCGACGATGACTAGTGGCCATTCGTGCGCCATCTGCCATCTTCGTCTGCTTGGATGGTGGCGAATTGCGTATTGAGCGATTCTGGCATGGTTGACAGCCCACTCCAATGCCGCCGAACATGCCTGCGCAGGATTGACGCCGCACAAGTCGGATACAGCGCATAAAAAAATTATTGCCATCGAGCTCGGACGCGAATCTAAGGCTTTGGGCTAAGATTCCCTTCATGAACAGGCGAACTCTGGTTCTAGTCGCTATGGCAGTGGCTTTCTTCGTCAGCCAGGCGACGATGGCGCAGCAAAAGGCGGAGCGCGCGGATCTGCCTGATGCGCCTGCACCAAAACAGGATCAGAATGGACCGGCGCAGAAACAAGACAAAGATGTCATGGCCACTCCCCTTGGGCTGATCGCAAGAAAGTCGTACGTTTATCCTGAGTTGGCGACGACGCCGGGACCGCTGACCTCTTTGCAGAAGTTCGAGCTGTTCCTGAGCAAGAGCACAGCCCCTCCGCAAATTCTCAGTTCGGCGGCCGGAGCTGGAATTAGCGAAGCGCGAGGCACACTGGCCGGTTACGGACAGGGCGGCGAGGGATATGGAAAGCGATTTGGTTCGTCGATAGCCAGCGGCGCTTCGACGAATCTTTTTGAGACGTTCTTGCTGTCGTCGATGCTGCACGAAGATCCGCGATTCTTTGTGAGATTGAACGGCGGATTTTCCGCGCGAGCCGGCCACGCACTGCGCCGGGTGCTGGTGGTTCGAACGGATGCGGGAGGTGAGACGTTTAACCTACCGGGAACCTTGGGGCCGTTGATGGCGGAAGGCTTAGCGAATGTCTATCTTCCGCAATCGCAACGCACGGCGGGGAAAACGTTTCAAAGGTACGGCATTCGAATCGGAATCGGCGCGGCCAACAATATCGTAAAGGAATATTGGCCGACGATTTTCAAGCACCTGCGCATCGCGAAAGTCGCTCCCGGATTGCAACCGTAGCGGGCGAGAGTTGGGCGCGCATGCACCGGCGCGGATTGTGCATGGCTGCGTGACCATGAGGCCGAGGAGTTGGTCCGGAAAAGCGCCGAACGTATTACAATGTAGAACATCGGGGCTGTAGCTCAGATGGATAGAGCAACGGTTTCCTAAACCGTTTGTCGGGAGTTCGAATCTCCCCAGCCCCACCAGTGTTTATGCGGCTCGCAAGGGCCGGCGTAACGTGAAAATGGAAGAATGAGCGAAACGTTTCCAACTCGAGCACAGTCGGCGAGCGCCATCGCTCTTGCTCTCGTTACCGTGCTGGCGTTGCTGGTTGCGCCGGTATGCGGATCGCTGTGCGCGGCGAGAAATTGTTCTGCGGGCATGAGTCACGCACACTGCCATGATATGGCGAGCATGAGTGCCACCAGCGGCGCACAGTTTGCCGCGCAGGGCAAGACTTGCGCGGGCGCCGATCTAACCGCCGTGCTCGTAATGGCGGGTGACCAGACTTTTCTCTTTCGGGAAGGGCGGATAACTTCTGCGCCCGTTACTATTAGTGTTTTGCTCGAACAGGGCTTTGCCAGTCTTCAAACCAGTCCGTCGCGCGGGCGGCCATATCGAGTTTCCGTGTCATCGCGGGATTCCCTTCGGCTAACCACGATTCTTCGCATCTGAAGTTCTCCAACGAATCATTTCAGCAAGAGGAGTCTGTTCATTAAACATCATGCGTATCGCGGATTCGCTGCGCGGACATGATCCTCCGCGAAGAACAAAAGTGCCCCGGCCTACGCCACAAACAATTTGAATCGCAACCCGAGGAGGCAAGAATGAGCGGCACGAGAAGAAGATTTTTCCAGGATGCGGCGTTTTTAGGCGCGGGATTTCTGGGCTTATCGGAGGCTTTGCGCGCAAGCCCGCAGGTGAGCGATCCCGAACCGGCGCGCGAAATCGAAAGAGGCTGGCACCACAGCCCATATGGCAACCACAAGAAGAAGGAAGCGGCGCCAGCAGCGCTCGATCCCTTCTTGCCGATGATCACGCCGGACGTGGTGGACCTGCCGTTTGAAATGGACGGCGCGGTGAAAGTCTTCGAGCTGATCGCGGAGCCGGTTACGCGAAAAATCGCTCCATTCAAAACGATCGAGGCGTGGGGCTACAACGGCAGTCTCCCGGGACCAACTATTCAGGTGCAACAAGGCGACCGCGTGCGCATCATCCTGCAAAACAAATTGCCGGAGGCTACTTCGATTCACTGGCATGGCCTCGAAGTTCCCATCGACCAGGATGGCGTTCCGTGGATTTGCCAGAAACCCGTGGCGCCCGGGGAAAAGTACGTTTACGAATTCACGGTACATCAGGAGGGGACGTTTTTCTATCACTCTCACGGCGCCATGCAGGAAATGATGGGAATGATCGGGTTCTTTGTCGCGCACCCGGAAAGAAGCTACAAACCGCGCGCCGATCACGACTTCGGAATCGTTCTTCAAGAGTGGGCCGTTTTGCCGAACAACAACGTTCCCAACACGGCGGCCATGGAATACAACTGGCTGACCTTCAACGGCGTTTCCGCGCCTGCGATTACGCCCATGATTGCTCGCCTGGGAAGCCGTGTGCGCCTGCGCATCATTAATATGGGGATGGACCACCACCCTATCCATCTTCATGGGAATCAATTTGTGATGACCGGAACGGAAGGCGGGCGCGCGCCGGAATCCACGTGGTTTCCCATGAATACGGTGTTGGTGGGCGTGGCACAGGCTCGCGTGCTCGAGTTTGACGCGAAATATCCCGGGGCGTGGATGCTGCATTGCCACCTGCCGCACCACATGATGAACAATATGTCCGATCTCCTCGGCGCCCGCGCCATTGAGACGGCGAATCTAACGCAACCGCAGGCGATGAGCCAAATGGCAACCCTGGCAAAAAGCGTGCCCTTCGAACACGGCCAGCACTCTCCCATCGCGGCGAATGCGAGCAGCGTGCCAGGCTTCCCGCAGGACGCATTCATGGAAATGGGCATGGACGAGGCGGTGGCCAAGCCGGAAACATACGGCCTGCCGCCAAACTGGAGCGCGCAAATGATGGGAATGATGACGCTGATGCGCGTTCTGCCGGGCAAAGAGTACGAGGAAATGATGGCGCGGATTGAAGCAGGACGGCCGGTCGAAAAGGCGGGGCAAAAACATGGGTCATAAGCCGTCGCAGAAAAGGGTGTCAACGCAGAGCACCGAGAGAATATGGACAGGAAGAGAGGAAAGGCCCGAGATGAAACTGGGATGGGAAGTCCAAAAGAAACTGCTGCGGGCGACAGCAACTTTTCTGGCAGCGGCGTTGATCCCGAGCGCGGCTTGGGCGCAAGAAAAAACCGCAGGCCAGCAGCAGGAGGCCGCGCCACTCCCGGGAATGTCCATGCAACAGGAGATGCACCACCAGCACGGCAACGTTCCGCTGGTCATGCCGGAGTATCCGCAAATGGGCCGCGCACAAGCACGCGCGGGCGCCCAAGCAATCACGTTGCAAGAAGCCGAAAAGATGGCCGGCGAAACAAATCCGACGTTGCGGCAAGCGGAGGCGGAAATACGCGCGGCGAAAGCGCGCCAGCAACAGGCCGGACTTTATCCCAATCCTTCCGTGGGTTATACAGGCGATGAGATCCGCGGCGGTTCGATCGGCGGCGGAAAGCAGGGGGTTTTTGTCCAGCAAACGATCGTTACTGCCGGGAAGCTGGGGAAGAACCGCACCGTTTATGGGGCCGATGCCCGGCTCGCGGAAACGGAGGCGCAAGAGCAGCGCATGCGCGTGGAAACAGCTGTGAAAATGTCGTTCCTGCGCGTGCTCGCAGCCCAAGAATGGTGGGATACGCGACGCGATCTTGCGAAAATTGCGGAAAATGCCGCGCAAACGCAGCGCGAATTAATGAACACTGGCCAAGCCGACGAATCCGAAGTGCTGGAAGCGGAAATAGAAGCGGAGCGCATGCGCATGGCGGCGCGCACGCAAGAGAATACTTTGCGGGAAGAATGGCGCTCGCTGGCGGCCGTGATTGGACAACCCGACCTGCCGCCGGGGACAGTGGCAGGCGATCTCGAACACGGCTGGCCGGAATTGAACGAAGAACAGGTCGTCGAAACCATCGCAAAACACAGCCCCGCAGTGCAAATTGCCGAGACGGCAAATGCACGCGCGCAAGCAGTGCTGGCACAGGCCCGGCGCGAGCCGATTCCAGACATACAAGTCCGCGCCGGCATGGAATACAACCACGAAACTTTGGAGAGCGTGCCGTTTGCGACCGGATGGGAAGGGTTAGCGGAGGCCAGCGTCGAGATTCCGCTCTTCAACCGCAATCAAGGCAACATTGCCGCGGCGCGGGCGGACTTAGACCGGGCACAGGCGGAGAAAACGCGCGTGGGGCTTACCCTGCGCGAGCGCGCCGCCACGGTCGTCGATGAATACGCGAACGCGAAGTTGATGGCCGTCGAGTATCGCGACGAGATGCTGCCGCAAGCCCGCAGAGCGTATGGACTGCTGGTCGAGAAGTATGGCCGGATGCTGGCGTCCTACCCGCGCGTCCTCGAAGCGCAGCGCAAACTCTACGAACTGCAAATCGAGTACATCGCCGCGCTCGAAGGAGTCTGGACCAACGGCCTAGCCCTGCAAGGTTACTTGCTGACGGACGGGCTGGAAGCGCCAGCGCGGCCAAGCGAGGTCGACCGGCCCATCAGGGAGACCAACGTGCCGATGCCGGAGCGGAGCATGGCGCCCGGCGAAGCGATGCCGCAGCCATAAGACGACAGATGCGGATACGATCCTGGGAAAAGTACCGCTTGCCGGGGTCTACACCACGTGTCGAGTGCGAAACACTGGTACCCCAGTAGCGTTGACCAACCGAAAATTTAGTGGGTACTGTCATGATAGGGCGCCCGGGTGTCGGCAAACGTGTCTCCGTAGACTTACGGAACCGCAGTTCAGCCAATTTGCCGGGGCCATTTGCCAAGAATGACACGGCTCAGGCACCGCCTGGAGATTGTGTTTTCTCCTCCTGCTTCGGGGAGAAGCCTGCCGCCGCACGAAGGGTTAGCGGAGAGGGTGCTCGCAAGAGAGGCCTTGGATGGGAAGTCGACTAGCGCGATGACAACAGGGTTGAAGGCCGGACGCTACGAGATTATGGGCGAGTTGGGCCGCGGCGCCATGGGTGTGGTCTATAAGGCCACCGACCCGGTCATCGGGCGCACGGTTGCCGTTAAAACCATCAAATTGAGCGAAGAAGGTACGGGTCTATCGCGTCCCGAACTGCTCACGCGGTTTCAGACCGAGGCTCGCGCGGCCGGTTTGCTCACTCATCCGAATATCGTAGTGGTCTTTGATGCGGGTGAAGAAGACGGCCTGTACTACATCACGATGGAATTGGTCGAAGGCAAGAGCCTGCAGGCGCACCTCGACGGCGGCCAGGCTTTTGCACTGCCTCGCGTGCTGCGCATCATGGAGCAGACCTGCAGCGCGCTGCAATTTGCTCACGAGCGAAATGTGGTTCACCGCGACATCAAACCGGCGAACATCATGCTCACTGCCGACGATACCGTCAAAATCACGGACTTCGGCACCGCGAAGATCTTGCAGTTCGGGACCATGCAGCAGACAGCGCATGTCATGGGCACTCCTAGCTATATGTCGCCGGAACAAGTGAAGGGCCGGGCCGTTGACGGCCGGAGCGATATTTTCTCGCTGGGCGTGCTCCTGTATGAAATGGTGACTGGCGAAAAGCCTTTTCCCGGGCAGAACATCACCACAGTCATCTACAAAATTGTGAACGAAGAGCCCGTTCCGCCGCGCCAGATCGACCCCTCGATACATCCCGGAATCAGCGCAGTAGTGATGAAGGCGCTGGCCAAGGAACCGGAAGCGCGTTACCAAAGCTGCCGCGAAATGCTCGACGATTTGCGCAGCTATCGGAATGTCGCGCCAGGGCTAAGTCCGGATAAGACCATGGTAACTGGCGGGCCGGGTGCGCCCAACGCGACTCTACCCCTCGCCGGAACAGGCGTGGGCGCACAAGGCGGCAGACACGCTCCGGCGGAAGATCCCATGGTCATGGCCACGACCCGGTCGCTAAACGTGCGAGCCGCCAGCCCCACGCAGACGCCGACGGTGCGCCGTACCGGACCCATTCCGCCCATACAACTGCAGGAAGAGCCGAAGAGGAAGAGTGTGCTGGGGAGTATTTTCATCGCCCTGATTCTGATCGGCGTGATCGCCTACGGCGTGCAAAAGCTGCGGCCTGTGATTGAGGATGCGCGCCAGATGAACGCGGGACAGAAAGCCCCCGACAATGATTCGGGGGCGGCGACGGCTCCTGCTCCGGCTGACAACGTCCCCAATAATCCATCGGCGAGCGGGGCTGGAAGTGAAACGCCAGCCGTGGCAAGCCCTGTTGCGACTGAGCCGGAAAAGAAGCCCGCACAACCTAGCGCGGACAAGGCCGCTGCGAAGAAGAGCCCTCTTGTTGTTACCCCGGAAGCCGCTGAATACAAAGGACGAATCGACGAAATCATCGCGGAAAGAGGTTTGACGGGCCGCGCCAGAGTTCAGGCCATTGGAGACACCCTGGTCCTCGCGGGCAAATTGCGTCCCACGGAGCATAGTGCGCTCCTGAAATTCTTGCGCGACGCTCCCGCGAGCGTGCGGGTAGTCGATAACATCGAGTACGTCGACGTACCGGAAGTTGGGACGGCGAACGATAATACAGATGGTGTGCATCCCACCCCTTCAAAGGGCCTCGGAGCAATTCATGTGGTGACGGACCTGATTGGAGCCACGGCTATTCTGCGAGGCTCCTCGGGACGGGTCGTGAATCAATGTCAGACGCCTTGCAGCTTCAATGACCTCAATCCAGCCCAGTACAGCCTTGAAGTGCAGAAACAGGGCTACCAGCCGATGCAAACCGCCCTGCAGGTAAAGGCGGGTAGTGTCATCGACCAGAAGGCGACTCTCGAGTCCCTTACCAAAGGCCTCTACCTGACTAGCCGTCCGAGCGGTGCGGATGTCTTCATTGATGGCGCGAGGCAATCCGGCCAAACGCCGGTCACACTGCCGCTCGCGCCAGGGCAATACAACCTGGTGCTGCGTCTCGAGGGCTACGAGGCTTACGCTTCCAGCGTGCAAATCGAGGACAATATCCAGACGCAACTCAAAGTAGACCTGAAGCAAAAATCCCAGACCAAAGTGGCATGGGCTCAAGTGGAAACCACCCCGAGCGGCGCTAACATCTTTGTGGACGGGACGGCCACAGGGCAAACCACGCCAGCGCGCGTACAAGTGCAGTCCGGTCTTCACGTCGTTGTGGTCAGGCTCGCCGGTTACCAGCCCATAAGGAGAACGGTGCAGGCCAGCGACGGCGGAACAGTCCATATCGAGGAAACCCTTAAGCCCAGATAGGGCATTTTCGGCCTGAAACGACTGACCTGGAATAGCCAATTAGCCGGTCGGCTAATTGGGGCCCCCGCTACCGGGGAAGTAACTTTTTGTAACATCGCTGATCCCTTAGTCCTAGAACCACAATGCTAGTCTATTAAAAACAAGGCGCTTACTCCTGGAATTTCGGGGCAGGCAGCGTGCTTGCCTTATGGCTAAGGGTACCCTGCCCTCACATAGGCCCTCAATGTGGATCGTGGAGGCAAGGGTGCCTATTTAACCCTCGGGTTAAATACGCCAGACGGAAGCACGCGGGGGAATGCCTTGGTACTTAGGGCCATAATGCCGATGGACGCAGAGCGTCGCGACGCTGACCCGCGTTCTCACCCCGAATCTGCATCACGAATCGCCTCGCGCCCATCGTTGGGAGCGAAGGCGGTAGCGGCTACGCCTACACCCGATGCGCGGACGTCTGGGATTATCCACGCTTTGCGGTGCCTTCACCTGCTGATTCGCTCGGAACGGCTCTATGACAGGAATCACCCGCGGCGCCTTCAAAGCTTGGACACTTCTTATGAGACCTTGCACGATCTCGCCGGCGCGCTGAACGGCCTCGAAATTCACATCGAGCGAGGAGGGCTGGTCGTCCCGAAGCTCAACGACGCGCATCTCCCGGATGTACGAGGGGAAATGCAGTCGTTCGCGCTGGATTTGCAGCGTGCTGGCATTCAATCCATTGGAATCGCAAGGCAATTTCATGTAGGCGAACTGGACACTTTTGCGCAACTCTTCAAGGCATCGTTGCTAAGATCAGAGGAGTCTATAAAGCGTGGGGGCAGCGGCTGGTGGGCTGCGCGGTTTTTGGAGAATCGCGTGGAAGGGATTTCGATCAACACGCAAACGGAACGCAGGGTGGATACGGTGCTCGCCAGTTTGATGGGAGCGCTCGTGGCCTACGGCGGAAATTCGCCGCGCGAGGTGAACGAAACTCCCATTCTGCCGCCGGAAACAGACGATCTCATTGGCGCTCTGCGTTTGATCGGCCGCCTGACGCCGCCGCTCGAAGCGGCGCGCGGCCTTTCGCCGGAAGAAGCGGCGCGGGCGATTCACGGTGCGATGGAGAATGCGAGCCGGGAAACGGTCTGTATGCTGCTCAGCTCCATTTCGCAATATGCTCCGCGCGAAGGAGAGCATCCACAGCCCTATCTTCTGCGTCTTTCGGAAAGTTTGATTCTTGAATTCCTCGTGGCGGAGTTTTCCGCCGGAACGCTTGCGCCAGCGGCCGTCCGTCAGACGTTTCATCGGCTGAGCGATGTGCTGGTGTCTTCGGGCGGATATACGGGCCCTCATTCTTCGCAACATCTGACGCTGTTGGCGACCGCCTGGGCCAACGACACGCACAGGGAACAGATTATCGAGAAATTCTGGCTAGAACTGCCGCCGCGCGAGAAATCCGTGGTATTGCGCGGGCCGGAAGTATGGTGCGTGCCCGTTGTCGCGCTGAAGCGGACGCTCGGCCAATTGGCAGAGACGGGAGCGGACGCGCCACGGCGCGAGGCCAGGAACATTCTGCTCAACTATTCGCGGCGCGTAGAAAACGAGAACGTCTCTGCGCGGCGCGCCGTCGCTGCTGGCTTGAATGAAATGACGCCGATCATCGAATCGCTCTGGCCGAATCAATTGCCCGAGGACTTGAGCCGCGGGACGATGAAAGCGATGGAAAAGGAAACCATTCCGGAAACAGCGGCGCTGCTCGCGGCTTTTCTCGAGACGCTGGGACGCGTGGCCGTCACTCGCGGCGATTATTCCGGCTTTGAAAATATTCTAGTGGGCCTCGAACGTGTGCCGAAAGACAAAGAGCACGATCACATGTCGGCGCTGGCCCACCGTTTGGTGGCACAAGACCGCTGGCTGCTGTTGGTGGATGCCGCGCTGGCCAACCGGCCGCTCGATCCGGTATTGCCGCGTCTGCTACAGCGCGACCCCGAGAGGCTGCTGGATCGGCTAACGCTTCTGCTGACGGAACCGCGTGGAGCGGAAATGGTGGCGGCGATGGCGCGATTGCTGCGAGCGATAGGCGTGCCAGTTCTGAATCTTCTTGAAACACGCTTGTATGAAGCACGCAGGCAGCGTGTAAGCGCGGCGATCAAGCTGCTGGCGGCTGCCGACCCGGAGCGTTTGCTGCGCGGCTTGGCGCGCGCACTGGCGAGCTGGGAGTGGAATCTGCAGGACCTCGCGGTGAGCGAACTTTCGCGGCCTGCCAACGCTGGTTCCTCGCAAAGCGCAGCCTTTGTGTTTTCCGCGGTTCTGGCGGACGCGCATCCGCTTGTCGTGCCGATGATGATCGATCAAATCGGCTTGGCGCAGGAGACAACCGCTGTGCCGCAATTGATGGAAATTGCCGCAGGCGAGCACGAAGTCCTCCGCGACCTTTTTGTGCGCATCAAGGCCATTGAAGCGATTGGACGCATGCGCGCCGTCGAAGCAGCGGAATTGCTCCGCATGCTGGCAGAAGGCCGCGAAGGGCTGGCGTTTGCCGAGCCTTCGGGGTTACGCGCGGCGGCTGAGGATGCGCTGGCAATGATTGAGAACCGGCCGGCGGCGGCACGAGCGCGGGCGGCTTTTGAATCGGCTCCGCAGACCAATGGTAGCTATGTTGTACCCCGCAGGTACGCGCGAGTTCCTCTGGAATCCCCATTGCGCGCGCAAATTGACGGATCGCAAGCGGGTCTAGCGCGGGTGAAAACTATCAGCCTGGGCGGGGCGTATCTGGAATCGCTGAAGAAACTCTCCGTGGGTGACTCGATCAAGCTGGAAGTTCGTTCCGGCCTCCGCAAGATTCACTTCACCGCCGTGGTGCGCAACCTCGGTCCCGACGGCAGCGGCGTTGAATTTGTCCACATGAAGGACGAAGACCGCGAAAAGCTGCGCAAGCTCGTTCAGCGGCACCTGCAAGTCTAACTAACGGCCCCGTTGTACGCGGGCCTGTCTTCCCTCCACCCTGCGGTCGTCTTACTTCCTTAAAGGCCTCTCGCACGTCCAAATAGTGGGCAAACTCCGCTTGAAGTTTAACCTCAGGACCTCGGCGAATAAGTTTTAGTTGAAATCAGCTGATTATTTAAGTAAAAAGCGAGTATTCATTCTGGCAGCCATCATTCGGCGGGGCACCCCGCAGCCGCTAGGGGTAGCGGAGGATTGGCAAGTTTCCACTAGGAGGACTCAGATGCGACGACGTCATGGTGTGTTTGGATGGCTCACGCTGTGCCTGTTGGTGCTGGGGTGCGCGGCGATGACGAAGGCGCAAGTGAATACGGCAACACTTTCCGGGACAGTGACGGACCCGCAAGGCCTCGCCGTCAAAGGAGCAAAATTAACGCTTACCAATGCCGGAACCGGCGCGCAACGCAGCGCCCTCTCGGACGATGCCGGCCGGTACAGCGTCGTGAGCCTGCCTCCGGGAAAATACAGTGTAACCGTCGATGGCGGCGCGAATTTTGTGCCTTATCAGATTGAGTCCGTCATCGTGACCGTGGGCGAGGACGCCACGCTCGACATGCGGCTTGCGTTGAAAGGTGTGCAGCAGAGCGTCACAGTGTCCAGCGAGGCAGCGCCCGTCGAGACCACCAAGACGGAATTTTCTCAGACTGTCAACGAGCGCAGCATCAACAACCTGCCAATTAATGGACGCAATTACATCAATTTCACGCTGACGGATTCTCAAGTTACGCGCGATAACGCTCCGGCTACCGGCGCCGCGCCAACCTCCGGGCTGAACATCAGCGGCCAGAATGCGCGTTCAAATATCGTCAACGTGGACGGCGCCGACGCAACGGATAATGCCACGAACGGGGTGCGCTCAACGGTCTCCCAAGAAGCCGTGCAGGAGTTCCAAGTCATCACCAATAGTTACGCGCCGGAGTACGGGCGGGCTTCGGGAGGCGTGGTCAATATCATCACCAAGTCCGGGGGCAATGAGTTCCACGGGGACGTGTTCGGTTATTTGCGGAATCGCGACTTCCAGGCAGTCAATGCCTTCAGTACCGTCCCCAACCCGGCATACACGCGCGTGCAGGCGGGAACCGCGTTCGGCGGCCCGATCAAGAAGGACCGAACTTTTTATTTCTTCTCGTATGAAGTAACGCGGCGGCACGAAACGGGATTCTCGTCGATTGGCCAGGACGACTTTGGGCTCCAGCCGTTTGATACCTCCCAAGTTGGATTGCCCTTCGGCACGCTGCAGCTTACGCCCGACCAGATCGCCTTCCTGACCAGCCCGGCGACATTGCAGGCCGAGCAAACCGTGCCCGGATTTGCGACAGCTGTAGGGCAATATACCTTTCTTGCCGGAGCCTCATCCGGGATGGCCGTGAATGGAGTTTGGCCCACAAGCCTTACGGGCGTTGCCGGCATCAGCGGCTTTCCAAGCACCTGCAGTGCTCCCCCGTGTTTTGTTCCTGCCTCCTATCAAACCTTGGCGGCACAAACCGGCAATTTCCCTGTTTTTGAGGGCACCAGCCTTTATTCCCTAAGAATCGATCACAAGATCAATTCTCACAATCAGTTGATGCTGGAGGCGAGAGTCAGTCCCAGCACCGTGACCGGCCTTGAGGTCAGCGGCGAGGACCAGCCGGTCGGTCAAAACGCGTACTCGCGCACCTCGGAACAAAGCTATCGCGACGTGACGGTTGTCGCGGATTTAGTCACTATCATCGGCGATGGAAATAAGATTAATGATTTCCGATTCCAATATGCTCGCCGAGGCCTGCTCTATAACTATTCCAGCGCACCTGGTGGTTCCGATCCCGCCATCAACATTACTGGCTACGCTTACTTTGGCCGCGAACCGTATTCATACATCCGGCGGGTGGAGCAGCGCTACCAGTTCACCGACAATTTTTCGTGGACGATTGGACCACACGCGACCAAGTTTGGCGTGGATTTTGACTACATACCTACGACGGCCACATTTACGGTGAACTACGGCGGCGTCTATGATTTCGGTTCCTTCAGCGCGAGCAATCTGGGATTTCCGTCCACGTTCCCTTCCTTGTCCCCGGTACAAGCCTACGGCGCCGGACTTCCGGCGGACTTCATCCAGGGCATCGGCAGTCCGAGCGACTCGTTTTCCAATAAGCCGCTGGGCGCATACTGGCAGGATTCCTGGCGCATCCGCTCTAACCTCACGCTGAATTACGGCGTGCGGTACGACATCGAGTTTCCGCCAAAGTTCGCCGCTCCCAACGCTCTGGCGCTTGCGGGATATAACCTTCTGGGCATCCAGAAAGGCATTCAGACGGATACCAACAATGTGCAACCGCGCATTGGAATAGCTTGGGATCCCAAGGGCGACGGGAAGACCGTGGTGCGCTCTTCTTTCGGCATGTACTACGATCATCCTCTCCTCGGGCTTTATTTCCTGGGGGACGCTTCCGACGGTTCCAAGAGTGTCCAACTGGCGTTTGGCGGGACGGGAGCCTGCACGTTTGCCGGCGACCCGGGAAATCTGAATGCGATTCCGATTTTCCAGGGGCTGCTCGTCAATCCGCTCGCGCCGCAGTGTGCGCCATCGACCTCCGCGGCGTTGAATGCTTCTCTCGGTTATCTGCCCAACCAACAACAGTTCCAGTCGCTTAATTTCCCGAATTCTTTGTTCGTCAATCAGAATTACCTCACGGCGGGCTTTCCGCTCGGATTTCAGCCGTTCGGATATCCGCAAGGGAAAAACTTCGTCTACGCTTATTCCGAGCAGGCTAATCTGAGTATCGAGCGGGATTTTGGACGCGGCTTTATTCTGAATCTGGCATACAACTTCAACGCCGGCCACCATATCAATCGCCCGATCAACGCCAATCCGATTCGCGGCGATCTTATGGTCGACAATCTGAACAACGCGGTCGCGGCTGGAGTCAACCAGCCCACGGATAGCCCGTTCTTGGTAACTGGCTGCGGCATCGGTCCGGATGGGCCCTATGTCCCCGCGGCGTTGGTGAACTTCTTTCGTCCATCAGGCTTGAACCCGGCGGTTGGGGAAGCCGTTTTGGCTTCGGAAGGTTCCGCTGGCGCGGCCTGCATCGGCCTCGCAAATTCGGTGCTACAGGCGGATGGGCTTAACGCGAATTGCAATCCTGGCGCCAACTTGTCCAATTGCGTTCCCTTCAGCGACATGGACGCGAATTATTCCAACGGAAACTCCGCCTACAATGGCTTCACCGCCAATCTCAAGAAGCGTTTCACCCGGCATTATGAGTTTCTCGCGTCCTATACTTTGTCCCATGCCATCGACGACGCGACGGACTTGGAGGCCACGCTCACACCGCAGGACAGCTTCTACCCGAATTTGGATCGCGCCACGTCGACCTTCGACCAGCGCAACCGCTTTGTCTTCAGCGGCGTCTATCAGAGCGGCAAACTGGATGGCGACGGCTTTGCCAAGAAATTCTTTAGCAACTGGACGGTCGCGCCCCTGGTGGAACTCGCCTCGGGCCGCCCGTTCAACATCATTACCGGCAACGACGACAATTTACAGTTGTCCGCTCTGACAGGGAGACCAAACACTATCGCGAACCCAAGTTGCGGCCCAACGGTGACTTCCAAATTCTCGCCAACGGGAATTTTCCAGGAGCCTTGTCTCGCTGATTTCAACGGGACCTTGCTCTCCTTGGACGGCAATCTTGGCCGCAACACGGGCTTAATGCCGTGGGTGGCGTTCAGCGACATGCGCGTGGCCAAGCGGCTCTACTTTCATGAGCGCTACAGCATCGACTTGATCACCGACATCTTCAATATTCCGAACCGTTTCAACGTGTCGGCCGTGAACGTCCTTTGGACGAACGCGGGCCAGCCCACCGCCGCTTATGACCCGCGGCAATTCCAGTTTGCCATGAAGGTGAACTGGTAGGACAGTTGAACCCCGCGCGCGAACGAAGCAAGGCTTATAAAGCTTGTGTGTGGGAGGGGTTGCGCGAAAGTGCAGCCCTTTTGTTTTCGCGGGAGCTTTCCGCACGACGAAACTCCGAGTAAAGTAAGAAGACTGTTTCCCGGAGATGTACTGGAGAAGAAATGAACGCGGTGCTCATCGGCGTAGTGATTGTCGTGGCTGGACTAGTGGTGTGGCTGGTGTTGCAAACATCTCAGGAACAGAAGAGGAGCGCTCTTCTCGAAGGCCAGATGAACGAGTTGCGCCGGGATTTGCAGACGATTGCAACAGCGCAAGCGCAGAGCACCGGGCAGATGGCCACAATCGGCCAAAGCGTCTCTCAGCGCCTGGAGAGCGTGACCAAGGCGTTGCAAGATGGAGTTTCGAATTCCGCTCAGATCGCCACGCAAGGCCAAACAGCGATTGCTAACGAACTCAAGAACACGCGGGAACAGATCGGCCATATTCAGAAACAACTGGGAGAATTCCAGGAACTAGGACGTGGAATATCTTCCGCGACAAAATCGCTCGAGGCGGTTCTTGGCGGGGCCAAAACTCGCGGATTGCTCGGCGAGGTGACGCTGGAGCGCTTGCTCGAAGATTCCCTGCCGTCTTCGCAATACGCAACGCAATACCGTTTCTCGAGTGGAGAAGCGGCGGACGCCGTAATCTTCCTGCGCGACAAAAAACTGGTGGCCATTGACTCGAAGTTTCCTTTGGACGCTTTCAGGAGAATCGGCGCGGAGGGCGAGGAGGCGAAGCGGGCGTTTGCAACGGCGGTAAAGGGCCATGCGGATTCTATTGCGAAGAAATATGTTGTCCCCAACGAGGGCACGCTGGATCTGGCGTTGATGTTTGTGCCGTCGGAAAGCGTCTACTACGAAATGCTCATGACGCAGGACAGTAAGGGCGAGCCGTTGGACTCCTACTGCCGCGGCAAAAACATCATCGCCGTTTCTCCCAATACGCTTTACGCTCATCTTTGCGTGATTCATCTGGGCTTGCGTGGAATGCAAATCGAGGAAAATGCCAAGCGCATTTCTTCGGGCCTCTCGGGCATCCAGAAGCACATGGAGACCTTCACCGACGTATTCGAAAAGCTTGGGACACATTTGAAGAACGCGCAGCAAAGTTACAGTGACGCGGATAAGAAGTTCGAAAAAACGCAGAACGCGCTGGATTCCTTGATCGGCGCGGGCGCGGCGGATGCGTCGTTGGAAAACGGCCAGGGTACGCTTGCGCTTCCTGCGAAAACAATCGCCAAGACGAGCGCGTGAGCTTCGCGCGCCAAATTAAAAAGAAATATCGCGGAAACCTGCGTCTCGTGCCGACCGCGAATTAGCGCGTACTCGTGCTGGAACCCAGCAACCGTATAGCAATACGAAAACTGCCGCGGTTGCGACCGATTACTTCGAAATGCGCCAGGTTTTCTCGACCACCGGAGCTGGATACTCTGCGCGGATTTCCGCCGGCAAGTTCGGCAATTTCGGGCGCAAGATTACTGGCTTCGAGTGTGACCTTGCTCGTCGCGCCGCGCACGTGGACACTGAGCTGTCGATGCACGCCGGGCGCGAGCGGCGAAGAATCGGCCTCCAATTCGAGCGCCACAAAAACGACTTCGAGCGGCGGACCGAACTTTTTTCCACAAGAAAGATCGACAGAAGCGCGCCCCGGCTGCAAGCCCTCCGGAGGCAAAACCACCAACGAAGCCGGCGAGGATGCGAGCACGAAGGCTGGATCGCCCGAGATGGCGATGTGGTTGGCATCCGCGTCGCCGCAAAAGCCGCTACCATCGATTTCGAAGCGGTCGGCAAGCGACGCGATTTCGGGGATTGAGGACACTTGCATCGCGGGCCCAGCCGTCGCGTCCGGCGACAAAATGGTCACGGGAACGCGGCCACGCCGGCCGGCGATGGAGCCATAAATAACGCCAGGATTGAGCGGCGCGACGAAGAGCGCGCGCCCCGTCGCATTTGTGGTCAGGCGATCGCCATTTGAAAAGAGGATGCTGGCGCCGGGTGTCAGACGTCCGCTGCTATCGAGCACGGCCAGGGTTGCGCGGTCGCCAGAAATGATGGTTCGCGGAAGCAACAGCGTGCGCGCCGCCGAGGGACGCTGTGGCTTTTGCGCGAAGGCCGGGGAAAAAAGCGGAAGGAGTGCCGTCGCAAAACAAACACTCCGCAAAACGAAAAGACACGGCAGGCGGCAAGAAAGCATGCTGAGATTGTAGTCGAGAGGCGGCGCGCCGAGGAAGCGCGGAGGTTTTGTATGAAAGCGAGGGCCGCGGGGACCCAGCTTAGAGCATCGATCGAAACGCGCGTACACAAAGCCATACACGTGACGAGGGAGAATAATGTCTTGGAGGGCCGGCTACGAGGCCGGCTTGGAAGCGAGGCGGTAGATCTGGGCATCGAGAAAAAGTCGGAAGACCTCGGGATCGATCTCTTCATCACGGACACACAATTTGAGAATCTCGAGAGCACGGTCCGTGGGAACGGCGCGCTTGTAAGGGCGGTCGGACGCCGAAAGGGCATCGAAAATGTCACAGATGGTCATCATTTTGGCTTGCACCGGAATTTCGGATTCCGTCAGGCCTTTCGGATAGCCTCGCCCGTTGAGTTTTTCATGGTGCGCGCGCGCAATTTCGGGAATACCGCGATACTCGGCCGTCCAGGGAATTTGCGCTAGAAAATTGAAGCTGTGCGTAACGTGCGATTCGATTTGCAGCCTCTCATTCGAATCGAGACTGCCTCGCGGTATCGAAAGGTATCTGACTTCTTCCGACGTAAGGTAAGGACGCTCGGCTCCGCGGGGGTCGCGGTAGGTTTTCTGGGAGATTTCCGTCAGCAGATCGAACTCGCTCGAAGGCAAAATCGTCGGCTCGTTCGCCCGCACGATGAAATCGACATAGCGATCCAGCTCGGCGAGCAGGCGGGTAGTCTCGCCCTCGAGCAGTTTTAAGCGCACGCGCGCCTCGGATTCCTTTCGAAAATGCCCCAGCACAATTTCCACTTTCTGTTCGGCGACGCGCGCTTCGATGTCCCGCCGGATGTAGTCAAAGCGATCCAGCAAGCGCGAAAACTGGAGCGGGTAAAGCTTTTTGGCCTTTACGAGAACTTCTTCGCGCACTCCGACCTTGCCGAAATCGTGGAGCAGAGCGGCGTAACGCAGCTCTTTCATCTGTTCGCGCGAGAAACTTAACTCGGCATAAGGTCCCCGCGCCTCGCGATCAACGGCTTCAGCGAGCGCCAGCGTCATCTGGCAGACGCGCTGAGAGTGGCCGGAAGTAGTGGGATCGCGCTGCTCGATGGCTTTCACGGAGGCGTTCACAAAACCGTCAAAGAGATTTTCGATGTCGCGGTAGAGCTGCGAATTCTCAAACGCCACCGCGGCCTGCGAGGCCAGAGACAGGCCGAGTCGTACCGCACGTTCGGGAAAAGGATGAACGTGCCGATGGACGGCGTTTGCATCCGTCAGACGCACCTTCGGATGACGCTTGCAGTTAATGAGCTGTAGCACTCCAAGGACCTCGCCCTTGCCGTTCTTCATCGGAAGCGTGATCAGAGACCGCGTGCGGTAGCCAGCTTGTTCATCGAAAGAAGAATTGAAATGAAAGGGCCGCGATTTGGGAATGCGATAAGCGTCGGCCAGCTCGATCACTTCGCCGTGAAGCGCGCAATAGCCCGCCATGGAAGATTCCGTGATTGGGAGCGTGTGCTCGGCGTAAGGAAATTGCACGCTATCGTTCTGGGTCAGGCGGAAGCGCAGGAGCCCCGCGGCTACCTCTGCCTTGGCCCCGTTTGGTACAGAAACGCTCGCTGCAGAGCCGTTCGGGCTGCCGCTGGCCGGCTCCGCCAAATAAAGAGATCCAGCGTCTGCCCCGGTAATCTCCCTGGCTTTCCGCAAAATCAGGGCAAGTAAATGGTCCACATCATGCGTTCCGGATAGCGCGATACCAATACGGTTAAGTTCTTCAAGCTCCCGCCCCGCTTGGGCCGCCGAGAGGCCCGTCCGCCGCGGTGCAACCGAACGCTTCGCCGGAGATTTTTTCGCTTTGGCCATGATGAGTGACTCTAAGGCCTCGCTAGTCGAAGGGCCGCCTGCCGTGCGGCAGATTATAGCGGAAGCTGACCGAGTGGGCGAGGCATGCAGGGCCTTGCCGCCTGACCGAAACAGGGGCACGGATCGGAGAGTTTAGTTGTACCCTCTGAAAGAGCGGGCGGCGAATGAGGCGAAAAAACAAGTAATCAGTTGGCGTCAAAGCCTTTCGCAGCCGGAGAGGGTCTGATAGCGTGGGAACAGGGTTGCCGGGCACGGGTGTGGATACGGAACCAGACTGTGAGCGGCACGGGGAGCGATTGTGCGGATTGTGAGCGGCGGCGTAACCGATTTGGGGCGGGTGCGCACCAACAATGAAGATTGCTTTCGCATTGTTGAGCCGCTGAATCTTTTTGTGCTTTCCGACGGAATGGGTGGCGAAGCCCACGGAGAAGTTGCCAGCGCGCTTGCCGTCGACACCATCGTTAAGTACTGCGCCAATTCGCAGTCGGACCCCGCCGCCACCCAGATCGGCGATTACGAACCCATTTGGAGCGAGAAAACCAAGCGGCTGACGAGCGCGGTCCACCTGGCCAACAAGAGCATTTATGACTCCGCGGAAGCGCACCCCGAGCAGCACGGCATGGGGGCGACGCTGACCGCCGCGTGGATCGACGGCTCGAAATTAAGCATTGCGCACGTGGGAGACTCGCGTGCTTACCTGCTGAGGAGCGGCACGCTTCAGCAGCTTACAAGCGATCACTCTCTGGTGGCCGAACAGGTGCGCCGAGGCATTTTGACGGCAGCGGAGGCGGAAGAAAGCGAGATGCAGAGCGTCCTGCTCCGCGCCTTGGGCGCGCTGCCGGACGTCGAAGTCGATACCGACGAGCACATCTTGTTCGCGCGCGACATTTTGATGATTTGTTGCGATGGACTGACGCGCATGGTCACCGAACCTGAAATTGCGGGCACTTTGCAGGCGGAAACCGATCCCACGAAAGCCGCCGAAAAGCTGATCGAATTGGCCAATGAGCGCGGGGGCGTGGACAACATCACCGTCATTGTCGTACGCGTCGGCACGGAATCCAAGGGTTGGTTTTCATGGCTGCGCCGGGGGGCGCGGAAAAGAGCGGCAGGAAACGGCGCCGCAAGAGGAGTGTGAGATGGCGAAGCTCAGCCTGATGTTCGAAGAGAAGACGGTCAAGGAAGTGCCGGTAGGCAGCCGGCCCGTGAGCATCGGACGTTCCCCGGACAACGACCTGCCCGTCGACAATCTGGCCGTCTCGAATTATCACGCTCGCGTGTACTTTGAGGGCGGCCGACTGGTTGTGGAAGACCTCGATAGCCTCAACGGCACTTTTGTGAATGACTTGCGCGTCGAGCGCGCCACGCTCCACGATGGAGACTCGATCTGGATCGGCAAACATCATATCAAGGTTGATGCTTCCGGCGATGCTCCTGTGCCCTGGGATTCGGGGCGCAAAGCGAGCGCTCCGCGCATCAACGAGACCATGGTTTTGGACACCAAGGAGCGGCGCGAAATGTTGCAGCAAGCCGCGGCCACCGGCGAACGCGTCCAGTTTGCTTCCGGGCGCCTGAAGGTTCCGACGCTTGTCATCCTTGGCGGACGAACCGACCAAAAAGAGTACATGCTCACGAACAAGCTGACAGTCATCGGCAAATCCGCGATGGCCACGGTTAAGGTTAAAGGCTGGTTCAAACCTCCCATGGCCGCGCAGATCAACCAGCGCGATGACGGCTATTACATCGGCCCCGGCGACAAAATGCCCACCGTAAACGGCAAGCCGATAACCGGCCCCGTGCGGTTGAGCGACGGCGATCTCATCGAGATCTGCGGCGTTCGCATGAATTTCATTTTCCGGGAATAGCGCGCGAACCGCGATGGCAGCTCCGTCAGGCGGATGGTGGCAGAGGCGGGGCGGCTTCGGCCTCTACGAACTTCTTCAGTCGTGGTGGCGACACCGCGTCTCGTTCATTCTGAGTCTGTGCATCACGATTGCGTCTCTTTCGGTCTACTACCTCGTCTTTCTGCAGGAAAAAAGGACCCCGATCTCGGAGCTTGCCGAGCGGCTGGAGCTCGACACTCTGGATACGCGCTTTCGCTACAGGTCCCAGTGGCTCTCTTCGCGTGATTCCTCAATTGTTCGTGATTCCCCCATTGTAATCGTTGATATCGATCAGAAAGCGCAAGAGGTACTGGGGCGCTGGCCTTTTTCGCGCGCTTATTTTGCAAAGTTGCTCGACGTGCTCCATGAAGACGGAGCCAAAGTCGCTGCTTTCGACATCACGTTTAGCAAGCCGGATCAAACCGCGGCCCCAGTGCGCGCCTTGGCTCAAGAGCTCGATCAGAGCAAGCAAGCGGGAGAAGACATCGATCCAAAATTGATCGCTGAAGTGCGGCAGCTAGCCGTGAAATACGATGCGGATTCTCAGTTTGCAGCCGCTATCAAACGGTTTGGCCCTGTCATCCTGGGAAACTATTTTCTTTTTACGCGCGCGGACCTTGAAGGCGTCTCTGACAAAGCGCTTCAAACCTACGCCGATCAAATCGCATTTTTTGCCTATCCTCCCGCCCATCCGCTGCGACCGCAATTTGGCAAGGAAGAAAAACTTCACTTGATGGAGATATTCGCTGGCGTCCACCTCGTGCCTCGAGGAGCCGAAGCCAATCTGGACAGCCTGACCAACGCGCTTTCCGGCGACAGCTCCTGGACTGGTTTTTTCAACGAGCCGCCCGACACGGACGGGGTCGTCCGCCGCGCCACTCTTCTTTTGCCCTATGGGCGTTCCCAAAATCCGGAGGAATGGGACCTCTATCCATCGCTCGACGTCATGGCCGCTCGCGCGTTCATGGGCCCGCAAGCGGAAGACACCAATCTCTTCTACGGGCCGGTTGGGATTGCACGAATTAATTTCGGCAATGAACTCTCGCTGCGCACCGATGCTCTCGGGCAAATGCTGATCAATTACCAGGGACACTGGGGAACCTTTCTTCACTATTCCATAGCGGATGTTCTTCAGAAAAACTTCGACCCCGGACTCGTCAAAGGAAAGCTGGTGCTCATCGGAGCCACTGCTACAGGCATTGGTGACCTGCGCGCCACACCATTTGGCGGCACGAACTTTCCCGGAGTTGAAATTCACGCCAACATCATCGACAACATCCTGAACAACCGCTTCATCAAGCGCGATGCCAGGTCCGCCCTGATTGACGCACTCCTCATCTTTCTGTTCGGAATTCCGCTCGGCATCTGGATGGCGCTAGTCCAGCCGCGCTGGATGTGGTTCGGCGCGGGAATGCTGATTCCCCTGGTGGCTGTCGATTACGGCGCGTTTCTGCACGGCTGGTGGTTGAACTTCACCGTCCCGGCGATGACCCTCACCGGAAACGTGCTGCTCGTTTCGCTCTACCGCGCGCTCGTCGAGGAAAAAGAGAAACGCAAGGTGCGTTCCACGTTTGGACAGTACCTCAGCCCGGAAGTCATTCGCCGCCTGCTCGTCAATCCGCGGCTCGTCGATCCGAAGAAAACCGATATCACGGTGATGTTCAGCGACATTCGCGGCTTCACGACTATCTCTGAAAAACTCGACGCCCAGGAACTCGCGCTCTTTCTAAATCAATATCTTTCGGATATGACGCGCATCGTCTTCAAGAACAACGGCACGCTGGACAAATACATTGGCGACGCGGTAATGGCGTTTTGGGGCGCGCCGTACGAGGAACCTGGCCATGAGGCGAAAGCTTGCAACGCGGCGCTGGAAATGATGAAGCGCGTGCGTGAGTTGCAGAAGGAGTGGGAGGCACAGGGAAAACCGAGTCTGGAGATTGGCATCGGGTTGAACACAGGCGTGGCTAGCGTGGGCAATATGGGTTCCGCGCTACGCCGAGGGTACACGGCGCTGGGCGATGTGGTGAACCTTTCTTCACGGCTCGAAGGGCTGAACAAGGACTACGGCACGCACATTATTGTGAACGAGACGACCTATAAAGCTGCTAAAGGTGACGGCTTCGTTTTTCGTGAACTGGATCTGATGCGCGTCAAAGGCAAGCTACAGCCTGTCACGATCTATCAACTGATGGGTCGCCAGGCGGATTTCGTTGCAGACGGCTTGGCCGAAGCAGCGCGTTTACAAGTGGAACTCTTCGCTCGCGCCCGCGAACTCTACCGACAACGCCAGTGGAAAGCCGCGGAAAACGCATTCCAGGACATCCTCGACAAGTGGCCCCTGGACGGCCCCGCGCGCGTGTATGTCGAACGCTGCCAGGAATATTTGTTTGACGAACCACCGGCAAATTGGGACGGCGTGTTCGTCATGACCCACAAGTAGAGTTGGGGTCCGGCCGCTTAATCTACGCCCTTTACTGCTTTTCCACTTCGACTAGGTTGTCCTCGGGGTCGCGGTCGATCAGCTTGTTGTAGGGATCGATTCCCGCGAACGCTGGCTTCTCATCCACGACAAACGTAAACGTTTCGTTCTGCTGCGTGATCCACTCTTTGTGCAGGTTGAGCCGCTTCAAATGTTCCTTCGTTCCACTGAACACACCCACGTCGATAAGATCGTGAATCGTCATGGGCGTCTCGTTGCCCGACCCATCCGCCGTCTTCTTCTGTGAGCTCGTCTTAAGAGTTACTTCGTATTTCTTCTCCGGCGTTTCCACGTAAGTCGCCGAAACGGCCTTGTTCTCGTAGAGCACGATGGACTCAAACATATCGGTGATCACATATTGCAACTCCGGAGGCGTTTGCTCTCTCAACGCGGCGACAAATCCTCGCGTATCCGGAAACGGGCCGGTCGCATAACGGTTCTTCTCGAGGAAATTGTGCAGAGCAAGATTCACTTTGTCGTCGCCAATGTAATCCGCCAGCGCGAACATCACCAGCGAACCCTTCTGATACCAAACATAAGGTTCACGCTGCACCAAAACGAGCGGCGGCTCGTGCCGCGTTTCGCCCGCTCGGCCTCTTAAATACCCATCTAGCTCGTAGCGCAACAACTTCCGCGTCATGTCCTCGCCGTACTTTTTTTGCATTACCTTCAGCGCGGAATATTCCGCCAGCGATTCGGCCATCATGTTCGAGCCTTGTGTCTGGCTCCCAAGCAACTGGTGGCCCCACCATTGGTGCGCCAGCTCGTGCGCCGTCACGAAATAAACAAAATCGATATCGTCCGGTTTCTTCAGGCGCTCGATGAATCCAAGATCCTCGGAATAAGGCACAGTGTTTGGGAAGGACTGCGCGAACCCCCGGTAGCGCGGAAATTCCAGCACGCGAAACTGATTGAACTGGTACGGTCCGAAGTTCGTCTCGTAGTAGTCGAGGCCGGACTTCGTGGCATCCATCATTTTGTCCAGATTGAATTCATCGCCGGGCTGGTAATAAATTTCCAGCTTCACATTTTTCCATTGATCTCTCTTTATGCTGTAGCGGCCGGACACAAACGAGAAGAAATTGTTGATTCGCGTGTCGCCCATGCTGTACTCGAAGTAGCGGCGCTCATTCTCCGTCCACTCGCGTTTCAAATAGCCGGGTGCAATGGCGATTTGATCCGCCGAAGTGCTGACGACGGCGTGAAACGTCACCCACTCCGAATCGCTCATAAACAGGTTGATGTTCGAGTAGTACGGATCGCCTGGAGGCGCCATCTCCTCGAGCTGCGGAAGCTTCTCTTCCCGTCTGCGCACGGGATCGTCGAGCTCGTTGCCTTGGTTATAGCCAATGAAGGGAAAGTAATCGCGGTCGAAAAAAGTCCCGTTGTAGGCGAACTCCGGACGCTCGCCGCCGTCCTTGAATCCCCGCGAAGTATAGCCAACGCGGAAATTCATCTTCATCGTTTCCTTGGGCTCGAGAGGCTTCTCCAGTTTGTAGATGGAATAGAAATGCTCCTTGTCGTCCAGAATTTGCTTAAACCCTCGGTCGAACTTCACTTCCTCGAGCGAATCCTTGCTGTCCGTGATGTGTACTTCATCGATCGGCTTGTCCGAGTGATTCAGCAGCAGATAGGAGCCCGTCGCCTCGAACGAGCGCCTTTCCGGGAAGATGTCCACGGTAACATCCACCGCCGTCACTTTTGGTTGCGGCAGGCGCTCATACTTTTTGTAAAGTTTTTCATACTCCGCGGTGCGATGCCTGCTCTGCTGCGCCGTGAGGAACCGGTTCAGCACGTGCGTGTTGTAGAAGAAGACGGCACCGCTAGCTCCTGCCAGAAGCAAAAATACCGCCGCCGCCGGGATCAGGGCGCGCATCCGCAGTCCTGCCTTTTTCCAGCGCGATTTAAACGATTGTTCCGTCCCGCGCCTGCCAAACGCTATCGCGATAACTCCGAGCAATCCTCCTATGCAAAGCCAATACGAAGTCACCCAGAACAACGCCTTTACAAAATGCCCATAGCCGTTCATGTCCGAGTACGTGTGCGGCGTGACTTCGCCGTACAGATACATGCGGTTCTCAATGCCCCACGCATACAGTATGGGGATCAATAGGAAAAAGCCGACCACAACTGCGTGCGCCACAAATTTATTGCTCAACACGGTCTGCAGAAAGAGCGCGAGCAAAATCACCATCAGCAATTGTGGGAGGTAAATGAGATAAATTTCCTTAGCGTAGTGGCCCAATTCAAACCGGAAATATCCATCGAGCGCCTGAGATAGAACGCCGCACCCCAGCACCACGGATGCCAAAAGCGTCTCGACCAGCGCCAATGCCAAAAGCTTACTGACGAAATCCGTCCAGTCGCGCAGCGGCAACGAATCATGGATCTGCTCGAATCGCACGTCCCGCTCGCGCCACATCACTTCGCCCGCATATAGCGCGCCAATAATGAAGAGGAAGAGCCCCGATTGCCCCGAGACGACGGACACCATCAAATACGTTACCGGCCAGACCTCGACGCCGTTGTTGTTTCCCGCGAAATGTCCGCTAACAACGACGAAGACGAGCATGATTAGGGTGATGGCCCAGAACGGTAGCTCGCGCACGATATTGAAAAACCGCATGCGCGTCATGGAAAGCAGCTGCTTCCACGTCGTGAGCCCCCCAAAAATCTGCGTGACTCGCGGAAGCTGCACTGCGTTTCGCCGGGGCTCCCTCTTGATGTTCTCGTCGTCCGCTCTCGCTTCTTCCGCTTTCCTGCTGGACCGCCGCGAGCCCAGTACCTCGGCGGACATGGGGAACAACGCGAATGCGACGAGCAAAGCCAGCGCGCCAACTCCCAGCCACATGAGACGGTTGTAGACAAACACGCCCGTCCAGTGAGGGATAAGCGCATTCCTCTCGACCACCGTCCAGTAACGCGTCAAGGACTGGACGAGGATGAGGCCGAATGGATCGGCGATCGACGCCCACGTGCGGTCCAGCTTGTTTGAGGTAACAACCATGACCAGCTCGATCAAATAAAACGCGAAGAGCCCGACGCCTTGCAGATAAACGACGACAATATTGCGCGTGAGCGCCGCGACACAAAAGAACAAACTGCCCAGAAAGAAAATCTGCACGATTCCAATCGAAGCGTAAATGTGGAAATACATTCCAAAATCATTTGGCGCGAGCCGCAGTTTGTCCGCCCACGGCATCAACGTCCCAAGAGCGATGCCGAAGATGATCCCCGAAAAAATAAAGATGGCGGTCACCAGGGAGCCCGCCCAACGCCCGCCCAAGTAGCCAAACTTGGAAATCGGCTTGGTAAAAATCAGCTGATAAGTGTCCCCGTGAAAGTCGCGCAGAATCGCCGGGCCAAATATGGCGGCGAGCAAGATCGAGCCGAACATCAGCACCTGCGTGGTGATCAAAAGCACCGCGTAGGGGCCGTTCAAAAGCACTTTCCCGCCCCCGAGCGGGCCAAAATCGCGCGCGGCAATCGAGAAGAATGGAAGGAGCGCCGCCAATAGAAAGAAAATGTACGTCGAGGCGCTCTTAAGCCGCAGTTTCAGCTCGAATAAAAAGAAATCCTTGAACATGCCGCGTTCTCCCTATCAATTCGCCCGGTGCCGCGACAACTCGCGAAAATACACGTCTTCCAAGTCCGCCTCCACAGGGAGAAACCCGTCTCTCAGAGGCGTTTCCGAATACACGCGCACCTCGTTCAGCCCTCCCACGCGATGCATCGATATCAGGGGAAACGCTTTTTCAATCGTTTCGCGCTCCGCGTCCGTCCCAACTACCTTGCTCCAGACGCGGCCTCTTACTGCTCCGATCGCTTGCGCTGGCGCGCCATCGAGAATCAATTCCCCGCTGCTGATAATCGCCATCCGCGAGCAAAGCTCCCGCACGTCCGCAACGATGTGCGTCGAAAGAATGACGACGACATTCCGCCCAATCGAACTCAATAAATTCAAGAAACGATTTCGCTCTGCTGGATCGAGCCCCGCAGTCGGCTCATCCACAATAATCAGCTTCGGATTGGCCAGCAGCGCCTGCGCAATTCCGAACCGCTGCTTCATTCCGCCGGAGTATCCGCCAAGCGCCTTCTTCCGCACATCCCATAAGTTCGTCTGCTGCAGTAGTCCTTCCACAATCTCTTTCCGCTCTCCGCTCTTCGTGATTCCCTTCATCACCGCCAGATGGTTTAGCATGTCCAAGGCGGACATCTTCGGGTACACGCCAAACTCCTGCGGCAGATAGCCGAGGACCCTGCGTGTAGCATCCTTGTTCGCAATCAGATCGAGCCCGTCGAGCGTTACCGAGCCAGTATCCGGATCGAGCAGCGTCGCGAGAATCTTCATAAAAGTCGATTTGCCGGCTCCGTTTGGGCCGATCAGTCCGAACATGCCGGGTGGGATATCCAACGAGACGCCGTGACCAGCCCGAGTTTTTGTACCACGGCGAAAGAGAGAGTTGACACCACAACCTCATCGGGCAAGGGTGCAAATGGCGGCTCGCAGGGAGCCGTAGG
>JBARJI010000098.1:0-70030 GCA_049800195.1 Candidatus Acidiferrum sp.
GCCTACGGCTCCCTGCGAGCCGCCATTTGCACCCTTGCCCGATGAGGTTGTGGTGTAAACTCTCTCATTCGCCGTGGTACAAAAACTCGGGCTGGTCACGCGTGTTTCTGGATTCCAACCGCACCGGAAGCGAATCCTGATCAAATAGTTCTCGCTCAGCGGAGAGGGTTGTAGAAATCCCTTCCAGATTGCTTCCACCTGTCTCCTTGCTTGCTCTAAAGCCAATTTCGGCCACAACACACTCATTCTGTAGACTTGTTGGTCGAAACTTGGTTCGTGCTGGCGTAGAAACCTGTTACCGTTTGCCATGGAACGTATTTGGCCTCACGGGAATACCAACGGCAGGAGCTGAGGTCAACAGTCCCGCCGATGTAACCCTCAAGGACGATTTCTCGCGCAACTCCTGTAATGTTCTTGCCTGTTTTTTGAGGGCCGCCGTTACTGGCTCTCCAAATAGGCTTTCCAGTTGCTGCGAGACGTTCTGTATACCCCTTGCTGCCAAGGCTTCATTCCAACGCTTGTGGAACTCCCGAACTCCGTCAACAAATGCGCGGTATTGTGCCCGGTCGTCCCAACGTTCGCTAAGATCCTCTTTCGGGTTGGCGGGATTGGGAACGTAGATACGCGGATTGCTAGAGGCAGCCAAGGAAACAAAACTGTTTAGCACCGATGTCATTGCCTCTGTAACGGTATGCTCGCCTCCGTAGGCCTGGGCCGCCAACGTTGTGAGCACCATCGAAATCGGCGCCAATTTTGGCTCTCGTTGAAACCTCACATCGCGCCATCGCTTCAACAGCTGGACCACTCGTTTGAGGATTGCCTTCTCTTCCGCTGCCTCTTGCGGAGGGATTGGCTCAGCCTTTTCCATCAGTCTTCTGGATTCCATCAACAGCTTCAACCCCATCTCGCAACGCGCTTCGAACCAATCAGCGTAGCCTTTGGGATTCGAATGCTTCCATGCCTGCGACTTCCGGTCAGGAACGAAAAGACAGGAACCACCAACGCTGGGATCAGGACAGGCCGGAAGGATGTCGAGATGGAACTCGTTGGCATAATTTAGCCTTACACAACGGTTTTTCATTTCCAGAATTGAGCGGTAGAGTTCGTGTTCTCGCAGCCGCGCTTCGAGTAGCTTCAGCAGTTGGAGCGGTGACTGAAGTTTGTTCACTGCAAATCGGAACTCGCATACGAAATCCAGGTCGTACTCGTCCCGACCGAATGGCTTCACCGTCGTCCCAATCTTCATTGAACCTTGAGGATAGATTGTCGGATTGAAGACAGCTACGACGCTGCCGTCAGCCTCCAACCAATTGCAGACGGCCTCATAGTGGTCCACTGCTTGATCGTATCTTGAAGATGTCAGTTGCAAGTCTTCGCAAATACGCCTCAGCAGGTCATCAACTTGGGCATTTCTATCCGAAAGAAATTGGACCTTAGCTGTTGCCACTAGAGCACCCCCAAATTATCTCCGCCGGATGGCGGAACTATCCACTCGGCGAACTAATATCTTTCTTCCAACCGCGAATCTGAACGCATGTAGCCTTCGGATTCCCTCCGGGCTTACTGCTTGGCCTTTACTTGGTATTGGCTTTGAATCTCACATGCACCGGAACTTTCGTTTTCTTTTCCGCTACAAAATCAACATCCTTGCCGTTCCGAGTTGTGAACTCAACCTCAGTCGGTTTCTTGACAACTTTGTGAGCTTCGAACTGAACTGTTTTCTTCATTTTTCTTCTCCTGTCGGCATGCCTCATAGGCCATGCCGCGAAAGTCCACTCAAAGCGCGCGCCATTGAACAATCGCCGTCAGAGTCGGCTTTGTCCACTCGCAGCTCTTGACAATGCTTAGATTTTTGTCGGTGAACGGCAGCGAGAACTGCCCGTGAGGATCTCAATACGATGCCCGAGACATGGTTTGACAGGCTCAGGGTCGCGTGATACTTAAGAGAAGCCGACACCGATAGCATTGCGCGCTGTTAGGTTTTGTCGGTAGCCGGAAGGTCTGCTTAGAACAGCCTTCCGGCATTTTTTTAACCAGCAACCTCCTGAACCAGTCCAAGTTGGATGAGCCGGATTGCCATCGCTTGTCGGCTCACTTCAAAAGTATCCGCCAAACTCTTGTCGTAAATTACTGTCCCAAAGACTCTCTGGTCAGCCAATTCCAGCGCCGCCTCACGCAGGTTGTTAGAAGACGAAACTTCAAATTCCTCAGACGCAGTCCGTTCTTGGAATTCGCGTACCACTGCCCAGCTTGGCATTAAAAGACATGCGGCAAACGTGTTGGCCTGCCATTCGCGCCAATCCTCGTTCGTCGAAAGCCCACGTGGTCCCTGCTGATTGTTTGCCCAAGATTTGACTGCCCGCTCGGCTGCAGACTGTCGGCGAATCTGCTCGCCATCAACGAACATCTGCATTCGCGCCAGCGGTGGAACGGTTTCCCTGGGAATACGAGGGAGGTGTTCGACTGCGTGAAAAAGCTCGTGGGCGAGAGTGAAATTGAAACGGTGAGAGTCCGACGCACGATGGCTGTCCGCCAGAACGCTATTCACCACAATCTGGCGCTCTCCACCCTCACCCCAGCCAGTCAAACCGAGCACGAGAGGATTACGGAATTTGTCACACTTAAGTTCTTCAATTCGGTACAGAACACTGGGTTCCTTTTCCACAATCAATTCTACGGGAGTGGGAGGAGCATAGCTTTTTTCACCCAGATTATTTCGTTCAAGGATTTTTTCTGCCATTTGCGCAATCGCTTGCTTGGTCAAAAAACGGGGCTTGGCATCGGCCGCAAACAATCCGTCTCGAGTGGTGTTCGCGACGCGCGGCAACTCCGACTTCAATGAGGACAGAGTCTTCTCAATCTCAGTTTCCGAAGTGCCTTGTTTCTTTAGTGCACGTCTAATTAGTTCGTCAATTATGGAGGAGTCGAGCTGCGTCCCTAAACGATAAAGAGCACGCAGCTCAGGAGTGTTTTGAAGAACATGCCCCTAAGCGGTGGCAGTTGAATTTGGACGCGCCACCAATCGTGTCAGACCTTCGATAGGAACTTGGTATCGCTTTGCCATCTGCGCGACGAGCTCGCCAGACGGCGCTTCAAGATCGTTTTCAACTCTGCTCAAATAGGCTGCGGGTCTTTCAAGGTCGCGCGCAACTTGGCGCAGACCAAGACCTCTCTTCAGCCTGGCGGCTTTTACAAAGGCCCCGAAGGATTCCTTTTTGCTGCTCATAGGAGTGCCCTCGCCTAGTGTTGAGGATAAATCAACACTTCATTAAATGCAAGGCCCATTTGCCCAAGGCGAAAGATCAAGGAAAGCTGAGAAGTTTTCCGCTCCTACGCGCCTTGCCTTCCCTAGCGGAAAGGTCCGCTACCCTTTTGAGTTCCAACCACGTGTGGTAATGGAGTTCGGCATCGTGGTCACAACAATACGGCTCGCCAGGAATGGGGCAGCACACCGTGGCTGCGGAAGGATTCACGTGCGAATTCAATGGTTCGCGGTTCATCTTTTTCTTCAACGACTACCTATATTTCATGTGTATCAGCGCCTCCAGAAACCGATAGACATTTATTTGAGGACGCCGACTTGGCACTGCTCGACCTCAGGCGGCAAACGACGCCAGTTCGCTAGAATTTACGCGGGCTATCACGTCTTTGTTTCGGACCGCTTTCAGGTAGACCATCGTCGACGCTAAATCTTTGTGACCCATCCAATTCTGCAGAGTCTTGATGTCACAGACCTGATCTTGCAAGTTGCGCGTCGCAAACGTGTGCCGGAATTTGTGAAGAAAGAAATTGGAGCAGTACGGCCCCTCCGCACATTTGTTGCTGTGCTTCGTGACGCACCGGCCGCAATTCAATTTTGCGCGGAAGGCGATGCGCTTCAGTTTGAACTCATGCCGTTTGTCTGGCCGACCGGATTCATTCGGAAACACGAGCGTATCCGGAAGCAACTTCCGCGTCCCCCTGTATTTCTTGAGCGCCGCGATAAGCGATGCCGGAACGGGAACTTCGCGCTCTTCTTTGTTTTTCGGCTTGAACCCATAGGCCGGTTTTCCCGTCACGCGGATTACTTGCGTACGGAAATCGATGTCGCGCCAGGTCACATGGCGCATTTCTTGGTCGCGAAGGCCAGTGAGGAGATAACAGAGGTACATAACGCGCTCGTCTCTATCACAAGCTTTGAGGATCGCCTGAATTTCCTCTTCCTCGTAGATCGGACGGATGGGCTCGACGTATTCTGGCCAGTCACGGTTGTGGAGGAGTTTGGTGATCCCGTTCGCCTTTAGAAGCTGTGAGACAATCACCGCCCGGTTGTATGCCGTGCGCGGGCCACAGCCGAGTTCATAGAGCCTGCGAATGAACGCCAACACATCCTCGCGTTTCACGTCCTGGATAAACTTCTTCGCGCAGTTATTTGCGAAGACCTCCAAGCAATGCTTATACGCCTGGTAGGTCCTCGGTTCACGCTGAGGCGGCTCCATGTCCTTGAGGTAGGAAACCACCGCTTCGAGCACGGTAAGCCCCTTGCCGTTGCCGTTTTCTTGAACGGTCTCAATGCCCGCGCGATTCGCTTCCAATTCAAGGGCTTTGCGACGCGCGCGGTCCACGACTTCGGCGCGATCTTTGATTTGCTCGCGCTTTCTTCCGTCCTGCCACCACTCGATGTAGTAGTATCCCTCGGCATGGAGCTCGACCTTACCGCGCACGCGAACCTTGTCGCGGAGTTTGCCGTTAGGCTCTACGACCGCAGGGTAGAGGTTCCAGTTTTTCCCGATTTTCACCTTTTTGAGAATGTTGACGCGATTTTCGCTGCCGTAGCCGTTGCCTCGTTTGGACATGTCTGCAAACCCCTTTTCCGCCGATAATTGGCCGGAAACCAGTGCAAAGCAGACACCATGATAGACACCAAGGATTGTAAATACAAGAAAATAAAGGAAGTGGCGGAGAGGGTGGGATTCGAACCCACGGTACGGTTTCCCGCACGCTCGCTTTCGAGGCGAGTACTTTCAACCGCTCAGTCACCTCTCCGCAGCCGGTGCAAGCTCAATCGTAGCAAGGCTTCTGGTTTCCAGCAATGCAGCTTGATGAAAGCGGATAGGGCTGGGATGCCGTGCGCTCGGCGTCAAACAGGCGACAGTGCTAGGAACCGCGAGAAGCCGAGAGAGTGTCTTGCGCACGAAGTAATTCGGTAAGACGTAATAACCCTTTGCGATTTGAGGCAGGTCCAGTTGAACGACACCTTGAGTATGACACTAGCTTGCGACGAAGACGTGTATACCCGTTCGCCATTCAGCGACGGGTGGCGAAGAAGGATTGTAGAAGCGAAGCGCAGTCCGCGGCCAGGACGCCGGGAATCACTTCAACTTGGTGATTTAAGTTCGCGTTGCTTAGGATTTCAAAGCAGGAACGTACGGCCCCGCCTTTGGGATCATCGGCGCCGTAGACTAAGCGAGGGATGCGGGCTTGGATGATGGCGCCGGCGCACATGCTGCAGGGTTCGATGGTGACGTAGAGCGTTGTGCCGGGCATACGGTAGTTCTGCAGGAGACGCGCCGCTTCACGAATTACGACCATTTCAGCGTGGGCCGTTGGATCGCAGTCGCGGATCGTGCGGTTGCCAGAGCGGGCGAGGATTTTGCCGTCGTGAACGATTAAAGCGCCAATGGGGACCTCACCGGCGGCGGCCGCCGCGCGAGCTTCCTCAATGGCAAGTTGCATGAATGAATCGTCGGCGTCTAGATTTGGGGTCATGTTCTGCGCGAGGATAGCATGCGAAAAGTTATGGACACGAACCTAGCTTAGCGCAGGGAAGAGCTCAAGGCTTGCGAGGAAAGAGCGCAGTCGATTGCTTGACATTTATAGAGTGGACAAACAAACTACGCTGATGCCAAAGCGTTTGGTGCGGGCGCGGCGGAGCGATTCTCTTGTGAGGTGCTCTTGGTTGCGTGGCAAGCAGAAGAGCGGCCTCGAGATCTCCTGAAGAAACCTGAATGGAACTTCGAAAAGATCCCATCACACAAAGCTGGATCATACTAGGTCACCGCGAAGTCGGCGGCGACTCTATTTCCGAGTGCCCGTTTGAACCGGGAAAAATTGAGAAATTGAAGCCGATTTTGAGTTGGCCCGCGGAAGGTCCCTGGCAGGTGCGTGTGGTGCCCCATCCCGACCCACTGTACCGCGTGGAAGTTGATCCGGGGCGTTTGGCCGAGGGCATGTACGACAAGATGGGACCGCTCGGAGCGCATGAGGTCGTAGTGGAAACGCCGAGCCACGAGAAGCGCATGACGCAGTTCAGCGACGACGAGATTGAGCGGGTTTTGTGGACTTGGGGAGCACGGATAGCCGACTTGAAAAAAGACGCGCGATTCAAATATGTCAGCGTTTTCAAGAATCACGGTGTGGCAGCAGGAGAAGAATGGCCGCACGCACATTCCGAAGTGACCGCCACGATATTTGTGCCGCGGCGAATCAAATACGAGTTGCACGCTTCGCACGACTGGTTTAAAGACAAAGAGCGCTGTATTTTCTGCGATTTTGTGCGGCAAGAAGAGAAGCAGGGGAAGCGGATCGTGGACGTGCAGGGAGATTACTATGCGCTCTGCCCATACGCATCCCGCGTGCCGTATGAAGTTTGGGTGATGCACCGGAAACACAATCAGCTATTCGAGCAGCCGCGGCCGGGCTCGAACCGCAAGCAACTGGCGGCGCTGCTGGGGCGAGTGCTGCGACGGCTGGATAAGGTGGCCCCCGCGTATCATTTGGTTGTACACACAGCGCCGAACACCAAGAGCAAGAAAGGCGAACTGGCGGGTTATTGGAAAACACTGGCCGAGGATTACCACTGGCATATCGAGATCCTGCCCATCGTGGAAAAACGCAGCAAGTCCTATAGCATTAAAGAGGTCTATTTCAACGCGGAATTGCCGGAGCAGGCGGCTGCTCATTTGCGAGCGCTAGATCCGAATTTGTGAGGCCCGTGCTTTTGAGGGAAGCGATGCAGGGGTGGTTTGGCGCCGCTGGGTGTTCGCAGAATGAACGGCCCGCTATACGCGCGATTTTTTTCCTTACGAATTCCACTCCAGGTACACGTCAAAGTCGCGCGCATGTAGCTATCGGGGGCGTGTCGAATGCGTATAGATAAGTGAAGGGAATAGAAGGTGAACTCCTGAAATCACGGTACTGGTGGTAGGGATTTATGGGCGATGAGTGACGAAAGAGGGCCCTAAGCTATCACAAGCCGTAGTGGGGGAGAGGGAAGTGAAACCACAAAGTATGGTATAGCGCTTCAGGAAACACGCTAGATTTGCTACCCCGCATACTTGTTTACAGCCCCTAAGTCCTGTACTATGTTCACGCTTCTGAGTCGCAGTTCCCCCCAGCACTCGATCGGCGGCTTTGAAAATCCAGGTTTGGATGTCGAGGTGTCTGATGTGGAAAAAAGAAGATGGTAAGCCTCAAGGAGTGCCCGAGATTTCCACAGCGCCCGCGGGTGTTCCAAGTACGCCGAGTTCCAATTCTTCTCCAGTCCGTGAAACGCCGAAAATAGTGCCCGTTTCTCCGAGCGCCGCTGCATGCATTAGCCAAGGAATCAAAATAAAAGGCGAAGTGACAGGCAGCGAAGACTTATTCGTTGACGGGCAAGTAGATGGAAAGTTGAGTTTGACGAACGGGAGCTTGACCATTGGGCCAAACGGGCATGTGAAAGCAGATGTTTCGGCTCGCGAGGTGATTGTTCGGGGAAGAGTGGAAGGAAAGGTTTCCGCGCGCGACAAAGTGCAGCTTTGGAGCACGGGGCAAGTGACCGGGGAAGTGCAGACCGACCGGCTGGCAATTGAAGATGGCGCGTTGCTCCGAGGAAGGGTTGAAGCGGGGAGACAGCCTGGGAAGGCTGGCGAAGCCCATGCTTCGGCTGCAGCGGGTGGGTCGCCTTCAGGCGGGAAGTCGGTTTCCATGAACTCCGGAACGGCGGCGGATTGATCCATGAGTTTCCTGAACAAACTTGGGATCGGGATGGGAACCGGGACGGGCCGCGAGGTTTCCCGTCCAATACCGCCAAATGGGAGAGCGCGCAACATAGCCTCAGCCCCTGCAGTAGGTTCGACACGTCCGCCGGAAGCGCCTGGGTCGACGCGTGTCTCGAACGGGTTGAAGGAGCTTTTGTGGAATCTTGACGGGCTTGGGCGTGGGACGCTGCTCGATCTCGGCCCGGCATGGCAAACGACACTCAGCTTTTTCATCGAGCGCGGTTTTCGGGTGTCCTCGGAAGACATTCTCCGGGAGTGGAAAGATTTCCTGAAGGAAGAGGAAGTGCGGCTGAACGACGCGCGAGTCGCCGCTTCGGAGACTGTGGATATGACGCCTACGGGACGGGCAGCCCGTTTCCTCGAGTCAAATCTGCAATATCCGCGCTCCTCGTTCGACGCGGTCCTAGTTTGGGATTTGATTGATTATATGGAGCCGGCCCTGGCGAAGCAGGCCATCGTGAACTTGACGGAATTGTTGCGTCCCGGTGGGGTGGTCTTCGCTCTCTTCCATAGCAAGAAGCCCGACGGGTTTCAGCGGTACCGCATCGCAGATTCAAATTCGCTTCAGATTATTTCGGCGAATTTGCTGTGTCCCGCTCAGAAGGTTTATCAAAATCGCGAAATTCAAGATTTGTTCGGACGATATCGCACGATGAAGTCATTCGTGAGTCGCGATCAGCTGCGGGAAACCCTTTTCATTAAATAACGGTCCAGAGAACCATCCAGAGTTGCAAGCGAAAGCGGGCCACCGGCAGAATTTGTGTGTCCGCTCATTCTTCGCTTGCAAATAACGAAGAGAGGGAGTAAATCGGAGGTGAGAGCTCCAGGAGCTCCGGAGGGGACATGACTCCACCGGGCACAGAGCTGAAGTAAAGCTGAGCACACCGCTCTCGCGGTGCGAGTCGCTCGCGAAACATACGTGCATTTAGCGCGCTTCGGAAGCGACGCAGCAAATCAAAAAAAGGGGGAACCACCTGGTTCCCCCTTTTGCTTTACTAGCTATTGCTTAGCGGAAGCGCGGTGATGATGGCGCCGCCGGTGGTGGTTCTTGCGATGGCGACGGTGACGCGAATTAGCCGGACTGGAAGTTTGTGCTCCGGCACTGCCGGCGGCTGGCAGGGTAGCCGATAGTGCCGTAGCAGGTGTGGGCTGGACGGAAATTAAAAGCGCCGGCGCTGCCGCAAGCACAATGAAAGATAATATACGTTTCATAGTGTATCTCCAGATAATCAGAAATCCCCTATAAAGGCATTGAAACACAAAAAGGCGAAAAAGTCGCCACGATTTACTTGCAAGATTTACCGGTAATGGAAAGCGCTGAGGCGAGGCACAACAGGGTGCGCCAGGCACGCGGTGGAATGCGCGCCCGGCACGACGCGAGGTCAGCCAGGGAATCTATCCGCCAAACTTAAGAGTTTCGAGCCAGTGGATGGCATCACGCTGATTGGCAATAATCTGGGCCTGCCAGAGAAGAGCAATTGACATAAGGCCCATGGCGACGATGCAAACGGTGAGGACAATCCCCATGGTAGATTCCGATGCGGGGATGTGAAGCTTACGCATAAGCCAGACCATAGTAAGGGTTCTCCTAGTACTCGGCAGCTAATTTTTCAATTGCTTCACAAAACCGAGAAGGCGAATGAATATACCAGTGCCGTCCGCCCTTATGGAAGAAGGCAATTGAAGGGCCACGGAGGAGTGGGGAGGAGAATTGCTATCACCCCGAAAACAAGATATTTGCGATCCTCGCTGAGTGGAGCAGCTTTCACCGCGAGGCCGAACATGTGAACTGCAGTGGCATAAGAGACACTTTGTTTCCGGAGGACCTGTATCTTTGGCGGAAGGCTATTGCCGACGCGTCGAGAGACTGGCGAGCAACTGCTGCCAAGTATTGGCGGATCGGAGGGGTAGTTCCATTACTCGGTGATGCCGGTCGGCTGCTTGTTCTGGGGCAATCTGTGAGCCATCGCTCGAGTTTTCCGTCAGTAGAATCGCACGATCGCAGGAAGCAAAAAGGGCTGCTTCCTGCCTGGGAATAGCTATTCCAATGCTGCGCGCGTGGGACCGCAGGGCCCGATCATAGAGCTTGGTTAGCTCGCTGACACACCGCCGAACACTCGCGCCGACAGCCAGAGACCACAGAACGCCCTGTTGGCGCAGCTGGATGTTCTGACTCTTTCCAGCCGCCTGAAATTTCTCGATGTCCGACGCAGAGGCACCGGCGAAAAAGAAAAGCTCATCAAAGTCGCGCTGACGAGCCAGATCGGCCTCGCGAGGGGGCAGGTTCAAATTTTGTGCCAACTCGCGCGGTGGAAGGGAGCGCAGGGGAACTACGGATACGCCGGTTTCAGAGGAAAGGGCCTCTAAAGCTTCTGAGGCGACAGGCTGTTGTTCGGCCACAGGTAGGCATGTGAAGCGGCCGAGGCGGACGGTCTGCATCTTGCGGGGCTGGGAAGACGAGGCTTGTGGCCGCAAATGAAAATAGTCCTCAGGTAGGAAGATCCCACTGCCATCCTCGGCGATGAATGGGTGGGTGTGCGCCAATTTGCGGCGTGGTTCATCCATTTGTAGTCGAGTGCGGCTGGTCAGCCACACCGCAGGAATTCCGTGGTGATCCAGAGCGGCCGCGAACTCGTCGAGGCCGGGGACGATGACTCCGCGGGCTGGAACCAAGTCGTCAACGGCAATGTACAGAATGTAAGAAGTGTGGTGCAAGCAGCTCTCCGCGATGCGTGCTTACATCTTAGCGGAGATTGCATGGAAACCGCATAAGCGTTGCAGGAATGAAGGAGGCTTCCATAAGAATGCGGGAACGGTAAAACGAAGCATTAAAAAAAGAAGCGGGCAGGAATCCCTGCCCGCTCCTTGCCTCTTTGGCCGAAATGGCCGAGGGATGCTCGGGTGTTCTAGTTCCCGGAGCTAGTGGAAGTGGTCGTGGACTGCGCATTCGCCTTAGGAATGCTGACGTAGCCGCTGATCTGGTTCTTGCTGGCCTTGTTGATGACGATTTCTTCCGGAACGCGGGTTCCAGAGGTGTAGAAGAAGATGGGTTCATTGAGGGCGCGATTCTTCTTCGTGAAGTGCTTGTCATCCACTACCATGGCGATGTTTACCTGATTCTTTTTCTCGTTGACGCCTTTGAGCTCGACCGTGACGTTGGCGACCTTTTGGGGCTTGTTCCTGCCGTCGATCGTGAATTCGACGTAGTCGCGCTCGCCGAGGCGGCGGAGCTGGTCGATTTCATCATGGTTGCGAGCGATAAGTGTGCCCATTTCGCTCTTGGCCATTTTCAGATCTTCTTTGGTGGAATCGAGGTCAGTGCTGACGGCAGTGACCTTGGTGTCGACGTTCTTGACGTCATCGGTGCCGGCTTTGGTCGCCAACTCCGTGTGGACGGAGGTGTCGAGAGCGCTGAGTTTCTGGGTCGTTTGGTCATTCAGATCGGCGGCTTCCTTGCGTGCCTTCCTGAGCTGGCCTTGGGTGATCTTGAGCTTATCCGTGACAACCTTCAAGTCCCCCTGCAGATCGGCATTGGCCTTCTCATCTTGGGAGATGCGGTCTTTCAGGGAAGACATGTCTTGCTGTTCGGATTGTTGGGCGGACTTGACCTCCGCGGAAACCGCTTGTTGCGTGGAGTCAAGCTTGGACGACGCGTTCCAGCCAAATGCCAAGCCTCCAATCGCGACCAAGCCTAGTACGATGATCGCCGGCAACTCCCAGGAAGAACCGCTTCTTGTTCCGATGATTTGATCCTCTGACATAAAGAATTTCTCTCCTCACCCTAATGTGGGCGAACGATTTGATTTTTAATCGGCCCGTAACAAGGGGGGTGCAAGTGATGAGCCAAATGGCGGCGGGGGAAGAAGGGGCGAAGATATCTGTAAATTGATGAATAAATGCGGGTTGCTTGGAGAGCTGGAAGGCGTCCGAGGGCGAGGGTTGGTACTAGTCCTTGCAATCTTTACGCTGCGAAGCGGCCATACGGAGTTTCTTACTCTTTCGCACGGCCTAAGGCACCGCGAGGCCTAGCGACTTGAGATCAGCAACCAAGTGAGCCGGAGACTGAAACTGTATGCCCGCTAGGCCAAGTCGTTGAGCCGCCTCGACGTAAGCGGCGATGTCATCGATGTAGACGGCTTCCTCAGCTCGAACCTTTAGTGCGCGCAGAGCTTCGCGGTAGATGAGCGGATTGGGCTTGCTGGTTCCAACGGCGCAGGAATAGATGCGGACTGGAAAAAACGCGAAGAAGCTAAAGGTGGCTTCCAGATGCTGGACGTGAATAGGATCCGTATTGGAGAGGAGGGCGAGGCGGTAGCGTTTGGAGAGAGCTTGGAAGAAGGCGTCGTCGTGAATAGGCGCTGGATCGAGAGCGCGGTTCCAAACTTCGGTAAACCTTTCAAACGTGAGGCCGCCGCCAAGCCGTTGAGCGAGATGGAAATACCAGTCGCGAGGCTTGATTCGGCCCTCTTGCCAGTCCTGCCAGCGCGGATCCTTCTCAATGGCGGACCACAGCTCGGCTGGAGAAAGAGAAGTGCCCGAGGCGAGACCCTGCATGGCGCGGGCGACGTCGACGCGAACCAGGACGCGGCCGATATCGAAGATGATGGCGCGGAGGTTTGGTGAGGGCATGGCTTATTCAACTGGTCGGTTAAATACGACAGTCTCCGAAGCGTTACCGGTAGCTCTCCGGGAACGAAGCAAGCCGATGATCGGGGGAAGTATGGAGAGGAAGACAACTACGGCGATTACATAGTGAATGTATTGGCCAATGTTGGGGATGAAATGGCCGAGCGAATAGCCGCCAAGAATGGTGGCGCCGATCCAAAGGACTCCGCCGAAGGTATCGAAGAGCAGATAGCGGGAATAGGGCATTCTGGCGGCACCCGCGACAGGCGGACAGAACGTCCGAATGATGGGGACAAAGCGCGCCAGAATCACGGCACGGCCGCCATATTTTTCGTAGAAGGCATGCGCGCGCTGCAGGTGGCTCCGGCGGAAAAAGAGGGAATCCTCGCGGCGGTAGAGGGCGGCTCCCGCGGAACGGCCAATCCAATAGCCGACCTGATCGCCCGCAACAGCGCAGAACATAACTGGCAGCAGAAGCCACTTGAGGGGGATTACGCCTGCGTAGGAGAAGATGCCAGCGGTGATCAGAAGCGAGTCACCCGGGAGAAAAAATCCGACAAAGAAGCCGGTCTCTATAAAGACGATAAAGCAAACGAGGGGAGCGCCTCCGGAGCGGATTAGCTCTCGTAGCCCCTCGGGTGTATAGAGCGAGTGGAGAAATTGGAGGATGGAATGGAGCAAGCGGAACGGTTCCTCGATCGGTTGTTTTGAGAAACAGGCACTGGGACGAGCGCGCGAGAGCGCAGCATCGTCAAAGCACCCGAACCAATACGGTAACAGAAAACGCCGATGTCTTCTCTGCATTCATACCAGAGAACAATGGATGTGATAAGAGCCGCGATGAGAGCAGCAAGGCGAATCATCTGGATGCCTCCGCTAGCCAGAGATAGCTTTGGGCTTCCGCCTCGAGGCGGGTTTGGAATTCGGAGTGGGATTCCTGGGCTTGGTTGAGCAGTTTCTGGATGCGGGGAAGCGCGCGACGCGTGGCTGCGGCACCGGCCTCGATGGCTTCATCGGCACGGTCGAAATCGTCCCAGGCGAGAGACTGAACGTCGGGGCGAAGGACGAGGTCGGCGTGGCGCTCCCAAACCTCGAGCTGGTGCTTCTGTGCCGCGCTAACCGCGCGGCAGACGACTTGAAAGATGTTGGTCGGAGCGCCGCGAGATCCGTCTTCGACACCGACAGAAACACCAATGACGTGTGCGGCGCCAAGGTTGCGAGCAGCGAGCGTGGGAACCTGAGCGACCAGACCGCCATCGGCGAGGCAGCGCGTTCCGATTTCCACAGGTTCAAACAATCCCGGGAAGGCACAGCTTGCGCGAATGGCTTCCGAAAGATTTCCGTGGGTGAAGACAACTGGTTCACCGTTGCCCAGATCGGTTGCAACCACGGCCATGGGAATTCGCAGATCTTCGAAGCGCTGCGATTCGAAGACTTGCTCGATGAGGTCGCCAAGGCGGTGATTGCTGGCTAGGCCCAAACGAGAAACACGCCACCGGGCGATGTCGCGAAAGCGGATGGTGCGGCAGGTGGCAATGATGCGGGCGATAGGCGCGCCGCTGGCATAAGCCGCGCCGAGAATGCTGCCGATGCTCGTGCCCGCAATATAGGAGATAGGAATGTGATTTTGCTCGAGGACCTGCAAAACGCCAAGATGCGCGAACCCGCGAGAGAATCCACCGCCTAAAGCCAGGCCTAGACCTGTTCTTTCGGGCGAAGATACTGGCCCGGCGCGCAGTGCAGTGTGATCTGAACCCATCATGGAAGCAGAATGCCATCGAGGTCGTGGCAGTCCAATGGGCCGAGCGTCCCGAAGAAAAGGTACGAGCGTACCTGTGTGCAAGAACGGCACAAATCGCCGAACGCTCGGCAAACAGTACCATCTTACTAGGCTAGTACCCTCTCTGTACCATTGCCCGAGGAGATGCCCTCAGCGATTCTGTGCCTGCAAGCGGGGCTTGCACATCTCAGGAGGGGGAATGGAAAGCGCATACGCAACATGGGTTGGGCAGCCAGTCGTGCTGCAAGTGGCGCTGGGCGATATTAAGGTGCCGCTCCGGGGAACGCTGCTAAAGGATGGCGACGAAACGGTTCGGATGAGGATAGGTGACGGCTGGGATGTGGACATCTATAAAACGATGATCCTGGCTGTTGAGCAAGACACTATGGCATTGCTTCCCGCGTAAGGAGGAGAGATGAATAGCCAAGTGCCAAAGTATGTGACACGAGGACGCGCGGCATTGCTGCTGGGCATTTCGGAAGAGGAGCTCTCTCACCTTTCGCGCGAGTCTGGATTGGGACACAAAGAATGTGCAGGTGAACAGGAAGAGACGTTTTATACGTACGAAGAGCTAAGAAAAATTTGCCTGCTAACCGTACACCAAGTGAATTAAGAAAATTTCGAGTTTCCTCCGGCCCCCCTCAGCAGTAACCCCCGCCCCGGATCGCTCCCCCCAGCGATCCGGGGTTTTTCTTTGCAAAAAAGAGCTGGGCGAGACATGTTCGCAAGCCGAACCGCCATCCCTGCGAATATCGGTGAACCACGGAATCCAAGTGGTTCAAAATTCCTTTGACAGGAGTCGCTTGGGGAAAGAGACTTAGCGCCGCAAACTCAACAGGGGGACCGGAACATGCATCAAGGACCATTCTTGTGGAAGCGGATGTCGACGATCGCGATTGTCGTAATTGCTGCTGCCTTGGGTTATGCATTCAAGGCAGGACTAGCCGCTGGCGACGAGGCGTACGATGTCGTGATTGCCAATGGGCGCGTGATGGACCCGGAATCGGGGCTGGATGCAGTGCGCAATGTGGGAATCAGCGGGGGAAAGATTCGCGCGATTTCCTCGAGCGCGCTGGAAGGGAAGACGACACTGGATGCGAAGGGGCTGGTCGTAGCGCCCGGGTTCATCGATATGCACGAACACGGGCAAGCGCCGAGAAATTATCAATTTCAAGCGCATGACGGAGTGACGACATCGCTCGAACTTGAGCTAGGCACGGCGGACGTGAACGGCTGGTACGAGCAGCGGAAAGGGAAGTCTCTGATTAACTACGGCGTTAGCATTGGGCACATACCCGTGCGCATGAAGGTGATGCACGATCCCGGAGTGATGCTGCCGACCGGCGATGCGGCCCATCGCATGGCGACTCCGGAGCAACTGGCGGAAATGAGCGCAGACATCGACAAAGGATTTCGCGAAGGAGCGCTGGCCGAGGGAATGGGTGTGAATTACACAGCGGGGGCTTCACACTGGGAAATCGTGGAGATGTTCAAAATCGCCGCGAAATACCACGCGTCCGTACACGTACACCTGCGCTACGCCGGATTGAAAGAGCCTACGACGGGACTGGCGGCTCTGGAAGAAGTGATTGCGGCGGCGGCCGCGACCGGTGCGCCGCTGCACGTAGTACACATCACGAGCATGGGCTTAAAGTTCACTCCAGAGCTGATTGAGATGGTGGAGGGTGCGCGGCGGCATGGACTCGACGTGACGACGGAATGCTATCCGTATACGGCGGCAAGCACGGAGCTGGAATCGGCGATCTTCGATCCCGGCTGGCAGGAGAGCATGGGAATTACCTATAAGGACCTGCAATGGGCGGAAACTGGCGAGCGGCTGACCGCGGAGACGTTCGAGAAATACCGGAAAAAGGGAGGCGTGGTCATCATCCACTCGATTCCGGAAGAAGCGGCGCGAGCAGCCGTAGCCAACCCGATTGTAATGATCGCGAGCGATGGGATGCCCATCACGGGGCCGAAAGTGCATCCCCGGGGACAGGGGACATTTTCGAGAGTACTCGGCCATTACGTTAGAGAGGAAAAGGCGCTGGATTTGATGACGGCGCTGCGGAAAATGACACTGATGCCGGCGCAACGGCTGGAAAAACGGACCCCCGCCTTCTCCGACAAAGGTCGGATTCGTATTGGCGCGGATGCTGATATTACGGTGTTCGATCCTGAGCGGATCATCGACAAAGCGACTTATGAGAACCCGCTGCAATATTCGGAGGGCATTCAATTCGTACTCGTGAATGGAGTCGCGGTGTTGAAGAATGGCGAGCTTGTTGATGGGGTGTTTCCGGGGCGAGCGGCACGCGCTCCCATTTCCAACTGAGAGACGGCGCGTGTGGATGAGCGGCGCACCGCTATGTTAATATTTATAAACCGCGCGCCCGTAGCTCAGTTGGATAGAGCGTCTGGCTACGAACCAGAAGGTCGGGAGTTCGAGTCCCCCCGGGCGCGCCATTCCTCTGTTTTTGATCCCCGCAGGACAAAGTTGAAGGATTTTCACAAAGCAGAATATGACGGGCAATAAAATTATCGCGGAAAAGTTTCGCGCGAGGTTCGGAATGGCGCCGCGCGTTTATCGCGCGCCTGGACGGGTGAACCTGATTGGAGAGCACACCGATTATAACGAGGGATTCGTCATGCCCGCGGCCCTCGGATTCCAGTGTTGGGTAGCGGTCGGTCCGCGAACCGATCGCAAGCTGATCATTTGTTCCCAGGAATTTCCGGATGAGGCGCACGTGGACCTGTCTGCAGGGGCTCTCCAGCCCTCGCGGACATGGAGCGACTATCCGGTGGGTGTGGCCATGGAATTGGAGAAGGCAGGGTTCCGGTTAGGCGGGGCAAATTTGCTCATTCATGGAGAAGTTCCGATCGGCGCCGGGCTCAGTTCTTCCGCCTCGATTGAAGTTGGGACGGCATTGGCGCTTTCAGAAACGGCTGGTTATTCCATAGACCGCATCCAACTTGCCCGGATTTGCCAGCGCACAGAAAACGAATTTGTTGGCACGCGAAGCGGGATCATGGACCAGTTCATTTCGCTGCAAGGACAGGCGAATCATGCGCTGATGCTCGATTGCCGCTCGCTACAATTTGAATTGGTGCCGATTCCGGAGTCGGTCCGACTGGTCATCTGTAATACTGGTGTGAAGCACACGCATGCAGGGGGAGAATACAACCGCCGCCGCGAAGAGTGTGAAGAGGCCGTGCGTTCTTTGCAAAAAGCGCTGCCGAATATACGCGCGCTTCGGGACGTGAGTCTGGAGCAGCTCGAGGAGTATCGCGGGCTGCTCTCGGAGATCACCTATAAACGCGCGAAACATATCATCACTGAGAATGAGCGGGTCCTGCACAGCATGGAGGCGCTTCGAGCGGGAGACTTGCGCCAATTCGGGGAGTATATGGCGGAGTCGCACGCTGGTCTGCGGGATCTGTTTGAAGTGAGCAGCGCCGAACTGGATTTGATGGTCGAGCTTGCGAACCGACAGCCGGGCGTCTATGGAGCGCGGATGACCGGAGGCGGCTTCGGGGGAGCTACGATCAACGTGGTGGACGCGCCTTACGCGGCGGCATTCGCAGACAGTGTGGCCAAGGGCTATCAAAAAGAGACGGGGATCGACGCGGGGATTTACGTCTGCGTGCCGGCGGACGGCGCTAGCCTGGTTGAGTCCTCTGACGGGCTGGGTTAGGCTACGCAGAACATGAGTGAGACAGATTTTCGCACCACGCCGCACCGGCGCTGGAATCCCCTTTTGCGTGAATGGGTGCTTGTTTCACCGCATCGGACGCAAAGGCCGTGGCTGGGCAAAGTCGATAAGATCGCGGCGGCGCCAACGCTCGAATACGATCCCGAGTGCTACCTGTGTCCCGGAAATGTGCGAGCACAGGGATTAAGGAATCCTGCCTACGCCGAGACGTTTGTCTTCGACAACGACTATCCGGCTCTGCTCCCGAATGTTTGTCCTAGCGAACAGCAACAGGATGGGCTGATCCTAGCTCGCGTGGAGAGAGGGATTTGCCGGGTGCTGTGTTTTTCGCCGCGCCACGACCTGACAATACCACGCATGCAGCCACAGGAGGTGCGGCGTGTGGTGGAAGCGTGGACGGAACAGTATCTGGAGCTGGGTGAGGTTCCATGGGTGAAGCACGTCCAGATTTTTGAGAATCGCGGGGTGTTGATGGGAGCCAGCAATCCGCATCCGCACTGCCAGATTTGGGCTAACGCAGAACTGCCTAATATCCCCCTGAATGAACAGGCTGCTATGCGCGAGTTTCTTGAAACGAATGAAAAGTGCATGCTCTGCGAGTACTTGCGGCTAGAATTGGAGGATGGCGAACGCATTGTTTGCCAGAACGACGGATTCGTGGCGCTGGTGCCTTACTGGGCGGTCTGGCCCTTCGAAACCATGATTTTGAGCCGTCGGCACGCCGCAAGCCTCGCGGCGCTGGACGACTCGGAACCGCGAGATCTCGCCGACATCCTGCAAAGATTGACCATTCGTTACGACAATCTCTTTGAGACGGCATTCCCATATTCGATGGGATTTCATCAAGAGCCCACGGACGGCGAGACTTATCCAGAGTTCCATTTTCACGCGCATTACTTTCCGCCACTCTTGCGATCCGCGACGGTGCAGAAATTCATGGTCGGTTACGAACTGCTGGCCGGGCCGCAACGTGATATCACGCCAGAAGGCGCCGCGGCGAGGTTGAGAAACCTCGCCGAAACCCACTACCTTGATGCCCACTGAATCGGCCATGAGCGCGGCTCCGCCGAAAATCACGATTGATTCGCATCAGCACTTTTGGAGGTATGATGCGAAGCGCGATGGGTGGATCACGGACGATATGTCGTTATTAAGGCGCGATTTTCTGCCGGATGAACTGGATCGCGAATTCGATGCCAATGGAGTCGATGGGTCGATTGCTGTGCAGGCAGACCAATCCGAGGACGAAACCCTGTTTCTTTTGGATCTGGCCAAGCGCAACAAACGGATTGCAGGAGTCGTTGGCTGGGTCGACTTGCGCGCGCCGCGTCTGGAGGAAAGGCTGCAGTGTTTCTCCCAGTTCAGAAAACTTTGCGGATTTCGCCACATCGCGCAGGCGGAGCCCGACGATCGTTTTCTGGTGGGAAAAGAATTTGTGCGGGGGCTTGCGCGATTGCATGAGTTTGGGTTCACTTACGATATTTTGATTTACCCCAGACAGCTTCCCGCGGCCATTGAGCTCGTTTCGCGTCTTCCGGAACAGCGGTTCGTCGTGGATCATCTGGCGAAGCCGGCGATTAAGGCCGGCAACCGCGAGCCTTGGAGCACGCATATCCGGAATATCGCGCAAAATGGAAATGTGTTTTGCAAGGTGTCAGGGTTGGCAACGGAAGCTGACTGGGCTCATTGGAAGCCAGAAGATATTTTTCCTTATCTGGATGTTGTTTTCGAAGCGTTTGGTCCCGATCGATTGATGTTTGGTTCCGATTGGCCGGTATGCCTTCTTGCGGCTAGCTATGGTCAGGTGAAGGGGGTCATTGAAGCGTACGTGGAAGCTCACGCGGCCAGGCATAAAGAAAATGTTTTCGGCAGCAACGCTGTCCGGTTTTATAGATTGAAGACGGTTTCTTATGGACTTGCAGCTTAAAGACAAAGTTGTTCTGATTACCGGCGGCGCCAAAGGCATTGGCGAGGCTATCGTGCGAGGTTGCGCGCGCGAAGGCGCGATTCCCGTTTTCGTGGACTATGATGTCGAGGCGGGGAAGCAGTTGGAGAGCGAACTGCAAAATGAGGGCGCCAATTTTCTGTTTATTTGCGCGGACATCCTGCCAGTTGAAAATAGCCGCATGGCTGTCGAGCAAACGCTTGGGGAATTTGGGCGATTGGACGTTCTTGTAAATAATGTTGGTTCGAACGACAACGTGGGACTCGAGGACGGCAGTCCGGAGAAGTACGTGAGTTCGTTGCGGCTCAATCTTTTTCATTACTACAATGTGGCGCACTTCGCTCTACCGGCGCTGAAGAAATCGCAGGGCTGCATTCTGAACATGGCGTCGAAAGTGGCAGTGACTGGCCAGGGCGGTACTTCCGGATATACTTCGGCGAAAGGGGCGATTCTCTCTCTGACTCGAGACTGGGCAGCGGAACTGATTTCGTGCGGGATCCGCGTGAATGCCTTGGTTCCGGCGGAGGTGCGCACGCCACTATATATGCAGTGGGTCAAAAAGTTTCCAAATCCCGAGGAGAAACTTGCGCACATCGTTTCAAAAATCCCGCTGGGCAAGCGCATGACGCAACCTGCCGAAATCGCAGCGATGGTGCTGTTTCTCATTTCGCCGGCGGCGTCGCATATTACGGGACAGCACGTGTTCGTCGACGGCGGGTATACTCATCTCGATCGCGCCTTGACCTAAGAGAGCCGAATGACACAGGCATGCGCGCCGCTTACCGAGCGAAAATATCTTTTGCCGTTCGTTTTGGTCACCAGCCTGTTTTTTCTGTGGTCCATCGGTGTCAACTTAAACGACATTTTGGTTCCGCATCTCAAGAAAGTCTTTGACCTGACCGATTTTCAATCTTCGTTTATTCAGGTCGCGTTTTTTGGCGGCTATTTTCTGGCAGCTTTTCCTGCTGGCCGATTGATGGAGAAGGTCGGGTACAAGAAAGGAATTCTGATTGGGCTGTTAATCTGCTCCGCGGGGACGTTGCTGTTTCTTCCGGCGGCGAGCTCGAGGCAGTATGCATTTTTTTTGCTGGCCTTGTTCGTTATGTCCTCCGGGCAATCTTTTCTGGAAGTTGGCGCCAATCCTTACGTCACGATTCTCGGGCCTCCGGAGAGTTCGGAGCGGCGGCTCAATTTCGCGCAGTCCTTCAACTCTGTGGGGGCTGTGTGCGTGCTTACGATGGGGTCTGCATTCATCCTTTCCGGCGTAGAGCACACCGCGACGCAAAGAGCCGCTATGAGTCCGCAACAGGTCCAAGCTTACATTACGTCCGAAGCGAACCTCGTGAAAGTACCGTATCTGGTGATTACTGCGTTTTTTCTTCTTGTGGCGGCGCTAATTTATTTTGCGCATTTGCCGGAAATCGCCACACGCCAGGGTGATGATACGGGGGGAGGGACGAGCAAAGGGCTAAGGCAGATGCTCGCGCATCCGCATTTGATTAAGGGCGTACTGGCGCAATTTTTCTATGTCGGCGCGCAAGTGGGAGTCGGAAGTTTCGTGATACGGTTCGCGAAACACGCCATGCCGCAAACGCTGAACAGCATGGCCGCATGGGGGTCGCAATTTCTTGCGAGCCACCAAGGGGAAAAGGCGGGCCTTGCGACGCACTTCATTCCGGATAGCCCGGAGAAAATGGCCGCAATTTTCCTTGTTGCGCATCAAACGGGATTCATGATCGGCAGATTTTCGGGCTCGTGGATGATGAAGCGCATTCCCGCTCCCCGACTGCTTTCGCTTTTTGGGTTTGGCGCCGTGATTTGCGTTTTGATTGGGATTGGCGCTTCTGGACTCGCAGCCGTGTTAGCAATTGTTCTTGTGGGTTTCTTCAATTCCATCATGTTTCCGACGATTTTTGCGCTCAGCATAAAGAATCTTGGAAGGCTGACAAAGCGCGGGTCATCGCTTCTGGTCATGTCTATTATCGGCGGAGCCCTAATTCCGGCAGTTATGGGGAAAATATCAGATGCAAGCAACATTCAGAGAGCCTTCGTAATCCCATTGATTTGTTATGTCTATGTGATCTATTTCGCGGTGAGCGGTTACAAGCCACGTACGGCAATTGCTATTTCTGAATCCACTGCCATGGCCGAGGGCAAATGAAGCGACGATACTGTCTAACGCTGGATTTGAAGGACGATCCGGAGCTGATCGCCGAATACAAACGTTTCCACGAGAAAATCTGGCCGGAAATTACGAAAAGCATCAGGGATGCAGGCATCGAAGACATGGAGATCTACCTGCTAGGGACGCGCATGTTTATGGTCATGGAAGTGAACGAGCGGTTTTCCTTTGAGGCTAAAGCACAGTCTGATGGCGACAATCCAAAGGTGCGCGAGTGGGAGGAGTTGATGTGGAAGTTTCAGGAGCCGCTTGCGGAGGCCGGGCCTGGCGAAAAGTGGCTGTTGATGGAAAGAATTTTCAAGCTTGAAAAGTAGGTAAGACAGGCCGACCATTTCTCGGTCCGCTTATGGGCACAATTCTTTACAAGTAGTTTTTCAGAGGGAGGCTGACTCGATGGGACCAAATCGTATCCAGCGACGCGAATGGCTGTTGGGCACCGGCGCTTCACTCGCGGCACTCGCTGCGTTCCCTCAGGCTGCACTCGGGCAGCCCGGCAGGCCGCCGCGACAACCACAAGCTTCCGCGGACGCGGAAGACGCCGACCGTATCCGCCGAATGAAGTGGTGGCACGAGGCGCGCTTTGGGATGTTCATCCACTGGGGGTTGTATAGCGTGCTCGGCCGCCATGAATGGGTAATGGAAAACGAAGGCATTCCGGTGAGCGAATACGAACTTCTCGCGAAGCAGTTCAAACCGAAGCCTAATGCCGCCCGCGCCTGGGCCAAGCTGGCCAGGGCCGCAGGCCAGAAATACATGGTGATGACGACGAAGCATCACGAGGGCTTCTGCAATTTCGATACGAAGCACACGAACTACTGCGCGCCGAAACAGGGTCCGGGACGCGACTTGGTTCGGGAATACGTGGAAGCGGCCCGTGCCGAAGGCATGCACGTCGGCTTCTATTATTCGCTAATGGACTGGCATCATCCGGACGGCGCGCGCTGCGCCACGGATCCGGAGGCGCGCAAACGATTCGTAGAATATACGCACGGCCTCATCCGCGAGTTGATGACCAACTACGGAAAGATCGATGTGCTTTGGTATGACGTGGATTGGCCGCTCGATGTCGCGGGGTGGGAATCCGAGCGCATGAACAAAATGGTTTTCGAGTTGCAGCCGGACATTATCGTCGACAACCGTAACGGCTTGCCCGGCGATTTTTCGACGCCAGAGCAGGAAATCGTGGCGGAGAAGGGAAGCCGGTCATGGGAAAGCTGCATGACGCTAAACGATAGTTGGGGCTATCAGCGGGCCGATGACGACTGGAAGAGCCCGAAAACAGTGCTTCGGAATCTGGTTTCGTGCTCGCAGGATGGCGGCAATTATCTTCTCAATATCGGTCCAAAGCCGGATGGCTCGATTCCCGAGGAATCGGTGCGGGTGCTCACGGAAGTGGGTCAATGGATGTCGCGCAACGGCGAAAGCATTCACACCACGGATCGTTGCCAGGTACACCGTTCAAACTATGCGGGGTTTACGCGTCAGGGCAACACGCTCTACATGCATGTGTATTTCTGGCCGGGGGAGACAGTTGCACTCGCGGGACTGATGACGAAGGTCATGTCCGCCCGGTTTTTTGCTTCCGGCCATGAAGTAAAGTTCGAGCAGGACCGATTTCGAGTGCGATTCACGGGCTTGCCCGTCGAAGCTCCGGATCAGCCTCTCATCACAATTGCCATGGAATGCGACTCAGAGCCAACACAGGATATGATGTTCGTTCGCCGCGAGAAACCGCGCCAAGGGGTTTAGTTTACCGCAGGGTAATAGAGTGAAGTTTATTCCGAAACGCGCAGCAACACCATGCCGTGGCCCGGAACGAGCGTGTGGAAATGGTTCGGGAGCGTGCCGAGATCTTTGGCCGCCCATATATCGCGCGCTTCGACGCTGCCTTTGTAACCCAATTGACGAAAGCTAATTTCAATAGCTTGTGGCCAGTCGAAGCGATTGAAAATGCCTACCGCTTTTGAACCATCCGCCAGCGGCCGCGCCCAAATCTCTTCCGTCCCTTCCGCGTATACCCGGTCCGCTTGTTTCCCAAGGTGGTCTTGATCAATCGCGATGACCTCACGGTTCGTCAGAATCGCGATCGTTTCCGGTTTCATGGTGGTCAAATCGTTGCCTGCCAAGAGCGGCGCGGCAAGCAGCGCCCAGAGGCCGATGTGCGTCCGGTATTCGTCCAAATTCATTCCGCCGTTTCCAACCTCGAGCATGTCCGGATCGTTCCAGTGTCCCGGCCCGGCGAATCTGGCGAGGCCTGCTTGTTCAAATCCGATTTCCGTCATCCGGGAATATTTGTCCGAGATGTCACCCGTCGTGCGCCAGGAGTTTCCACCCACGGAAGCGCCCCAGCGCCACACAGCGTCCGCGCCGTACTGACAGAGGCTGAACACGATCGGCCGTCCCGTTTTCAGGAGTGCCTGGTGCATTTTCGTGTAAGCGTCGAGCATCAATTTGTGCGCCGCTTCCGGCGAACCAGCCGCCTTCATTATTTTCCCAAAGCTGCAGAGATCGTATTTCAGGTAGTCGATGCCCCAACCCGCGTATGTTTGCGCGTCCTGCTCCTCGTGGCCATAGCTGCCTTCGTATCCAGCGCAAGTTTTTGGGCCCGGCGAAGAGTAGATGCCCAATTTCAGCCCTTTTCCGTGAACGTAATCCGCCAGCGCTTTCATGTCAGGAAATTTTGTGTTTGGGTGAATGATGCCCTGCGCGTCTCGTTCGCCTTGCCAGGTGTCATCGATATTTATGTACACGTATCCCGCACCTCGCATGCCGCTTGAAACCATCGCGTCGGCTTGCGCGCGCACGATGGCGTCATCGATTTTGCCGGCAAAATGATTCCAGCTATTCCACCCCATCGGCGGAGCGGCGGCGACCGGGGGTGTTTGGGCCAGGCTGTTCGTCCCGATCAGGAGCAACAGCACAGCGAGAACTAGGAAATGGAAACACATGGCTAGACGCTTGTCGCAGAATTCGAATTTCATTTTGCCTCCGCTCTTTGCGGGTTACTCGGAAAGCTGGACTCCCTATCAGTTTGAATCTCCACTTGTGAGTCGACGGCGCATTATCCTACACAAATTCTTGCATCACCAGTCGCCGCCCGACTACACGAGCAGGCGTTGAGAATTCCGATTCATCCTCATGGTGGCAAATGAGAGCCAGGAGAATTCCGTCCCTTCCAAGGAAAGCACTGGGTGACGGAACCGGTCCATAGCGTCGCAGGTATGTAGGTATATCTACTCTATTGACGCTACATAGCCCCAAGAGTATCTCTATCGCGCCCTCAAGGAGGCTGCCCCTATGGAACGTTACCTGATCTGTGAAAACCTAAAGTGTCGCTTTGTCCTCGACCGCCGTATAGACGGCAAGTCGCTCGACGGGGCGGCCATTTTGAAGAAATGCCCGGCTTGCGGCGGTGCTTGGTCCTCCACCTGCCCGTCATGCAGTCAGACACTAGCCATAAAGCTGGCCGGTGAGCTTCCGCACACCGTCTGCTGCGATCGCAAGCCGAATGCGAAGGCGAGGGCAGCCTAGTTTAGGCCTTGCCCAACGCCAAACGGCAGCCGATTCCCCGCCGGCTGGATATCGTAAAAACATCGTTGAAAAGCAGCTCGAGCGACGCAGTATTTGCGACGCGTTTAAGTGAACTGCCTCAGCCTGCACATTAGTTGTGTGTATCGCCCGATTCGGAGATTCTGAGAAGCGGGGAATAGATCACACTCCGCTGCTATCCGCCAGAAAGATTCCGCGCCGGCACAGCTGCCTTGCACAATTGGAGCTCTTTGGTATGGGCTTCCGAAATATGACCTATCTTCTCGGGGGCGACTCTACAGACGGGTTGCGCCCCCTCCTGCATTCAAACCGTGAGATTGTCAGCGAGAGGCGTTTAGGCTTTGGTTACTCGCGACAACCCGCAGGAGCATGCCCGCCCCCTCAGGAATCTTGAGTTTCCGGGTACTGGAAGCCACTACAATCAAACCAGTCGGGTCGGTCCGCCCCGCATGCATAATGCTTAGATGCTGGAGATTGTAGGTTCCGCACGAGTCCGAGGAAAATACCCACAGTGCTTGAGGGTGATCATCTCCATTGATGGCGCCTCGACACTTTTCGCCTTCCTTGGCTCTGACTCGGCTCAAAACACCACCGTAGACAGCCCTCCCAACGACCTCGTTCGGGTTGTCACCGCTTGTGACAGGACCGCCTAATCCATAGACAGCATCCCCGCCCACCTGCACAGTGGGCAGCCAATCATAGACGTCGCCTTCCCCGGGCCCGCTCGTCGGTGTTTGGGCTTCCAGTACAGTCATGAAGCTCGCGATCGCGCGTATATCCGTAGTAACAGGGATGACCCGATTCGCGGAGATTAGTTTATCGAATTTCAGCGAGATGCGAACAGATTCGCCACCGGTCGCCGGAGTGACTGCGACAATATGGCCCAAGACCTTGCTTCCAGCACGAATGACGGCCCCTGTCGGTAACGGAACGTCTTGCATTATCCTGCCCGTAATGATCTGGCCTGGTTTGGATTTGGATGAGGAAAGAGTGGAATTCAAGCGAACAGGCAGTATGGTTCCGCCTGGAATAGTTTCGTTCTCATCGCTTGCTTTAAGAGGCCTGCCGGCGAGTGCCAGGCACAGCAGCGCGAATATGATTGGCCAGACTACATTTCCAGAAGGGTGATTTTTCTCCTTTAGTTGCATGACTACCTCCTACAAAATCTAGCTTCCTACGCCGCTTCGAAGGCGCTGAAGATCGCTTCCTCTTCGAGTGTGTGACGCCACGAGCGCAAGGTTCCGTTAGAAGAGACCCAGGTTCTTGGGTTTGCTGAGAGTTTGACACCTGGTCGTCGGACTGAATAGGTTCGGGAAGAGAACACCTCTCACGCATTCTCCGGACCGCCAGCCGTCGTGCACGGAATAGGTGAGTCTTGAACGCGCAGGTGCTGATGCCAAACGCTTGGGCGGCGTCCTTTAGATCAACGCCGTCGGCATAATAGAGGCGCATCGCAAACCCGTACCTAGAAGGCAACTCCTGAACGACCTCACTAAGAATACGCGACTTTTCCCGTTGCCAAGATTCTTCTTCTGGACCGGGGCCGGGGTCCACAAATATTTGTCCGCGTTCAAACGCGTTCCCGTCGAATAACTCCTCCTCCACCGAGCACGCGGGCCGGCACTTTTTCTTGCGCAAATGGGTCAGAGCAGCATTCCTGACGATGCTATGCAGCCAGGTGGAGAAACTCGAGCGGCCTTGGAATTGGCCGAGCTTTCTGAACGCCAAGAGAAGCCCCTCCTGGAGAGCATCGTCGGAATCCTGAGGATCGCGCAGCATCCTTCTTGCTGCATTCCGCAACCGAGGCATGCAGGAAGAAAAAAGACTGTTCAGTTCGATTTCACTCATGTTCACAGGCAATGCTTCATTTTGTCGCAAATCCGAGATCGATCCGTTACCTCGCTTTAAACTCAAGTGGTCTCCCTGAGCGCTTCGGCTCGCGTGCGCGAACTTGCGCCATAAACGCTGGCAGCAAGTGGGATTCCATGCCGCCAGGAGCCTATCGTCCAAGCCTCACTGGCTGCTTAGGTTTCGTGCCGTAGGGTTATTGAGCGGCTGTAAGTCAAAGAAGAGTAAGAGGAAAGATGGGATGAGGGGTCATTGATTGACAACAGAGGACGATCCATCGGAGCTCCGCAACGGATGGTCCCCGCCTGCCTCATCAGCAGAACCAACCGCTTTGACAGTTCGCTTAATTCACAAAGCTGTTCGCTTTCTTTACATCGCGGCGCAATAGTTTCTTTCGAGGTCCTACATAGATATGCATATGGAGTTGAAGCTTCGGCTCTGGTAAGTCTTTGACTGGAAATGTTGGACTCGACCGGGGGTTCTTGATCTACCGAAGGGCGCCGAGTTGATAGTTCAGAAGGGAGTATTGCGCCTCATAATCGTAAGTGGCGCTGGCTTGCTCAATGCGTGCCTCGGTTTGGTTTAACTCGGCTTGAGTGAGCTCGATGATCGAACTTAGGCCGAGAGTGTAGCGTCCTTGCGCCAGGTCGAAAGCCTGGTTAGCCTCGCTGAGCAGACGCTGCGTGACGGACAGCCGCTGATAAGCCGAATTGGTATTGAGCCAGGCAGTTTGCACCTCGCGAACAATTTGATCCTGCAAGTCTCGAAGAACCTGAATCTCGGCTTGGGCGCGCGAGGCGGCTTCGGTATGGAGCGCGCCGTACAAATGCCCATTGAAGATGGGGATGTTTACGTTGAAACCGCCCGCAGCATAGCGAGGAGCAAGCGGGTTTTCGTTGACTGGGGTAAGGCCTGCGGTGCCAAGAGCTGAGATCGTAGGAAGTTTAAGATCGCGTTCCGCGGTCGCATAACTCTGAGCCGAACTTACAGCGAGGCGCTGGCTGATAAGTTCGGGGCGATCCCGGAGGGCCTGTTGCACGAGGCTCGCGAGATCCGCGGGCGGGGCGGAAGGCATTGGTTGTTCGGCGAGCGTAAAAGTTCGCAGATCCGAATAGCCCAGGGCAGCGGACAGCCGCGCGAAGGAGGATTGCAGATCATTCTGAGCCTGGATTAACAGAAGCTGGGCTTGCGCCAAATTGACATTCGCAAAATTAACATCGAGCTCCGACTTAATCTTGTTTTTCGCCAATTCCGTAACCTGATCGGAGGCAAGCTGGCGCTCTTTGACCGTCTCTTCTGCAACCGCAAGAACGGATTGCGCTTTTAGGGCGAAGAAATAGGCTTGATCGACCTGGAGGAGCACGTCGGCTCGGCTAGTGACAACGTTGGCTTGCTGCGCCTGAGCATTCAGGTCCGAGCTCTTGACGAGTTCGTGGGTGCGGCCGAAGTCCGTTATCAACTGGCTCACTGTGACCCCATTTGCGTAACGGTCGTAGATGATGGGGTTGTTCAGCGCGCCGGCGGCGATACGGCTATTGTTTTCCGCGTCGACCCCCGTGAGACTTCCATAGACGGTCGGATAGTAGGCCGACCGAGTTTGCGTGACTTGGGCCTTCGCTGCTGACGCCAGATTCATGGCCGCTTGAATGCGTGGATGGTTCTGAACCGCGATTTGCTCGGCTTGCTGTAAGTTCAGGTTTTGCTGCGTTTGCGCAAGCGATAGTGTTGCCGAGATGGCTGTGGCGGAGAGGACCGCCAGCAAGCGAACTTGGGGTTTCATACGGCCTCCTCTGCCAACGTGGCGGCTGACGATTTGGAGCGACGTTCATAGATCAGCAAGTAGGCGGCGGGGACGACAAAAATAGTCAGGAGAACGGAGGCAATCAGGCCGCCGATGATTACGCGAGCCAATGGCGCATAAGCCTCGCTTCCAGTCTCAAACTTCAAAGCCATGGGCAAGAGGCCAACAATCGTGGCGAGAGAGGTCATCAGAATCGGGCGCAAGCGGATGCGGCAAGAGTGAGCGACGGCGTCGCGGACTCCACGACCCTCTGTGCGAAGGCGATTGGCAAAATCAACGATCAGAATACTGTTGGAAACGACCATCCCAGTCAGCATCACGATGCCCATCAAAGATTGGATATTCAGGGTTGTGTCGGTAAACGCGAGTGTAAACATGACGCCGACAAGGCCCGTGGGAACGGCGAGAATGATCAAGAAGGGATCCAGGAAAGAGGAGAATTGAGCCACGAGCACCAAATAGACGAGCAAGACCGCGAGAAAAAGCCCCAAGCCAAAGCTCCGAAAAGAGGATTGCATCGTGGTGATCAATCCCCGAATGTTCACTCGAATGTTTGCCGGCAATTCGGCAGCTGAGACGATTTTCGAAACTTCTTTCGCGGGAGTGGACAAATCTTCTCCGGACGGCGCGACATAAACATCGATGGTCCGTTGCAACTGGTAGTGATCGACTTCCGTTGGGGTAAGGATGGGCGTTATGTCGGCGACTTGATTGAGATATGTAGGCAGCTTCAAATTTGGTGAACGCAAAGGCATCGCTTTCAAATCCTCCAGAGACTTCACTTGGTTTTCGGGATACTGGACGGTCACGAAATAGTTGTTGCCGCTCTTGGGGTCGACCCAGTAACTTGGCGCAATCATGGCATCGGAAGTGAGCGCGGTGATGAGGTTGTCGACAACCTCTTTGGGGTTAAGCCCAAGCTCGCTGGCGCGCTCCCGATTGACGTTCACCTGTAACGCCGGATAATCCATATCCTGCGGGATGTAGACGTCCGAAACTCCCGGAAGCGTCTGGAATTTCCGAGCCAGATCCAGAGCGATCTTGTCGGCGCTCTGTAAATCCATCCCGCTGACTTGGACATCGATGGGCGCTGGCATGCCTTGGTTAAGAACAGCGTCTACTAAGCCTCCCGACTGGAAATAGGTGCGCAATTCAGGAAGCTCGGTAACCACTTTCTCCCGAACTTGTGCCATGTAAGTAAAGCTGCTAACCCGATGATCCTGCTTAAGGCCTACCTGGACGAAAGCAGTGTGCATGGCAGAGTTGGGGGTGGTTAGAGCGGACAGATCAGACATAATTCCGATATTTGAGACGACGGAATTGAGCTCGTCGGCGGGCACGACCCGGCGAACTATGTCTTCGACTTTTTTCACGTAGGACTCGGTCACCTCTAGGCGCGTGCCAGTCGGCGCTTTGACGTTGATTACGAACTGTCCGGCATCTGTGCGAGGGAAAAAGGAAAAACCTACGAAGGGGTAAAGCAGGGAACTTAGAGCAAACAAGCCTAGAAAACCAAGAATGACTAGCCGCGGATGATTGAGAGCTTTTTGGATCCAACGGTCGTATCCCGCCAACAACCGTTCGAAGCGTATGTTGAACCCGGCGTGAAATTTCGCCGCCCAAGATTTCGCTTTTGTATCGAGCCCTTCGGCATGGTGTGCGATGCCTTTGAGAACCCGGGCACAATAAAGAGGAACGACGGATACAGCAACAAAATAGGAAGCGAACAAGGAAATCACGACTCCGAGAGCGAGAGCCGTGAACAGAAACTTGCTGACGCCGAAAAGAAGGGTCACGGGAAAGAAGACGACAACGGTAACGAGGGTAATGGCCAATACCGCGAGGCCAACTTCGTTAGCGCCTTTTTCGGCAGCCACGACAGGGGTCTCGCCAAGCTCAATGTGACGGAAAATGTTTTCCAGAACGACGACAGAGTTGTCGATAAGGCGCGAGAAAGCGAGAGCCAGTCCGCTGAGAACCATGCTGTTGATGGTCTGGTCGCCAGCGTGAAGAAAAAAGAAGGTCGCCATCACAGACAGGGGAATAGAAAGGAAGACCGCCGCGGTTGCGCGAGGGCTGCCCAGGAAAACCAAGATCATTACAGCAGTGAGGCAAAGACCGATTCCGCCCTCCCGAAGCACCGTCGCGATAGCTTGTTTAACAAATAACGACTGATCAAAGACGACATGGGTCTTCAGTTGCGATGGTATGTCCCGCAAGGTCTTAATGGCCCGCCGGATCCCGCTCACGACGGCAATGGTGTTCGTGTCTCCACCCTGCTTGAGGATGGGAACATAGACAGAGCGCTGCCCATTCACCCGCACGATATTGTATTGCAACGCGGCGCCATCTACGGCCCTGCCGACGTCTGCGACGAAGACGGATTTGTCCCCTTCCGTCTTTATAGGCAACTGGTTCAAGGCCGCCGCGCTGGGAACCTGCGCATTGGTGTAGAGATTGTAGTCCGTCGGGCCGATGCGCACGTCGCCCGCCGGCAAGATCAAATTGGAAGCGTCCGTCGCTCGCACGATGTCCATTGGACTCAACTCATGCGCTTGCAATTTGAGAGGGTCGACGTAAACCATGATTTGGCGGTAGCGGCCTCCATACGGCGGAGGAACGGTCGCGCCAGGAACGCCAGCAATCTGATTCCGAATCGCAAATTGCAGATAGTCGTGCAGCTGGGTCTCGCTAAGTCCCTGCCCTTCCACGGTGAGCAGACACACGGGAAGGCTTGAAGCGTCCATGCTCATCACGACGGGAGGAAGAGTGCCTTGCGGGAGCCGTCGCAAGTCCGCCATGGCAAGATTTGAAATTTGCGTCACGTCAGCGTTGGCGTCAGTGCCCGGCTGAAAATAAATCTTGATCAGGCTGACGCCGGACATCGAACGCGACTCCATGTGATCGATTCCGCTTCCCAAAGTGAAAAAACGCTCGAAGGTATCGGTGATGTCTGCTTCGATCTGCTGGGGAGGCATGCCGCTATAGAAAGTAGCCACCATAACCACTGGAATGTTGATGGGCGGAAACATGTCCACCGGCATTTGAGCCAATGCGGTGAGGCCTAGAACGCAAACAAAGAGGCATACGACGACAATGAAATAAGGGTGCCGTAAGGAAAAGGATGGCATGAATCTCTTACTCCATTTCTGACGGCGCTACGACCTCTGGCGCCACCAGTTCGCCTGGCTTGTATTGAGATTGTTCGCCAAAGATCACTCTCTCATTTTGTTGGAGCCCTGAGACGATCTCGGTATCTGTCGCGGTCTGCAATCCCAGAACCACATCCCTCCGCTCGACTCTCGAACTGCTATTCACCACGAGTACGCTCCCGTGTGTTGGATCGGAGGTCTGCACGGCCTGGGTCGGAAGCGTTAGAACGCCCTTCACGGTACGCAGTGGTAGTTCGACGGTGGCGTACATCCCGGGAACGAGCAGGTACTTCGGGTTCGGCACGTTCACTTCGGTGTGCATCGTGCGAGTCTGTGTATCGATCTGCTCCGAGAAGCGGACGATTTTTCCTTGGAATGTCTGATTATTGTTGGCAACTTGTACGGCGACGGTTTGACCAAGACTTACCTTTCCCACGGCCCTTTCCGGCAAAGGAATTACCAGGCGGAGGAGATCGTTTTGAGAGAGCCGGCAAAGCGCTTGATCACCCTTGTTGGAAGAGGTTCCCGCAGGGAGCAACGCTCCGGTATAAGCATCGATTTCTGTCACTACTCCGTCGAACGGGGCTGTTATGTGCGCGTAGGCATACAGCGCTCTGTCTCTCTCAAGCGCCGCCTTCGCCATGGCCAAAGCTTGCTCCGCCGCTGAAACGCTGGCCTTGGCGCCGGAGGCGCCGGCCTGAGCCTCCAGGTCCTTTCCATTGGCCACGTCCACTTCTTCCTGGGCGACCAGCCCTGGACGGGTCTTAAGCACTGTAGCGAGTCGTTGATAGGTCAGGTCCGCAACCACGTATTTGGATTGGGCTTGGCTGAGGTCCTCCTGAGAGCGGGTGAGGTCCTGCTTGCTGCGCTGCACGGCAGCCTCATCCACTTCGAGTTGCTGCTGCAGCTCTGGAATCTCGAGGACGGCCAGGACTTGGCCCGTGCGCACGTGCGTCCCCCAATCCACGTACAGCTTCTGGATGTAGCCTGAAACTTTGGCGTACACGTTGACCTGTTGGAAGGGCTCAAATTCGGAGTCAATTTTCAAGGTGCTGGCCAAATCCTTTCGCACCACCGGGACGACACCGACATGCGGTGCGTTCGCCAGACTTTCGGGTTTCGCCGTTCCGGTAGAACCACAACCCGCCGCGAGGATCACTGCGAAGAAGAGCGCAACCCATGAGCCGCAGCTTTTTGCGGAGCGCGTTCTCCAGGTGTATGTCCGTACCGCTGTATTCGATGCCATAGCGTCCCTCAGATCTGATTTCAAAATAAAGACCGCCCGATTCTTTCTTCTCATGATTTTAGATCCGGTGTTTGGATTGCCTCGCGAAGCTTGTCGATTGAGAAGTTGGCCGCGCGGCACAAACCAATCACGTGCTGCCTCCTGTGCAGGATTTCATGGGCGGCAGCCGGAACCCTCTCTGCAACCTCCAAGGGGATTGTTTGAACGCCGTGTCGGTCGCCGTGAACTAGGTCACCCGGACGAATCTTCAAACCGCCAAGTTCCACGGGGCAGCCAAAATCGAAGACATGGGCGAACGCATGTGAGACGGAGACCGAGCCTGCAAACATCTGGAAGCTTGTCAAACCAACATGCTCGAGATCACGCACCGAGCCATTCGTGACCATTCCGACGCTTCCCAGAGCGAGAAGAATGTTTGCATTCACCTCGCCGATAAATGCTCCCAGGCCAGGGGGCGAATCGACATCTTCGATCACCACAACGCGGGGAGCGGGGATGCTCAGAATGTGGTTCCACCAATCGGTGCGCTCATAGTAGTAGCCGTGGCCCATCATTGGGGGGTTCATGCTACGGATTCGAGCGGTGGCCGCATAGCCTGCAATAGGCAGCCGGTGCTTGAACATGCAGTGGATACTGGAATCCGCAAATCCTGTGTTTGGCAATCGCACTTGGAACGTTTCGATTGCGCTGGAAACCACGCAAGTGCTTAGCCGCCGCAATTGTTCGAGGCTGGCAGCGCTCAGCGGATTCACGGTCATCAGAACCTCCTGGAATTGCACATTTCTTTGCTTCCTCGATTGCCAATGCGTCCTTAACACGCAACGCCGCCGCTCATCTTGACATAGGGATCGCACGGGAGAGCTTCGTCGTGCCGGTGAAAGTCTCGCGGACCGAAATCGTCGTTTTGATCAGTGAGCCGCCTCCGGCACGGAAACTGTTCCTGTTTGCGCTCGATGCCTGTACATCAGCAGGTACGCCGCAGGAACCACAAAGATCGTCAAGATAATCGAGGACATAAGGCCCCCGATAATGGCCCGGGCGAGTGGCGCATAGGCTTCGCTTCCCGTTTCGATCTTGAAGGCCATGGGCGACAAACCGACCACGGTGGCGAGGGAGGTCATCAATATCGGCCGCAGACGGATACGGCAGGCGTGGACGACTGCGTCGCGCAGGCTTCGTCCTTCACTGCGCAGCACGTTCGCGAAGTCCACAATCAAAATGCTGTTAGAAACGACCATGCCCTGCAACATCACGATGCCCATCAACGATTGAATGTTCAGCGTTGTGCCCGTCAGCACCAGAGTTAAGATGACTCCGATGAGTCCGGTTGGAACCGCGAGCACGATGAGGAAAGGGTCAGCAAAGGAACTGAATTGAGCGACAAGGATGAGATATACCAGCAAAATCGCAAGCAGCAATCCCAAACCGAAGCTCTTGAACGACGAGCGCATGGTGACCACCAAGCCTCGCATGTCCACTCGGATGTTCGCCGGAAGCCGCGTTTCTGAAATGATTCGCGAGATTTGCTTTGCAGGGCCGCCTATGTCTTCGCCTTTCGGCGCCACATAAATATCGATCGTTCTTTGCAATTGGTAGTGGTCGACCTCTGTCGGCGTCAGGAATGGCGTAATATTCGCGACCTCATCCAGATACGTCGGCGCTTTGCTATCGGGAGCCCGCAGCGGCATGGTCTTCAAGTCTTCGATCGACTTCACCTGGTTTTCAGGATACTGCACGGTCACGAAATAGTTGTTCCCGTTTTTTGGATCCACCCAGTAGCTCGGTGCGATCATGACGTCCGAGGTCAGAGAAGTAATTACGTTGCTGATCACTTCCTTGGGTGTGAGCCCTAGCTCGGCGGCTCGCACTCGGTCGACATTCACGCGCAATGCGGGATAGTCCATGTCCTGCGGCACATACACATCCGAGACCCCGGGCAGCGCTTTGATCCGCCGCGCTAGGTCTTGCGCTATGGCCGCGCTTGCATGCAGGTCCATCCCGCTGACTTGCACATCAATAGGAGCGGGCATGCCTTGGTTGAGGACGGAATCCACCAATCCACCCGATTGGAAATACGTCCGCAGCTCGGGCAGTTCGGCGGCGATGCGCTGGCGCACTTCGTCCATATACTTAAAACTGCTGATCTTGTGATCCTGTTTCAGTCCGACTTGAACGAAAGCGGTGTGCATCGCTGAATTCGGCGTAAAGAGCGCCGAAAGATCCGCCATTACGCCAATGTTCGAGACAACTGTTTCCAATTCGTCGGGCTTGACCACCTCTCGGACAATCTTTTCCACCCGCTCTACGTACTTTTCGGTCAGTTCGACGCGGGTCCCCGTAGGAGCCTTTACATTGATAACGAACTGACCGGCGTCCGTCCGCGGAAAGAACGAAACGCCGATGAAGGGGAAGAGCAGAAAGCTCATTATGAAAATCGCCACGAACCCGAGCACAACCTCGCGCGGGTGGTCGAGAGTCTTGGACACCCATTTCTCGTAAACGTCCAACATCTTGTCGAATTTCGAGTTGAATCTTGCGTGGAATCTCACGCCCCAAGATTTCCTGACCGCTCCTTCTCCATGCGCACCTACCGGCTTGAGAACGTGCGCGCAATAGAGAGGCACGACAGTGACGGCGCAGAAATACGACGCGAAAAGAGCCAGCACGACTCCAAGGGCGAGAGCAGTGAACAGATACTTGCTGACCCCAAAGAGAAAGGTTACTGGAAAAAACACCACGACCGCGACCAGCATGATGGCGAGCACTGCCAAGGCTACCTCGTTAGTGCCCCGAATAGCGGCTACATGGGGTTCTTCGCCGAGTTCGATATGGCGATAAACATTCTCGAGAACCACCACGGAATCGTCGATAAGACGGGAAAATGCAAGGGCCAGTCCGCTCAGAACCATGCTATCGATCGAGCGGCCAGCGGCATGCAGAATGAAGAACGCGATCATGACAGAGAGCGGAATGGAAAGAAAGACCGCGGCTGTGGCCCGAAGACTCCCGAGGAAAACCAAGATCATGACGGCGGTAAGAAGAATTCCGACCCCGCCTTCGCGCATTACCGTGGAGATGGCTTCCTTTACGAATACGGATTGGTCAAAGACTACGTGCGTTTTTAACTGCGCCGGAATGTCGCGCAGTGTCTTTATTGCCCCGCGAATCCCGCTTACCACCGCGATCGTATTCGTGTCGCCGCCCTGCTTTTGGATCGGCACATAAACGGAGTTCTGTCCGTTCACTCGCACGATGTTGTATTGCAGATAGGAACCGTCCACGGCTTTGCCGACGTCCGCGACGAATACCGATTTCTCACCTTCGGTCTTCAACGGTATTCCGTTGAGGGCCGACGCGCTCGGAATTTGGGCGTTGGTATAAATATTCTGATCGGTCGGGCCTAGCCGCAGATCGCCAGCCGGCAGAATCAAGTTCGAATTGTTTGTCGCGCGCACCACATCCATGGGGCTTAAATTGTGGGCGTGCAATTTGTCTGGATCGACATACACCATAATTTGCCGGTAACGGCCGCCGTACGGCGGCGGAACGGTTGCGCCTGGCACATTCGCAATCTGATTGCGAATCTGATATTGCAGATAGTCGTGCAGCTGGGTTTCATTGAGCCCCTGGCCCTCGACGGTCAAGAGGCACACGGGAAGGTTCGAGGCGTCTGTCTTCATCACCACCGGCGGCAAAGTGCCTTCCGGCAGGCGGCGCAAGTCAGCCATAGCAAGATTCGAGATCTGTGTTACGTCCGCGTTCGCGCTTGTTCCGGGCTGAAAATAAATCTTGATCAGGCTCACGCCAGACATCGAGCGTGACTCCATGTGGTCGATTCCGCTGCCCAGTGTAAAAAACCGCTCGAAAGTATCGGTTACGTCGGCCTCGATTTGTTCCGGAGGCATGCCGTTATAGAACGTGGCAACCAGCACGACAGGGATGTTAATGGGCGGAAACATGTCCACCGGCATCTGGACGATGCTTGTTATGCCGAGCACACAAATGAACAAGCAGAGCACGATGACAAAAAAGGGATGTCGTAACGAAAACGTCGGCATTGAAAACCTTACTCCGATTGGCGCGGTCCCGCGGGCCATTTCGCTTCTGTTAGCTGTTTAGGCCAATATGTCCGGATCCTTATGCCTCGCCCATTTTAGAACTTTCGCGCACTCTCAACTCTTCTTTATTCATCTCACAGCTCACACCCCGTAAGAACCTGTGACGAGATTGCGTTATCCCTGCTTACCCATTTCACCGGTGGGACGAAAATCAGTTGAAGAGATTTCGTGGTTTGAAGGCACGCCCTGAGACTTCATCCCCGGAGAGGATGATCGTCTTCCAGTTGGCCCTTTGCGATGCTCCGGAATTGTGTAGCGCCGACACTGGGGTTTGAACCGCGCGGCTTCCGGGGACAAAGCGTTTGTGTATGGTAACGCAAACCCACCTTGCGGCCACATCGAAGGTGGGGTCATCTTCCGGACAAGTCCTGAGAAAAGTAACCGTGCTTGCATTCCAACAAGTCACTCCCACGCACCATACAAAGAATTCTTTTTGTGAGCGCACTGTGGGAGAGCAGTTCTGATTCCAACTCATCCGAGAGTTGCTCGCAGTCGATCCTACCGAGTGCCAGAAAACGCAACTTCAGCTCTCCGTCGAAAGAAGCCATGTAAGTTACACAGGCTAGGCTCGTTGCTTGGATGGAATTGGTTCTACGCGAATCCGGCGGCGGTGGAGAGCGGATAAATCCAGGCGCCGCTCTTTCGCTACACTGTCCTTCTCCTCAATGACTTCACAAATCTCGTGCTGATTCTTTACAGTTTCTCCGAATGGCCGGTTTTTCTGAACCTCATTAAATGGTCTTCCCCCTGGCCGATGCTACTTCAGCCAAGCTGCTCCTTTTGTTTACAGCAACTGTTCGCTGTCTGCACATTTTTCGAGATCGCTACGGACTCTACTTCAAGCGTGCCCTCTTTCTTAAACAAAAATAAAGACTTAGGAGACGCTAAACCCCATCCAAGAGGTGGAATTCGGCTTGCAGCCCTATCAAGGCTTGACTGGGGCTTGACCGGTCTGGCCCGTAATTTGGCTCTGCCGAGTAGCATAATGGCCAAAGTTTCGTGCTATGGGATTGTTCGCTTCGTCTTTCTTTTTGGAGTGAGCATCGCCTATTTCATGTTTCTTGCCTGACCAGCGGGCAGGAGCCGGCTGGCGCACTCTCGGCATATGGGAAGCGCGGTCATGTGCGGCTGGCTCTCGGGCTCGCCGGAGGACGAGATGCAATCCATCCATGGAAAAGTCACGGAGTTCTTGCGTGGCACGGACGATCGCGTATATGGCTTCGCTCTGGATAGCGGTCGGGAAATTCGTTCTTCGCATGCCCAGATGGACTTGATCTCCGATATCGTTACCCCCGGCTCTCGAGTTCAAATTGTCGGTGATCTCCAATTTGGCGACGAAGAGAAAATGCTCCTGAAGTCAGCCCATTTCACAAACTTGGATTCGAAGCAAACATTCACTTTGCCGGCCCCCGTGTGCCTAGGCAAACCAGGGATGCTGTTCAATGCCACCCCGACACCAACGGCATCCTTGGCCTTCCAACAAATCGAGGACGAAAGGAAACCGCCACAGGACGGCATGCACGCGATCCCTAGCGCGCACATCTTCGATCTTCGTCTGGGGACGGCGGCCTGTCAAACCGGACTACCGACTGTCTTTTCCCGTGAAAATCTGCGTCATCCCTCCCAACCCGTTCCGCGCATCACGAGCAGCGACTCGGCCGGCGAGATGGAGCGCGCTTATGACAGCCTGCATCGCATTCAAGCTGTGCTCGCTTATTTGCACATCATGAATCGTCAGGTTTACGGGATGAGCCAGATGCACGAGGAGGCCCAGCATACTTACCGGCAAGCGCTGTCCCGCCACACTACGGGAGACTTCGCGGGTGCGCGCGAATTTGCCGCTGCCTCTGGGTGCCTCTCCCGCGTCATCGAAGGAGTTATTTCCAGATCCCTGCGTTCTGACACGAGTTATCCTTCCCTGGTCCCGCCTCCCCCGGTTCAGCACGGTCCAGACGGGACCGCAAGTCGAGTTCAGAAGACCTTAGCTGAAGTGGAGGCCCTTTTGTCCCGCGTTCATTGGCTCCTTGAAAACGGGACCCTCCCCCTGGAGAATCGCACCCAAGTTAGGAGGATTACCACTTGGAGCGATTTTTTCTACCAACAGGCTCGCCGCACTTACCGACAGGGGGAACTTGATGAGGGTTGTGGAATATTGCAAGCGGCCTGGGATTCCGCCCATTCCGCTGAGCACATTTGCCGCAATTGGTATGTCGTCCAGGCTTATGACGCTCTGCATCACATGAGCTCATCTGATCCTCCACGGACCTAACTCAAGACTCTTGGCAGAAAAACCCGCCATGGAATTGCTATGATAGCTCGAGAGGAAAGGGGTGACACGCTGGTGTCGAGACTGCCGCTCTCGAAACTGAGCTTCCGCTGGCAGATTACGCTTTTGGGGACACTCGTCTTCGTTCTCTTTCTTTCCGTTCTCTTCGCTGCTTTTGCGACCCTGCGCTACACAAAATCCGCAGTTCTTACAAATGAAAAAAAACAGCTCATCTCGGTCACGCAGAATTTGGCGGGTGAATATGATGATAAAGCTGAATTTTCCCGCCAGAACAAAGAACAGCCTCCCTTGAACAATCCCAACGCAGCATCTTCACGTGAGGTTCTGGGTCTCTTGAGTCGCGTGGTACTGCAGAATGTCGAAGGCGTCGAGGGCGGGTTCTATTCCACGGCTGGCAACACACTGCTCGGAGACTCTGTCTCGCTCCCAGAAAGATCGCCAGCGGCTTCGGCTTATGATAATTCGCCGGAGGAACCGCAGGTGGACATCCTCGATGTTGCAAAGAGCGCCGTCGTGTCGCATCAACCTTCGGAGCGCGTCATCGTCAACCCTTCGAGCACTGTTCTTATCGAAGCTGTGCCTATTCGCGACGGTTATTTGGTGGTTGGCAGCGCATGGACCATCAAGCGGCTTAGTGTTCTCCCCGGAGCGAACCGCTTCCGCGCTTATCTAGTCACGGTCGGTTTGAGCATCGCGGCGCTGGCCAGCGTGCTTTTAACCCTCTTGGTGATTCACAATCTGCAGGGAGGTGTCCGAAAGATTGAAGGTGCGTTGCGTGGACTCGAGCTAAACCTGTCTTCGCAGATTGATTCCAAGAGCGATCCCGAGGAAATCCAGCACATCGCCCAGGCGATTAACCGCGTGGGAACCACTCTTAGAGAAAATATGGAGCGGGAAAAGCAGATCGAGGGCCAGCTGAGGCATTCCGAACGCCTTGCCAGCCTCGGCAGGCTTGTGGCTGGCGTAGCCCACGAAGTTCGCAATCCGCTCGCCACTATTCGCCTCAGAGTTCAAATGTGCCGTCGCGACACGGACAATCCTCAGGTTAAGGAATCTTGTGCGGTTGCCCTCGAAGAAATCGAGCGGCTCAATGGCATGGTGAACCGCTTGTTGAATTTTGCCAGGCCTGTTCAACTCCACTGCGAGCCTGCCGATCTGAGAACTCTCATCGAGGAGAGGATGGAGTCTTTTCGCGAGTGGGCCCAAAGGCGCGGGATTACCCTTAGCACGGAATTCCCTCGGGATTATCTCGCTCTAGAGCTGGATAAGGACCGCATGTCACAGGTGTTCGACAATGTCATCCAAAACGCGCTCGAGGCCATGTCCGACGGTGGTGGAACGCTCTCCGTCAAGCTGGCTTCTCGGCCCAATTTGCTCAACGATGGAAAAGGTGTCTGCGTCGAATTCCGGGATACCGGGAAGGGCATGAAGTCCTCCGTGATCCGCCATGTGTTCGATCCGTTTTTCACAACGAAACCGTCCGGGACCGGATTGGGTCTATCCATCTGCCATGAGCTTGTGCAGGCACATGGAGGCGAAATTCAGGTGGATAGCGAAGAAGGCCGCGGGACGAGCGTGAAAATCACCATTCCTGTTGCGCATGCCTGATCGAGGGGCTGGTTGTCCGGGGAGTCCGAATCCGATGGGCGCCACGATTCTCATCGTCGACGACGAAGCTAATCTTCGCAAGACTCTCGCGGATATTCTCAGCGCCCGCGGCTATTCCGTTCTTGAAGCGGAAGACGGTTCTGCCGCCGTCAGGCTTCTGCGCGGGCTGACTCCCGACCTTATTTTCAGCGACTGGAAAATGGCCCAGATGGGCGGGGAAGAGCTTCTTCAGCGCCTGCGCGACGAACCTCGTTTGGCGTCCATTCCTATCATTGTGATTACGGCGTTTGGCTCGAGCCATATCGCCATCGAAGCCGTCCGCCTGGGCGCTTACGATTTTGTGACCAAGCCCTTCGACCTTGACGAAATCATTTTGGCTGCGGAGAGAGCTCTCGATCATTCGTCCTTGAACCGCGAACTCGTCCGTCTGCGCTCCCAAGGGGGGCAAAGTCACATTGCCGCGTCAGGCAGGCTTATCGGCACCAGCGGGCCGATGCTGGACGTCTTCATCATGATTGGCAAGGTCGCCGAAACTGACTCGACCGTGCTGATTTGCGGAGAATCCGGCACCGGCAAGGAACTCGTGGCCGAGGCCGTCCACGGCTATAGTCAACGCAAGGACAAGCCTTTTGTCGTCGTCAACTGCGCCGCTCTGCCTGACGCCCTTCTCGAAACCGAACTCTTCGGCCATGAGCGCGGGGCTTTCACCGGCGCCGTCGGCCGCAAGATCGGCCGTTTCGAAATGGCCGAAGGCGGCACCATTTTCCTCGATGAAATCGGGGAGCTCTCTCCCGCCCTTCAGTCGAAGCTCTTGCGCGTCCTGCAAGAGCGCACGTTCGAACGCGTGGGCGGTACGGAAACGATCCGCGGTAATTTTCGCGTTCTCGCCGCCACCAATCGTGACCTCGAAGCTTCCGTTCGCGAAAAGGTCTTCCGCGAAGACCTCTTTTATCGTCTGAACGTCGTGCGCATTCCCATCCCGCCCCTCCGCGAGCGCCGCTCCGACATCGTTGCCCTCGCCGAGCACTTCTTGCGCGCCTATAGCGAGAAGAACGCTCTTTCCGCCGTCGGCTTTTCCGACGAAGCCATTCTCCTGCTTCAAAATTATTCGTATCCTGGCAATGTTCGCGAGCTCGAGAATATGGTCGAGCGCGCCGTGCTTATGGCCCGCGGCCGCGTCGTGATGCCCGAGCACTTGCCTTCACGTGCGCATCGCAATGGTGGTGCCGAATCCCAGAGCCTCGAGATGAGCCTTTTGTCGCTCCCTTTTCACAAATCCGTTGCCGAACTCGAGAAACGCCTGATCGAAAAAGCTATGAAGGAGTCCGGTGGCAACAAATCGGAAGCCGCGAATAGGTTGCAGATCAATCGCCGTTTGCTCTACAACAAAATCTACGAATACAAGATCGAGGAGTGATCCATGCGGACCGGCATATGGTCTGATTTGAAGACCCTTTGATCAGTCAGAAATCCGTGCAAGCAGATTGATGGCCTCTTTGTGCAGTGGAAGATTGGGGTCGGCGTCCTTCCACAAATCCAACAAGCGGTCGACCGTCTGTTTGGCCTTTTCGCGGTCCCCACGAGCCAGGTAATCCTCAGCAAGGGTGCAGTGGGCCGCCAGCCATGCCTGTTGCGGCTCCCAGCCGATCGCCCGAGCGGGGAGACTCAAAAGTTTTTCGTACCAACTGATGGCATCGCCTGTTTTTCCTGCTTTTTGATAGGCTCTCGCAAGAGCCTCAAGACTGAAAGATGTGCTGTTTTCCGTATTGGATAGGGCGAACAACTCGATTGCCCTGTCTGGCTGTCCTTGCGCCAAGGCGATTTCACCTTGCAGGAGATGCAGATAGCCCGTCTGCTCAGCGTTCTTTGAATCGGCGAGAGGAGCGATGAGATTTTCCATCCGCTCTGCTTTCTGCAAAGCGCCAGCCAGCACGTACTGGCGCCCTATCCATGACCCAAAGACCACCTTCGGCCCAATCTGGTCAATATTGCCCGCGGCGCTGTCGATTTCTCGCTGTTCAGCGCGAGCGTCGCCCTGGCCATGCATAAGGATGGCGAGCCAAAGATGGACGCGAGACGTGCTTAGCGCCGCGCGCTGATTTTGAAGGATGGTCAGACATTCCTCAAAACGCACCTTTGCACTGGCAAAATGCCCGTGATACAGGTCGACGAGAGCCAAGGAGCGCATCCCGCTTTCCCGCGTTTCCGCCTTCTCCAGCATGCTCGAAAAAATTTGCTCAGCTTTTTGGTCCTCGCCATTTTGGACGAGGGCAAACCCGTACTCTCTGCCAATATCTCCTGCCGTGATCTGGTAAGGATCTAGACGGAAGGCCTCCGCATAGGCGCTGAGCGCCTCTGGCAACTGATTCAAAGTGCGGTAGGCGGTAGCCAGTTCAACATAGGTCCTGGCGTTGTCAGGCGCCACCCGAATGAGCTCCTTATATTGCGCGACGGCTTCGAGAACGCGTCCATGCTTACGAAGTAGCTGCGCGTAATTGGACAGCATGGTCCAATCGTCCGGATAGCGGCCCAAATATGCCCGATAGAGCGCGTCAGCATCCTCGACATGCTGGAGATCCGCTGCATAACCAGCCTGGATTATCAATCGCTCGCGATCCGTGGTGCGGGAGGACAGGGCAAGAGCTTCCTCGTACTCTTCTTTTCCCTGCGCCTGCGCGTTGACGATGTAGCTAAAATAATCAGAGCCTAGGGCCGCATGAGCCATGGCAAAGTCCGGGTCGCTCTGAATGGCCGCGCGAAGCAAAGTAATGGAGTCCTGGTATCTCCCCTGATGCCAGAGCGCGGCGCTATCGGCGTACTGTTTGAGAGCAGTCAGCGAACTCGTGGTTACCTCAGGAAGCGAGCGGTCCGCACGATGAATCTGATAGAGCGATTCGCCCAAGTCGTGACGAATATCGGCAGCGATCACGTCAAGCGCGTCCAGGACGTGGTCCTCGCCGTAAGAACGTTCCATATAGGAGCGCACCGTGGCGCCCGTTTGCGGGTCGATCAATTCAGCGGACAGCGCATACTCCTGCCCCGTGCGTGTGATGCTCCCTGTAACTAGCCCCCGAATGTTCTCTCGCTGGCAAATCTCGCGTCCCAGAGCGGGCGTAATGCGTTCTGTTGAGGACTTGCCCATCAGTTGAAGGACAGTGCCAAGGCGAACCCGCGGAAAAACATTGGCTCGGCGGGATTGTTCGAGGCTGACGGTGAAGGCCGTGCGAAGGGCATCGTCAAACCGCGGATCACCCGTCTGATTCTCAAAATCAGTGACCAGAACGGAATCGCGCGGACTGAAAGAAAACGCCGGTCGCCCATACAAAAGCCAGATGGCCAGCCCACCTAAAATGGCTACGACTGTTACCGCTCCCGCCACCCAAGTTTTCCATCGGTTCTGGCGCACTACAATCGCCGGGGCTCTTTTATCGTTCGTCCCGGATCTGGATTTTTCTGCACGAGCAGGGACTTCCCGGGCAGAGGGCGAACTGTGCTTCACTTCCGCTACGAACCGGTAGCCGCGGCGCGGTATCGTTTCGATATAACGAGGTTTTTCCGCGTCGTCTCCCAAAGCCTCCCGCAATTTCTTGACGGCGGTGTTCAAACCGTCTTCGAAATCCACAAAGGTATCTTCTGGCCACAGACGCCTTTGCAATTCATCTCGAGTGATGACCTGTCCTGCATTTTCGGCGAGGACGCTGAGAAGCCGGAGCGGCAAATCTTGAATCTTGATGCGCGCGCCGTTCTTGCGGAGTTCTCCAGCAGGCAGGTCTGCTTCGTAAGGGCCAAATGCAAATGGGGGCTGAAACCCTTTCGGCGAGTCCATGGACTTGGTCGAACCCTTGGCTGGGGACGCAAAACGAATGCTAACATCCAGTCCTGTCGTGCGCAATATTTGGACTATCCACCATCGGGCTGCGAAGGGGACGCGCATATCTTGCCCTCTGTGCTCAGGCAGCCCCGGGTCTCAGGACTACCTGGGGCATCGGATACGCGAAGCACACTCCTCGCGTTGGCGCGTTCGCAAGGTATGCCGCTGCGACCTGCATTTATTCCAACAGTTTAGAGCTCTCTTTACCTTACACGGAAAAGCAATTCAGCTATTTTGGCCGCCAGCCCTTCTGCGCTGTTCTTCAGTGCCCCGGAATGTTGAGGCAAGCGAATGTTTGTAAGCGTATCCGCAACACTAGCTGCAGTTGAGCAGAGAACCAAAACCCGATCATCCTTACGGCTCACCATCTCAACTTCAACCCGAACTGAATTTGGCGGGAAGTAGTAGTAGTGGAGGTAATCACTCCGGCAGTAGGGGAGGGCCCACCCGTCGCTGCGGCGTATACGACCGGATTCGGCACATTGAAGTTCGCGTGGTTGAAGATATTGAAGAACTCGGAGCGAAATTGGAGGTTGAGCCGCTCTGAAAATGAGAACGTCTTGGTTAAAGAGATATCCGTTTCGACGAGGCCAGGGCCCTGCAAGACATTGCGGCCCACATTGCCATAGGTTCCAGACAACGGCTGGATGAAAGCGTCGGGGTTGAAATACTCGTTGGGTCCCCCAAGGATTACGGGCCCTTTAAAATTGGGATTCCAAGAGGGACGGACCGGATTGCGGGTATCGCCGTCGTTGGATGGGTTGTAAGACAATTGGGGAGTAAATGACAGACCGGATTGTGCCGTCTCGATTCCGCTGAGCTGCCAATTGCCGATGAGGTGATCGACCCAGGCGTGCTCATGGGCCGCGTCCGCGCGCGCGAAGGGAAGATCATAGGTGGCATTGACGACCGCGGTGTTTCGTAAGTCGAAAGAAGCTCTGCCGTAATCAGACTTGGGCTGCAGCGGATTCGCGAGGAACGCAGGAGAATTTGTGGCGACGCTAGTATTCATGTTGTCGCCGTCGTCGAGTGTTTTCGAGAAAGTATAAACTCCACGGAATTGCAATCCGCGTCCGAAATGGCGATTCACATCGGCTTCGAGGCCGTGGTAGGAGCTGATGCCCTCGGAAAGCCAGTCCGTGGAATTCCATACGGCATTGTTGGCGAGCGGAGCGCCTGATGGGTAGTAATACGCTCCGGCCGGATAGCCCGCAGGGCAAGGCGCGGCCGGGCAGATGGTTGTGGCGGGGAGGTTGGTGTCGGCGGAGAGCAATTCGTGATAACCATGCGAACCGACATAGCCGACGCTGATAGAAGTGTTGGTGGAAAGCTGCTGGTCGATTTTCAAGCTCCAAGATTCCACGGTGGGCGTCTGCAAGTTTGGTTGCACACCACTGGGGATGACCTTGGCGCTGGAATACGTCGCGGTTGGGGAGATGTCCGCGAACGGAATGTTTTTGGCCGCGTAGACGGTGTTGAAAGGGCCGTTTTGATCAAGGCGATAGCTTAGGTTGTCGAGCAAGGCGTAATACAGGCCAAAGCCAGCTCTGATGACGGTTTTCTTTGAAGCAAACGGGGACCACGCGGTCCCGATGCGGGGCGAAGGCAGAAACTTGGCATTGTTGACAGTGAAAGGGGAACTGCCGACGGCGGGTTGCGTTTCGATCACGCCACTGGAATTGTACAAATAATTCGAAGCACGGCCATAAGCCTCGTTCCATCCGTTTGTGGACTCGCCGCGAAATCCGATGCGCAACTCAAAAGAAGGCTTGAACTTTATGGCGTCTTCCGCATAGAAGGAACCTTCCAACGAACGCCAGGACAAAGGGGTAAAACTTGGAGCGTAAGTGAAAGTGCTCACTGTGCCTTGCAGGAATGTCTGCAGATTGGTGAAGGAGACTTGCCCATACTGATCCTGGACAAGAGAATCGTTCGAATCGAGCCACTGCAAAGATCCACCGAAGCTCAGCAAATGGATGCCGCGCGTGAGGGTAATCTGATCAGCCACCGTGTATAGATTGCGCGCGGCGCTCAGGTTGCTTCCCGCGTTTGTGCCACCGTTGGTGATTTCCGAGGCGCCATTAAGCGTCGTGCCACCGCCGACCACGACCGCGCCAACGGGCTGGTCGTCGTGGACCCAGCCGGGCAAATCCACGGTAGTTCCGCTGTTGAAGTAAAACGCGCCGCGGGAGTACCCGAAGGTCGCCTTGTTCAACAGGCTCGGAGAAAAAACGTGGGTTTCGCTCAGGCTGGCTACCTGTTCGCGCAAGAAAATATCCACAAAAGAGAAAGGATTGCTGGTGGGCGAAAAGGCTTGGCTGTCGTCGATGGTGTAAATGCCCGCAAGCGAGTCTTCGTCGCTGAAGATTTGATCCAGCCTGGCCGTACCAAAGTCCTCGCGGATGCTTTGCCGAGGATCGCTGAACGCTTCCGCAATCCCGCTCGGAGCCCCTGTGGAAGTCAAAAGTTCAGGCCCGTTTGCCACTGGCCAAAGAGCCAGGAGGGGCTGGACGCTAGCAACAGCGCTGGCTCTTGACGCGTCGTCCGGCACGAGCGTTACGTCGCTCAATCCCAAAGCTTGCCGGAAGCCTTCATAGTTCGCGAACAAAAAGGTTTTATTCCTCTTGATCGGAGCTCCAAGGGAGCCGCCGAAGTCGTTACGGCGGAATGGGGGAATGTTGCTAAGGTCAAAGAAATTCCTGGCATCCAGCGCGCTATTTCGGAGTAATTCGTAGAGGTCGCCGTGGAACTGGTTCGTTCCCGAGGCCGTCACGATGTTTACCTGGGCTCCTGGACGTTTGCCGTACTCCGCTCCATAAGTGTCCTTTACGACGGAAAATTCGCGTACGGCATCCACTCCCAACAGTTGTCCGCTGACTCCGCCAGGGGTATTGTCAATTTCGGAAGCGCTCGTAAATTCGACACCGTTCAACAGAAATAGATTTTCCTGGGGCCGGCGGCCAGAAACCGCAAACATATTTCCGACAACGGAATTGGAGGTTCCGATTCCTCCAGCTCGCTGCGAGGTATAGTTTACAATTCCCGGGTTGAGTGTCATCAGTTGATCGTAACTGCGGCCATTCAGTGGAAGCTCCTTGACCTGGCGCTCGCCGACTAGCCCGGAAGTGTCTTCCGTCGTAACGGTGACGAGCGTGGGAGCGGATTCGACTTGTACAGTCTGCCGGACGTCGCCCACTTGTAGGATCAGGTTGGCCGTCTCGCGCTCTCCCACTACAAGCAGAATTCCAGTCTTTGCTTGGCCGCGAAATCCGTTCTTCTCCGCGCGTACTTCGTAATTGCCCACGGGGAGCGCGGCTGCGTCGTAGCGCCCCGCCGCATCTGTTACCAAATTTCGTACTGCTCCGGTCTCCAGATTCTTCACCTGAACCGTGGTGCCCTGGATAGCTCCTCCGGAGGAGTCGCTGACGGTGCCGTCTATGGAAGCTTCGCCCTGCGCAAACGCGGCGGTACCGAGACCGAACCACACTCCAAGGAGCAAAAAGGCAAAACGAATCACAATTTTCAAATGAGAACGATCAACTCTTCGAGAGCGCATTTTTTTCTCCGACATAGATTTGTGCCGCGAGGACAACGGAAAACGCTGGTTATAATATTGTTGGAACGGCGGCTGCCTAAATCAGCCATGAAAGAAGCGAACGACTCAGAGCGAGGTCAACAATATGAACAAGGTTGCGTGGTGAAGATAGAAGTGGTGAACGCTATCGTGGCTGACATTCGCGCTGCAATTTCAGAGGATCTTTCTAGGAAGCAAAGCCGGCTAACGTCCATGGTCAACTCCCGCTCGTGCAACAATGCCAGCCGTGTTTGCCGAGCCTCTTTGGCCGAGCTCGCGGCTGGCGCTCCAAACCAATTGTAGTCCTGCGAAAATAGCGATTAAGGCAACAACCGACTTGAGCCGGTTCGCAGGAACTCTCGGCGCGAGCAGGCAGCCGATCACCACTCCCGGAACGCCGCCCAGAAGGAGCCCGAACAGGATGGGCAAGCTGATCGAGCCAAAACCCCAATGGAAGGCGCTGCCGATGATCGCCAAAACGAGCCCGAAGGCCAAATCGGTTCCTACCACTTGTGACGGCACCATCTCGGAATAATTCAAAAGAAGAACGGTTCCGAGAGCGCCGGCGCCCGCGGACGAGAATCCGGACTCCATCCCGATCGGCAAAGCAAGCCAGGGAAGCCAGCGGTGGTTATTGGCGGCGAATTTCGGATTTTGCACACGCCTAACAAACGTGACGCTGGATGAAGCCGCCAGAAGAATGCCCAATATCAAGAGCACGAAGGGATTCCCGGCACTTCGATTCAACAAGCGAAGCCCCCACATACCCACAAAAAGACCTGGGACGGCGCCTTGCAGAAGGAGCCACAAGTAGCGAGCGTGGATTTGCTTTCCGAATAAATAGAAAGGAGCGGCAATCAAGCGCAGGACTCCGGCGAAAAGGAAGGCGGTTCCGACGGCTTCGCCCGCCGTCAGACCGACTAGAAGCACGAGAGCTGGCACTGTAAAGCTGCCGCCCCCGACGCCAGTTAGTCCCACGGCCAAGGCAATGAGAAATCCAATGAGGTAGTGCATTATCGCTTGCTCTCGGAAGCCGTGTGAATTCCGCATTCCAGTTTTTTGCCGCCCCAGCGGCCGGAACGCGGGTTTTTCGGATCATCCGGAATCGCGGTGCAAGGTTCGCAGCCGATGCTTAGATAGCCTTGATCGTATTGGGGCAAGTAGCTGATGCGATGATTGGCGGTATATTCCCAAACTTGTCCCCAAGTCCAGTCCGCGAGAAGACTCACTTTCAAAAGTGTTTTCCCGCTGGGCAAGCGATGTTCTTCGATCTTTTTAAGATTTTTTCGAGTGGGCGACTGCTCTCGCCGCAAGCCCGTGAACCACAGATGGTACGGCTCAAGAGCCCGAAATAACGGTACAACCTTGCGCAATTGGCAGCACTTGGTCGGATCGCTTTGGTACAAAATTCCAAATTCCGATTCCTGTTCTTGGACCGTCTTTTGCGGAATGATATTCACCACATTCAACGACCATTCCTTGGCGAGCCGGTCGCGGTATTCGTACGTCTGGGCAAAGTGATAGCCAGTTTCTAGGAACAACACGGGAATCGAACGGATTCGCCGCCGCACGAGGTCGAGGACGATCATGTCCTCGGCCTGGAAGCTGCAGGTCAGGCAAGCAGGCTGCCCCGTGTGAGCTTGCAGCACGGCGGCTAAGACTTCTTCGGGTTTTAGAGTTTCTGCTTTCTCGACTGCGGATGCGGTTCCCATATCGACTCACCTTTCCGGAATTCGCCGATCGGCCGGGATGCGTAGCGACTCGGCCAGACTCAGCATTTGTTCAATGACCTCTGCTTCCCCGGCGGGCAGGGCCAGATCCGCAATGTCGAAAAAGTAGTCGCCTGCGGCGGCCCTCAAATCCAATTTCTCTTCGAGTCCCAAGGATGGGTTGTGGTAAATGACGACAAAGCCTGCGGCGTGGAGCGTCTCCCAAGCCGTTCTCGCGGAAAGAAAGGAAGATTTCCTTTCGACAACCATTGCATCGAATCCTTCTTCAAAGAGCGCCCGCTCGAGCTGCCTCGCAAGCGCCGGCCGCGCATTGATCAAAATGACTGCCGGATAATGTCCGCGCCGCAGTTGCCGTTCCAGAGGAGGGATGGAAGCCTCCGAAGCCCGGTTCTCTCGCTTTTTTGGGGCGCTTGTCTCTTCCTGGAGGTCTTCGCGAATCATGCCCGCGCCCAGAGTTGCATTCGTCAAAGGATCAATGACGATGAAGCTCCCGGTTATTCTGTTTCGCTGATAGGAATCGAAAAAAAGAGGGTTGCTCGTTTCAAAATCGACGACGGCAATGTCATTCAGATAGAGTTGGCCAGTTGCTTCCGCTTCAAAAGTATTGATATTGATGCGATGGCGAATAGAGGTGACTCGGCCGCGCACTTGCCGGGCGCACTGCTTCATCAGATACAGGTGTCCAATTTCGAGAGGCTGCGCGTGCATCCAAACGACGGCCGCGCGAAATCGGCGAGAGATATGCGGCGGGCTCGCCGGGGACACGAGCATGTCCCCGCGGCTAAGGTCAATTTGGTCTTCTAGTTCTAGCGTGACCGACATGGGGGAGAATGCTTCCGCCAGCGGACCTTCGTAAGTGACAATCGAACCCACTCGCGATTGCTGGCCCGAAGGGAGCGCAATAAGAAGATCGCCTGGACGGAGCACGCCGCCGGCCATTTGTCCTGCGAATCCGCGGAAATCGGCATCTGGCCGAACGACATACTGGATGGGGAATCTAACGCCTTCCGAAGTCTCGGGTTTGGGAATCGGGACAGTTTCGAGGTGCTCCAGCAGCGTCGGGCCCGCATACCAAATCATTCGCTGGCCACGGTCAACTACGTTGTCACCTGCAAGCGCGCTCATCGGAATGCACTTCACTTCACGGATGCCGAGCTTTTCGGCAAGCGCACGAAATTCCTTCTCGAGGCTCGAAAACCTTTTCTCTTGGTCCTCCACCAAGTCCATTTTGTTGATTGCGGCAACGACGCAGGAAATCCCCAGCAGAGAACTGATGTAAGTATGGCGCAAGGTCTGCGGGAGTAGGCCCTTGGTCGCGTCGATTAGGATTACGGCCAAATCCGCGGTTGATGCGCCCGTAGCCATGTTGCGCGTGTATTGTTCGTGGCCAGGCGTATCGGCGATGATAAATTTCCGCCGCGCTGTCGAGAAGTAACGGTACCCCACATCGATGGTAATGCCTTGCTCGCGTTCCGCGCGAAGACCGTCCGTGATCAGCGAAAAATCAAGCGGTCCGCTGGAACGGTTGATCCGGCTCTTTCTGACGGACGCAAGCTGATCTTCATAGACGGTTTTGGAATCGTGCAGCAACCGTCCAATCAGAGTGGACTTTCCGTCGTCCACACTTCCGGCGGTGATGAACCGCAAGAGTTGCTTGTGTAGGTTTAACTCCAGGAACCTGTCGAATTCTGTTCGTGGCTCGATGCTATTTGCCAAAGCCATCAGAAATAACCCTCACGCTTCTTGATTTCCATGGACCCTTCCTCGTCGTGATCAATCGCGCGATTCTCCCGTTCGGATCGGCGGAACGAGACCATCTCCTCGATAATTTTGGGAACAGTATCGGCGTCCGATCGAATCGCCCCCGTACACGGCACGCATCCAAGCGATCTCATGCGGCACAGGAGCTGCTGGGATTGCTCGCCTGGGCGAAGCTGACCTTTCGAGTAAATCAGAACGATGGAACCGCTGCGCAGGACGGCTTCGCGCTCCTTGGCGAAATACAACGGTACGATGGGGATGTTTTCGGCATGGATGTACAGCCAAACGTCAAGCTCTGTCCAATTCGAAAGCGGGAAGATGCGTATGCTTTCCCCTTTGTCGATCCTTGCGTTGAAAATATTCCAGAGTTCGGGCCGCTGATTTTTGGGGTCCCACTGTCCATGGGCATCGCGAAAGGAATAGATTCTTTCCTTGGCCCGTGATTTTTCTTCATCCCGCCTTGCCCCGCCGAATGCCGCGTTGAACCCGCATTCCGCGAGCGCATCGAGCAGAGATTTCGTCTTCAACAAACCACAGCATTTTTGTGTTCCCAAAAGGAATGGGTTGGCGCCGGCATTCAGCGCGTCCCGATTCTGGTGGACGATAAGTTCCGCCCCAATCTGTTTTGTGTACTCGTCCCGGAATTCGATCATCTCCGGAAACTTATAGCTGGTGTCTATATGGAGTAAGGGGAACGGAATTTTCCCGGGATAAAACGCCTTCTGCGCCAGCCGCAGCATCACCGAGGAATCCTTGCCAATCGAATACAGCATGGCTGGCCGTGAAAATTCCGCTGCCGCTTCTCGGAGGATGTAGATGCTCTCGGCCTCGAGCGCGCGCAGGTGATTCAAGCGCCGGGCGAGCGGCGTCGAAGCCCCTCCTTGGAAAAGCGGTGCCGCGGTCAATTGAGAAAACGCCCCTTCTGATAAGTGCGCCATGTGCCTCGTTGCAAAACAAAAAACCCACCAGCCGGGCTTGCGGCGGTGGGTTGGCTACAATCTTGTAATGAAAGGGTCTTACAGTCCCGTATTTTCACCCGTACAAGAAACAGCGGCCCCCGCCGTCATTTGCAGACGACAACAACAGACAGCAGCCGCTCGAATGGAAAAATTCATGCAGCAGGATGATACCCAAGAGCTATGAGCGCGGCAAATCACATTTTTGCCTTGCGTCCATTCATATTTTTAATACGAGAAGCCTTGTATTCGTTGACCCTGTCCCGCCCTCCCGGAAAACCCCTCGAGAGGAATGCATCGGGGCGGTCCACTTCGTTTGCGATCTACCTCAATCATTAATTGAAATTCTCGGTCCGCTGCGCCGGTCTCGCGAGGTTTTCATTTTCGCCACTACTGCTTTCGATCTACGAGGGAAAATCTTGACGGTGGTTCAGGCGTCTTGTACTCTCAAAAAGTGGGTGTTGGAGTTCACCCTTAACCGCCCTTTCGGGCAGATGACTCCTACCAGGTTTCCCGGCTTGGTGGGATTCATTGAAACATATGAAGTTCCCGCCGCAAGGAATCCTGGAAGAAGATCACGAACCGAGTGACTGCGGAGGATCTGCCTGTGAACAGTCGCTCAACCTGTGAGGGCGGCATGACTTCCGGAGGCGAGAATTCCCCCAAAAGCCTGAACGAGTTTCAGGGCCGCCGGCTTAAAGTAACCTGCCAATACATCGATAAGGTAGCTGGCGAGATCGAAGAGATTCTTCACTCTGCCGCCACGAAAGCGGCCTTTCCGAAGTTCATCCAGGATGTAAACTCCGCACAGCGTCGTACTATTGGGGATTACCTCGCACGCATTCGTGCGCAGCTGGCGCGCGTGCTCGATGGACAGGGAATTCCTCGCCCGGAAGCGTGGATTCCCGCGAGCCGCGCAGTTTACACCTCGCTTACAGTCATCGACATTGCTGTGGAAGAGCTCCGGCCGCAGTACATACGAGGTTACGGCGAAGTGCCGCCAGAGTTGGCGACGGAGCTGGAAGGCATTAGCGGAGAGCTACGCGGCCTGGTGGCGCGCGTCAACCAGTACTTGTTGCAGGGCGCCGGACAGGATCTGAAGAATCGCTTGCAGCGCCTCGAGCAAACATCCTCCGAGCTGGAATTGCTGACAAAGATTGAGCGCGTGGTGACAGACCGCGGCCTTGTGGAGTTTCGCAGCGCCCTTGCGGGAATCGCGGACCGCTTGGAAGACCGGAGCTTGGAGGTCGCGGTCTTCGGCCGCGTGAGCGCCGGGAAGTCTTCTCTGCTGAACGCGATTCTGGGGGAAGAGATTTTGCCCGTCGGCGTGACTCCGATTACAGCGGTGCCGACGCGGATTCGTTTTGCGCAAGAGCCGAAGCTGACCGTTTGTTTCGCCGAACGGCCCACGCAGACACTCGAGATCGCAAGGCTTGTAGAGGTCGCCAGTGAAAGGGAGAATCCCCACAACGAAAAGCGAGTGACACGGATCGTTCTCGATTTGCCCTCGCCCCGACTGAGCGACGGAGTTACCCTCGTGGACACTCCCGGGCTGGGTTCTCTGGCGACGACGGGTGCATCGGAGACGCTCGCGTACCTCCCAAAGTGTGACTTGGGGGTGGTGTTGATCGACAGCGGCTCGACGCTCACGGCGGAGGATTTGCAAACTATTGAAACGCTGCGGGAAGCGGGAATTCCCGTGCAAGTCTTGCTTAGCAAGGCCGACCAGATATCGGAAGAAGAAACGAAAGTGATGGCTGGCTACGTGAAGGAACAGGTTAGCCGAGAATGCCAGATCGATCTTCCCGTGTATGCAGTGAGCGCCTTGGCCGGACATCGGGCGCTCCTGGACCAGTGGTTCAACGCGGAAATTCATCCGCTATTCGAAAGAAGCCGCGAGCTGAAGGCACTTTCGACGAAGCGCAAGATCGGAGCGCTGCGCGATTCGGTGGCGGCGGCCCTTTCCCTGCGCCTGCGGCGGGACCGAGGCGTCTCCGGTGCGGACCCCCACAAGCTGCGTGAGGTGGAAGCTGGCTTGCGCAGGGCCACGGGACAAATTGCCGAAAGACGAATCCAATTAGAGCGCGAGATTGAGGCGTTCTCGAGGGACGGAGACTGGCTGCTGGAGCGGGCCGCGGACCGCATCCTGGAGGAATGGGAAAATGGTGCGTCCGCCGACTCTAATAGCGGGATCTTTGAAAGCGTTCTCGCAAACGTCCGGCAGCAGGTGAAGGTGTACCACCAGGTGTTGGAGAATCTCGCACACGATCTTTTTGCCGAATTGAAAAATGCTGCCAGAGCGCTGGGTCTTCCGCAAGGCCCTTCGGAGGAGGAGTTCATCTCGGCAATCCGAGCCATGCCGGTGTTTGATTTTCCCCCTTGCGATCTGAGAATCAGGCGCCCGAAGTGGAGCGGGGTGTTTGGGAACGCGGTCGCACGGGCGCTCCTTCGGCGTGCGTTGCGTTCGCGGTTAGAAGAATCTGTAAACGAAAGGCTTGCGATCTATTGTGGAATCTTTCGGGAATGGACCGCGTCTGTGCTCCTGCAATTCGAAAGACGGTATTCTTCATTCGCCGACGGCTACCGTGCGCAGGCGGAGCGGGCGCAGGCCGGTTCGACAATGAGCTCGAACGAACAGCGCGCTCTGCTGAATGATCTTGAGAGTTTGGGCGTTACGCCCACGGCAAGCGATGCGGGTCTTTCCGTGGCATCGGCGAAATAAAGAGATAGTTTGCAGGGCAGTGTTGGCAGGCAAAATAGCGCCAGCGTGAGGGACAATGGGCAAGTATCTGGTAGTGGGGTTCGGCGGGTTTCTTGGAGCGATAGCCCGGTTCTGGCTTGGCGGCTACATCGGCGACAGGATGGGAACGCGGTTTCCGTACGGAACCATTGTGATCAACTGTACTGGCTCGTTCCTGATCGGTTTTATCGTTACGGTGCTGGCGGAGCGCACGCATTGGAGTCCGAACTGGCGGTATCTGATCCCCATCGGATTCATCGGTGCGTATACTACTTTTTCCACCTTCGAGTACGAGACATTCCGCGTGCTGCAAGACGGAGAATTGTTTCTGGCCTTTCTGAACGTGGTCGTTAGCGTCGTCGTTGGGTTCCTCGCGGTTTGGCTGGGCGTCATCGTAGGGAGGCTGAGCGCATGACCCGAGAAAAGAGGGTTTTGGAATACGGTGCCGGCGCATTCGGCCGTACCGCGGAGATCTCACTTTGTCAGCGCGCACTTCCCGGAAAGGAGGCGCTATGTTGAAAGCTGGGCCCGCGAAGAAAGTGACCATCTACGTTGGGGAAGACTATCAGTATCACGGTCATTCGCTGTATTCGGCGATTCTCGATTATCTCTTTTACCACCAGGTTTCGGGCGCAAACGTTTTTCGCGGCATGGCCGGCTTCGGCGCAGACCATCACATGCACAGCACGAGGATTCTGCGCTTAACGGAAAACTTGCCCGTCAAAATCGAGTTCATCGAGAGCCCCGAAAAAGTGGAAGAGCTTTTGCCAAAGCTCCATGAGATGGCCGGCACAGGGCTGATTGAAGTGCTGGACACCTTGGTCGTAAAGCCTGCGGAGGTGGCGAAAAAGCCGGGAGCGCGCCGGGAGCAGCAGTGCGCGCTAAAGAGCGAGGGCAAGGCCAAGCTCATGCGTATTTACGTAGGAGAGAACGACAAGTGGCACGAAAAGCCGCTCTACAAAGCGATTGTCGAGGGCATGCGCGCGAACGATATCGCGGGTGTCACGGTGTATCAGGGTATTCTCGGCTACGGCGCAAACCGGCGCATCCATAAGAGTTCTCCGATGGGGCTCTCCCATGACCGTCCCATGATGCTCTCGGTAATCGACACCGAGGAAAAGCTGCGAAAGGTGATGCCCCTGCTCGATGAAATGGTGAAGCAGGGCCTCGTGGTGCTGTCCGACGTGGACATTATTAAATATACCCATGACTATGCGGGACAAGACCGCCGCAAGGAGCAGCGCGCATGAAACTCGAGGGAAAGGCCAAATTGCTCCGTATTCATTTCGGCGAAGACGATAAGTGGAAAGGCCAGCCGCTCTACAAGGCCATTGTCGAGAAGTGTCGCGAGCTGGACATTGCGGGTGCCACCGTCTACCGAGGCATCGAAGGTTATGGCGCGAGCACGCTTATCCGTCGCACCCATTTGCTTTCCATTTCACGGGACGCGCCGGTGATGGTCAGTGTCGTTGATTCCGAGGAGAAGTTGCGGAAGCTCATTCCAATTCTCGACGAGATGGTGGATGAAGGGCTGATTGCGATGTCCGACGTCGAGGTGATTAAGTACGTGCATCAGGACGGGTTGCGCGCATAGGAAAGCGCGCGACAAGCGTTTGCGAGCTGTGACCCTACGGGCCGGTTTTCTGAAAGCATCTCTCTCGAGCTGTTGATGCCGCTTGTTCCACATGAGGCCACGCAGTCCATGAGCGCGACTCGCTCTTCGAGGGTGGCTGTTCCGGAGACCGGGCCATTTCTTGGCCGGGAGGTCGAGCTAGCGCATCTGCAGGAGGCAATTCGCAGGCGCCAGAGCCTTTTGATTTGGGGACCGGCCCACGCAGGGAAAAGCGCATTGGTTGCCAGAGCCATTTCTCAGATGCCAGAACGTACTGCTCGAAGATGTATCTCAGTCAACGGCACAGGGAGTCCGCAGGAAATACTTCGCAGCATTGCGGCGGGACTTGAGGATGATCCGCTATTTCGCGCCAAGTTCCGTGCAGACAGATCCAACGGGGCTTCGTTTTCCCACTGGGTGAAAGCGCAAACCAGCCTTCGCTTGCGCGGACTTCTTTACCGCGCGGCCGGTGCAGGCCAATACTGGATTTTTCTGGACCATCCAGCTCCCGTGTCGCACCTCCTTGCGCGCATCACGAAAGAGCTGATCTGGAGCTGCAAAACGCCCGTCTACGCGATCGCTACGGGCTGGAGGTACGCAGAGCTCGGCCATGCCGCGCCCCTCTATTGGAACGATCACCAGAGGCTGCACGTCGGCGGGCTGCCGGTCGCTGCCGCAAGAGAGCTATTGGAGCTCTCCATCGAACAATTCGGGCTGCCCGGTCTCGATTTGGAAGGATTCCGCGAGGATATTCTTGCGTTTAGCGAAATGTTGCCCGGAGCAATCGTGCGGATGTGCAGCGCGGCCGCGGACAGCCGCTACCATTTCGAAGGGCGCATCAAGACCAAATTGTTGCACGTAGATTACTTGCTGAATCACTGCCAAGGCTCGCGAGATGCAAAAGGATCGATCCACGGCGCATAGCAGCACACGGAATGGATGACGCAGTTTGGAAAGTCGAACCGAACGGAACCAAGAGGATAAGTGCTCTCTCTCGAGATACGGCGATCGCAATGAGGGATGCGGGGAGTTCCACGACGTCCTTGCCCCCTGAGAAGGGCGCTGACGCTGCCGGGAAACTCAGACGGGTCGCCGAGATCGGGCACCTTCTGGGCGCCGCGCGCCTCGCGGAAGAAGCTGCCAGCCTTGCCGAGCGGCTAGAGGAAGGCCGTTTCTATGTGGCGTGTGTCGGCCAGTTCAAGCGTGGAAAGTCAACACTGCTGAACGCACTTGTCGGTGATGCAGTATTGCCGATGGGCGTTGCGCCAGTTACTACCGTGCCGACGGTGCTTCGCTATGGACAAATGCGCCGGACGCGCATCCGCTTTTACGGCGGAACGTGGACGGATATTGATGGGTCGGATCTGGAGCAATACGTTTCGGAGGAGCACAATCCGGAAAATGCAAAAGGAGTGGCAGGAGCAGAAGTTTTCCTTCCCAGTGCGCTCCTCGCTGGCGGTATGTCTCTAATAGATACGCCGGGTTTGGGATCGGTCTTTGCAGGGAATACGGCCGCCACGCAGGAGTTAGTTCCGCACATCGATGCCGCGATCATCGTGGTCGGAGCCGACCCTCCTATCGCGGGAGACGAGTTGGTGCTCGTCGAGCGAATCGGCAAGCAGGTTAGGCACATGTTTGTCGTGCTCAATAAAGCCGATCGAGTCTCGGACTCCGACCGCCAAATTGCCGCCCCGTTCACACAGAGAGTGCTGGAAAAGCGATTGGGCCGTCCGGTGGGGCCAATTTACCAGGTAAGCGCGATCCGGCCGCTGGAAAACCAGAAAGCTGGTTGGGATTGGGACGCGTTCGTCTTGGAACTGCGGAAACTCGCGCAGGAATCGGGCGGCGGTATGGTGCGCGCGGCATGGGAGAGAGGGTTACGGCGTCTTGCTGAGGAATTACTGGCAATCGCGCTGCAAGAGCGCGGGGCACTTGTTCGTCCCATCGAGGAGTCCGAGCGGCGCATCGCCGTTTTGCGGAAAACTATCCTCGATGCGGAACGCTCGCTGCGCGAATTGAGTTACCTCCTAATGGGCGAGCAGCACCGGCTGTCCGATATATTCCTCGCACAGCGCAAGTTCTTCCTGGCGGCCACATCGCCAAGGGCCAAAGAAGAATTAGAGAGAGAGCTGAGAAATCTCCCAAGACACTTCGGGCCGAGGTTTCGTCGAGCGGCGATGCAGGCGGCGCAGGAAACGGCGGAACGTTACGTTCTTCCATGGCTCGAAGCCGAACAGCCGCGAGCTGAAGAAAACTACAAGAACGTCGCAGGGCGATTTGTGAACCTGGGGAATGATTTCGTAAAGAAACTTTCGGAATCGCAAATTCCGGAGCTAGCCCGAATGCCCAACGCAACGAATTTTGAAACAGGGTTTAGAGTGGCATCTCATTTCACTTTTGAAGGTCTAATTCATGTAGCGCAGCCAACGTCCCCGTTGCGCTATCTCGGGGATACATTGCTGGGGCTTGTCGGAGCTTTTTCTTTGATCGAGAAGGAGTCACAGAGGTTTTTCGACCACCTATTGGTAATAAACAGCATGCGGGTCCAGTCCGACGTGGTCGATCGAGTGCAGGAAAGCAGGGGACGATTGGAAGCGGAAATCCGCAAACTGCTGCACGAGGTGAGCCACATCGCGGAACGCGCGCTTGAACATGCGCGTGATGCCAGCGCCCGAGGAACGACGGCGGTGGAAGAGAGGCTGGCACAGCTCCACGCTTCCATAGCAGAGCTTCGTTTGCTCGTTGGGAGCTGAGAGAAAGGTTCAAAGAGCTCCGTGCCTGCCCACGTCGTACTGGGGTTACATCAACTGCCTGAGCCTAATACAGTGGCAGTTCTACCATCCATCTCGTATCGGCTCGGCGCAGCACTCTCTCACACTTCACAAGAGTTTCTTGGCCGCTGCCTTCCGTGTCCGAAAACTCCGTCCTGAGTATTTCCGTGGCTTGCCGCAGTGCATCGACAAGATCGGGCGAGTCCTCGACCACACGCCCGTTCGCAACACCTGAGGGAAGGGAGCGCGACTTTGTCTGCTTGACCCGCGTAGCCGCAGTGCTTCCACGGCCGCCTTGGTCGTTAGATACATGCTCATTAAACCCATACGGGATTGCTCGAACTTCTCAGCCAGCGAATTTGCTTGGGCGAGTAGGTGGTTACCATTCGTTCGTAATGTCTCTGTTTTTGTTGCAGGGCGATAATCTTGCTTCGTTGACTTCTGAGTTGCGAAACAAAATCTGGCAGGGCATTAGCCCAATCGCCCGCTTGAGCATTCCTCGGTCGATATAAGACCCTCCTCGCGTTTGCGAAATCAAGGAGTTCCAGGACTCGATTGCCGGTCAATCGACAGGCCCTGCGCCGAAAAAACCGCTTCAGCCTTCCGGCGCTATGCTTAATGGCTACATACCACACCCTGTTTAGCCTTCCCCTTATAAATCAAGTAAGGACTATCACAAGTAGTTGAAATGGACTAGAATCATGCACAAGCGCCGTTCCTGGCGGACCAAGGAAAGGGAGTCTCCCGCACCCCCTTTCCGGCTTGTTCAAATTTTAGTGACTCTGTCTATCCCACGGAGCCGAATGCATTCGGCGGTTAAGACCGAAGGGAATCGATGAAAGCCAAATCGAGGGACAACAGCACCCTTAGAACTCCCCTGAAATCAAGAACAGGCCCCTTGGCCGAGCAAGAAGAAGACACCACGGTTGTCGCAATTGGAGCATCCGCGGGCGGCATCGAAGCGCTGACAGATCTTCTGGGTTTTCTCCCCTCCGATACGGGTATGGCCTTTGTTCTGGTGCAGCACCTTGACCCCAAGCATCAAAGCATCCTTACGGAATTACTTGCTAAGAGAACCGCGATGACTGTAACGGAGGTTTCCCATGGCGTGTCCATATCGCCCGATCATGTCTATGTCATCCCGCCAAATGCCTCGATGTTCGTTTGCGGCTCGAACCTGCATCTAGGTCCGCGGGAAGAGTCGCGCGGAATGCACATGCCTGTGGACTATTTCATGCGTTCTCTTGCAGAACAAAAAGGGAACCGCGCCATTGGAGTCATCCTGTCGGGTTCGGGCTCGGACGGAACGCTCGGAATGGCCGAAATTCAGGCACACGGCGGCGTGACTTTTGCGCAAGACGAAGGCACCGCAAAATATGACGGCATGCCGCGAAGCGCCGTCGTCGCGGGCTGCGTCGACTATGTGCTTCCTCCCAGAGGGATCGCCAAAGAACTTGTAAGGATCGCGCGTCATCCGTACATTGCTCGCGAGAGTCTGTCCGCCGACGCCGAAATTGTGCCCGCCACAGCCCCCGGCTTAAATACAATTTTCCAAGTTTTGCGCAAGGCCACAGGTGTGGATTCCACGCATTACCGCCAAACTACAGTCTTGCGCCGCATTCAGCGTCGCATGGTTGTCCACAAGATTGACGAGATCGAGGACTACTCCAAATTCGTCCAAAGCAGGCCCGCTGAGATCAGGGCGCTCTATCAGGACATGTTGATCAATGTGACCAGCTTTTTCCGCGGCCCCCGAGTCTTCGAGGTCCTGAAATCGCTAGTATTTCCAGCCATCTGCAAGAACCTGTCGCGTGGAAGCGGTATTCGCATCTGGACTCCAGGATGTTCCTCCGGAGAGGAAACCTATTCCGTGGCAATCGCGCTGCTCGAATTTTTGGGCGACCGCGCCTCGCAAATTCCAATTCAGTTTTTCGGAACGGATGTGAGTGAGCAGAGCGTTACCAAGGCCCGGAATGGGGTATATCCGGAGAATATCCAGGGGGACGTACCGCCGGAACGTCTCCGGAGGTTTTTCTCAAAAGCGGAAGGAGGATACAGAGTCAGTAAAACCATCCGCGATATGTGCATTTTCGCTCAGCATAATGTTTTGAACGAACCTCCCTTTTCACGGATGGACCTCATTTGCTGCCGCAACCTGCTCATCTATCTTGAGCCAGTCCTCCAAAGCAAGGTGATATCTCTATTTCATTATGCCTTGTATCCAGGAGCTTATTTGGTGCTGGGAAGTTCAGAAGGTGTCGGCACATCCGGCCTATTTGCAATAGGCGATCGCACTCACAAAATCTTTATAAAGAAAGTTGGCTCTGCGCGGCAGGCGGCCGCTTTATCGGTGGATGCGCGGGAGGAGCAAAGGGAATATGGCATGGTTAGGGCGCCGGTCACCCTCGATGATTCCCCGGGCAGCTATCTCGAAGCTCAAAAGGAGTTCGACCGCCGGCTTCTTACGCAATACGTCCCTGCGACTGTTTTCGTGACTCAAGACATGGAAATCATTCACACCCGGGGAAACGTGAACCGTTACATCAAGCTCGCACCCGGTCGGCCTAGCCTAAGCCTGCTCAAGATGGCTCGCGAAGGGCTCGTCGTCGAGCTCCGAAGCGCCATAAACCGGGCCAAGCAGGAAAATATCGTCGTCGGTAAGCGCAATCTGCAAATTAAAAACGGAAATGACAACGGCGAAAGCGAAGCCTCGTCGCGGGAACAGCACGCGCGGGCCGTAAGCTTTGACGTCGTTCCTCTTATCTTGGGCAATTCGAAAGCACCGTACTTCATGATTGTGTTTCAGGAATCGCCGCGGGTGTCACGCCGCACGTCTGCGGCGCACGGCGCGCGGCCCAGCGAAGAGTCAGAATCGGCCTTGAAGCGAATGGCAAAGCTCGATCAGGAATTGGCGGCGGCCAAAGAGTATCTTCAGTCCGTCATTGAAACCCAGGAAGCCACGAATGAGGAATTACAATCCGCCAACGAAGAAATTCTTTCGAGCAATGAGGAATTGCAGATCACTAACGAAGAGATGGAAACCGCCAAGGAGGAGTTGCAGTCCACAAATGAGGAATTGGCCACTGTCAACGACGAACTCCGCAGTCGCAATCTGGAAGTCACTCAAATTAACAATGACCTGATTAATTTGCTGTCTAGCATCGACATCGCAGTAATCATGATCGGGAGCGACCTGACGATTCGACGCTTCACTCCCAAGGCGCAAAGGTTTCTCGGTTTAATTCCAGGTGACATCGGCCGCCCCTTCTCGAACATCAATCCATCCATCGAAATCCTGGACTTGCAGTCGATGGTTGCCCAGGTGATTTCCAGCTTTCAGCCGCTTGAGAGAGAACTTACGGATCGCATGGGCGTTCACTATCAGTTCAGAATCTTGCCATACCGCACAATCGACAACAAAATCGAAGGTGCGGTCATCACTATTGTTGATATCGCACCTGATAAGGCCGCTGGAGCAGCCTAGAAAGACGGTCGGCTACGCCCCGCCTTCGGCCGCGTCGGATCGGATGAGGCCCGCTCAATCACAATCTACAGTCTCTGCGCAGTCCCCTCGCTCAAGCGACCAGGTTTTGAGACAAATCCGAAGTTGACCAGGGAGATATAACTGTGTATAAAAATAACCGATTCCTCTTATGATACCAGTTCACCAATCTTGCCGCTCAGCCAGCTCCTGTTCAAGTCCTTGGCCGGTTCTCCTGTTCCTCCACGGTGCGCCCCACGACTGGCAAGGATTGTTCGGGGGCGATCGCGGATCGGTGGTCTAAGCGGTGCGGCATGTTTCCGCTTTCGTGGTCTTGGTTGTTTCCAGAAGTCGATGGCTCGCGTCAGATTTGGAATTTCCGGCTTCCTGATCAGACCTTCGCCTGACTAGGGAACCCGGTTTGTTTCCAGCCTTGAAGAATGGGCAGGGCAACCAGATGTCTAGTGGCGCTCGAGATTTATCGCTGGAACGCATTTGCAGCGAGCCTGGTGGCGACGTTGGCTTGAATCGGCTTCCGCTCAACAATTTCACTCCTAGTTCAACAGTGGGAGTTGCTCTTTTCGATGAGGATCTCTGTTGTCGCGCATTGAGCGCCGCCTTATGCAGAATGATGGGCTCTCCAGAGAGAAAACAAGTCGGCAAATCGATGCAGCAGGTATTCCCTGGAGCAATGGAACTTCTGGAGCCCGCATTTCGTCAAGTTTGGAGCACCGGCAACGGTCTGCCGAATGTGGAATTATCCGCCCAGAGTCTCTCCAGTGCGCAAATGCGCATCTGGTCCTTGAACTTCTACCCGGTGCGCGACGCGTTCAGAAAAATGCAACTGGTTGCGATTACCTTCTCCGATATGACCAGGACGCGTTGCGCTGAACATAAACTCCATTACCTCAGAGCCAGGCTCCAGGGGGTCGCCCCAGGTGGCGCCAACTGGGCCGACAACGAATTAGTCGATCTATTCCCGCGAACCTTCGACCTCGTCAAGCGTTCGATGGAACTTCTTAATGCTTCCGCGGCTCTGAGGTCCTATGCCTTGGAGATGCGCTTTGAGGCGCATTTGGCACGCTTGGCATTGTTTCTGGGCGGAACTCGATATCAAGAATTCCTGCTGGATTCTTCTCAGCCGAAAATAGAATCGTCCTTGAATGATCCTTCATTCTCCTCGCTGCCCCAAGACCCGAATAAGCTTGAAGCGGGCGACCCAAGCCCTCGAGAACGTCAGCTCCTCTATTTTCTGGCGGATGGCAAATCTAACAAAGAGATCGGCTCGATTCTCGCTATCAGCACAAGGACGGTGGAAACCTACAGGGCCCGCATCATGCTCAAACTTGACCTCCATTCCACCGCCGCTCTCGTTCGTTACGCCATTCGACATCACATCGTAGAACCCTGAAACTCCCTCTTCGCCCTCTGTGCTAGACCAACGCACCGCACGCGTGCAGTTGCAAACAGTCAAACGGCCGTGCATGCCGGACGTTCAAGGCACCACCATCACTGGAGCCTGCCAAAACGTCCCCTTCTGTCCTGCCGGGTCCAGGACAGTTACTTGGCACTCATATTTGCCTGGAGGCAGCCGATCGAGCGCGACGCGGAAGCTGAGCGGCATCGTCTTCAGCCGGTTATTCAACCCTTCCGCCACCTCCATCGGCGGTGTTTCATACGCTTTCGTTTGCGCGCGGTAGAAGCTCACAAAAGCGACCAAAGGCTGAACGGCCGGCACGCCCTGCTCGTAAGCCTGAAGGTACACGTACATGTCCCTGCTCTTGCTGAACACTCGCGTCACGCTGGGAATCAATTTCTGGCCGTTCTGAACCAGCGGATTGACCGCCTCGTCTTTATCCCTATCCTTATTCTTCACTGCGTTATAAAGCGCATCTTTGATTTCCAGGCGTTGGCTGCTCAGCACGACCGAACTAATCGGAATCCGCTTGTCCTCTTTGTTGAGGTTGGGAATCGCGAAAGTAGTTTGATACGTCCCGATTCTCCCTGTCTCGGCGTCCCGCGCCAGAAACTTGATCGTGTACTTTCCGGGAAGTAGCGTGAATCCCGTATCGTATTCTATCGGCCGCTTGGCTAATTCCAAGGCTGTTGCATCGCCGAGCTTTATATTTACCTTGTCGCGCACGTTGGTGATCGTCGCTCCGCCATAAACATCCTTGATCTCCCCGATGAAATCGATGAGCGTGCGTTCGGCGCCTCCCCGCTTGGCGATCGACAGCTCCCGCCCGGGAATTTTGACCACGATGGGCACGAAATACTCTGCGCGATTCAACTGGAAGTAATCGATCTCCATCGCGATGGTCAGTTCCGTTATCGGATCATCCAGCATGAGCGCATCTTCTAGTTGCCTCTCTTTATCGGCGGCGTTGAATTTGCTGAATTCCTTTCCCGCATAGTATCCCTGGCGATAATCGAAGTCGGCGGACAAATTCGCGTTCAACGAGATCTTGATGCGCCGGAATTTTCCGTCTTGCGCGGGGTTGCTCGTGTAGTACCCCAGAATGTAGTAGCTCGAAACTTCTTTTTGCGCCTGCACGATTCCCCGCGTCAGGTCGTTATAGTCAAAGAGTGCTTTTCCTCCCGTGTCTCCAGCAAGCGCATAAAGCGTGTCCTGCGACTGCTGAAAATCCCCCGTCACAGCCAACGCCGAAGACCCGGAGTACATCCCGATATTGCCTTGCGATCCTTTCGTTGCGTCTCCAAGCGGGGCTTGAGCTACCAAGCCTCGCGCGTCAATCGGCCAAAAGGACACACCGGCGCGGATAGCAGAATCGATCGTTGCGTGCAGCTGTGCCTGATTGTCCAGTCCGTTCAGCCTCAATCCGCTCGCAAAATACACGAGAGACTTCTTCTCACTAAGTTGTCCCAGCATTTTCGCCGCCGTTTGAAGCGCCGCCAGTTGGCGGTCCGTGTTGAAAATGTTGAACTCGCTGTCGTCTTGTCCGAATGCCGCACCAGTATCGGAAGCGCTGGCGTCGTCCGCGGTTTCGTCCGATCCTTGTCCTTCTCCCACAATCAGCGTTTGGATGATGCTCAGGAGCCGGTTCCGGTCATCCGTGAAGTCTTGCAGTACGTCCACCGCGCCCCCTGAATACCTCAGGATGGCCACGAGATCCGCCGCCGTCATCTGCGTTCGGATGAACTTCTGCGCTGCAGCCAGCGCACGTAATTGGTCAGCCGTTGGCATCGCTGTCATGTCGAAATAAAGCGCCATCAGGCGGCGATCTTTGTATCGAATGTTTCCCGGCGTTTCCGGCGAAATCCGCGTTTTCGCCAGCTTATAGTAAGTCTGTACGTCCTCCGGCTCGGTTCGTGGCACAATCGCCCCAGCGGGATTCTCGGGAAGTTGCTGGTGTTCGCAAAAACGGATGGCTTGCGGCACGCCGTTCTCGGTCAGAACGAAATCCTTGGCCGTCAAGCCCTCGATCGGTTTCCCCTTCTTATCCTTGACCACCACCGTCTCCACCACCAATTGTGTGCTCACACTGATTTTGGCTGTCTGCTCACCTCCATTCGGCGTATTCTGCCCCGTTTGTTGCGCGGCGGCCGCCAGCGTTGCTATCAGCATTGCGCCAATCACTAGCCGTATCATTCAAAATCTCAAGCGCAGCGTGGTCTCTATGCTGCGCATCGCGTTTGCAGCCTGTGGCAGTCCAAATTGCGTGCTGTTCACTGTCGTATCCCAGCTCGTGAACGTCACATGATTGAGCAGGTTCGTTGAGTCAAACCTCAAATCCAGATTGAATCGTCCATCCAAGCGAAACGTGCGTCCCATCGAAGCATTCAAAGCGAATTGCGCCGGGCCAGTGATCGAATCTCTTCCTGCGTTTCCCCATTGGCCCGTCAGCGGCGTCGTGTACGCCGCCGGATTCAGCGACAATCCCGCGGGAGCCGCGTAAATCGCCGCACCCGTAACGTCCGGCCGGATACTTCCCGTTACGCCCGTCCCCGGCACCGCCGCCAAATAGACGGGCGTCTCCGGCAAGCCACTCCCAACTGTGATCTGTGTAAGCAGCGTCCACTCTTTAAGCAGCATTCCTCTCCAGCCGCTCAACAAAGTTCTCCCCCCGATTCCCATGCCGGTCGTGTATTGCAGTTGCGCGCTCAAAAGATGGCGCTGATCGAATGTTGAGAGCCCGCGTTCAGCGCCCAAATCGAGCCAGTTCTGCGCGATGGCCGGAGTGCTCTGGCCCGATGTTCCACTCAACACCACAGTGCCAGAGCTGAACGGACCCGGCGCCGTAGTCTGCGTTGGCCCTGTAGCCCCCTGTCCTCCCAAAGCGGAATCATCATCGATCGATTTTGAAAACGTATATTGCATCGTCGCCGTCAGCCCGTTGTGTAACCTTCTCCGTAACTGAATCTGTCCAGCCTCCCGGCTCGAATTGCCATTCGATGTCAGATACGCAAATCCAACGGGACAAGCAGGGCAGGGATTCGCGCCCCCAATCGGATAAGTATTCGGCAGAAATTCCTGCACTCCTCCCGTCCCTTTAATCCCCAGATAAGTTGTCGTCAATTGCAACGAACCCGGCAAATCGCGTTGCAGCGATAGCTGCCAGTTTTGAGCGTACCCCACGCGAAAATTCGGGTCGACAGCGAAAGTGTCAGGCGTTGTCGCGGAGCAAGTGATGAATCCATTCGCCAGGGTCAACGGACAAGCCGCGCTGTTTTGTACGCTCAAACTTTTTGAAAGCGGCGCTTGCTGTGCCATCTCGAGCGCAATCGTTTGATACACCGAAGTGTCCGAGTAAATCCCATATCCCGCGCGAACCACCAACGACGAGCCGGAAATCGGTCGCCAGGAAATCCCCACCCGCGGCTCAAAAATCCGCTTGTCCGGCCGAATCAAAGAGCTGGGATAGCTCTGCCCCGTCAGTGGCCCCACGGGATCGCTTGCCACCACTGGTGCAACCTCCGCAAAGCCCGGCGCAATATCCAGATTCACCAACCGCCCATACAATTCCGTAATCGGCGCACCGTATTCCCACCGCATTCCCGCGTTTACGGTCAATTGCGGATTCACTCGCCAATCATCTGTCAGGTAGGCGTCGTAAACGGATTCTCGAAAGTATTTATCCGCGTTTCCGTAAGCGATGGCGCTCGTGTCCGGAATTCCCAGCAAAAAGTCCGCCAAATCAGATCCGCCCACCGCAACCCCATTCACAATTCCTTGAGTAGCCGCGCCGGTGAATGTGAACGTCCCTCGCGGATTTTGTTGCGACAAGTAATTGAATTCCTGCCTCCGGAAATCTCCTCCAAACCGGATGTTGTGGCGATCGTGGCTCCAAAGCATCGAGTACGACACCGCGCTCGTCTGGTTGCGGTCGAACGAGCTTTCCGCATCGGACAATCCTGCCACCCCGCTCGAAAAAACAAGGCTAGGTGGACCCCAATTCATCTGATCCTGATTGTTGCCCATTATTTCAGCGTTGCCCGAAACGTTTTCCAGATTCTCGAAGTAGGGCGTGACCCGCATCGAAAGCCGGCTGAACTGGTACCCAAGATTCATAAACCCTCATCCTCATCGTCGCCGCAGCCTTGGCCTGCTTAGTCCCCGCTCGCCGCGCCGCCTCCGTCGACCCGATGGAAGCCCTTCGCTACGAATAGCGCTCGGATTCGAGTCGTAAATGAAAGGCC
>JBARJI010000099.1:0-67018 GCA_049800195.1 Candidatus Acidiferrum sp.
CGGTTTTGGTTCTCACCCATTGGGTTCATACCTCCGGGGCGTCTTCACCACGTTCGCACCCTCATAAACATTGACGATTATCACGCTCCGAGGTTTCAGAATTATGAATCAAAAAGGAAATGCGGGCTTACATCCCTTTCCAAACCAAAGTCTCCTTCTACTCTTGGAAGCCGAACCGCGAGACTCGCTGTCCCAATAAAAAGTGTCCGCACAAAAAACTAAACTCCCCGGACCAGATCTGGTCCGGGGAGTTTTGTGGAAGCTTTCTGACAGTGTCAGCGCCAGCCGCCTTGACCATGCGGATAGTTTTGACCACCCTCGCCATCCGTCGGCGCGAACGCTATTCCGCGGAACACCTCTCCCGCTCGTGCAGAACGAACCGTCTGGAACGTTCCCAGCCAGCCGCCGGCACTCGGCGCAGTCGTCGCGGAAATCACATCCGTCACGCGCACCAGTTTGTTGGGATCGGCGCCGTTGTCGCCGTTCGCGCTCACCGTTGACGTGATGGCCCAAATCGTCGCCGTCCCGTCGCGATTCACACGTCCCGCGATATTTCGGCATCCGCCAGTCGCCGGATCGATCGACGCCGGATAATGGTCCACGCTGTATTGCACGCCGATGTTCAACCCGCTGTTCAGCACGTACACCATGTTCCAGGTTCCGTTCTGCAGCACCCACTTCTGCAAGCCGGCCGTCGCCTGAGACTGCGCGTCCGCCACGTTGCCGTTCACCGGCGGCGTCACGAATGTTCCATCGCCTTCATCACACACATACAAGGTGCTGGCGTTGGCGAAAAACATCCCGAAGGGGAAATTCGTGTTCGTGCTGTTTTCGGTGTTCGGAAAGCCGGGCAGAATCGTCAGCGGTACCGTTTCCAACTCCGCTGCGGTCCCTGTTGGCAACGTCCCTGCGGTCCCTGCTTGGAAAACCGAGTTGATTCCGTTGCTTCCGCTGCCTTTGCTGACATACAACGTGTTGTTGTAAATCGTCAGGCCGCGGAAATTGGTGTCTTTGCCCTGCTTGTCGCTGGATTCAAATTCCAGTCTCCCAATCATGCCGATATTCGGCGGCACGGGTGGGGTCAGTCCGGGAATCAGCAATTCCGCGCCCGTCGCGTTGATCAATTCAAATCCCGGCACTGTCAGTGGCAGGTCCTTCTTTGAGATATTTCCGTTGTTGTCGTTGCCTGCCATGTAGTAAGTCCCGTTGCCGCCCTTGATTGCCGCGCGCCCGTTGTCGCCGCTATACGCATTTCCACTCGTGATACTCAAACGGCCGTCCGCATCCACTTCCGCAACCGCGCGATAGTAGGCTGTGGGAGTACTCGGCGAATCTTGCAGACTCGAGGTTACCGGGTCCGTAGGATCGCAAATCCCTGGCGTATTCGAGGCCGACACATCAATCAGATTCGGCGCCGTGGGGAAAACGCTGGTCCCGCCGCATCCCACCCCGCCTTGGTAGCCCATGAACGTCAGGGACTTTCCATCCACGGAAAGGTTCAGCGCCAGCTCCGACTTCGAGCTAAAGCTGGTCACTATTTTATCGCTCGGGATCGGTAGAGTGCCGAGCACCCAGCCATCTTCCGTAATGTTATCGAGAAAAATCGGTGAAGTGATTCCAAAGCTGCCATCCGTCCCCGCGTTGTTCCAAACGTTGTGCGAATCCTCGTCGTTTGGAGCTTCGCCGTTGTCGCTGGCGTACCCACACGGGACTGCCACGCCCACGGTCCCTCCGGCGATCAGAGGAACTTGCACCGTCGCGCCGGTCGCGCCCCCCTGGCATCCGGGCGGCAATGCCTCTCCTGTGATCACGGTCGAAGCATTTCCTACATACACGCTACGGCTCAGCACCAAAGTATTCGGGAAAAAGTGGAAATTCCCGTATTGCTGTCCGTCGTTTGCGGAAGTCTTGCTGATAAATGTCCCGACCGACAGTGCGAGCGCCGCCGCGACTGCCAAAAATACTAAGCTAGGTCTTTTTTTCACAAGTGTAGCCCTCCAAGGCGCTCGCATATTCCCACGCCCAGTCCAATGCAGGTTTTCCGCCCTGTTAAGACTCTGTGAACCCTACGTTGCAAGTACTGATACTCGTAGTAGTACGCACATGCCCCGCGTTCTCTTCAGGCCGGTCCAAAGCCCTGGGGATGTCTCGCGGCGCGTGAGGAATGCAAATGGCTTGAAGGGACTTTCCCTGGTCGCCCAAGAACCCCGCCCATTACCACTCCCAACAACCTAAGCCATCTCGCGATTGACTGGATAGAACAGGAACGATAGGCTTTCGGCTTAAGGAGAAGTTCCAACACAAATTCCGTTCCAATTGTAGTTTTGCGAGAACTTCAAAGCACAAATACTGGATTGAACAGCTCCGTGCTATTCGCGCCGCGAGCTGCCTTAGAGAGGAGCACCATGAAAAAGCAAACAAAGCAATTTCTGCCACCTCTGGTACGCCTGGCCTTGGGGGCAATCGCTTTCTCTCTGCTGTTGCTCGGCAGTCCGGCCGTCAACGCGCAAACGATTTTCACGCCCTTCTCCGCCGACCAGATTCACACCTCCGGCAAGAGAACCGTCAGCGGCAAGGTATACGCCTCGGAGAATGCCTTTCGCATGGAAACGCAGATGGGCGGCCGAAGCACGATCAGCATTATTCGCATGGATCGCAAAGTCTCCTGGGTCCTCATGCCCGCCCAGAAAATGTATATGGAAATGCCCTGGCAGGGACTAGCCGAAGTCGCTTCCACCATGAAAGGAGCGACGGTTCAGAAGGACTCTCTCGGCTCGGAACAGGTAGGCTCCTTCCATTGCGATAAATATCGCGTGCATTCCACCTTTAACGGAAAAACCTACGTCACCATCGAATGGGCGGCCAAGGAATTGAACGGCTTCATCGTCAAGAAACAAGACGAAAATGGAACCTGGTCAACCGAGTTCCAAAACATCCATCTCGGCCCGCAAGACCCATCCCTCTTCGAAATTCCCGCCGGCTATCAAAAGATGAGTATGCCAAACATGCCCGGCATGCCGGCGCCGCAGCAGTAGGGGCCAATGGCAAGCCGACCTCTTGCCATTGAGCCTCGGTATGAAAAAGGCACTCTTCCTTCTGTCGATCGTCGTCATCAGTGCAACGCTCGTCTTTCCTCGCTTAAAGCTCCATCTCATACGCAAGGATGGGGGCGGGGGAGTCCTCCTCTGGAGAGATGACGAAGTCTACCTGTTTATGTTTGACCGCCTCTTTGGCTACTACATGAGTGGCGCGGACTTGCTTGCGGAACCCATCAACAACTATCTTCATTCGCCCACCATTCCAAGAAACGATAGCCATGGCCTCACAATCATTCATATCACTCCGTCGACCGTCGAGCGGTACGTCCAGAAATCGACTATCGGCATCGACTCTATTAGTCCCGTTGGGGACGGCATCTACGCGACGTGCCCTGGAGGTATTTGCAAATGGAGCGGCGTCCGCTTCGAGTTGATCTCCGGCGAAGAGGAACAAAAGATAAGAGGAAGGAACCAGCTCTTAAACGATTGGAGGGAATTCACGGGAATCGATGGGTGGTCGAGGCGTTCGATACAGGCAGTTGGGCCTGCGGGAATTCCTGTCCACCGTCAATACTCTATCGATGTGAGCGAGCAATTAGTCCTCTTGGTGACGGAAGGCAATCCTAGTTCGGTCTACTTGCAGCGACCTAACCATCCGAAAGAGCTGCTCTGGTATTACAAACAGGGGCTGTCCCTGGTTGGCAAAGCGAAATTCGACAGCGTGTTTGTGGCCAACGCAAAATGAGCCTGCAACAAATCACGGATGCGCCAAGGGCAATCCGGCAGCGTTCATCTTTCCTGCGCGCCATGCCAAATCGTGCCAATAACCACGCGCTGCCCCCGCACTCGATAAAGTATCGAGTACGGCGTCCCCCCGATAACCAACTCGCGAATGCCAGGGTCCGCTCCAACTCGTCCCAGATGCGGGTGCATCCGCAAAGTCTCCACCACCGCAACAATTCTTGTGGGCAATTGTCTGGCAGCTTCGGGTTTGTCCAGAGCGACGAAGGCATGAATTTCCCGCAGTCTGGCCCGCGCTGGCGGCGGCCAAACGATCTCTACCGGCACAGCGCCTCATCATCATGGTCTTTCCCGCAAGCGCATTTCGGCGGCGGCAATTCCTGCTCCGTGCCCCAGGAGAGCAGCCACGCTTTCATGTCTTCTTGCTTGACGTAGTGCTCGGACTTCACCTGCCGGTCCGCCTGGCGCGTTTCGGCCCGCATTCTTTCCTGATCGGCAACATAGGCTTCGACGGCATCCGAGATCAGAAAGTTCGAGCTGCGTCCCGAAGCCTTGGCCAACTTCGCCAGCCGCTTCTTGATCTCCGGTTTCAACCTCATGCTCAGTGTCGCGCTTCGTGTGTTCGCGATAAACACATCCTACCCCGGAGATCGCTTGGCATCCAGCTGTTGGCTGTGAGCTGTCGGCTGTCAGCTAAGTTACCGTTTCCGTTTTTCCACAGATTTCCACAGTCTCACAAATCCGTCTCAATCCCGCCAACTCCCTCAATCCTCTAGGCTTCCGCCAACATTATTCGAATTGGCGCATCGTCGTTCGAATTAGCACTCAGTAAATTAAGATAGTTGTTGACAACTCTTTCATATCCTGCTACCATTCCCTATGTTCCGCTCGCGCTCAGCTCTCCAATTCCCTTCCGTCCAGGTTCCTTCCTCCCTTGAACGCTGCGACCGCCGTCCGGCAAAGCCCCGCCTGACCATCTCTACCCTTAGCTCCCCTCTTTCTAGCGTTTCCTGCTTTCCGCTGCCCGCGCCCGATTCGCCGTCTTCCCCAGAGAGTTCGCATCAATATCATTCCATTCCACTTAGCGATCCTTTGTTTTCATACTCTTACGCACTCTTTTGCACTGCACAAAATTCTAACATCCCTCTTTTCAATAAGTTCCGAACTCTTTACACAAAATACCCGGGTGGGGGTATGCTCCTTGCTCCCGTCAGCGTGCTGCTTCTTCCCATGTCTGGCGCAACGCGTCACTCGCCACTCGCCACTGCCTCCTCAATCGCTGTAGACTATGCACTCCCTCCGTCGTCGGCGGCCTCGTTCCGCTGCGGAGCGACCAGCCATGACTGAAGAACAAAAGTCTGCCTCCGCCGCGCGCCGCGCGACCGACCGCAATATCGACGCCCAAATCGACTCCCTAATCGCCGGCCGCCACGCCGATCCCTTCGCTCTTCTGGGCCCACATCCTGTTTCCACGCCCGACAGCCAGCGCTGGGTCATACGCTTCTTCCGCCCTGGCGCCGCCAGCGCCCTCATCCTGCTCAAAGGCTTCCCGGACCCTATCCCCGCCAATCGCATCCGCCCCGAGGGCTTCTTTGAAGCCAATCTCCCTGACTCTTATCATGACCGGCCCGATCCTTCCGCTTATCGCATCCGCTATCGCTCTGGCTACGGGGAAACCACCGAAGTCTTGGATACTTACGCTTTCCCCTACCTGCTCAGCGAATTCGATCTTCATCTCATGGGCGAAGGCCGCCACTACGACACTTACGAAAAACTCGGCGCACATCTCAAGACTCTCGAAGGCGTCCGGGGGGTGCACTTCGCGGTCTGGGCGCCCAGCGCGCAACGTGTCAGCGTAGTCGGTGACTTCAATCGCTGGGATGGCCGCGTGAATCCCATGCGTGCCCGCGGTTCCTCAGGCATTTGGGAGATTTTCGTTCCCGAGCTCGAGGAAGGCGCCGTCTACAAATACGAAATCATCGGCCCAACCGGGACGATGCTTCCGCTCAAAGCCGATCCCTACGCTTTCCGCGCCGAGCTCCGGCCCAACACCGGCTCTGTCGTCGTCAATCTTGACACCTATAAATGGTCGGACACGGCCTGGATGACCCAGCGGTCGCAAAAAAATTGGTTGGAATCCCCTATCTCCGTCTACGAAGTCCATCTCGGCTCTTGGCGCCGCGTCCCCGAGGAAAACAATCGCTGGCTGACCTACCGAGAGCTCGGCGATCAGCTCATTCCTTATATAAAGGACCTCGGCTACACCCACATCGAGCTGCTTCCCATCATGGAACACCCGTTCGACGGCTCCTGGGGCTATCAGACCATCGGATATTTCGCCGCCACCAGCCGTTACGGCTCTCCCGCTGAATTCATGGAGTTTGTCGACCGCTGCCACCAGGAGGGCATCGGCGTTTTTCTGGATTGGACCCCCGCGCACTTCCCCCGCGACACCTTCGGCCTCGCCCAATTTGATGGCAGCCATCTCTACGAGCATGCCGACCCGCGCCAGGGCACCCATCCCGACTGGGGCACGCTGGTCTACAACTACGGCCGCAACGAAGTCCAGAACTACCTCATTTCCAACGCTTTATTCTGGCTCGACAAATATCACATCGACGGCCTGCGCGTGGACGCCGTCGCTTCCATGCTTTATCTCGATTATTCCCGCAAGGAGGGCGAGTGGGTCCCTAACGAGTTCGGCGGCCGCGAAAATCTTCATGCCATCGCCTTCATCAAGCGCATGAACGAAGTCACGCACGGCCGATTCCCCGGCATTCTCACCATCGCCGAAGAATCCACGTCCTGGCCCAGCGTCTCGCGACCCACTTATTTGGGCGGCCTCGGCTTCAGCTTCAAATGGAACATGGGCTGGATGAACGACACGCTGACTTATTTTTCCAAAGATCCCGTTCACCGCAAATACGAGCACAATAAAATGACTTTCTCGATGCTTTACGCGTTCACCGAGAATTTCATGCTTCCCTTTTCCCACGACGAAGTTGTCCATGGAAAAAACTCTCTCTTGCATAAGATGCCTGGCGATTTGTGGCAGCAATTTGCGAATCTTCGCCTCCTGCTGGCCTATCAGTGCGCGCATCCCGGCAAGAAGCTCCTCTTCATGGGTCAGGAGCTCGCGCAGCGCAGCGAGTGGTACGAGGGCAACAGCCTGGACTGGCACCTCCTTCAATATGATTCACATCGCGGCATTCAAAATCTCGTGCGTGATCTGAATAAGCTGCTCACCACCCAGCCCGCTTTGCATCAAGTCGATTTTGTTTGGCAAGGTTTTGAGTGGCTGGATGCCAATGATGCGGATAACAGCGTCTTCGCCTTCGCCCGCCATGGCAAGAGACCTGGAGACTTGCTCCTAGTGATTCTCAATGCGACGCCCGTAGTCCGCGAGGGCTACCGGGTTGGCGCTCCGCAGCCCGGGTACTACGAGGAGATCCTCAACACGGACGCTGAAGGCTACGGCGGCTCGAACGCGGGCAATCTCGGCGGTCAAAACGCCTCGAACCACCCTGCCCAAGGCCGCGCGCACTCGCTCTGCCTGACGCTTCCGCCCCTGGCCGCCGTCTTCCTCAAGTGGAAACCTCAATGAAATCAGTGTTTTGCCAATGAAGAAATCGCACGATGAGTCCTCTCCAGCCTGGCACCGGGGTCGCCCACTCTCTTAGGGGTCGACCTGCCGTGGCCTTCTTGGATTCGCGGCGGGGTTTCGCCTGGCGAGCGCCCTGCTCGGACACTTCCATCCTTCGAGAGGAAAAGGCTGTTAATCCCGGAACTTTTCGTTCGTCTTAATCGTATGTATCGCCAAATGCCCAAAGGAGGCATTCTGCCATGACCAGCCGCACTTTTCGCTTCTACCCCGTGATCGCTTTCCTGGCCGCCGCTTCCCTTTTCGCCCCTTTGGGCACCCAAGCGCAAACAAATTCCACGCCATCAACCACATCCGCCCATGCGGATCGCTGGCTGCACGTGCGCGTGATTAGCACCAATTCCAAAGACGAGACGGTCCGCGTTAATGTCCCTCTCGCATTGGCGGAAACAGTTCTGCCGGCCATCGACCACGACCGTCTCCATGACGGCAAAGTCCGTATCGGCTGCATGGATTGCGACGGTGTGGATATCCGTACGCTTTTCAATGCTGTTCGTAACTCCAAAGATGGCGAATTCGTGACGGTGCAGAGCAAGGACGCGGACATCAACGTCGCGAAGAAGGACGGGCAGTTTCTGGTGCATGTCCACGACAGGAGCAAGCCCAAGACTTCCCAGGTGGAGGTAAAGGTTCCGATGAAGGTCGTCGAAGCATTGCTGTCCGGCGGAAAAGATGAACTGGACCTTGTTGCTGGATTGCATGCCTTGGCAGATCAAGGAGATATGGAACTCGTCTCCGTGAAAGACGAAGACAGCACAATTCGCGTCTGGCTGGATTCCAAAAACGTCGCTGACTAGCTGTGGCCAAGCAGCTAGAAAGGTAGAGCCACTAGAGAGAGCGGAAGATTTTACGCACTTGGGCCCCGGGAGAGTCTCGCGCGGCGAAGCGGGAGACGGGAAAGGATAGAAGAGATGGTTTTGCTCGCGAAAATCGCTCTGGGTTTTGGGGCCACGGTTGTTCTGGCGGGCGCTTATACCTTTCGCGAAGGATTACTGCGCGTCGATGTAGACCAAAGCCGCGGAAATGGGTCACACGTCCACGTATGGCTGCCGGCGGCGGTGGTTCCCATGGCCCTGTATTTCGTCCCGAGACAAAAGATGGAAGAGGCCGGAGAGAAGACTGAACAATTTATGCCCTTGGTACATGTCGTGGCTAAGGAGCTACAAAAATATCCAGAAGCGGAATTGGTTGAGGTGCGCGACGGAAAACAACACGTCCATGTCCGCACCCATGAAGGCAAGCTGCTGATTGATGTTGAAGAGCCAGGCGAAGAAGTGCATGTTGCCTGCCCGCTCGCCACGATTGACGACGTTTCGCGCGAGCTTGCCAGTTTTGCGCCCGGCGCCTAAGGCACATCGGAGCGGCAATTTTTACAGGCTGTTGTGCAACCCGTTCCTGGCCCGAACTTGCCAGAGAATAAGGGCGTTCATGCTAGGGCTTCTACCTTCTCTTAGATCTTCTACTTCTACTGTGGTTCAGTTGTGAGCCAAGGGGACAGGATTCACTCGTAAGCTAGCGCAACCACCGGATCATAGCTCGCCGCTCGTAGCGCAGGATAGATGGCACCGATCGCTGCTCCCGCTACAGCCAGGAGTGTGGCGGAAAATACCCATTGCGAGGTAATCAGAATCATCAGGTCTGGGTTCGTCTGTTTCATAACCGCTTGAAAAATATACGTCAGCACAATTCCGAAGGCGCATCCCATTAGTGTAAGGATAAGAGTTTCTCCGAGCAGCATGCGCATGATGCCCATCCTGGATAAACCCAATGCCTTGAGGATTCCTATCTCGCGAGTGCGTTCCATGACCATGGTGTGCATATTGAGAAGGATGACGAGGAAGCTGATGATGATGCCAAGGCCGACCATGGTGCGCGTAAAGGGTCTCAATTGAGGAAGATTCGAAGAGCTCATTAGCGTGACGTATTCAGCCATGGAGCGCACGCGATCGGTGGGATCGATGGCGAGAATTTGCGCGCGAGTGCCTTCTGTATCGCCTCTGCTGCGGACATAAAACATAGAGACGCGCTTTTCGGCGCCGGCGATATCTTGAGCCGTCTTCAGCGGAATGAAATAACGCGCTCCCTTGCCGTGGGCCACGATGCCGCAGATCGTAAACTGATGATTCAAAAGAGTAATCTGGTCGCCGACCTTCAAATGTTTGGTGCGGGCGATGATGTCGTCGGCGATGGCTTCGTCGGAAGATTCGAAGGGGCGGCCCGCGCGAAACAAAAAGCCGCGACTGAGAGCGTTGAAGCGTTGGTAGTCGATGCCGTAGACGATGACAAAGCTTTTAGGCTCGGTGAGGATAAGAGTGGGAGCCACTTCGTCGACGCCGGGCAACCTGGCGATTTCGTCGCCCAAGGATTCCTGCATAACGGCGCTGGAGAAAGCAAAGAAAATGGAAGAGTTCGGGGGCTGAACGAGGAGATCCGCGCCGACTCCTTCCTGGCGTTTTCCCCATTCGGAAATAACTCCGGAAGTGAGACCGACGATGAGAAGCACTAAAATAACTTGAATGGCGATAGCGATCACGCTGAGCGAGCTGCGCAGAGGGCGAGCGACGACGTTGCCCCACAACATCTGAAAAAGGGAAAAAGTTTCGTCAAATGTCTCGTTCATGAAGGAAACCGATGCGCTACTGTATCATCCGAGTTTGGCGACGGTCAAAATTCGAAGAGAAGCCCAAGGCAAGAGTTGTGCCGAACTCCAAAAATAATATTTCTGTACCATTAAGTTTTCAACACAAGTGTTGATAAGTGTGTGGAAAATCGCCTCGCGCCAGGGGTTAACTTCACTTTCTTCAACGTGCTGCTGCGGTTTGCACAATTTCAGGGCAGCACATTTGATGCGGGGCGCCAACCTCCGGAGGCGACAAGCGCTCGCGACGGACAAATCCGGCAAGAAGAGAAGAATGGAAGAGGCCTAGAGGAGAATTTTTCACAGCGGGTCAGGAAGATGCAATCCTCGGGATGCAGCCATCCACAATGCAAAACAATTCAGTACCACTTCGGCGGTCTCTCGAGGCGAATTTTAATTGTTTGATGAAGATCCGTGATGTCGTACCAACGTCCGTACGGCTTCCAGCCGTCGGCAATCACTTGAACGAGAGCGCGACCGAGAGGGGCGTCAGGGACGTGAGTGATGCCTTCGCGGTTGGTCTTGACGTTCAACTCGAGTTTCTTATCTTTCCTGATGGTGCGTTGCTCGATGTATTTCACGTAGACGCTGGCATTTTCGACGGGTTCAGCCTTGTCGCCCGCGGTCACTTCAATCGTCAACTTAGCGGGTTCGTCTGCTTGCGCGGGAGTTTTTGACGGAGGCGCCGGGGGATCTTGAGCGGTGGCGCCAAGGGCAGCGGCGATCCAGAAAGCGAAGAAAAAGCATGCAAATTTAGAACGAGAAGATTTCATGTTCCGGTGGACCCCATATTCCACAGAAAGATGTTCTCACGTCAAGTTACTCCGCTGCGGACTAAGATGCAAATGCCTCACGCGGTGCTGCTCGGGCTTCGGAGTGAAATGAGCCCGCGCCCATGTATTCCAGGGTACAGCTCGCGGCAGCGGAATTGACTCACTAGTGTGGGTCCTGTAACTTCTCAAGAATCTGCTCAGCAGGTAAGCGAGAGCCGCACGCGCAGCGATGGGCCCCTGGTCCCGTAGTTTCCACATCAAAGGGGAAGAGCAGCAAGCCCTCTTGGCGGCAGTAGGGTGACCATTCAAGGACAAAGATTAGGCTGCCGAGATAACAGGAGATCACCATGGGATTCGCCACGAACGCCATACACGTTGGGCAGGAGCCAGATCCCGCCACGGGTGCGATCGTTGCGCCGATCTACCAGACCTCGACATACGTGTACGAGGAACTCGGCAAACACAAAGGCTACGACTACGCGCGCTCCAATCATCCGAACCGCAAGGCTCTGGAACGGACGGTGGCGAAGCTGGAAGGCGGGCATAGCGCTTACGTTTTCACTTCGGGCATGGCGGCCATTGATGCGGTGTTTCGCTTGTTCCGCCCAGGAGACCACATTGTTTTGTCGGAAGCAGTGTACGGAGGCGTGTATCGCCTGTCGACGCAGCTTCTGGTGCATTTCGGATTGGAATTCAGTTTTGTCGATACGTCGATTCCGGCTCTCGTGCTTTCGGCGATGCGGCCAAACACGAAATTGATTTACATCGAAACGCCTACGAATCCGACGATGCGGGTGACGGATATTGGGGCGATCGCCAAGCTGGCGAGCGAGCGGAACATCTCGCTGGCGGTGGACAACACGTTTTTGAGCCCGTATTTGCAGAGGCCCATCGAATTGGGAGCGCAAATCGTGGTGCACTCGATGACGAAGTATCTGAACGGGCACAGCGATTCGACCGGAGGAGCAGTGGTGCTGACGCGGCCGGAGGACGCGGAGAAGATTTATTTCATTCAGCGGTCGGCAGGCGCAGGGCTGGCGCCGATGGATTGCTTTCTGACATCGCGAGGGATCAAGACACTGGCAATCCGCATGTTGCAGCACAACGCCAATGGAATCACGGTGGCCCGGCACCTGGATGCGCATCCCAAAGTGCGCAAGACGTATTACCCCGGGCTGCCCACGCATCCGCAACACGAGATTGCGCGGCGACAACAGAAGGGGCCGGGGGCGATGCTGGCGATTGATCTGGGTTCGCTGGAGGCGGCGCGACGGTTCTTGAATCAGTTGAAGATGTGTTCGCTGGCGGAGAGTTTGGGAGGGGTGGAGACGCTGGTGTCGTTGCCGGCGCAGATGACGCACGCTTCAATGCCGGTGGAAGTGCGTGAGCGGATTGGGATTACAGAAGGGTTGGTGAGGATATCGGTGGGGATTGAGGACGTGGAAGATATCATGGCGGATTTGGATCAAGCGCTGTTGTATGTGTGAAGAAGAAGTGGGTAGTGGGTAGTGAATAGTGAGTAGGAAAGACGCCTCTCGGAAGGCCTTCCACGCAGTCATTTGGAGCAAGACTAAGTTATGAAGTATTGTCTCGCTGCCGTAATTACCAAGGAAGACGATTGGTACGTCGCGCGCTGTCCTCAGCTCAATGTCACCTCGCAAGGGAAAGACGTGGAGTCTGCGCGCACCAACTTGCGCGAAGCCGTCGAACTGTATCTGAAAACCTGGGGCGCTCGACATGGGAGGCCAGAGGGGGCTCGCCGCGCATTCAGTCGTGCAAACAAGTCGAGGAAGTAGCGCAGAGTTTCCGTTCCGGCGTCAGCCGCCAGCTGAGGCAATCTTCGAGACGTGAATCTCATAGAAGTGCGCTTCTTCTTTCAAATGCCCGTCCGTAGGAACCACGAACGAAAAACAGCGAGGTCCTGATGAGGTGAATCCTATGAGAAGGTACTCCTCATCCTTGACGTGCTGAGTCACATTTTGTAACCACCGCTGAGCCATTCGCTTCGTTTCTTCAAGGTCAGCGCTGAAAATCAGCAGCTTAAGGGGACATTTAAAAACGGAGAGTTTTTGAAAATCTTCTTCGATGGCATCCACTGATGTGTCAAACTCTGACTCAGCGGCCAAGCCCAGGCGCTGGGGATTGTCAGACCACCAGATGAAGTCGACAAGCCAAGGATAGTCTTGCTCATATCCGTACTTATTTCCTAGCCGCTCAAGCACAAGCTTCACGGCCTGGGTCCACTTTTTCCTGCTTCCCCCGGCGCAGGGAGGTTTTTTATTGGCGCCCACTTCGTTCAAAACGGCGGAGACGAATTCCTCTGAGAATTTCTCTGATGTAACCTCTAATTCACCGAATAGCATGGTGTCCTCCTTTTACACGACATTGCCAGTCTTGGGCGACGGAGGGATTCTAATCTCTTGCCTCCTTTATTTCGAGTGTCCAAATGAGAGGCGGGATTCTAGATTGGTCCTCACCGACGCGCCAGACGCGAGGCGCAGGAGTGGGGCAAGGCGCTACGCGACGGAGTCGTCGAGCCAGTCTAGGTAGGGCTTGGAGCCGACTGCGATGGGGAGGACTAGGAATTCGGGGACTTCGTAGCTGTGGAGGCGTTTTACTTCCCTTTCGAGCGCGGCTAGCTTTCTTTGCGTGGTTTTGATCAGAAGCAGGAGTTCTCGGGCTTTTTCTACTTTTCCTTTCCAATGATAGTGGGACTCGATCGGGCTGCGTAGGATGTTGACGCAGCCGGCTAGACGTTTTTCTACGACACTGCGGGCGATGAGTTTGGCCTGGATGGGATTAGCGCAGGTGACGAGAACGAGAAAGTATTTTTCAGCGGGCTTCATGTGACGGTCTCCGGGAAGCGAAAGAGCCAGATGCCATAGGACGGGCACGAAAAAACCTGGGAGGGGCGAACCCCCATCCTAAGAGGGATGCCCGCAGGCCAAGAAAGAGCGGAGCTTCCGTCCTGCAAGAACTGGGAATAGAATACGACGCTATGAGCGCTTCCCCAATGATGAATGCGTCCCCGATCAAGTTCGGCACGTCCGGATGGCGCGGGCTGATTGCGGACGACTTTACGTTCGCGAACGTGCGGCTGGCGGTGACGGCGATCGCGGAGCATGTTACGGCAAAGAAGAAAAATCCGACAATTCTCGTCGGTTACGACACGCGATTTTATTCGGAGGAGTTTTCGCAACTGGCGGTGGTGATTTTGCAGGAGTATGGGATTCAGACGCTGCTCTGCGAGACATTCACGCCGACACCGGCAGTGGCGTATGAGATTCAGAGGGCGAAGCTGGATGGAGCTATCAATTTCACGGCGAGCCATAACCCGGCGCAGTATCACGGATTGAAGTTTTCCGGGCCGGATGCGGGGCCGGCACTGCCGGAAGTGACGAAGGATATTGAGGCGCGCGTGGCAAGAATCATCGCCAAGGATGGAGCCTACCCGACTTTGCCGGCTGTGCCACCGGGCGGAGTGAAGACGGAGACGGTGAACCTTCGCGAGAATTATTTGAAGAGGCTGGGCGAGTTGGTGAGATTTGAGACGCTGCGAAAGGCGAACGTACAGTTTGTGACAGACGCGCTGCACGGGTGCGGAGCAGGATATTTGGACGGGGCGCTGGCAGAGCACGGCGTGACCGTGGAAGCAAGGAGGACGAACCGCGACACGCTGTTTGACGGGACGGGCCCTGATGTCAGCGAGGAGAACCTGGCACCGTTGCGGAAGGCGGTGATGGATTTGGGCGCGGCAGCGGGATTGGCAACGGATGGGGATGCGGACCGCTTTGGAATGATCGACCGGGACGGAACGTGGATTCAGCCGAATCACATTTTGGCGCTGGTGTATGACTATATTGTGGAGACGCGCGGATGGAACATGGCGGCGGCGCGGAGCGTGGCGACATCGCAACTGATCGATGCAGCGGCAAAGGCGCATGGACAGAAAACGTACCAGACGCCCGTGGGATTCAAGTACATCGGGCAACTGATTCGCGAGGACAAGATTGCGCTGGGAGGAGAAGAAAGCGCGGGGTTGACGATTCGCGGGCACGTGCCGGAGAAGGATGGAATTTTGGCTTGCCTGCTGGTGGCCGAAATGATCGCGGCGCGGGGCGCTTCGCTGGGGGAGCAGATCCAGCAGCTTTTCAAGAAGGTGGGAAGCGAATTTTGGCCGGTGCGCGAGAATTTACGTCTGAGCGACGAACAAAAGGCAAACGCTGTGAAGAAGGTGGCGTTGGACGCTTCGACACTTGTGGGACGGAAAGTAGTATCGATAGACCGGACGGACGGCGCAAAATTTAACTTCGAAGACGGATCGTGGATGCTGGTGCGGCTGTCCGGAACGGAGCCGCTGTTGCGTTTGTACGTGGAAGCAAACAGCGCCAAGGCTTCGGCAAAGCTAGCAAGCGAGGCAATGAAGTGGGTATTGGAAAGCTGAAGACGAAATTGAAGAGAGCGACGGCGGAAGAAAAACTGCGGCCGCTGCTGCGCCAGTATGGCGGCGGGTTGCTAGGCTTGCTGTTGCTGGTGATGGTGGTACACGACATTTTCGGGACGCACGGCTTTCTGGCGATGCGGCGCACGCAGAATGAAATCAAGAAAGTGAAAGCCGATCTGGAGCAATTGAGCAAGGAAAATACGGCGCTGGAGAAGGAAACAAAGGATTTGAAGAGCGATCCACGATTGATCGAGAAAATCGCGCGGGACGATTTGGGCCTGGCGCGACCGGGCGAGATTATCATCCGAATTCCGCAGGAGCAGGGCCAACAGCAACCACAAGGACAGATCCCCGCTAGTAAACCTTAGGCCGGCGCAGCAGTTTCTTTTCGCATATTCATCAAAAAACTCGAGTGTTTAGGCATGCGACGGCGCCGCGACGAACTTTTGCGTCTTGGGGCGGCGGTTTTTCCAATGCGTGCGCAGGAGGGAAAGAATCAACATGGCTAGAAAGACGATGAGCAAGCCTATGGTGGCTTGCAGGACGGTGCTATGGCGCTTCGGCAGGATGGAGAAGCGGCCGTAGACAAATTCGATGTGGACCCAGTAGACCAGCAGAGAGGTTTTGCCGAGCTGGATGATAGGACTGAAGTGCATCTGCGCGAGGCCCCAGCGGCACCAAATGTAGACGAGGGACAAGATGATGAGAAGGATGCCGCAACGCATGAGAAAGAAATTGGGGCTGGTGTGCCAGTAGTCGTAGACGGGATAAAGATGGAAGGGAGTGGCGTCAAAAAACAAAGAGAGGAGACAGGCAAGAATGCCTGTCGCACCAAAGGCTGCGAAAATTAGAGCTTCGTAGTGTTTAGAGAAATTGGTGAAGAGGAAAAAGCCCACAGCTAGACCAAAAAATGCGAAGGCCGACCAGGGGAAGAGGGGGAAGAGCCACGGTTGGGGGTTGGCGAAAATGTGGACGCCGTTGACGTAGGATTCGAGCGGCCAGGGAAGCACCTTGGGGCGATGGGTAGTCCAGAGGAAGGGAGTGGCCGTGGCTACGAGCGCCGCGGAGACGAGGCCGACGAAGATGGCGCGACTCCGGGAGGCGGCGACGGTTTGCGGCGGAGGCGCGCCGGCGTTTGCGGAGTTGGGACTGGCGCTGAGCCAGCAAAGCAGGCCCATCAACATCATCGAGAGCCCAAGCATATTGAGGATATCGACGCGAAAGAGATCGGTCCAGGGAGACCAGCGGTAGCCGAGGGCGAATTCCTGTACGCGGAAGAGAAGGCCGAGAGCGAAGATTTCCAGGCCGCGGAGGATGGTTGTGCGCGCGATTTTGGCGCGAGTGGCACCTTTCTCTCGGAGACGCTCTGTTATCAGCGCCATGGATACGCCGGAAAGAAAGAGGAAGAGCGGAGCGGGGAGCGTGCCACCAAGCTGGGACCAGACATAGACGGCGGATTTGCGCGCGTCTGGACTGAGCCAGGAGTCGTAGCAGTGGGTTTGAAACATGAGGACGCAGGCGAGGCCGCGCATCCAGTCGATGTATGCCAAGCGCTTCATCGGCTGCGCCTTGCGCGCGGGAGGATGCGTTCAACGTGATGGAGGCGGTGCAAAGGCGGATTGGAGTGAGTTCGCGACGCCATGTTCATGCGCTACAATCTTCTCTTTCTATTCTGAATAGTGAGCGGGAAATTTGCCAGCGACGCGCCAACTCGGAGTGCTTCCCGTGCTCGGTCTGTGGGCGGGACTTTGCCTAACAGGCGCACTGTATGCCACGTGGCATGGGTACGGGGGACGCGCTTTTGCGGCGATGCTGACGGCGTTCGCGTTCTTCTTTCTGGTCATGTTGCTTTTCGCGGCGCAAGGCGTGGCCGAGCGGCTGGCTGCGCGCTTTGGAGTTACGGGCGGCGTGGTGCTTGGCTCCGCAGCGTTTTTTGCCTACCTGATTTACGCGCTGGGGACAAATACGTTCGGAATTTTGCGCGTCGGTGCCGTGGCAATTTTTGTGTATGTGCCGCTGTGGCTGGCGGGCTCGGCGGCGCATAAGCCCGCGGGGACTTGGCAGGATTTTTTGATGCTGGCGGGGATATGGGTGGCGGTGAAGTTCTCACCGTCGCACTGGGTATGGCCATATCCAGGCGGACGGCTGGCGTACGTGTTCACCGTGCTGCTGGCGGTGAATGTGGCGTTGGCGGTGTTCGTGTTGGTTCGGCGGGTGGATGGGATCGGGTACTTGATTGGATGGGGACGGCACTGGGGATTTTTTGTGCTTGGCAGCTTTATTGTGTTTGCGTTTATCGCCATCCCGCTGGGAAGGGGCATGCGGTTCATTGCGTTCGCACCGCAATGGCGTGCGTGGCCTTCGCTGGTGTTCACTTCGCTAGGGATTTTCTTTTTTACGGCAGTGCCGGAGGAATTCTTGTTCCGCGGGCTGCTGCAAAACATGCTGGCGAAAGCCTGTAAAAGCGATTTGGCGGGGTGGTGGACGGCGTCGGTACTGTTTGGGTTTTCACATATAACAAATTTGGGATTTCCGAACTGGCGGTATGTGATTCTCGCATCGATCGCGGGGATTTTCTATGGATGGACTTGGCGAAAGACCGGATCGATTTTCGCTTCGGCAATTGTGCATGCGTTGGTAGACATTACGTGGCACTTCCTGTTCCGGACAGGGTGAGTCTGACGGACACATTGGACAAAAGGCTTTAGAAACCCGCGGTTGAGCCGAGAAGTGCGGTGGTTGTAGATGGTTGTAGAAGAGGCGGGAGCCAACCGCGAGCGTCCACAGAGGTAAAAGGGGGGAACTTAAGCTGAGTTTGAGCGTACATACATGCAGCGGAGGCTTTTCATGGAAACGCTGTGGCAAGACACGCTGTTCGCGCTTCGAATGATGAGAAAGAATTTGGGGTTTACGACGGCGGCGGTGTTGTGCCTGATGCTGGGGATTGGCGCCACAACGGGAATTTTTACGGTGGTTAACGCGGTGCTGCTGCAGCCGCTGCCGTATGCTCACCCCGAGCGTTTGATTCGCATCTACACCGAGTTTCCAACATTTCCGAATGGCGGGCTGCACCGCTTCTGGGCTTCCGGCCCGGAATTTATCGATCTCCGCCGCGACACGCATTCGTGGGCATCGCTCGATGCATGGATCACGGTTGGTGCAAATCTGGCAGGAAATGTGGAGCCCGTGCGGGTGACTGCAGCGGCTGTGAGCGGCGGATTGCTGGAATCGCTCGGAGTGGCACCGATTGCGGGACGGTTGATCGAGCCATCGGATGATGTGCCAGGAGGCACGGTCATCGCGGACATTTCTTACGGAACATGGCAGAGCGTATTTGCAAGGGACCCGAAAGTTGTGGGACGCGAAACGCGGTTGGATGGGCGGAAATGCACGATCATTGGCGTCATGCCCAAAGGATTTCAGTTTCCGCCGGGAGAACCCGATCCGGCGCAAGTTTGGACGGCGTTGCAGCTGGATCCGGCCAAACCGGGCGGACGGGGTAATCACAATTATTATTTGCTCGGCAGACTCAAAACCGGGGTATCGACGGCGGAAGCGCAAGGCGAGTTGGCATCGCTCGTTCAGAGCTACGGGGAGAAGCGGGCGCCGCACACGCACAGCTTTGATCCGAAGAATCACACGATTGTGAGTTACCCGCTGCAAGCTGAGGTTGTTTCGAGCGTGCGGCCGGCATTGCTGATGTTGCTGGGAGCAGTGGCGTTCGTGCTTCTGATCGCGAGCGTGAACGTGGCGAATCTGCTGCTTGCCAGAGCCGAAGCGCGGCGGCGGGAAATTGCGATTCGAGGGGCGCTGGGAGCGAGCCTGCCGCGTTTGGCTCGGCAATTTGTGACCGAGGGAATCCTGCTCGCGTTTTGCGGAGGATTCCTGGGTGTGGCTCTGGCGCACGCAGGAGTGCGGCTGGTTCAACTGACAAATGCCGGAGGAATCCCGCGAGCCGATGAAATCGCGATGGATTGGCGCGTGCTGGTTTTCACGCTGGTGACGAGCCTGGTCACGGGAGTGCTGTTTGGTTTGGCGCCGCTCGCACCGCTGGTTGTGAGCGGAATCTCCGAATCGCTAAAGGATACGGCGGGAAGCACGACGGTCGCGGCGGGAGCGCAGTTTTTCCGACGTGCGCTGGTTGCGGGCGAACTCGCTATGGCTTTGGTGCTGCTGATCGGTTGTGGCTTGATGCTGCGGGCTTTTTGGAAGCTGCAGGCAGTTCACACTGGGCTGAACGCGGATGACGTCATCACGATGCAGGTTTCGTTGCCGAGCGGCACGTACACGGACAACGCAAAAATCACGGACCTGTGGACACGATTCGAGGGGCGGCTCGAGCAAATTCCCGGCGTTAAGTCGTCCGCGCTGGTTTCCGGGCTGCCGCCACTGCGCGCACCGAATATGAACGACACGGATATCGAAGGATTTGTCTTCAAAGAGGGCGGCCCGATACAGAATGTGGATTTTTATCAAGCTGTGAGCAAAGACTACTTCGCGACGATGGGAATTCGGCTGATGGAAGGCCGCCTCTTTGATGATCGCGATGTGCAGGGCGCACCCGATGTCGTAATCATCAACAAAACAATGGCGATGACCTTTTGGCCGCATCAAGACCCGATCGGCAGGCGTGTCCGCCCAGGCAAAGATTGGTGCACAATCATCGGCGTGGTGGACGACGTGAAGAACGCCGGTCTGGACCGTCCCGCGGGCACAGAGTTGTATCTTCCGTATCGGCAGACCGCGGCGGTGAATGGCGGTATCTCAAGCATGTATGTGGTGCTGCGACCGCAAGGCGGCGACCCACGCGCGCTTGCTGGAGCGGTCCGCGAACAGTTGAATGAGCTAGACCCGTCGCTGCCGCTCGCGGACGTTCGGCTGATGGAAGATGTGCTTTCGCGGGCGCAGGCCCGGCCAAGGTTCCTAACGCTGCTGCTGTCGCTCTTCTCCGCGGTTGCACTTGCGATTGCAACAGTGGGGATCTATGGCGTGGTCTCGTATTCCGTCGCGCGGCGGACCAAAGAGTTCGGTTTGCGGATGGTGCTCGGAGCACAAAGCGGGGATGTGCTCGGGCTAGTGATGAAACAGGGCGCGGGGATGATCGCGATTGGAGTGGCGTTCGGCCTCGTGATGGCATTCTTCTTCACGCGGCTGATGGCGAGCTTGCTCTTCGGGGTTGCGCCAACCGACGTGGCGACTTATGCGAGCGTGACGGCCGTGCTTTTTGGAGTCGCGCTTGCGGCGTGCTATATCCCGGCGAGGAGAGCGACTCGCGTGGATCCGATTCAGACCCTACGATATGAGTAGTATTGGATCGCCGAACAGCGGAGGGCGTCCGTCCGAGCGGGTTTAAGCAAAATGAAAAACGCAAAATCGCTGCGCCAGACCGAATAGAATTCAGACGAATGAGTTGTCCGAGACTGGATAGGAGCGCTGGAAACCCCAGAAACGTGAATCGCAGTCGTCGCAGCGATAGGGCCAAACAAACGCCAGCCGAAACCAGATTCGCTCGGCGAATCCTTTCCTTCTTGATCTCCGCACCGAACCGCTCTCACAGACTGGGCACTCGCTGACTCTCTTTGCAAAAGTGAGAAGCATAAAATTCGACCGTCCTCTCTTTCCTCGTAGACAATTATCGGCAGGTTTGCGCCACCGCGAAGAAGCGAACAGCGGCGCTGTGCGCTGCTAATATCCTGACCGGACGAACAGTGAATTCCGCGTGGACGATACGCGAGAGGCACTGCCCGCGTTTTTCGCAAGTTGCTGGCGAGAACCGGCGAACGTCGCGAGAAGAATCAGCGTTTAAACCCGGTCGATGATGTTTGGTGAGACGACCGCCCGAGCCGTGAGCTCAGGAAAACAACGGCGTAGCAGCCCGGCCCTGCACGAACACGCGGGCATAGGCCGATTGGGGTAACGGTCACGCGGCATGCTTTGCGCTGGATCGAGGGGTAAGCAACGGCTCCGGGGCGACCGCGGATATAATCATTGGATGCCCTCACGAACGAGTTCCCGAAAAGAAGATCAAAGAAGGACCGAGCAGCGGCTGCCTGCGTCGAAGAACCTTGACCACATGACGACGGCGGAGATCGTGCGCTTGATGAACCGCGAGGACCGGAAGGTGGCGGAGGCGGTGGAGCGGGTGTTGCCGGAGATTGCCCGAGGGGCGGATGCGATTGTGGCGGCGATGCGCGCGGGCGGGCGGTTGATTTACATCGGCGCCGGCTCGAGCGGGAGGATGGCAGTGCTGGATGCGGCGGAGATACCGCCGACGTTTGGCATACCGTTCGGGGCGGTACGGGCGTTCATCGCGGGCGGAAGGTACGCGGTGACTGGGGCGGTGGAAGGCGCGGAAGACGCAGCGCACGCCGGGGTAACCGCGTTGCGAGGAGCGCGAGTGGGAAAGGGAGATGTGGTGGTGGGAGTTGCGGCGAGCGGGACGACGCCGTATGTGTTGGCGGCCATTGAGTATGCGCGGGGACGGCGTGCGACTACGATTGCGATTACTTCGAATGAGCACATGCCGTTGGCGCAGCTGGCGGAGATTGCGATCAGCGTGGAAGTGGGGGCGGAGGTGTTGACGGGGTCGACGCGGCTGAAGGCGGGGACGGCACAGAAGATGGTGTTGAACATGCTTAGTACAGCGGCGATGGTGAGGCTGGGGCATGCGTATGAGAACTTGATGATTGATGCGGTGCTGACAAATGAGAAGTTGGAGGGGCGGGCGGTAAGGATCTTGATGGAGGCTAGCGGGGCGAAGGTGTCTGCGGCGGAGGACGCTTTGCGGGCGGCGGGACACAGTATGCGGGTGGCGCTGGTGATGTTGAAGTTGGGAGTGGGGGCGGGGGTGGCGCGGAAGAAGTTGGCGGGGGCGCGGGGAGATTTGCGGGCGGCGCTCGGGGAGTGAGAAGAAAACTAAACACAGAGACACAGAGGACACAGAGAAGAGAGGAATAGAAAGAAGGAAAGAAGGAAAAGACAGGCGGCCGATAGCACTAAAACATTTTGCTGATAGGGGCGCACGTGTTGCGCCCCTACATGAGGATCGAGAGCGGATGGATAAGTTTTTAATTCGGGGAGGGAAAGCGCTGCGGGGGACGGTGGCGATCAGCGGGGCGAAGAATTCGGCGCTGCCTGTGATGGCGGCGGCTTTGCTTACGGCGGATCGCGTGGCTGTGCACAACATTCCCAAGGTGCGCGACCTTGTGACGATGAGCAGGTTGCTGGCGTTCATGGATGCGAAAGTTTCGGCGGCAGAGGTGCCGGCTAGCGATTACGTGATTGAGGCGCCGAAATTGAATCATGCGGAAGCGCCGTATGAGTTGGTGAAGACGATGCGGGCGTCGATCTTGACGCTGGGGCCGCTGATGGCGCGGGTGGGGATGGCGCGGGTTTCGTTGCCGGGGGGGTGCGCGATTGGGGCGCGGCCGGTGGATTTGCATTTGAAGGCGCTGGAAAAGATGGGGGCGGTGATTACGACTTCGCATGGGTATATCGAAGCGAAAGTGCCGGGGAATGGATCGAAGGGCCGACGGTTGAAGGGCGCACATATCGAGTTTGAGAAAATTACGGTGACGGGGACCGAGAACATTTTGATGGCGGCGACGTTGGCGGAGGGGGAGACGATTTTGGAGAATTGCGCGCGGGAGCCGGAGGTGACGGATCTGGTGGTGATGCTGAGGAAGATGGGAGCTTGTATCGAAGGCGATGGGACGTCGAATTTGCGCGTTCGCGGCGTTGCGGAATTGCATGGGACGGAACATCGCGTGATTCCGGATCGGATTGAGACGGGGACTTTTTTGGTGGCGGGTGCGATTACGGGCGGGGATCTGACGATTACTTGCTGCGAGCCGGAGCATCAATGCGCGGTGATTGCGAAGCTGCAGGCGGCGGGGGCGTGCATCGAGCGGCTCGATCAGACGACTTTGCGGGTGCGTGGCGGGAAAGAATTGGTTGCCGCGGACATGACTACCGAGGAGTATCCGGGATTTGCTACTGATATGCAGGCGCAGTATATGGCGCTGGCGACGCAAGCGGAGGGGACTTCGACAGTTACGGAGACGATCTTCGAGAACAGGTTTATGCATGCTAGCGAGATGATTCGAATGGGGGCGAATATTTCGATTGATGGGCGGCGGGCGGTGGTGCGCGGGCCGGCGGCGCTGTCGGGGACTACGGTGCAGGCTTCGGATTTGCGAGCAAGCGCGGGGTTGGTGCTGGCGGGGTTGGTGGCTGGCGGGGAGACGGTGATTGACCGCGTTTATCACATCGATCGTGGGTATGAGGGGATTGTGGAGAAATTGCGGGCGGTGGGTGCGGACATTGAGAGAGTGCACGGGTCGGGCTCTGGGGTGCACGCTTCCGTTCCTGTCCCGGTAATGTGAGGATGGGCCACGCGCTTCTCGAGCTGGCTCTTGGGAAAAAAGTTCGATCATCGGGATGGCGGCGATGAAAATGTTATGGTGCTGGCGGTGCAGGGCGAAAATGCCTATGTTGGACGAAGAAGAATTTAGCCGGGTCACATCCCTGAGAAACCGGAGCGGCAATCGTTTCAAGGAGATGTTTAGCACGATGCTTGAAGAATATGAGCGCGTCACCGGCTATCGCGAAACGAATGGGAATGCGGTGTTTCACCACAGGCTGGCGATGTATGGGCCGCCTTGTTCGAGATGCGGAAAGCCGCTTCGAACGCCTCGGGCGAAGCTGTGCGGTTCGTGTATGGCGCCTGTAGGTTCCGAGGCTTAGAGAAAGAGAAAGAAAAGGATAACGCAGAGTACGCAGAGACTCGCGGAGAAAAGAAAAAGGCCCTCGATTTTGTCGGGGGCCTTTTCGTTTCGGCAGGGATTGAGATTATTCGGGGGAGCCGGTGTCGCCGCCGTTGCTGCCTTCGCCCCCAGTGGGGCCTTGGCCGCCGCTGCCGCTGGCTGCGGCTTTCTGTTGTTTTTCGCGGGCTTCCTTGATTAGGGCTTTGCGGCTTAGGCGGACTTTGTTGCCCTCGATGGAGAGAACTTTTACGAGGACCTGGTCGCCGAGTTTGAGTTCGTCGCGAACGTCGCGGATGCGATGTTCGGAGATTTCGCTGATGTGCAGGAGGCCGTCGGTGCCGGGGAAAAGTTCGACGAAAGCGCCGAACTCCGCGAGGCGAACGACTTTGCCGAGATAGGTTTTGCCGATTTCGGCTGAAGCGGTGACGTCGCGAACCATTTGCAGAGCCGCATCGCCGCCAGCGCCGCTGGTCGAGAAGATGTGGACGGTGCCGTCTTCGAGCACGTCGATTTTGACGCCCGTGGCTTCGATGATGGACTTGATCTTCTTGCCGCCCGGCCCGATGAGGTCGCGGATCTTGTCTTGCGGAATTTTCAGCTTGAAGAGGCGCGGAGCGTAGGCGGAGATTTGCGTGCGCGCTTCGCTGAGCGTCTTTTCCATGGTGTCGAGAATTTGCAGGCGGGCTTTCTTTGCCTGAGCGAGAGCTTCGCGCATCATGGCGATGCTGATGCCGAGGACCTTGATGTCCATTTGCAGGGCGGTGATGCCTGCGCGCGTGCCGGCGACTTTGAAGTCCATATCGCCGTAGTGGTCCTCGGCGCCGGCGATGTCCGTAAGAATGGAATACTTTTTGTCATCGGCAACGACTAGGCCCATAGCGATACCCGCACAAGGCGCTTTTAGCGGAACGCCGGCGTCCATGAGAGCGAGCGAGCCGCCACAAACGGTGGCCATCGACGAAGAGCCGTTGGATTCGAGAATGTCCGAAACTAGGCGCATGGCGTAAGGGAAATCCGCTTCGGGTGGAAGCAGATTGACGAGGGCGCGCTGAGCGAGAGCGCCGTGGCCGATTTCGCGGCGTCCGGGACCGCGCAGGAATTTCACCTCGCCAACGCTGAACGGGGGGAAGTTGTAGTGGAGCATGAAGCGATTGAACTGGTCTTGCTCGAAGAGCAAGTCGAGGCGCTGCATGTCTTCCTTGGTGCCGAGGGTGAGAGTAGCGAGCGCTTGCGTTTCGCCGCGGGTGAAAAGCGCGGAACCGTGCACGCGGGGAAGCAAGCCGACTTCGCAAGTGATTTGGCGGATTTGGTCGAAGGCGCGGCCATCGGGACGGCGGCGGGCGTTCAGCACGTCATCGCGGAAGATGGTTTCGCGGAGGCGTTCGATGGCGCGCTTGGTGAGGGTGCGCTTTTCGTCCATTTCCTTCTTGGGTTCCTCGGGGATAGCCTTGATGATTTCTTCCTTCAAGGCATCCACGAGTTGATAGCTCTCTTTTTTGGGATGCTTTTCGGTGTTGAGAGCGTCGTGAAACTTGGCGCCGTACTTTTTCTCGAGATCCTTGTAAATGGATTCGTCAAAGGGGACGGGCTTGGCGACCACTTTCACGGGCTTGAGTTGCGCGTGCAGTTCTTTAATCGCGCCTACAATTTTCTTAACTTGCGCGTGGCCGAATTCGAGAGCGTCAACGACGGTCTCTTCGGAGACTTCGAGGGCGCCGGACTCAACCATGACGATGGCTTCCTCGGTGCCAGCGATCACGATATTGAGCAAGCTCTTCTTCTGTTCGGCAACCGTCGGGTTGGCAATGAGCTGGCCATCGAGCAAGCCGACGCGAACGCAAGCAATGGGCTTCTCAAAGGGGAGATCGGAACAATAAGAGGCAGCGGAAGCGGCGGTCACGGCGATAACGTCGGGATCGTTGTCGCTGTCCGCGGAGAGCACCATAGCGACGATTTGCGTTTCGTTGCGCCAGGACTCGGGGAAGAGCGGGCGCATAGGACGATCAATCAATCGCGAGGTGAGAATTTCCTTTTCCGAAGGACGGCCTTCGCGTTTGAAGAAGCCGCCGGGAATTTTTCCAGCGGAATACGTGTTCTCGCGGTAGTCGACGGTCAACGGTAGAAAATCGCGGTCGTTGGCTGTAGGCGCCATGCAGGCCGTGGTGAGCACAACGGTGTCCCCATAGCGTGCGGTAATTGCGCCGTTTGCTTGCTTGGCAATTTTTCCAGTTTCGAGAATGAGGGCGCGTCCCCCGACTTCGACGGAAACCTGGTGTGGTGCGGGTGTGTGCGTGTTTTCAGACATAAACGTTCATTTCCTTTGGCTCCGGCCGAACCGGAGCATTTTCTGAGCGTCCACAGGAGAGCCAACCATGCAGGAGTGAGAGGCCACTGGGAGGCCTCGAACTAAATTCCCTGCTTCGAGTAGGTCGGCCTTAGCCTGGCCTGGATAACCCCAGAGAAGAAAAGAGGCGAGAAATACGATGGGAGGCGCACCTAGTGATCCGGATCACACCACGAGAAACGCCGGCCGAATAACAGCCGGAGGCCCGATCATTTCACTGACAAGCGCACGGACACAGTGGCCATCAGACAGACTTCGTACGGAAGTTGTCAATTCGTGAAAACGCAGAGGCATCCGCCCGTTGCAAAGATTAAATTGAGGGCAGTTACTTGCGCAGGCTAAGACGTTCAACAATCTCGCGGTACCGATCCGGGTCACGACGGTTTAGATAGTCCAGCAGGCGGCGGCGCTTATTGACCATCATGATCAAGCCGCGCCGGGATGCATGGTCTTTAACGTGGGACTTGAGGTGCGTTGTGAGGTAGCTGATCCGCTCGCTCAATAGTGCAATCTGTACTTCCGGTGAGCCTGTATCTTTTACTTCCCGCCGGAATTGTTCGATCAACACCGCCTTGGCTGTGCTCAAGTGCCCCTCTCCGTCGTCCCCTGAATTTTTCCTCTTCTCTTCGACTCATTCAGGCTAACACAGAAATGTTTCAGGTGTAAAGGAATGTAAACATGGCGGCGAGGCGGAATATTGGCGCGGGCAGGCAAGAGTGAGCAGCAAACAGTGGGTGGTCAGAAGTGAAAATCCGTTCCGGGGGAAGAGGGCGCGAGCCAATCACGGCGGGTCGGGACATACAAGTTGCGTTGCGGCGGCAAATTGGGTTGAATGCTTGGTGCAAGTGTACAGGTAGATTCTGAGGAGGAACGATGCAAAAGCGAATTGCGGTGATTGCGGGGGCTTGTCTCAGCTTAGGTTTGCTAGCCACTGTGGCCTTCAGCCAGATGGACAAGAGCAAACGGCCAAGTCCGCCGGCGCAGGCGCAATGCGACCTCGGCGGAGGCAACACGATCACGGTGGATTACTCGAGCCCGCGAGCGAAAGGCCGCACGATTTTCGGCGGGCTGGTTCCCTATGGTCAGGTATGGCGTGCGGGAGCAAACGAGGCGACGACTTTTGTGACGACGGTGGATTTGAAAGTGGGCGGGAAAGATGTGCCGGCAGGTAAGTATACGATTTTTACGATTCCCGAAGAGCACAGGTGGACGCTGATCATCAGCAAGAAAACGGGAGAATGGGGCATTCCCTATCCAGGCGAGAAACTTGACTTTGTGCGTACGGAGATGAACGTCTCAAGCCTGCCGGAACACGTCGAGGACTTCACGATTTCCTTCCATAAGAGCGGCGAAGGCTGCACGCTCCACATGGAGTGGGAAAAGACTCGCGCGTCGGTAGAGATCTCAACGAGGTAGGGCAGACGACTCTTCAAACCGGCTTTTGGTTTTTGGCAGGGAGCGAGTTTTTTTCCGTTCGCTCCTCAAAACGAAACGGCGGGTTCGCGAACTCTCAGCTCGCGCTCCGGGCAGCTCGCTCGCTGTCCAACATGCGCATTTGGCTTTCATCGTAACGCGTGCCTGCGACCCGAGTGGCAGGAACCGCCTCGGAAATGCGAAGCAAGTCTTGCGAGGAGAGTTGGAGGCCCAAAGCGCCAAGGGCATCTCTCAATTGCTCCCGCCGGCGAGAACCGAGGAGAGGAACGATGTTGCTCCCCCGCGAAAGTACCCAGGCCGTCGCGATCTGTACAGGAGTAGCACTGTGTTCGGCCGCGATGGAACGCAGCGCCGCGACGAGGTCCTGATTCTTAAGCAAGTTCTCACCCGTGAACCTGGGAAGGTGCGCGCGAAAATCGCCGGGGCCGCTTGTGTTAGAAGCTGTGAGCAGGCCGCGCGAGAGGACGCCGTAAGCGGTTACAGCGATCCCGAGCGCACGGACAACCGGCAGGATTTCCGATTCGGCGCTTCGAGAGACCAACGAATATTCGATCTGCAAATCAACAATGGGGTGAACGGCGTGAGCGCGCCGGATGGTGTCCACGCCCGCTTCGGAGAGGCCGATGTGGCGAACGTAGCCTGCTTTGACGAGCTCGGCGATAGCGCCAACCGTGTCTTCGATGGGAACGGCAGGATCGACCCGCGCGGGGCGGTAGATGTCGACGTAATCGACGCCCAGGCGTCGCAAAGTGAAGGAAAGAAAATTCTTGACGGCTGCGGGCCGCGCGTCTACACCGACGAAAGCTCCCGTTGGAGCGCGCATGGCGCCGAATTTCACGGAGAGCAGAACGCGCTCGCGACGGCCTTGAATGGCGCGGCCGATCAGCAGTTCATTGTGGCCCATGCCGTAGAAGTCGCCCGTGTCGAGGAGGTTGACGCCGCGTTCGACGGCTTCGTGGATTGTAGCGATGGATTCGCTTTCGTCCGAAGGACCGTACATGCCGGACATTCCCATGCAGCCCAAGCCGATGGCAGAGACTGCTGGACCGCTTGCGCCAAGCTGACGTGTGATCATTCGATTCAGGGCCTTTCTGCTGTGCATAACTTCGGCAATGGAAACGGCGAAGACCGAAATTATTTATGCGTGCGGATGAGCGCGAGAAATTCGTCGCGCGTTTGTTTGTCGTGGCGGAAACCGCCGAGCATGGAGCTGGTGACCGCCTGGCCGTGCTGCTTTTCGACGCCGCGCATCTGCATGCACAGGTGACGCGCTTCGACGATCACGCCAACGCCTTCCGGGCTGATTTTCTCCTGAATGGCTTCGGCAATCTGGCTGGTGAGCCGCTCCTGAATCTGCAGCCGGCGCGCGAACATATTGACGAGCCTCGCGACTTTGCTGAGGCCGATGACGCGCTTATTGGGAAGATAGGCGACGTGGCACTTTCCGAAAAACGGAAGCAGATGGTGCTCGCACAGGCTGAAAAATTCGATGTCCTTGACGACCACCATCTCGTCGTACGCCACACTAAAGGTCGCGCCATTCAAAATGTTCTCCGCGTTTTGGTGGTACCCGCTGGTCAAGAATTTCAGCGCTTTTTCGTAACGCTCCGGCGTCTTGCGTAGACCTTCGCGGCACGGGTCTTCGCCAATCAGCTTGATGATTTCGCGCATGTGGTACGCGATCCTGCGCTCATCCAGCGGTTTTTCCTCGTTCAAGATGATTTCTTCGGTTGGCTTGGCCATTGCTTTTATCCCTTGAATGCTTCCGGATTGCTTCCTGAGTATTCAAAACTGTTATTCGACGTCTCCTGAATGCGCACGCGCTCGAGTTGCGCTTTGGGAAACGGTTTCAAACGGCGAAAAATCTCGATGCACAAGTTTTCCGTCGTGGGCACCGTGCCGCGAAACGCCGCGACATCTTCATTGAGCGACTTGTGGTCGAACGGCTCGAGGACCTCGCGTTCGACAAAGCCATCGAGGTCGCCGAGATTCGCGATCATGCCCGTGGCCGGATCGATTTTTCCGAAAACCACAATTTCAATCACGTAGTTGTGCCCGTGCCCGTACGGGTTGTTGCATTTTCCGTAGAGACGGTAGTTCTCTTCCTCACTCAGAGTCGGATTGTGCAGACGGTGGGAAGCTGCGAAGCGGTAGCGCCGTCCCAGTTCGATTTTCAGCTCGCCGTTGTGCGCGCCAGGAGTCATTAGGATTTCGCGCCTCCAGCACCGTTGCGATAACAATCGGCGAAGAGATCTGACGTTTCGTATAGACGCACGCGATGCAGTTTCCCCTGCTTGATCTGCGGATCGAGCAAATTCCAAATTACGCGAGCGATGTTTTCACACGTCGGGATTTGCCCGGCGAGTTCTGGAACTTCGTAGTTCAAAAAACGATGGTCCATACGCTGCATCACTTCGCGGTCGAGAATGTCCTTCAGATCTTTCAGGTCCAGGACCATGCCGGTCGCGGGGTCGGGTTCCCCCGCGACGGTCACTTCCAAGGTGTAATTATGGCCGTGGCCATGAGGGTTATTGCACTTGCCGAAGACGCGGCGGTTCTCTTCCGGAGAGAAATCCGGATTGTGGTAGAGGTGCGAAGCCGCGAATTCGATTTTGCGCGTGAGCAGGACCATGGCGTTGGGGGATCGATTTGCTTATCGCTTCTCTAATCCGGGAGCCCCGGGTGCTGTCACTGGGACTTCCCGTCCTTTCCATTCGACCTTACCTTTTTTGTAGCTCCTATAGGACGCCCAGAGCACACTCGCATAAAGAGCCACCGCGGGCACGTAATAAATGATGAATTTCGAGGGGAATTGGTTACGAGTTAACTCCGTACCATAAATGAATTCCCGTAAGAGCAGAAAGCAGACGCCAATAAAAGTGAAAAACGGAATTTTTATTCCCACGAGAATGATAAGCAGCGGCATCCACGGGATAGTGGACTCGAGCTCGCCAAAGACTGCGCCAGGAGTTCCGCCCATAAGCAAGTAGAGATTTTTCTTCCAGCCCTGCCACATTTCTCGAAAGGTGCGATACATGCGAACGCGCACGATTCCCTGCCCGGAGCCAAACCACAAGCTAAATCCAGCGATCTTGGCGCGCTTGGCGAGAGCGACATCTTCGAGGACCTCGGCGGCGACAGCCGCGTGACCGCCAATCGAGTCGTAGGCTTCGCGCTGCATCATCAGGAACTGTCCGTTGGCGGCCGCGGCTGGAGAGCTGGGATTATTTACAGAGTCAAAAGAAAAATGTTTGGCCAGACGCGTGTAGACAAACGGGATGAGCGATTTCTCGTACCATGTTTGCGTGATTTGTTCCGGCGAGAAGGAGATCAGCGCGGCGCCTTTTTCTTGAGCGATTTGCAGCGCGCGAGCCGTCGCGCCGGGTTGCAACTCGGCGTCGGCGTCGGTGAATAGCAGCCAGGGGTTATTAGCTTGCTTCGCGCCCAGGGAAACCGCATTGTTCTTGCCGACCCAGCCGGGCGGAACTTCCTGCGTTTCGAGAAGCCGCAGATGCGGAATTTTAGGCATCAGACCGCGAACGATTTCCACGGTTTTATCTGTGGACTGGTCATTTACGATGAGGATTTCCGTGATTTCCGGTTGGAGTGCCAGCGATTCGATGCAAGAGGCGATAACGGCTTCTTCATTTCGCGCCGGCACGATCGCGCTGATCGATAGCGGCAAAGAGACTGTGTGCTGGTCCGAAATTGGCGATTCGTTGGTCACGATAAATTCAGGGGCAAGGAGCGGTTTCCGATCCTAGGCGGATAAGTTAGTATAGCATTCGATGAAAATAGGGCCGAAAATTATGGCTTGGGGAGGGCTGGTCGCCCTCCTGGGAATCTTTGTGATTTTTGCGATGCCGAGTTACCGGCATGGCGAGGCGACCATCGCCGGAACACGCGCGGAGAATTTCGCGCTCGAGCTGAACGGCAAGCCGGCGCATCTTTCCGACCTGCGTGGAAAAGTTGTGGTGCTGAATTTCTGGGCCACGTGGTGTCCACCGTGCATCGAAGAAACGCCGGACTTGAACCGGCTGCAGAAATACATTGCTTCGAGGAACGGCGTAGTGCTGGGCGTGGCTGCGGATGAGGACCAAGCCGTCTACGAACAATTTCTCCACGAACATGGTGTGGACTTCCCCACCTACCGCGATCCGGGTACCACAAACAACCACTCGCCGATCGCGCAAACCTACGGCACATCGATGTATCCCGAGACTTACATCATCGGCCGCGACGGCAAGATCGAGCGGAAGATCATCGGGTTTCAAGAGTGGGATTCGCCGCAAATGCGCGCGTACTTCGATTCGATCCTTGGCAAGGGTTGAAGCCTGCGCAGGCTAAGGCCTTCTTGCTGAAAGAGTTTAGAGCGAGAATTTGCGCAGGCGAAGGGCATTGGCGATGACGGAGACAGAACTAAAGCTCATCGCAGCACTTGCGAGCATGGGGCTGAGCAGCCAGCCAAAAATTGGGTAAAAAACGCCCGCCGCAATGGGAATGCCCAGCGCGTTATAAAGAAAAGCAAATGCCAAATTTTCTTTGATATTGCGAATCGCCGCGCGGCTGAGTTTGCGCGCGCGCAAGATGCCGCTGAGGTCGCCCTTCACGAGCGTGATTCCCGCGTTCTCGATGGCCACGTCGGTGCCCGTCCCCATCGCGATGCCCACGTGCGCCGCGGCCAGCGCGGGAGCATCGTTGACGCCATCACCGGCCATCGCCACGATGCGTCTCTGCTCGCGCAGCTTTTTGATGACTTCGCCTTTCTGCTGCGGCTGCAGTTCGGCTTCGAACTCTTCGATTCCCAATTCACTGGCGACTTTGGCTGCCGCCGCGCGGCGGTCGCCTGTCAACATCACAATCCGCAGGCCTTCGTCGCGCAGGGCGCGAATCGCTTTCGGACTCGATTCCTTGATTTTGTCGCTCAGAAGAAATGCTCCAGCCACTTTTCCATTGACCGCGACGTAGACCGAGGTGACGGCGCCAGAAGCGAGGTCGCTGGAGACAGGAGTGTCTTTTTCAGGCAATTCAATTCCCCGCCCCTTCAAGAAACTCGCCGTGCCGGCGAGAACTTGTTTGTTCAAAACGCGTGCTTCGACGCCTCCTCCCGCCTTGGCGAGAAAATCGGTGGCCGGAGCCAGCGGCAACTTCCTTTCCTCGGCGGCGTGAACGATGGCGCGCGCCAAAGGATGTTCGCTCGAACGCTCGAGGCTGGCGGTCAAGGAGAGCAGCGCGTCTTTTGTGAGGCCGGTCCCCTCGAAGACTTCAACCTTCGTAAGTTGCGGCTTGCCTTCTGTGAGAGTGCCCGTCTTGTCCACCACGAGGGTGTCGACTTTGGCAAGCGTTTCGAGCGCTTCGGCGTTTCGAACGAGGACGCCGGCATGGGCGCCGCGGCCAACAGCGACCATGATGGACATCGGTGTTGCGAGGCCCAACGCGCAGGGGCAAGCGATGATCAGAACCGCGACACCCGCTATGAGCGCGTGCGCGAAACGCGGTTGGGGACCAAAAAAGGCCCACGCGGCGAAGGCCAGTGCTGCGGCGGCGACCACGGCAGGCACGAAGTACGCAGCCACTCTGTCCGCCAAGCGCTGCATGGGGGCGCGGCTGCGTTGCGCTTCGCTCACAAGCTTAACGACTTGCGCAAGAAACGTCTCACTGCCGACGTGTTGCGCTTCCATTACGAAGCTGCCGCTGGTATTCAAGGTGCCGCCGATGACCTGGTCTCCGGCTGTTTTTTCCACTGGCATGGGCTCGCCTGTGACCATGGATTCGTCGATGGCGCTTGCCCCTTCGCTCAGCGTTCCATCGACCGGCACGCTCTCTCCTGGCCGTACGCGCAAACGGTCGCCCAATTTTACTTGGTCAAGCGCCACATCCGTTTCTTTCCCGTCGGTAGCGATGCGATGCGCCTGCTTCGGCGCCAAATTGAGCAGAGAACGAATCGCGCCGCTCGTTCGCTGGCGCGCGCGAAGCTCGAGCACTTGGCCAAGAAGAACGAGCGTGGTAATGACGGCTGCCGCTTCGAAATAGGTGGCCACCGCTCCATGCGCGTCTCGAAATGAAGCGGGAAACATTTGCGGGACGAGCGTCGCAACGACACTATCGAAATAGGCGGCACCGATCCCCAGCGCGATCAGCGTAAACATATTAGGACTGCGGTTTAGTAGGGAGGCCCAGAAGCGTTGGAAAAACGGCCAGCCTCCCCAAACGACTACCGGCGTCGCGAGAACGAATTCGATCCAGTTGCGCGCGCTGGTGGAAAGTGGAAGTTTAAGCGCATCGCCGAACATCGCAAGCAAGAGGACGGGCAAGGATAGGGCCGCGCTCACCCAAAGCCGGCCGTACATCGAATCGTATTCGGGATCGGCTTCTACTTCGGCGAATACGTCCATCGGCTCGAGAGCCATACCGCAACGAGGGCAGATTCCCGGCCCAATCTGCACGATTTCGGGGTCCATGGGGCAGGTGTAGCGGACGCCTTTGGCCGCCGGGGCAGAAGAGAGTTGAGTGGGTGCCGCGTGCGTGGAGTGCTGCTCATGCCCTCCTTGTGGACTGGGGTCCATGACGGCGGTGTCGGGGGCGGCCAGAAATTTCTCGGGATCCTGTACAAACTTTTGGGCGCAACCCTTGGAGCAGAAATAGTAGGTCTTATCGCCGAGCGCGATTTTGCCCGCGGCTTTTTGTGGATCGACCATCATTCCGCAGACGGGATCCTTGACGCGCGGCGTGGAAGCCAGAATCGGCAGTCCGATTTTCGGCGGATCGGGCACGGGGAATTGTTGCGCCATGGCAATATATTAGATGATTCGAGGTTACATGCGGCCACGAGCTAAAATTTCGCGGGTGCTGGTATAATCCCGGCATGACACTCCTGGAAATCACTTACGAACTACAATCCCCGCTCACGACGGAACAACTTCGCCTTCTCGGCGAATTTTCAAACACCTACGGGCTCCGGCGTTTTCGTTTCGATGAGAGCAAAAAGCATCTCTCCTTCGAGTACGACGCTTCGCGGTTGCGTGACACACAAATCGAGCACGTCCTGGGACGAGCCACTATCGCCGTCACACGCCGAGTCACCGAGACGGGCGCCCAGCCAGAATTTAATAACTAAGAATGAGAGTGGCACGACGGGGCTCTTCTTTGCGGTTGGGCGGGCATTGAGGCAGGATGCCCTTAACGTGCTTAGAAAGGACGTCATGCGAGTCTTGGTTCTCCTGTTCACGTTTTTCGCGGTGGCCGGAACTGCAGCGGGGCAATGCGATGATAAACGGACAACCCTCGACATTTCACAATGCCTGAACGCGGAGCTGAAGAAGGCCGACGCAGAACTCAGCCGAGTCTATGAGCTGGCCTTGAGGAGGCTGCGAGCAGCCAACGCGGAACGCCTTCGGAAGGCTCAGCAAGCCTGGATTAGCTATCGAGATGCTCAGTGCAAGGCAGAATTTGGATTGTGGGATGCCGGAACGGGCGGGCAGATCGCCCTGCCAAGGTGCATGCTTACCCTCACAAAACGGCGAACCGCAGAGATCGAGGAAACTTATAGACCTGAGGCTGACTGATTAGGAAAAAATGAGGCCCCCGCTTGGGATCGGGGGCCCCGGAGAGTGCGTTTCGTTGTCAGTGTCGTTTTCACACCGACGCGTGGGGTCATCCATCCTAGCTTCCCTCTCAGAGGCAGGTGGGAACGAATTGCGAAAAGTTGCGAGCAAGCCCCTTCCCCCTCGCTCGCCTCTCTCCCCAACTCGTCATGTGAAACGCACTCATGCACTTCTCTAATGCATGGGCTGCGCCAATGTCTAGCGGCCGCCTATTTTATATCAAGTCATTTATTAACAAATACTTGGCCTGGCGGAGGTCTCCCCTTTACCGCCCCAAATCCGTCCTTACAGTTCAATTTGGAACCCTCAAAAACTAAATCGGGAACGTCGGACTTCTTCCGTTCACCTCTTCGCCAAGTTCGGCCAGTTCCAGGACTCCGGTAACAAATTTTTCAGCCTCCCGGCGCTATCGGTTTTGATGCGGGATGCTAGCAAAATCAGTTCATGTCTAGCCTTGCTCGCCGCCAGCCGGTTCGCAGGAGTTTTGGTCTTGCAGTCGCTTCATTGTTTGCGTCTTTCCTAGGTGGCTCGCTGATTCTTGTGGCAGATACACCGCGGGAGTTGATGACTGCCGAGGTGGGCACCTGCTATTGCCACTGTGCGGGGTCTCACGCGCGGCGGGGTTGTGTGAAGATGTGCGAATTGCCCAAATATGCTTCGCGGCCATGGGCCACGACCTGCGCCAAGCCACGCTTGAAACTGCCGGTCGAAGAGCGCGATGCCGGACCGCGTTTCGAGCATCCGGGGCGTAGCGAACGCGCAGAAGTGCCAAAAGCGGTTGCCGGCAGCTCGGCCCCGGGCGGCTAAGCTGTCGACTGCGTGTGCACTGGCGTCGCTGCCGTAGCGGGCGGGTCGGCGGTTTTTTCCGACAGCTCCAAAAGCTTGGCTAACATTTCCGGGATTTCAAAGATCGCGCGGTTATCGAGTGCAGCGACATTTTTGCGGAACTCCGCAAGCTTCGCCGGCTCTAGAATTTGACGCACTCCGTCCGCGACTTCGCGAAAACTATGCAAGACAATCCCGACGCGCTTCTCCGTCACCCACTCTGTATTGAAGCGCTCCTGAGGCAAAGTCCAGGAGTTGCACTCGATCAGCACGGGAAGTTTGCGCACCATCGCTTCGGCGATACTTCCAGGTCCAGGTTTGCCAATCAAAAAATCAGCGGCGCGCATGAGCTTGTGAACTTCCTTCGTGAATCCGACCACATTTACGGGCATTTTCCATTTTCTAGCGCGCAATTTTGCCGCCAGCTCTTCGTTGCGTCCGCAAATCAAAATAAGTTGCAACGGCAATCCAGCCGCGTCTAAACGTTCGGTGATGTCGTACATCACTTTTGAGCCGTGGCCGCCGAACAGAACGATCGCGGTCGGCAGACCGTCTCGCAGGCCCATTTCCTTTCGAAGAGCTAGCGGATCGATCCTTTCTTCCACATAAAAATCAGGCCGCAATATCATGCCGGACGCGCGAAAGATATGAGCGTCGTCGTGGCCAAAAGACCGCGCTTGTTCGACCGCGCGCTCCGTCCCCGCTATGACATATTGCTCCTTCATCGGCTCGATCCAAAACCGAGGAGGATAATCGGCAAGATCCGTAATTAGAGTGACAAAAGGCCGCCCTGGATAAATTGCATTCCAGCTCTCGCAAATCTCGCGATTGAAATGAGGAATGACGGAGACGAGCAGGTCCGCGTGATGTTCGCGCCAAAAGCCTTCGAGCAGGCGCACCATGGGCCTGTGAAAAAGCCGAATTGTAGATTGAAGAATCCGCAAGACGTACTTGCTTCCGAGGGTCCAGCCGTTTTGTAGCATGAGGTTGTAAAGGTGCTGGATCCGGATGCCCGTTAATTTGCGAAGAACGTCAAGGCGGTCGGTCAAATCCTGGAATTGAACGAGTTCGACCTGCCAAGGACGCCCCTGCTGAGCCACCATGGTCTGAAGAGCGACGGCGGCGTTGCGGTGGCCACCGCCGGCGTCGTGGAAAAGGACGTGAATTTTTTTCATAGTTGAGATTGTGCCATACGCTTCTTGTTCGCCGCGAAGAGCAACCAGCATGCCATGTTGATAACTAAGGAAGTCCAATGTGCTCAAGGAGTTCCATGGGCACATTCATATACAATTCGCGACCTCTTCATGGCCTGTTCATATCGTGGATTCACAATAGTTTCATGCGCTGCGACCTTCACGTTCACTCAATCGCATCAGGCATGTGCAACACTCCCATGCTGAGCCGGATCTGCCGCGAGTCCTATAACGACCCCGCGGAAGTTTACACCCGGTTGAAGCAGCTTGGGATGTCCATCGTCACTTTAACCGATCACGACTCGATCGAAGCCGGGGAAGCCCTCCGGCAACACCCCGATTTCTTCCTCAGCGAGGAAGTGACCGTGCAAATGCCCGACAATACCGAGATGCACCTGGGCGCTTACGGCATCAGCGAACGCGACCACACCGAGATCCAACGACGCCGTAAGGACTTCATTTCACTGATGATGTACCTCACGGAGAGAAAGTTGTTTTTCAGCGTCAATCACGTTTTTTCGGGGTTGACGGGGCGCCGCAGCGAGAAAGACTTCTGCTGGTTCGCCTCCTATGTTCCTGCGTTTGAGTCACGGAACGGACAAATGTGGCCGGAAGCGAACGAGAGTGCCGCACGGCTGGCTTCCCGCTTGGGCAAGATCGCCGTGGGGGGAAGCGACTCTCACACGATCTCAGGCGTTGGCCGCACGTATACCGAGGTTCCTGGCGCGCGCAACGCCGACGAATTTTTTGCCGGACTGCGCGCCGGTCGGGGCCGAGTGCAAGGAGTGCATGGCAGTTACGCCAAGTTGACGGCCGACGTCTTTCGCATCGTGTGGTCACTATGGATGGAAAAACCTTGGACATTGGCGCTCATTCCCCTGGCACCGTTGGTACCTGCCTTTACGGCAGGCCATTGGCTGAACGAGATACGCTTTTGTCAGAAATGGTCCGCCGCTCTCGAAAGCGGGCAGAAACGGCAACGGATGTTCTGGGATCTGGATTCTAGCTTCGAGGCCAACTGGGGCTAGATGGGCTAACAATATGGCTGTCGCACGCACGCTTTGGGGATACATCGAACGGCGCGATTACCGTGTCATGCGCCGGATGAATCGCTGGCGAGCACCGCGTTGGTTTCGCCTGTGGATGATTCTGGCCACGAGGATGGGCGATGGCTGGATTTGGTATGGGCTAGGAATCATGTTGTTGATCGATGGAGGCCCCCAAAGGTTCTCCGCGATCGGTGCGGCGGGGTGCGCTGGGGTCTTGGGCATTTTCGTCTTCAAGGCCTTGAAAAGACTAAGCCAGAGGCCAAGACCTTGCCAATTGGAGCCGCACTGCTGGTCGAAAATCCTGCCTCCCGACCGTTTCTCGTTTCCCTCGGGCCACACGATGACCGCTTTTTCGGTCGCGCTCGCCGTGAGCTATTTCTATCCGTCGCTGGAAGGGCCGCTCTTCTTTTTGGCGATCAGCATCGCGGTTTCCCGCATCGTTCTGGGGATGCACTTCCTGAGCGACGTCTTGGCAGGGACGATTCTTGGCGTGGCTCTGGGATGCGCCTCGATTACCGCGTTCGCATGCCTCGGCTTGGTCTAGAGCACCCGACCGGTATCATCTGTTTATTTTCCGAGGTTCGGTAGCGGATCAGCTTTCTTTGACCGACGCAGTATAAGAGCGAGTTGACAACCTGACCCCGAAGAAATCGGGAGCGAAGATTGCTTCCGGTTTGCCGATCATCCACCAACGATGCGGCTAACGACCGTGGCCCTTCCCCGTGCCTTTCTCCTTGCCAGTCTAGGAATCCCTGATTATACTCCTAGGTGTTCTAGGAGAGAGCGTTTCCATGGACAAACCGCTCGACCTGCTGCAAGGCGCTCTCGACATGCTAATCCTAAAGGCCGCATGCCTCGGTCCATTGCACGGCTACGGCGTTCTCCTACGCATCCAGCAGATTTCGGAAGATCGCTTAGAAATTCAGCAAGGCTCCTTGTACCCGGCGCTGTATCGCCTGGAACACCAGGGTTAGATCATCAGTGAATTGGGCGAGTCAGAGAATAATCGCAGAGCGAAGTACTACCTCCAGACTGAGGCGGGCAAGCGCAGGCTACAGGCAGAAACCGATAGGTGGAATCGTGTGTCGGATGTCATCGCGGGAATCCTCGATACCACACCGGAGGAAGTATGACGCTCTGGAGCCGCTTTCGTTCCTGGTTGCGAACTACCCTCCGGCGCTCTCGCATGGAGAGCGATATGGATACGGAACTCCGATTCCACATCGAAACATTCGCCGAGGATCTAGTCCGAGGCGGCCTGCCTCGCCAAGAGGCGATGCGGCAGGCACGGTTGGAGTTTGGCGGAATCGAGCGAGCGAAAGATGAATGCCGTGAAGCGCGCGGTGTGACTTTTCTTGAATCTCTAGCCCAGGATATACGCTTCGGTCTGCGCATGCTGCGCAAATCGCCCGGCCTCACCGCCGTGGTGGTGCTAACGCTCGCCTTCGGCATCGGAGCCAACGCAACAATCTTCAGTTTCATCAACGAACTGCTTCTCCGCCCACCCTCCGGCGTCGTTGAGCCGGACCAGCTGATTTCGGTATGGAACCGCCTGCCCGATGGCGGCGCGATGCAGTTTTCCTACCCTGATTATCAATTCTTCCGGGACCACAATCAGGTGTTCGCCAACCTAGTCGCTTTCAGCAGCGATCCGGAACGGGCCAGCTTGACCGAAAACGGCCAGAGCAGCCTCGTCTATGTGCGCTTGGTCACGGCGAATTATTTTTCCACGCTGGGTGTGAATCCGCTCATAGGGCGCGCATTTCTGCCCAATGAAGATACGAACGCCGGAAACAATCCGGTCGTTGTGCTCAGTTACAGATTCTGGCGGGGGAGCCTCGGAGCGGCTCCGGACATTTTGGGCAAAACGCTGACCCTCAATAATCACGCGTTTACCGTCGTGGGAATTGCTCCACGGAATTTCGCAGACCTGCGGCCGGAATTCGAAACGGATGCATGGGCGCCAATCTCGATGCAGAAAGAACTCTCGCCCGGCACGGATCTTCTCACTCAGTCGGACGGCTACTGGATATTCGTTGTGGGGCGCCTGAAACCGGGCGTCACAGACGCACGGGCGCTGGCGAACCTGAACGTTGTGGCCAAACAGCTCGACCGCAAAAATGCAGACCCGAACAGAAGAGGCTGGGGCGCGGTGGTGTTGCCGAATTCAGGCATCGATCCGGGCGCCCGGGTATACGTAGTCATGTTCAGCGGGCTCCTGATAGTTCTCGTCGGGCTGGTGCTGCTGATTGCATGCGCAAATGCGGCCAATCTTCTCCTCGCGAGAGCTTCCAGTCGCTGGCGCGAGATGACCATTCGCGCTGCACTCGGGGCGAAGCGGAGCCGCATACTGCGGATGGTGATCACCGAAAGCATCTTGCTTTCGCTAATCGCGGGCGGGGTGGCAATTCCGATCTCGATCTGGAGCGAGCGATTGATCCTGATGCTGAAGCCATCGATGCTCTCGTTCCTCAAGTTCGACCTGCCGCTCGACTGGCGCGTGATCTGGTTCACAATATTGATTTCGATTGTGACCGGCGTGACCTTCGGCCTAGCGCCCGCGATGCTTTGCTCGAAGATTGACGTCGCCGCACGGCTGAAAGACGAAAGAGCCGGCACTCCGCAAAAGTCGCGCTTCCGCAATGCGCTGGTGGTCGTGCAGGTCGCCGTTTGCCTTGTGCTCGTGATCGGCGCCAGCCTGTGCGTGCGCAGCCTGTTGAATGCGCGTTCCGTTGATCCTGGATTTGCCGTGCGGAACCGCCTGGTCGTGGATTTCGACCTGGCAATCCTTGGCTACACAGACACCCACGAGAGAACATTTTATTCGCAACTCGTCGACCGTGTGCGCGCGCTTCCCGGAGTGCGATCCGCCAGCGTCACTAACTACCTGCCACTTGGCTTTGAAAGCATAGGGCAGGCGGTTCAAATCAAAGGAAGATCGCCAGAGGCCAACAAAGGGCTCGGAGCGGGAGCGATGTCGGTCGGGCCGGACTACTTTCACACCATGGGAATTCCTCTGCTGCAGGGCCGCGAATTCACCGAGGCCGACACCGAAAAATCGCCGAGCGTCGTTATCGTGAATAAGGAATTCGTCCGTCGCTATTTTCCCGGCGAAGACGCCATCGGCAAACGCATCTCCACGAAGTACGATGCGAATAACAATCCGATCTGGAGCGAAGTTGTAGGAGTTGTGAAAACGGGCAAGTACGGGAGCTTGCAGGAATCGCCAGAGCCGTTTCTGTACCATCCCTTCTCTCAGGGATTCGATCCCAAGGCAACGCTGGTTGTCGAATCCTCTGCAGATCCGCGTTTGCAGATCCCGGCGGTGCGGCGAGCGATTCAATCGTTCGATCCCGCCGTCCCAATTCTGGATTCGCAAAGCATGGCTGACTACATGACCGTGCCGTTATTCTCCGCGCGCCTCACTGGCGTGCTGTTGGGCGTGTTCGGCGGACTCGCCTTAGCTCTAGCAATGGTCGGCCTTTACGGCGTGATTGCCTATTCCGTAGCGCAGCGCACGCGCGAAATTGGCACCCGCATCGTGCTGGGTGCAAATCGCGCGAGCGTGCTGCTGCTGGTCATCGGCCACGGTTTGAAGCTTACTCTCGTCGGGTCAGTCATTGGCCTTGTCGGGGCATTTGCCGTGACGCGGCTGATTCAGAGTTTTCTTTTTGGTATCAGCGCGACGGATCCCGTCACGTTTGCCGCTGCCACGCTCCTCCTGGTTACGATCGTCTGTCTCGCCTGCTACTTGCCTGCGCGCAGCGCTTCGCGCGTCGACCCCATGGAAGCGCTGCGGTATGAATAGCCCAGACCGCGTTCTTCCTCGGAACAATCTTGGGCTAGCGTCTGGAGATTTGGCGACATTCCTGGCTATCGGCTCCCGAGCGACTGGTTAACAGGAAACTGACGCACTCAACCGAGATGCGGCGCGCTCTAGAGGGGTTTCGGATGGGCGGCTAGCGATTCGCGCCAGACGGCAAGATTGCTATTGTCAATGATGGCGGTGCCGGTATCCACCCACGCGGGCAAGGGATCAGCGGGCGCGGTGCGCCAGTCTTTGAATTCGTGCACGGCGTTGTGATGTAGGTCGTCGGCAAACTTGAGGCCGTAATAGGCCATGACGTAGGGCTTTTGCACCACGGTGGCGTTAATCCAGCCCTTGTCAATGGCGTCAAGCGTTTCAGGATCCTTGTCGAAGGCGACGATAGCAATCTTGCCCGTCTGGTCCAAGCGGTGAAAAGCCTCGGCAACCCCCGAGCCACCAGAGGCTTCGAGACAAATCACGCCATCAATTTTTTGTTTCTTTTCCAAGAGCGCCGAGATGCCGTCGTTGGCAGCGCGGGGATCTCCCTTGTCGTCGATGGTCTGAACGATTTTGATTCCCGGATATTTCTTCAGCGCTTCGGTGACTCCGCGTACACGCTCGTCCAAATTTGGCTGCCCGGGGACGGTGACGATGGCGACTTGGCCCTGGCCCTTGAGAATATCCGCCATGCGCTTTGCACTTTCTTGGCCTGCGCGGAAGCTATCGGTTCCCACAAAAAGAATGCGGCGTGAATCGGGTGCATCTGCGTCGATGCAAATAACGGGAATACCTTGAGCGACAACGGCGTCAATCGCCGGCTTGAGGAGTTCCTGGCTCATTACGGAAACAAGAATCCCCGAAGGATGCAATGCGACGGCCTTCTGAAAAGAGTCCAGCTCGCCCTGTGGTGAAAGCGTCGTAGGGCCGTCCATCTCCGCCTTGACGCCCATGACTTGAGCGGCATCTCTGAGGCCAGCCTCAGCTTCCTGCCAGTAAGGCAAGTTGATATTCGCAGTGATCAGGTAATACTGCTCGTCTTTTTGATGATACGGCTCCTGGCAAGCGGCCAATGCCGCACAGAGAACGACAGCCGTGAGAGCTATAGTTCTAGAATGGAGTTTCATACAAGGTCTCCTAGACACGAAGTAGCGGCTCGGGATCAACAAAAAACAAGAGACCCGAAGTTCCTGGCGCAGAAGGTTACCACAAGCATGCGGGAGAATAACCGCTCGCCCCCAAAAATTTGCCTCGGTACTTTTGGTGCGACTTATTACAATCTCCGTCCCCAGACCTTCGTATCTCTTTGGCGGCTCAGAGAAGAAGCCGTGCGGTAAAAAACAGGTTTGTATAGTCTTCTGTTAGCGATTCGCCACCCTAGGTTCTCATCTGACATTTTCGCAGAAGCATGGAGGCGCGATTCTGGAAGCGAGCTTGCAACCCATGAATGAGAGCCATGTAGGGACGGCGAAAAAAGACGCGCGGGCCTCTGAACTGGTTTTCATTCTCCAAGTTTCACGGCCGGGACTTTGGACCACGACGGCGCTATTTTACTTGATGCCACTCGGCCACGCGGACTTCTTGCACTCCGGAACACTTTGGCTGGGACTTTTCTACGTGGTCTTTCCGCTGGGATTCCTTTTATATGGAGTGAATGACATTGTGGATGCCAAAGGCGATCGTCTGAACCCGCGCAAGGGTAGTTTTCTGTTTGGATCGCTAGGCGCTGCGGAACAACTAGTGGCTCTCCGCTGGAAGATCGCAGCGGTGCAAGTTCCATTTCTGGCGGTTTTCTTGGCCGTTGCTGGAACGCGCGTACTGCTCTGGTTCGCGGCGCTCTTGCTCGCCGTTGGACTTTACAATGCGCCGCGTTTCAGTTGGAAGAGCCACCCTCCTTTCGACGTGCTGATTCAATCCAGCTACTTGCTGATTTTCGTGCTGAGCAGCTGGCTGAACCACGTTCCTCAGCTCCCCTGGCAGACCTTTTTGTTCGGCGCCCTGTTCGCGATGCACTCGCACATTTTCGGCGAGGTAATGGATTTGGAGCCAGACCGTCTGAGCGGACGGCGAACGACGGCCACGTTGATTGGAACAGTCTCTTCAAAGCTCCTCATTGCGGGGTTACTGTGCGCGGAGGCCGTGCTGGTGCAATTTTACTTCGGCGGCCTGGTAATCACCGGATTTCTTACCTTCGGAGCCGCTTGGTTTGTATCGGACGCTTTGATTGTTTGGAAAAACGGCCCTTATAGTCCAGGGGAAATGCGCTTGTTTATGTGGGGTTGGAACGCGGCCGCCCTTGCCGGCATCTTCTGGAATTGGTCCACGGGAACATTGACGCACTTGCGACACGCTGTGGGAGCGTAGGTATGACGACTCGACACCTCTTGGAGGTTAGCGTGGAGAGTGTGGGAGCGGCGTTGGCCGCGGAGCGCGGAGGAGCGCGGCGCATTGAGTTTTGCAGCCGGCTGTGGGAAGGGGGCACGACCCCGGACGCGGAGCTGCTGAAGGCCGTACGTGAGCGTGTGAGTCTTCCTATTTTCTCGATGGTTCGGCCGCGCGGGGGCAACTTTATTTATTCCGACGACGAGTTTTCGGCGATGCAGCGCGATGTCGAAACAGCCAAAGCACTCCGAATAGACGGGGTTGTCCTCGGTTTGCTCAACGCCGATGGGCGGATCGACGTTGGGCGCACTCAGCAACTGGTGGAACTGGCGCGGCCACTCCCGGTCACCTTTCATCGCGCTTTCGATGAAAGTGCCGAATTGCGCGAGTCGCTTGAAGACGTCATTAAAACCGGGGCGACGAGGCTGCTGACCTCCGGGGGAAAACGGACGGCTCCCGAAGCACTGGATACGCTCGGCGAACTGGTTCGAATCGCGGGCGAGAGATTGATCGTGATGCCGGGTAGCGGGCTGCATGCAGGGAATATACGAGAGGCTGTCGAGAAAACCGGCGCGCGCGAATATCACGCTGGTTTAAGTTCCGTGGTGGCAAGGCCCGCGGGCAACGACGCGGCTTTCGAGGAGGAAGTGAGAAAACTTGCGGAGGCGCTGGGCGATTGTGATTGAGTCTGCCCCAGAACGCGATTAGGCATCCCTGCGCGTCCGAAGAAATCTTTGTAGAAGTAACCTGAGCGCGGGCTGGAAGAGAGAATGGGCCAAGCCCGCCACGTACAACATCCTCAGTGTAAAGATAAAATCGCTTAAGCTTTCTGAGCTTGGCGGCGAAGGAAAGTGGGAACGTCCAAATCGTCCGCAGGAACTTCGTGGCTGACATCGCGAACGTTCTGCTGGACCTGGTGGACGACGTTAGGCAGCGTCTGCTGCTGCGGGATGGGGTCCTGTATCTCGCGGCCAGCCTTCCAAGTTTTAGGCAAGAAAGAGGGCTTCTGCTGGACGTTTTTCTTGTTGGCTTCCTTGAAACCCGCGGCGATGACGGTGATTTTCACGGCATCTTTCATGGAGTCGTCCATGACGGCGCCAAAAATAATGTTGGCATTTTCGTGCGCGGCTTTCTGGATGATTGAGGACGCTTCGTGAACTTCATGGAGCGTGAGGCTCGAGCTGCCGGAAATGTTGATCAGGATTCCTTGCGCGCCTTGGATGGAATTGTCCTCAAGCAACGGGCTGGAAATGGCGCGATTGGCGGCGTCGATCGCGCGATTCGTTCCGGTCGCGATGGCCGTGCCCATAACGGCGTACCCCTGGCCATGCATGATGGCTTTGACGTCGGCGAAGTCGCGGTTGATGATGCCCGGCACGGTGATGATGTCGGAGATGCCCTGAACGGCTTGGCGGAGGATGTCGTCGGCGATGCGGAAGGCGTCGAAGAAACTGGTGCCGCGCTCGACGGTGTCCATCAAGCGCTCGTTGGGAATGACAATGACAGTGTCGACGGCGCCGATTAATTCTTGCAACGCCTGCTCAGCTTGGAGCATGCGGCGTTTGCCTTCGAAGGCGAAGGGCTTGGTAACGACCGCAACGCTTAACGCGCCGAGTTCACTGGCGAGCGAAGCTACTACGGGCGCGGCGCCGCTGCCGGTACCTCCGCCGAGGCCGGAGGTAATGAAAATCATGTCCGAGCCTTCGAGCGCTTCGATGATCTTGTCGGTATCTTCGAGAGCCGCTTTACGGCCGACTTCGGGATTTGCGCCCGCGCCGAGCCCTTTCGTCAGCTTCGCGCCAAGCTGAAGCTTCGTCGGCGCCTGCGAGAGCTTGAGCGCCTGCAAGTCCGTGTTCGCTGTGATGAACTCGACGCCCTCGACTTTAGCGCGGATCATGCGATTAATAGCATTGCATCCGCCTCCGCCCACCCCAATCACTTTGATCTTCGCGGGCTGCAGCTCCTCGCTGAAGCTCATGCGAATTCCTGCATCTTTCGTTGTCATACGTCCCTCAGCCTTCTCCAGGTTCGCGGCGCTGCGCTCGGGCAGGCTCACGAGGCACCTGCGAACATGGACTTCAATTTGGAAACCAAGTTACCGGAGCGTTGCGACGCGTTGCGCCGCGTTTTCGCGCCGTACATCACCAAACCCACGACGGTTGCATATTCCGGCTGCGCCACCTGTTCCGGCAAATCAGCCAAGCCTTTTGGCTCCGCGACGCGCACGGGCAAGTGGAAAGATTGTTCGGCCAAGTCGATCAGGCCGTTGAGCCGCGCGCCACCTCCGGCGAGGATGAATCCCGCGGGAATCTGACCGTCGAGGCCGGCGCGCTGAAGATCGTCGCGAATGAGGGCGAGCAATTCCATGGCGCGCGGTTCGATAATGTCCGTCAACATGCGGGCGAAGATAGTGCGGGGAGGACGATCGCCGACGCTGGCAATTTCAATCGAGGAGTCTTCATGGAGCAGCGAAGACGCGGCGCAACCGTGGCGCCGTTTGATTTTTTCCGCTTCGGGGATCGGTGTGCGCAAGCCAACGGCAAGGTCGTTCGTGAAATGGTCGCCACCGACGGGAACCGCGCTCGTGTGCCGCACCACGCCGCCGCCATACACGATCAGTTCCGTTGTACCGCCGCCGATATCGAGCAAGCAGCAGCCCAGTTCACGCTCGTCCTGCGTAAGGCAAGATTCCGCGGAAGCCAGCGGCTCGAGTACCGTGTCGTTGACCAAGATTCCGGCGCGATTCGCGGCGGTTACAAGATTCTGCGTGGCGGCGATCGATGAAGTAACTAGATGTACGTTCGCCTCGAGGCGCTGGCCTACCATGCCGATCGCGTCGCGGATTCCGTCCTGCGCATCAACCATAAATTCGTGCGGCAGGACGTGGAGGACTTCGCGGTCTTCCGGGAGCGTGATATTGCGCGCGGCGTCGATGGCGCGGCGCACATCGTCGCGCTCGATGTCTCGGGCGCGATTGCCAAGTGTGACGCCGCCGCGGCTATTGATGCCGCGGACGTGGCCGCCTGCCACTCCGATGACCGCAGACTCGACCGGAACATTGGCCACGCCTTCGGCTTCCTCAACGGCCCGGCGAATGGAACTGACGGTAGAATCAAGATTGACGATGAGGCCCTTGCGGAGGCCTTTGGATTCCGCCGCGCCCAGCGCAAGAAATTTCACCTGCTCGTCATCCAGCTCCGCGATAAGGGCGCAGGTCTTCGTACTGCCGACGTCTAGCCCTATGATGTAACGATCTTTTTTTGCCAAGCCGCCGCCCCCACCTTGGATCGATTCATTCCTCGACTTCCAACTCTTTACGTTCTAATTCTTCAGCTTCGCGGAACTCGTGCTGCTGTCCGCGTTTACAACCACCTGCTTTGAGTATTGCAAATCGATGGACTGGACCCGCCCCGCATTCGCTTGCCACTGCGCAAAATTGTCTACGAGCATGCGGTACTTGTCCGCGAAATCCGTGTTGCCAAAATGAATGGTCACTGCTTGCGAATCGGCCGGGGAAGCCAGGCCGGTCATCACCACGCGCAAATCGTTGTCGTTTGAAAGATCGACTTCGCTGACATGATCGGACGAACCGGAACGGACCAAATCCACGTCTCGCATGAATTCCTGATAGGTCTGCATGCGCTTCTCACGCTCGGTGCGCGGAACACTATCGGGAAGCCCGGTGACGATGGGAAAATGCAAATCCTGGCCTTCGGGGCGAGTCAAAATCACACCGTGCGCGTCGATCAGGGCCAGTTCGGAGCCGTCGCGCAAGAAAGCGATGGGAGTTCGTTCCGTCAGCTCGACACGAATACGGTTCGGCAAGATGCGTTGAACGCTGGCGGATTCGACCCAGGGAAGTTGCTCGAGCTCGCTTCGCCGTGCGTCGAGAGGAATCAGAAGCACGCTGCGGTTGCGATCAAGCTCGAAGGAATGAAGCACCGCTTCGCGGCTGACGATGTGGTTTCCGGTGAGCTCGATCTGCTCCGGATGTAGCAGCAGCACACGCGGCGAAGACAGCAAGAAACGGCCCGCGACGACGGCGAACGTGACGCCTGCAGCACCGGCCATCGTCCATACTAAGACGCGGCGATAAAACAGCCAGCTTCGCCCGCCAAACTTTTTGCGGCGAATTTCGAGAGGCTTCTGACGTCGCAAATAGCGCGGCTCTTCGTCGGCGAGCAGCTCCGGCCGATACGCTTCGGCGGCCGCCGCGGCAGTGCCGCGTTGGATGGTTTTCACGCGTTCCAAACCACCACCTCGTATTCAAGAAGTACGCCGAATGATTTTTCCACGCGCTCACGCACGCCTTCGATTAAGGCAAGCATGTCTTTGGCGGACGCTTTGCCGGAATTCACAAAGAAATTGGCATGGCGGTCGCTGACGCGCGCGTCGCCCACGCTTAATCCCTTGAGCCTCAGTTCATCAATCAGGCGTCCTGCGGAAGCGCCTGGAGGGTTCTTGAAGATGCAGCCGGCGCTCTTCTGACCCAGCGGCTGGCTGGCGCGGCGCTTTTCATTGCAGATACGAATTCCTTTTAGAATTTCAGGGTACGGTTTGGAGGGTAGTTCCAGCTTCACTGCGAGCATCATATCATCAGGCGCGAAAGAAGTGTGCCGGTATTCGAAGGAAATTTGATCGCCGCAGAGGGTTTCGAGCCTATGGGCGGCAGCCCGGTAAAGCCTCACTTTGCGGACGTAGCTGCCGATTTGCATGCCATAAGCGCCGGCATTCATGCGCAGAGCGCCGCCTACGGTTCCAGGAACGCCGATAAGGCCTTCCATGCCGCCGAGGTCGTTTTTCGCGCAGAAAGTGACCATGCGGCCGAGGTCGGCGGCAGCATCGACTTGAGCGAAATTGCCGTCGAGGACGATGTCGGGCTGCGGAGAGACGAGCTGAAGCACTGCCCAAGGCAGTTCGCCGTCACCGACAAGCAGGTTCGAGCCGCCGCCGAGAAACTTATGGGGAACGCTTTTTGTGTCAAGGAGCTTCAAAAGGTCGGGGATCGCTTCGTGCTTCTCAATGCGCAGCAAGTCGGTTGTGCCGCCGATGCCAAGGGAGGTTAGCTCGGCCAAGGAAGTGCGGGGATTGAGCTGCACACCCAGTTCCGGCAGCGCAGCGACAAGTTTGGGGTCCTCAATATGCATAGCGCGTCGGGTTTTCCGCTCCTAGAAGGACCATCAACTCATTGCTGGCGCGGCTAACGTTTCCGGCGCCAATGGTCATCATCGCGTCGCCCGCGCGGGCTTCTCGTAAAAGAAACTCGATGCCCGCTTGCATCGAGCGAAAATAGTGGACATTTTTGTGGCCGGCTTCGCGAATCGCATTGGCGAGCGCTTCGCTCGAGACGCCGGGAATCGGCGCTTCGCTGGCAGCGTAGATGTCCAGCAGCACCAAGATGTCCGCTTGATTGAAAGCGCGGCAGAATTCGTCCCAAAGGTGCTGAGTGCGCGTGAATCGGTGCGGCTGGAAGAGCACCAGGAGGCGATTGAACTTGCAGCCGCGAGCAGCTTCGAGAGTGGCGCGAATTTCCACAGGATGATGGCCGTAATCGTCAATGACCGCGATATCGTTCACGACGCCCTTGATGTCAAAGCGGCGGCCGACTCCCGTAAATTTGGCCAGGCCCTCCCGGATCAAATCGCTGGGAACATTTAGATAGAGCGCGACGGCCGCAGCCGCAGCGGCGTTTCGTACATTGTGAATGCCGGGTGGATGCATGAGCTGAAACAGGCCTAAGTCTTCGCCCCTAAACGTTAGGCGAAACTCGCTGCCGAGGCCTTCGAGCTTGACATCGCTGATGATCAAGTCCGCCTGGCTTGAAGTGCCATAAGTAATGATGGGGCGCTTCACGTTTGGGAGAATGGCTTGCACATTCGGCTCATCGAGGCAAAGAATCGCGGCGCCATAAAACGGGACGCGGTTCACAAACTGAATGAACGCTTCCTGAATATCCGCGAGCGAGCTGTATTGATCGAGGTGTTCGCGATCGATAGTGGTGACGACAGCCACGACGGGCGCGAGCATCAGGAAGCTCCGGTCGCTTTCGTCGGCTTCCACGACGAAATATTCGCCTTTGCCGAGCCGCGCCGTTGTGCCTGCTTGATTCACCCGGCCGCCAATCACGAAGGTTGGATCCAGATGCGCGGCGGCAAGAACCGAAGCCACCATGGATGTCGTGGTGGTCTTGCCATGCGCTCCAGCGACGGCGATGCCGTATTTGAGGCGCATCAGCTCCGCGAGCATCTCCGCGCGAGGGATCACGGGAATTTTTCGCTTGTGCGCTTCGACGACTTCGGGATTGTCCTGTTTGATCGCCGAGGAAATCACCACCACATGCGCACCCTCGACATTGCTGGCTTTATGGCCCTCATGAATCGTCGCGCCGAGATTCTGCAGCCGCTCGGTGATGTTCGAAGGCTTGGTGTCCGAGCCTGAAACAGAGTAGCCCAGTGTTAGCAGAACTTCGGCGATACCGCTCATTCCGATCCCGCCTATGCCAACCAGATGAATACGCTGAAAATTGCGGAACGAGACCATCATGAATTTGCCCTCTGGCTGCTTCCCTGCACGTTCGCGGCCTCTTCGATCAGGTTGACAATGTCGCGCGTGGCGTCCGGCCGGGCGAGCGAACGCGCCGCGATGGACTGCTTCTCAAGCTGCTGTGGCTGGTCAACGAGCGAGAAGATTTCGCCTGCGAGGCGTCCCACGGTAAGTTCGTTTTCGGGGATCAGCCGTCCGGCGCCCGCCCTTTGCATCTCCTGCGCATTGCGCAACTGGTGGCTGTCGGTGGCGGCCCCAAAGGGGATGAAGATGGCGGCGCGGCCCGCGGCTGCGATTTCCGCCGCGGTGATGGCTCCTGCTCGGCAAACGATAACATCTGCCCAAGCAAAGCGCTCGGCCATGTTAGTGAGGAAGGGCGCTACCTCCGCGTTTATTTCGCGCCGCGCGTAGGCGGTGCGCACCGCATTATAATCGCGTTCGCCGGTCTGATGCACGATGGACAAGTCATTTTTTCGCGCCGCAAGGCGGTCCATAGCGTCGACAAAAGCGCGATTGATGGGCAGCGCGCCCTGGCTGCCGCCCGTAATGAGCAATCGGAACGGCTTCTGCGCCGGATGGGGCGCGATCGAAAAGAATTCAGCGCGCACGGGGCAGCCAGTAACGATGGCCTTTTTTCCCCAGGCGTGGGCAGAAATTTCATAGCCGGTGGCGATGCGCTTGGAGATTCGCGCAACCAGCCGGTTCGTCAAGCCGGGCTCTGCGTTCGGCTCGAAAATCACGTTGGGAATGCGGTCGAGCCATGTCGCGAGCAGCATCGGTCCCGCGGCGTAGCCGCCCACACCGAAGGCCACGATTGGCTTGTGCTTCTGCAATACACGGCGCGCATCCAGCATTGCGGGCGCCAGCATGGCGAGATTCTTCACGAGCGTCGCGCCACCCTTGCCTTTCAAGCCGGCCACGCGCAGCGTTTCGAGCGGCAGGCCGGCTTGCGGCACCAGTTTCATTTCGATTCCCCGTTCTGTTCCGACCAGCACGACTTCTCTTTCAGTGCCCCGCGACAACCACTCTTGCGCAATGGCCAGTGCCGGGAAAACATGGCCGCCTGTGCCGCCTCCGGCGATTAGGAGTTTCATGGCTGCGGCTTTTCTGCTCGATCGATCGTGGGGGCACGATATATCGTGTCCCTGCAACCGAAACCCGGTCGCAACTCGATACGATATGTCGTGTCTGCACTGCCGAAACCTCGGCGCGACTCAAGAAGTTTGCTCATGTTTCGGTAGCCTGCTGGCTGATATTCAGCAGCACTCCCGTGGCTAACAGCATCACCAACAAACTCGAGCCGCCGTAACTCACGAACGGCAGGGGAATGCCCTTCGTCGGCACCATGCCCAGCACGACAGCAAGATTGATAAACGCCTGGCTCAGCACCATGGCCGTGATTCCCAGCGCCAGCAGCCGCCCAAATCCATCGGGAGCGGCGAACGCCGCGCGCAGCCCGCGCCAGCCATAAACTACGAACAACCCGATCACCAACATCGCGCCGATGTAGCCGAGCTCTTCGCAGACGACCGCATAAATAAAATCGGTGTGCGCTTCGGGCAAATAAAATAACTTCTGCTTGCTCTCCATCAGGCCGACACCTGTGAATCCGCCCGATCCGACGGCGATGAGCGACTGCATCAACTGAAACCCCGCGCCTTGCGGATCGGAATTAGGATCAAGAAAAGCAGCCAAGCGCGCTTGCCGGTAGGAAACGTGGGAGATCAGCAGATAAAGCAGCGGCATGGCCGCGGCCGCGCCGGACGCGAGCCATTTCCAGGACAGTCCAGCGGCAAAAAGAATCGCCGTGGCCACAAGCACGATGTCCACGGCAGTCCCCAAATCCGGTTGTGCCAGAATCAAGCACACGTAAATCAAGACGGGTCCCGCGGCGGGAAGGATCGTCTGGAGAAAATCTTCTGTGCAAAACTCCATCGAAGCCTGGCTGCGCCGCTTCTGATCGAGGAACCATGCCAGATAAAGGATCACTGCCAGCTTTGCCAATTCCGATGGCTGAATGCCCACGGGACCATAACGAATCCAACGGTGAGTGGCATGCGCCTTATCCAGAAAGAATGTCCCAATCAGTAAGAGCAAAACCAGGCACACGGCGGTGTAAATCACGGCGGGCTCGCGCAGGCGCCTGTAGTCCGTGCGCATTAGGGCGAACATTCCGAGAAGGCCAAGGATCAGCCAGGCCGCTTGCCGCACAAGAAAATAATATCCGTGGCCGTACTCTTTCTCCGCCGTGACCGCCGAGGCGCTGAAAATCATCACCGCTCCGAAGAGGCACAGCGCCACCGTCACACCAAATAGCCAGCGATCGGTTTCAAGGTGTCTCGGCACGTTTGTTCACCTTTTTCCGGAGCTTGCGCCGGCGGATTGCTTTTGAAGCTCCCCCACCAATTCCTTGAAGACCCGTCCCCGGTGCTCATAGTTTTGGAACTGGTCGAAACTGGCGCAAGCGGGGGCGAGCAGCACCACATCGCCGCGTTGCGCCGCGTGCGAGGCGGTTTCGACCGCGCGCTCAAGCGTTTCCGCGCGTTCCAGCGCCACGCTTCCCGCAATTTGTTTTTCGATCTTTCCCGCCGCCGCGCCAATTAAGAGCGCAAGAATCGCTTTTTCCCGCAGCGGCTTTTGCAGCACGGTGTAATCGCTCTCTTTATCTTTTCCGCCCAGGATTACCAGGATGCGGCCGGGAAACGCGCCAAGCGCCTTCAGTGTGGCGTCCACGTTGGTCGCTTTCGAATCGTTGTAGTAGCGCACTCCTCCGATTTCGGCGACAAATTCCAAGCGATGCTCGACTCCGGCAAACGACCTGGCACCTTTCGCAATCGCCACCGCGGGCGCGCCCGCGAGCCTCGCCGCAGCGGCTGCCGCAAGCACGTTCTCTACGTTGTGCCCTCCTGCCAGAGGAATGTCTTCCAGTTTGAGCAGAGTTTCTTCCGTGCCATTTTGCCGGAACACGATTTGCTCTTCACGAACGTACGCGCCTTGAGCGACCCGCTGTTTCCTGCTGAACCAGTAGACTCGCGGCAGCGACGGAGCGTACGACACTGTCGCCGCATCATCGGCGTTCAAAATTGCGGCATCCTCCGCGGTCTGATTTTCGAATAGCCGCGCTTTTGCCGCACCGTAGGCGTCCAGCGTGTGATGCCGGTCAAGATGGTCCGGCGTCAGATTCAGAAACACGCCGATGTTTGGGCGAAACGTGTCGATAAGCTCCAACTGGAAACTGCTCAGCTCGACCACCGTCCATGTGTCGACTTTCATGTAGTCAACGCATCCGATGAGCGGCGTTCCGATATTTCCCGCGAGGATGGCCTCCTTACCAGCCGTCTTCAAAATGTGTACCACCAGAGATGCCGTTGTCGTCTTTCCGTTCGAGCCAGTGATCCCTATCAACCGGCCTTTCAAAAAATGATAGGCCAGCTCGATCTCGCTCCAAATGGTGATGCCCTTGGCACGCGCGCATTGCAGATGCGCTTCGTCAGCAGGCACGCCCGGGCTTGGAATAATCAAGTCCTGTTGGAGAAAGGTTTTCTCTTGGTGCCCGCCCAATTCGAGCGTCACTCTCGCTTCCCTCAGTTTCGCGACCACCTCTCCAATTTCGATTTCACGGCGAGAGTCCGTCGCCGTCACTTGCGCTCCTCGCGCCGCACAAAAAAGTGCAGTCGCCACGCCCGTCCGTGCCAGCCCCACGACCAGTACGCGCTTCCCTCGCAGCTCGATTTCACCCGGCATCTTCACTTCTTCCAGACTTTCCCAAGCCCGCTCCGCAGCGAACGCGCTCTACCTCAATTTCAACGTCGTCAGCGCAAACAGCGCGAAGACGAGCGCCACAATCCAAAACCGCACGATGACTTTCGACTCGCTCCATCCCAGCAATTCAAAATGATGGTGGATGGGCGCCATGCGAAAAATGCGCTTCCCGCGCAGCTTGAACGAACCAACCTGTAGGATGACCGAGAGCGCCTCGATCACAAAAATCCCGCCGACAAAAAAAAGGAGAATCTCCTGCTTGATGATGACTGCCACCGTGCCCAGCGTTCCGCCGAGCGCGAGCGATCCCACATCTCCCATGAAAATTTCCGCGGGGTGCGCGTTATACCAGAGGAAGCCAAGCGACGCGCCAACGAGCGCTCCGCAGAAAACAGTGAGTTCGCCCACGCGTGGGATGTATTGAATCTCGAGATAAGTGGCCCAGCGCGAGTTGCTGCTGACATAAGTCAACATCGTGAGCGCACCCGCGGCGATGACCGTGCAGCCGATTGCAAGACCATCCAGGCCATCCGTCAGATTCACCGCATTCGACGAGCCTACGATGACTAGGCAAACGAAAGCCAGAAACGGAAGGAATGCGAAAGGCCAAAGATGCGGCGAATTTATCAGCGAATGGATAACCAAGTCCGGGTGCAACCGCTTGAGAAACGGAATCATCAACTGCGTCGAGTAGGCGTAGTGCGTCACCAGAACGAGCAGCGAAATCCCCACGACCAGACTGACCAGCACCTGAAAATAAATCTTCTTCTTTGCGGTGAGGCCCAGGTTCCGTTGCTTCGAAACCTTTGCGTAATCGTCAATAAAACCGATGGCCGCAAATCCAATTAGCGCGAAAAGCGAGAGTAGGATAAATGGATTGGTCAAATCCGCCCAAAGCAGCGTCGGCACAGCCGTCGACAAGACGATCAGCACTCCGCCCATCGTTGGCGTGCCCGCTTTTTTCTGATGGTTCTGAGGCCCCTCTTCGCGGATGTATTGCCCGATTTGCAGTTCGCGCAGACGGCGAATCAACCAGGGACCAAAGACAAGCCCGAGAAACATGGCCGTCAAACTCGCGTACACCGTCCGAACCGTGATGTAGCGAAACACGTTTAGCGGGCTGAAGTAAGGCTGCAGAACATGGTAGAGGAGGTAATACAGCATTTCAGTGGCGAACCTCCTGCCGTGGAACCTCGCCCGGAGCCGCGTAACGCGTCAATAGCGTTTCGACGATGCGTTCCATTTTTACTCCTCGCGAGCCTTTCACGAGCAACACGTCGCCTGGCGTGAGGAACTCTTCCAAAAATTTCGCTGCCTCTTCGGAAGAATTGAAATACTTCGTTTGCGCGCGAGGGATTCCCGCGGACACCGCGCCTTCGACGATTTGCTCTGCATCGCCTTCGACGCCAATCACCCAATCCACTTTGCCTGTTTTGCCCGTGAATATTCCCGCTTCGCGATGCAACACGGGCGACGCCGGACCTAGCTCGCGCATTTCGCCCGCCGCCACGATCCTGCGTTGAAAATTCGGCGTTGCCGCGAGCACCGAAACCATCGCGTGAAGCGCAGCCGGGCTCGAGTTGTAGCTGTCGTTGATCAGCGCCGCTCCATTCGAAAATCGCAGCAATTCGCCGCGCATCGCGGGCATTCGCAGCGTTCGAAAAACGCTTTGCGCTTCTGCCGCCCCGATGTTCCAAACGCTGGCAGCGGCAAGCGCGGCCAGCGCGTTGTAAATCGTATGCCGGCCCGGAACAGGAAGCTCCAAGCGCACGCGGCCTTCGGGACTCACGTAATCGAACGCCGAACCAAGCGCGCCGCGGTCCTCAATCGCCGCAGCCGAAAAAAACGCGGGCGCATCGATTCCGTAAGTCACCACTCGCCCTGGCGCAAACGCGCCGAACGCCGCCACGCGTGGATCATCCGCGTTCAGCACCGCGGTGGATTCTCGCCCATTCAGCCCTTCGATCAGCTCACGCTTCGCCAGCGCAATCTCATCGACCGACGCAAAAAACTCCAAATGCGCGGGCGCAACCCGCGTTACCACTCCCACATCAGGGCGAGCAATCGCCGCCAGTCGGGCCAGCTCACCGCGCCGCGACATGCCCATCTCGAGCACCGCCGCTTGATGCGTTTCATCCAAGCGAAACAACGTCAGTGGCAGTCCATACTCATTATTAAAATTCCCTTCCGATTTCAGCACCCGCAGCTTCGCGCCCAGCAGTGCCGCCAGAATCTCTTTCGTAGTGGTCTTGCCCACGGAGCCGGTGACGCCTGCAATTTTCCCGCCCCAGGCTTCGCGAACCGCTCGAGCGAGCTGCTTGAGTGCTTCGAAGGTGTCCGCAGCGACAATGCACCGGTTTCGGACACCCTCGCCATAGCGGCTAACTTGTTGCTGCGCCACCACTGCGGCGAGCGCTCCGCGCTCCAGCGCACTCTCCACGTGATCGTGTCCATCATGACGCGGTCCGTGGACGGCAACGAACAGTTCTCCTGTACGTACCGTGCGAGAATCAATCGAGACGCCGGCCACCCGGGCCAGGGGGTCGAGCCCCGCCCCCGCCCTAGCACCCACAGCGCCAGCCACTTGTGCAATCGTCCACCGCATAAATGCCTCAAGGGGTTTGCTTTACGCAGATACCCCGCGTATCGGTTTGTTTTCACCGTATTATGAGGGCTCCTCCTTTTGCGAGTTGACTACTAGCTCGCGCGCCCTCGTCACACTTTCTAGCTAAGCTAGACAAGCGCGCTACGTGCCAAACCCTGAGCCGTTTTTCGGGTTACCACCGCCGATTTCGGCATGTGTCTCCCCGTATCCTTTTTCCCGCAGGGCCCGCCGAGCCACTTCACAGTCGTCAAATTCCAGCGTGCGGTCAGCGAGGATTTGATAATTCTCGTGGCCCTTGCCGGCCAGCAGAACGATGTCTCCGGCGCGCGCTTCATCCATCGCCACGCCGATCGCTTTCTCGCGGTCCGGCTCGATCAGATATTTTCCAGCGGTTTTCTGCAGGCCGACAATGATGTCGCTGATAATTTTCAACGGATCTTCGTTGCGCGGATTGTCGCTCGAAAGTATCGTCAGGTCGCTCAATCGCCCGGTCACCTCTCCCATCACCGGACGCTTGGTGCGATCTTTACCACCCCCGCATCCGAAAAGTGTGATGATGCGGCCTTTTGGATTGAGCTCCCGCGCGGTTCGAATGAGATTTTCGAGCGCGTCATCGGTGTGCGCGTAATCAACCACCACAAAAAAAGGCTGGCCAAGATCGATGCGCTGGAAGCGTCCGGAAACTAGTTCGAGATTGCTTATCCCCGATTCGATAACGTCATTCGAAAGGCCCAGCGCTTGTGCCGCTCCGATCGCCGCGAGAATGTTGTAAACATTGATGCGGCCGACCAGTCGAGAAGCTACTTGCACTTTTCCGTTAGGAGTTTGCGCCGTGAACGCCAGCCCGTTGAACGTTAATTGGAATTTTTTTGTGGTGATTTCGGCTTCAGACTCGAGGCCATAGGTCACGGTTTTCTTTGCCAGCCCGGCCAGTCGCTTCCCATACTCGTCATCCACATTGATCACGGCGGCTTCGGGCGCTCCGGCCCCGGTCCCTTCGAAGAGCTTTTTCTTCGCTGCGAAATAATCTTCAAACGTTTTGTGATAATCCATGTGCTCGCGCGTCAAATTCGTAAAAACAGCCGCGGCGAAATGGCAGCCCCATAAGCGATCCATCGCCAGCGAATGCGAACTCGCTTCCAGCACCGCGAACCGCCCGCCCGCATCGCGAATCTCCGCCAAAAACCCTTGCAAGTCGACCGATTCCGGCGTGGTGTTGGGCGCCGGATACTCGCCCAGCGGAGTGTGATACGCGATCGTTCCGAAAAGACCGGTTTTCGCGCCGGAGGCTTTCACGATCGCATCAAGCAGCGAAGTTGTCGTGGTTTTCCCGTTGGTGCCGGTCACAGCCACAAGCTCCAAGTCGTTCGCCGGATGCCCGAAAAAGTTCGCTGCCGTAACGGCAAGCGCTTTGCGCGCCTCGCGCACTTGAATCCAGGCCACGCTGGCTGGAATCGACCCAGGCACGGGGTCCTCGCTGACGATCGCCACAGCGCCCCGTGACGCCGCATCCCGGATGAACGCATTCCCATCTGCCTTCGCGCCGTGCAGCGCAAAAAACAGCGCTTGCGGCTCCACCTTGCGCGAATCACATGTGACTTGGCGAACCTCCAGGTTCTCCGCGGACGCAGGAATCCTCGCTTCCGTCCCATGAAGTAATTCGCGCAGTTTCATGTGTTGAGGTGAGACCGGCGCCGCCGCGGAATTTTTTCGGTGTTCATCGGCGTGGTTCGTTTTCGAGTTGGGTGTTTCTTCTTCTGTATGGCTCAATCCAGTTCTCATCCTAATTCCTGTTTTGTAGGCGTGGCTTCGAATTCTTTACGACCGGTGTCCCGAACCTCACCGTGATTTTCGCGTCGCGTCTCAGCCTTGCTCCCGCCGCCGGCGATTGATCCGTTGCAAGACCGCTGCCAACCAGCACGGGGTCAAGTCCCAGCTTCAGCGCCATGTCCGCAACTTCCCGCATCGTCTTCCCGCTGAAGTCCGGTACTTCGACTTCGCCTCCTTGATCCACCGCAACCGTCAAGGCCGGCTTCCGGCCATCCGCCCGCCCCTGGCCCTCGGCTTTCGTTGCTTGCGATGCCGCTGGCGCCGGATCGGCCTGCGCGGAAAAATCCACCGACGAGAGGTCCTCGAGCGCTCTCCCATTTTTCTTCGCTTGCTTCTGATAGGCTGCCTCAATGAGCTTGGGATTGAGAGGAACATCGCGCGGCACATCGAGATACGTCAGGACCTCCTCCGTAATGCGCTTGAAGACGGGCGCCGCTACCTCTCCGCCTTCGTGTTGCCCCACAGGAGAATCCAGCGATACCAGAATGGCGACCGCCGGATCGTTGATGGGCGCAAATCCTGTGAAGGAGGCGATGTATTGCGTCCGCGAATAGCGTCCCGTCGTTGGATCGATTTTTTGCGCCGTACCCGTTTTCCCGGCGGAGGTCCACCCATCGAGGTGGGCCAGTGGTCCTGTCCCGTACAGCACCACGCCCTCCATCAGCCGACGCATGGTAGCCGCGGTTTCGGGACTGATTACGCGCCGTGGCTCCGTCGGCGTCGGAACACCTTCGGCCGGTAGCTCTCGGCCATCCCGCTCCAGCTCCGCGACGACGTGCGGCCTGTAAAGCAAGCCGCCATTCGCGATCGCCGATACCGCCGTGATCAGTTGTATGGGCGTTACTCCAATCTCCTGCCCCATCGAGATCGAACCAATTGAAAAAGAACCCCAATCGTTCACCGGCCGCAGCAAGCCTTTGCTCTCCCCCGGTAAATCGACGCCAGTCGGCTCCCCAAAGCCAAACGCGCGGATGTAGTCGTAAAATCTAGGCGCTTCCAGCCGCAGCGCAATTTTGATGGCCCCGACGTCGCTCGACTGCGCCAGAATTTGCGAAACGTTTAGCAATCCGAACGACGCGTGGTCGTGAATCCGGTGACCCGCCACGAGCACGCTTCCGTTCTCGCAATCGAATATTTCATCGGGCCGCGTGATTCCCTCATTGAACGCCGCCGCAAGCGTCACCAGCTTGAAGGTCGAACCCGGTTCATAGAGCGCACTCACCGCGCGATCCATACGTGCTTCGGCGGGCGCTTCGCTGGCTTTATTGGGATTGAACGTCGGCCAATTCGCCAGCGCCAGAATCTCTCCGTTATTCGGATTCATAACGATGACGGTGCCGGCGATGGAATGGGTCTGCGCAATCGCCGCGTTCAGTTCGCGTTCGGCGATGTACTGAATTTTTTCGTCTAGTGTCAGCACGACGTCCGCGCCATTGTTCAGCTTGGCTTGGCTGCCGTCAAACCAGCGCCGCCGTGCGTCCTCCATCACCACGATTTTTTCGCTCTGCCCTCGAATCTCGTTGTCCAGCTCGTACTCGATCCCGCCGAGCCCTTTCTCGTCCATATCGACGAATCCCAGCACGTGCGCCGCTAAGTCACGCTTCGGGTAGAACCGCTCGTTTTCCTTTTGCAGATAGACGCCTTTCAAATTGAGCGCCGTGATCGCTTCGGCCTTCTCCGGCGGCAGCTTCCGCGAAATCCACACAAACGAGCGCGACGACTCGAAACGCGCTTCGAGTTCCTCCTCGGGCACATCCACCACTCCGGACAGCAAGCGCGCCGCCAGGTGCTCGTCGGCAATTTCCGAAGGTACGCCAAATGCGGAATCTACCGAAATGCTCATTGCTAGGGGGTTCTTGTTCCGGTCGTAGATGGCTCCGCGTTCCGGCGTGATTTCAATGGTGCGTTCCTGCTGGCGCAGAGCCCGCGCCAGATATTCGCCATGACAAAATAGTTGCAAATAGGTGAGCCGGCAGAAAACCCCGCCCATCCACAAGAACGCTACGCCGGCAAGGATGAGCAAACGGACGTGGACGCGGTCTTGTTGCATGGCGAATTCAGGTCGGCAAACGCTCCGGTTCGAAGCTCATACTGTCGGGAAATTTTTTGCTTGGAAACGCCGCGCTCGCTGGCGGGTTCACGGCACGCGGTTCGGGCGCACGTAGTGCGCGGCCACTTCCGCGCCGTCTGGTTCATCGTATTCTTGCACTTGCGACGGCAGTGGCTCGGTCAGGCCAAGACGCCTCCGCGCGATTACATCGATCCGCATCGGATCGCGCAGCCCGGCAATCTCCAGCTTTAACTCCGAGTTCAGCGCTGAGGCTTTGGCCTCCTGGGCTTTCAAATCTTCCAGCTGAAAACTCAAATCGATGCACCGAAAGTGCTGGAAAATGTAAAGCATGAATATCGCCGCCACCACGCTTCCCAGCGCCACAGTCCTCCAAAGATTCCGCATCTTGGCCGGCTCGAAGTTGCGCACCAGCCTCGAATTATCGATTCGCTTGACCGTGTGAAACTCCGCCACCGCTGCTCTTTTCCGTTTACCGCTCATCGCTACACTCTTTCTGCACACCGCAGTTTCGCGCTTCGCGAACGCGGGTTGGCCGCCTTCTCTTCTTCGGTCGGCTGGATCACGTGCCGGATGAGCACCTCGAGCGTCCCCTGACGCTCTCCCTCTTGAAACGCGTGCTTCACGATGCGATCTTCGCGCGAGTGGTAACTCAACACCACCATGCGCCCTCCGGAATTCAATGTAGCAGGGGTCCGTGAAAGAAACTGCCCGAGTTCCTCCATCTCTCGATTCACCGCTATCCGCAGCGCCAGAAACGTTTTTGTTGCGGGATGCAGTCTCTGCCTTCCCCAGTGCTTACGGGCCCCTGCCACAGTCGTTGCCAAGTGTGCTGTATCCCGCACGGGCCGTGCCCGTACGATCGCCTTGGCGATCCTTCTGGAATCGTGCTCATCCGCCTCGCGGTAGAGCAGGTCGGCAATCTCTTTCTCCGACCATCGATTCACAATCTCGTCTGCCGTCACTTCGTCCTCGGCATTCATTCTCATGTCCAACGGGCCGGCCTCGCGAAACGAAAATCCCCGCGCTGCCTGATCAAGCTGCATGCTCGAAACTCCCAAGTCGGCCAAGACCCCGTCCACCTTCGGAATCCCCAACTCTTGTGCGGCCTCCGCTATCCTCGAGAACGGCAACTGCACCACCGTCACCTTCGCTCCGAAACTCTTCAGCCGTGCCCGCCCCAGCTCCAGCGCCTGTGCGTCCCGGTCCAGGCTGATCAACCTTCCCGACGTCAGCTTTTCTGCTATCGCCGCCGAATGTCCGCCGGCTCCCAGCGTTGCGTCGATGTACGTTCCTTCCGGCCTGATGCCCAGCCATTCCAGCACCTCTTCCAACATCACCGGCGTATGTGGCTCTCGTGTTTTCTCTAGCCACTCCTCATTCGCCACTCGCCACTTCCCGCCTAAATTCCCAGCGCCGTATCATCCGCCGCCGTATACGGCTCATTCTTCAATTTATCGAGCATCCGCGTATGATTCATCACTTCCAAATAATTCAGCGCCCCGTAAACGTCCACTTCCGCGATTGTTTGCGCCGCTTCGCGCAGCACCGCCGGCAACAGCACTCTTCCCTGCCCATCCAATTCCGCCTGCTGCCCGAAATAGCTCGTCCTCAAAAGGAACTTCTGTTTTGCTACATGCGTGCTTGGCAATTGCGCCAGCTTGTCTTCGATTTCCGACCATACCTTCATCGGATAAATTCTTGCTGTTTCCCCCGTGGTACTCGTGATATAAAATTGGTTGCCGTACTCCCTGAGCTCGTCCAAAAACACGGAGGGTATTTTGAGACGCCCCTTCTCGTCGATTTTCGCCGGACAGTTTCCCCGCAGCTTCATAATCCCTGCTCGTACGCCTGTTTTGGATGCCCAGAATGCTTACGTTCACGATTGCCCTCGAGAACGTCTTAACTTGGCCGGATGGCTTCTACTTTGTTCTACTGCTAACCACTTTCTTCCACTTCTCGCCACATCATAGGGTGCTTTTGAGCTTTGTCAAGAGAAAACGTAAGCTCTTCTGAAAAAATTCTTTGTGCGGACCTCTCCGCGATCCATTGATTTTCGGTACTACAGGTTGTGGTTTTCTTGGTGGCGAATGTCTACCCTTCGTAGGCTGAGTCTCTTCTTGGAAGGTTCTTATTTTCGGTCAAGCTCTTTCCTACAATTCCATCCTATGCTATATTCCAATCGCTGTAGTTCTTTCGACTTGTGCGTCTTACTAGGAGCCCTTCGCCATGGAATGGACCACCCCGCAGCACGAAGAGATCGACCTGAACTGCGAAATCAGCTCGTACGCTAACGCTGAGCTCTAATCTCGTGACCGCGCCCAGCGGTCATCTGCCGGCGTGCCGGAATGCGCGTTAAGATTCTCGGCTCGGCAGCCGGAGGCGGTTTCCCCCAATGGAATTGTTCGTGTCTTCAATGCATGGGTGTGCGTTCCGGCGCCATTAAAGCCAGCCCTCGAACGCAAGCCCAAGCCGCCATTTCCGCGGACGGTGCGCGATGGTTCCTTCTCAACGCTTCCCCGGATCTTCGCCAGCAAATTCTATCTTCCGCTGATTTTGTCCCTCCCGTTGGCTCCCGAAACTCGCCTATCCATACGCTCTTGCTGACAAGCGCCGACGTGGACGCCGTGATGGGTCTTCTCCATCTCAGGGAATTCCAGCCGTTGCAGATTTATTCCACAGTCGCCGTCCGGCGCATCCTTACCGAAGAAAACGGGCTCCTCCGCGTTCTCATGCGCTCCAATCCTCCTGTCCGGTGGGAAACGCTTCCGCTTGACCGCCTAACGCCCCTCGTCCTGGCATCACCAACCGATAAGAAAAGCGGCTTCTTCTGCAAAGCCGTGCCCCTCGGCGGGAGCTTCCCCGATTACGTCAGCGAATCCTTGCGCAACAGCTTGGCGCCTGAGGATGCTGTCATCGGCCTAAGTTTCGTCTCCAAAGATAAGAAAGTCTTTTATGCGCCAAATCTTCCGGGGATCGGCGACCATTGGTTGCGGACGGTCGAGGAGAGCGACCTGGCAATTCTCGATGGCACTTTCTGGAAAGACGATGAACTCCACTCCATCCAGAAAGGCAGCAAATCCGGCAGGCAAATGGGCCATCTACCGCTATGGGGCGATCGCGGCCTGCTCCGCCAGCCCTTTCGTCCGTCCAAAACGCGCCGTGTTCTGATTCATATCAATAATACGAACCCCATCTTGAACAAGGAGAGTCCCGAATCCCGCATCGTCCGTGATGCCGGCTGGGAAATCGCCTATGATGGAATGGAGCTCGCCGTATGAGCCACGCTCAAACCATCAACGCGCCGCTGCTTTCGGAGGCCGACTTCATCGCAGGCTTTCATGCCATTGGTGAAGAGCGCTATCACCACAAACATCCTTTTCACGCACTGATGCACGAAGGCAAACTCACCCGCGGCCAGCTACAAGCCTGGGCTCTGAACCGCTATTACTACCAAAGCCGCATCCCCATAAAAGACGCGGCCATCCTCGCCCGCAGCGAAGATCCCGCCTTTCGCCTCGTCTGGCGCAAACGCATCCTCGATCACGACGGCGATGGCCTAACGGCAGGCGGTATTGAAAAGTGGCTGCGCCTGGTCGAAGCCACCGGTCTCTCGCGCGATCAAGCGCTTCAGGGCCAAGGAATTCTTCCCGCCACGCGCTATGCCGTCCAAGCCTACGTTGATTTCGTCTCCACGCGCTCGCATCTAGAAGCTGTCGCCTCCTCACTGACTGAACTGTTTTCCAAGAAACTCATCACCCTCCGTGTGGATCGCCTTCGCCAGCACTACCCCAGGCTCTCGAGCGGCCTCGACTACTTCACCGGCCGCCTCACGCAGGCCCCCGAAGACGCCGAGTTCGCCCTCGCCTGGGTCGTCAAACACGCCCGCACTCGCGAACAACAAGACCAAGCCCACGCCGCCCTTCGCGCCAAGTGCGACATCCTCTGGGCCCAACTCGACGCCCTCTTTTTCGCCTACGTCCAACCCGGCTGGCCCCCTCCAGGCGCTTTTCACCCGCAAACAGAGGCCATCTCCGCGTGAGTATCGAACTCACCAGCAAACCGCGCCTCGCCCCCGGCGTCCGCCTTGGCGAAAACCAGGGTCAGCGCGTCCTTCTAATGCCCGAACGTGCCCTTCGCCTCAATGGCCCCAGTCTCGAAATCGTCCAGCGCTGCGACGGCAAGCGCACCACCCAGCAAATCATCGCCGAACTGCAGCAAATCTACTCCAAAGCCGACCCCACCAAGGTCGAACAAGACATCCTCGGCTATCTGGCCCTCCTCCAAAAAGACCGCGCCCTGGATTTCGAGCCCTGACCAATCCCATGGCGCTGATTTTTCTCTTGACATTTTGATAACATATGCTATTATGTTGGCTAGGTAATAGTGCGGATTCCATCCGGCGGCCTCTGGCCGCCATTTTCATTGGTGTCCGCTAGCTTCTCCGTCCTTTTAGCTCGCCCTGGAGTCTTCCATGCGTAGTCGGATCAGCCTCAAACGGCAAATGGCCAAATCGGTAAGCCTTGCAGTATCAACACTTACGCATGTGTCTCAAAACAAGCAAGTTCAACCGGCGATTATGCACTTGACACAGAACCGCCTTCCTGATACGATTATTGCATTATGAAGCTCATAGACGTAACCCGCAAATTCTCGACCGAAGACAACTGCCTTGATTATATCGAACAGATGCGCTGGCCGAATGGCGAGATCGGCTGTGTCCACTGTGGCGAAGTGGGCCGCATCTCCAAGATTCAACGCGAAGCTGGCAAGAACAAGCGCACGCGCATCTACCAGTGTCTGGCCTGTGGCAAGCAATTCAGTGCCACTAGCGGCACGATCTTCAACGATACGCACCTGCCCCTCACCAAGTGGTTTATGGCCATTGCGCTCATCTGTGAGGCTAAGAAGGGCATCTCCGCGAAGCAAGTAGAGCGTCATCTAGGCGTGAACTACCGCACCGCTTGGCACCTGTGCCACAGAATCCGCGAGGCCATGAAAGAAGGCACCTTGCTCTCTGGCGCTGTCGAGGCCGATGAAACCTATATGACTCGCCGCAAGCCCCGCAAGGGCCGTCCCTACGTCCAAAAAGAGAATCGCGACGTTGTTCTCGGCATGGTCGAGCGCGGCGGCAAACTTCGCCTCATCCCGGTGAAAGATGCCAAGATGGAATCCATCGGCCCTGAGCTATCGAAGCACATCAGCCCCGATGTTGAGACGATCTACACGGACGCGGCTGCAACCTACGCGATATATCTGAGCAAGAATTTCGCGGGGAAGCACAAGACGATTAACCACATAGAGTCCTACGCTCAGGGCGACACGCACACACAGCACATCGAATCCGCGTTCTCACTCCTCAAGCGCGGCGTGTACGGCACGTTCCACAAGGTTTCGATAAAGCACTTGGGTCGCTTGACCAGCCCGAGTTTTTGTACCACGGCGAATGAGAGAGTTTACACCACAACCTCATCGGGCAAGGGTGCAAATGGCGGCTCGCAGGGAGCCGTAGGC
>JBARJI010000100.1:0-4080 GCA_049800195.1 Candidatus Acidiferrum sp.
GCCTACGGCTCCCTGCGAGCCGCCATTTGCACCCTTGCCCGATGAGGTTGTGGTGTAAACTCTCTCATTCGCCGTGGTACAAAAACTCGGGCTGGTCATTGGAGGCAGCGCTCTACATCCGCCTTGTGATCACCAACAAAGAGGATGTGTAAAGGCGGACGTCTGGCTTCGGATCCGCTCGGGGCATCTCGCTTGGGGCGAGCTTGTGGGCTCGAAGCCATGGGAAGCTCGGAAAAATTCACGGGAGCCAGTCCTTCCCTACGCCGCGCTGGCCCCCGAGAACGTATAGACTCTAAGCACGTAAACCCTACACTGAGAGGGTGTTGGCGTCTGTTCTATATTGAACAGGGTCTATCTTTTTGTTAACCCTTACAGTACATCTGTGGCTTGCTAATAAACCACAGATGGCAGGCCTTGTAGGCAATAACTTGATTTTGTTAGTATCGGCGTTGAGCGGCGGCGTTATGAAAGAAATCGCGAGTTCAAACAAGGCCAAATCCAAAATAAAACTCAGGAAAAAGCACGCTTTCGATGCCCAAGCCTTCCTCGATTCGGCCGGCGTGGCGAGAAAAGTTGTGCAGTATCGCGAAACGCGGGCGGTCTACGCTCAAGGTAATCCTGCTATGAGTGTCATGTACATTCAAAAAGGCGGCATAAAGCTGTCCGTTGTCAATGAAGTCGGCAAAGAGGCAGTGGTGGGGATACTGGGGCCCGGCGACTTCTTTGGGGAGGGATGCCTGGCAGGTCAAGCTGTTCGAATGGGGACAGCGACTGCGATTACATCCACGACTTTACTCGTTATTGAAAAAAACGAGATGGTTCGCGTGCTCCACACTGAACAGGCTTTCTCCGACCGCTTCATGTCTTATATGCTTTCACGGAATATCCGAATCGAGGAGGATTTGATCGATCAGCTTTTCAATTCGAGCGAGAAGCGGCTGGCCAGGACTCTCTTGCTGCTCGCTCGCTACGGCCAGGAGCCCGAACCGCGAAAAATTCTCCCCAACGTGTCGCAGGAGATGTTAGCTGAAATGATTGGCACAACGCGCTCCCGAGTCAATTTCTTCATGAACAAATTCAGGAAACTGGGTTTCATTCACTACAATGGCGGCCTTCAGATAAACACTTCTCTCCTGAGCGTAGTGCTACACGAGTAAGTGCTAGCCCCAAGCTGATAGGAAGACACTCATACGTCCGACTTTGGACACGGCTCCGGCAGTGGTTCTCGTACGGACACAGTCCCTCGTCGGTCTGGCGCAGAAATGGATTTCCTCTGCCGAGGCGAGGATCACTCTGGAGAGGACACGACTGTCTGTGTTGAAGTTGTCAGCGCGCGATGCGCTCCTGGCCCCAGGTCCCGATTAACGCGGTTACCAGAAAAGTGGGTCCCAGTACCTAGTTGGGCCGTGTGTGCGGTGTTCGCGGAATCTCTTCTGCCCGACGCCGCCAATAATTGGCTCTCAGGCGGCTCTTCTCGGCTACATTGCAGAGCACTTCGCAGTCACAACATCCGCGCTTGGATTGGAGCACAGCGAAGATATCGTCTAACGCGGCTCGATCGAAACCAGCCGAAATGAGAATCGACTCGGACAGTTTGTATGTCCCATCGCAGCATTGGGCTGCAGTCGAATTGTCTTCTGGGCTAAGGAGTTGGTCGAGTTTCTCAAAGTAGTTACAGCGCCCAAGGCACGTCATCACGTCCGGCGCAATCGAAGAAATCAATTCATCGTCCGAGTCAGGTTCCATGCGGGCAAACATAGCACCAGCATCCATGCATCCTCAAGGGGCACGTTTGAGCTGGTAGGTCCTGATTAACGCGGTTACCGTCCATCTCTAACAATGCCCGCCCCGTCAAACACTTTTTGAGCACACTTCTTTCTTTTCACCTAAAAGAGTTTTTCTCTTTCGTTTTCTTTCTTGTTCTTTCTTCTCTGCATCGACGACCACGGCTCGTTCGTAATCTAACGGGCGGCTTCAGTTCGACCCAACCATCTCTCCGATCAAAACTTCGACCATGATTACTACTTCAAACTCCCTTTGCAGGGAGCGGGATGCCCAATCATGTGGACGACGTCCTACTTCATGCCATGGACGGTACCGAGCTTTCCCGCGTTCGAACCGAATTCAACCAACTGCGAATATTGCCAATTGTTTCGCCACATCCAGTACAACCGAACAGCGAGTTTCCTGGCCATGGCCACTTTGGCAATTCTTTTTTCCCGGCGCATCATCAGGTGCACATACCGACGCCGCCAGTCTGGGTTGCACCGTGCGGCTGCTTGTGCTGCTTCCACCAGCAAGAAGCGCAGCAATGTATTGCCCTGCTTGCTGATGTGTCCCAGCCGTTGTTTGCCGGCACTGGAGTCTTCGCACGGAATGAGTCCGGTGTAGCTGCCGATCTGCTTGCCGCAAGGAAACCGCTCCGGCGTCCCGATGACCAGAACGTAGGCCACCCCCGTGATGGGTCCCACGCCAGGATGGGTCATCAACCGCACCACTTCGGGCCGTTTATTGGCTTCTCGCTCGACTGCTGCCGTTAACTCCGTAATCTTTGGATCCAGCTGGTCCAGCAGCTCCAATAATTCTTTCCGACGCCGACTGGCCCAGGGAGCCAACGAGAGTTTTTCTAGCAGTGCGCGTCCCTTTTCGCTGAACAGCTTTTTCTTCCAGCGATAGCCTTCGTTCATCGCCACGGCCTGCAGTTGATTCATGATCCGCGTCCGCATCTGCACCAGTCGGTGCCGGTGCCAGAGCAGTTGTCGCAGATCACGATTTTCCGGACTGGGTACCCAGATCTTCGGAAAGCGATTTTCCCGCAGCAGCTTCAGCATAAGTCGGGCGTCCTCGCGGTCGGTTTTCTGCTTCCGGACTCGCTTGGTCTTAATCTCCGCCGGATCTCCAATCCACAACTCGAAACCCAACTCTGCGAGTAACCGCTCGAACCAGCGTGCATGCCCGGTGGCCTCCATTCCCACCCGCACACTGACTCCTCTCTCCTTTAGCGCCCTGTAGAATCGCTCCGCTTCATCATCGCTGTGGTTTAGTTCCTGTTCACCGTATTCACCAGTCTCTTCCATCAAAAATACAATCGTCTGAAAGCTCGGGTGATAATCTACGCCTATAATCATCATGTCTGGCTCCTTTCTCCCGAGCCTTTGGTCGTCAAGCAACTAAAGTTTACTCGGGTCGAGGGAGCCAGCATTGTTATGAAATCATGAGGATACTGGAACGAACTTTACTGGCACGACAAACCAGGAGTTAGGCTGCAAGAGGGGTATAGTGGCTGCTGTTTTCGCAGTCAGAAAGGGTGTTGCGGATGAAAAGTCGGCTCGTTGCTTCACACCCTATGATCCTTGCGCTTTTGCTATTTGGCGCTCTGCCTGTTTATGCGCAAAACCCCGATCTCGTACCCCATGCACAACCTGCGTGTGGACCAACCACCGCACAGTTCCAAGTGACGACAAGCGACACACAGGCCGAGACGCAGGTCGCCCCTGGCAAAGTACTGATCTATTTGGTCGAGGAGCAAAAGTTACGAGTCTTTCGCGATGTCACGGTGCGCGTTAGACTCGACGGCAAGTGGGTTGGGGCGACCCGTGGCACCTCGTATCTGTCCTTCGTGGTTGAGCCCGGGGAGCACCATCTCTGCGTCGACTTTCGTTCGGAGTTTCTTGAACCGGGAAGGCTGGTCTCGCTCTATGGGTTCACGGCCGAAGCGGGAAAAATCTATTACTTCCGCGCTCGGACGATGGCCAGCGTCTCCTCGAGCGGGAACCGCGACATCGCGGTCCTCGATTTGGATTTGGTGAACGACGATGAAGGCAAGCTGCTCGTCGCGAATTCGCCCTTGAGCGTCTCGCATCCCAAGAAGTAGCGGTTGTGCGGCGTTGTCGAGACGGTACGAAGATAAGTCCAGTAGTCGGAAGAACTTTACCGGTAAGCGGTTACCGGAGAAGTCCTATAAAAGGGAATGTCAAGAGACATTCCTCTCCGCCGGCTCGATGCCGACACTTTTTTGTCTCGGCATTCAGCCCAACTGTTTGAACGTGCACTCGTGAGCGAGTGGTCTTGCTCAGGCAA
>JBARJI010000101.1:0-44364 GCA_049800195.1 Candidatus Acidiferrum sp.
ATGAAAATCACAGCCTATAATCTTCATCATTCGGCTCCTTTCTCCCGAGCCTTGGTCGCTCATCACGCCAAGTCTACCCGGGCCCAAGGAGCCGACGTCGTTATGAAATCAAGCGCAGCGAAGGATCGCGGCTATGCTGAAACGAAACTACGGCTCACAGCAATTGCCGTCCAGTTGCAGCACAATCGACTTATTTCACTCCCTTGCTCGCGTCCCAAACTCCTTGCTCCTTGCGCACGTAGACGATTTGGCCGATGTGGTAGGCATTGTGGGTGTTGACGTGCGCGATTCCGGGAGCGATTTCCTTCAGCTTGGCGTCGTCCGCGTTCTCGACCAGAGTCTCCAACCGGGTCAAGACATCGTCGAGCCGTTTCACCGTCTCGCTCCAGCTCTTGCTGTCGAAACTGTTGAAGGTTTCATCGTTGTTGCCGTTGTAGTTCGCCTGCTTTTGGCCCGTCAGCTTCTCGAGCTGGCGTTCGTTCCAGAACACCAGGTGATTCACAAGCTGTCCCACCGAATGATTCCCCTTGCCATCCGTCCAGCTCGCCTGTTCCGGGGTCAGCCCAGCGACCGCCACGTCCGCGCACACAAACCATTCGCTTTTGTCGTGCGTGCTGTGCAGTTGCGCCAGCAAAATACTCTTGAGAGTGGGCGCCTTTTGCTCTTGCGCGAACGCGGGAAGCGCCATTACAAACCATGCCAGAATCGCCATTCCTTTCACCATTTCGAGAACACCTCCGTTTTTTAGACGCGCCATTTCCGCCATTGTTTCCGGTGCAATTTTGGATTCGTGTGTCGCCGCCTACTCGCTTCTCCCCGCTTGCCACCCACTACTCACTATCCACTACTCACTCCTTGTGGCAAACTGAACTGTCACACGGCACGGTTTTGCGCAGCCTGGCGTCTTGGCTCCTCGAAGCATGCGGCTCCTGCCGGGAACCGAAAAAATAAACGCAGTCGCGAAACGGAAGCGATAACCGGATTTCATGGACCCGAAGTTCATACGCAATTTTTGCATCATCGCGCACATCGATCACGGCAAGTCCACGCTCGCGGACCGTCTACTCGAGATGACCGGCGCGCTTTCGCAGCGCGAAATGCACGAGCAAGTCCTCGATTCGATGGATCTCGAACGCGAGCGTGGCATCACCATCAAAGCGAAAAGCATTCGCCTTCATTACACCGCGAAAGACGGTAACGAGTATCAGCTCAACTTGATCGACACGCCGGGACACGTGGATTTCTCCTACGAAGTGTCGCGCGCGCTGTCCGCTTGCGAAGGCGCGTTGCTCGTCGTCGATGCCAGCCAGGGCGTCGAAGCACAAACCGTTGCAAATACCTTTCTTGCCGCGGGCAATAATTTGACGATCGTTCCCGTCATCAACAAGATCGACTTGCCCGCCGCGCAGATCGATTTCGTGAAAGAGCAAATTGAAAACGTGCTTGCGATTCCCGCGGCGGATGCCCTTCTCATCAGTGCAAAAAGCGGGCTCGGCGTCGAGGACGTTCTCGAAGCCATCGTCCAGCGTATTCCGCCTCCAAAAGGCAGTTCGGAAAATCCGCTGCAGGCGCTGATTTTCGATTCCTGGTTCGACATCTATCGTGGCGCCGTCGTTCTCGTGCGCGTGATGGAAGGTCACGTCAACAAACACACGAAAATCCGCTTGTGCTACAGCAACGAAACCTACGAAGTCGAAACGCTCGGCACGCTCACTCCCAAACCCGTCGCGCTCGAGGAACTCGGCGCTGGGGACGTGGGCTTCATCGTCGCGAATATCAAGCGCGTGGCGGATGCGCGCATGGGCGACACCGTCACGGAAGCTGCGCGGCCCGCGCCGCCGCTGCCAGGATTTGAAGCCATTAAGCCGATGGTCTTCGCCGGGCTGTTTCCAGTTCTTGCCGACGATTACGAACCGCTGCGCGATGCGCTCGGCAAATTGCAGCTGAACGACGCGGCGTTTTTTTACGAGCCGGAAAATTCCGTGGCGCTCGGCTTCGGTTTCCGTTGCGGCTTTCTCGGCTTGCTGCACATGGAAATCGTGCAGGAGCGGCTGGAGCGCGAATTCGGCATCAACCTCATTACTACCGCGCCCAGCGTGCGCTACCGCATTACGCGCGTCAGTGGCGAGGTGATCGAAGTCGATAGCCCCGCGAAATTCCCGAATCCCAGCGAGATCGAAAAAATCGAAGAGCCCATCATCACCGCGATGATCATTACCAACAATGAGTCCGTCGGCGGGATTCTTCAGCTCTGCCAGGAGAAACGCGGCACACAGAAAAATCTCGAATACCTCTCGCCGACGCGCGTGATGCTCACCTACGAATTGCCGCTCAACGAAATCGTGCTCGACTTCTATGACCGGCTGAAAAGCGTTTCACGCGGCTACGCTTCGCTGGACTACCATCTGGCGGGGTACAGCGAGTCCGACCTGATCAAACTGGATGTGCTGGTGGCCGGGGAACCGGTGGACGCGCTGGCACTGATCATCCATCGCGAGTTCGCGCAAGAACGGGGCCGCGAATTGGTGACCCGCTTGCGCAAGCTGATTCCGCGCCAAATGTTCGAGGTGCCGATCCAGGCGGCAATTGGCAGCCGCGTGATTGCGCGCGAAACCGTTGCGGCGATTCGAAAAAACGTACTCGCCAAATGCTACGGCGGCGACATTTCGCGGAAACGCAAGCTCCTCGAGAAGCAAAAGGAGGGCAAGCGCCGCATGAAGCGCGTCGGCCAGGTCGATATACCGCAAGAAGCCTTCCTCGCCGTCCTCAAAGTTGCTTCTTCGTCCGATGACGATTAACGAGCATCGGTCCCCATATCGTTCTTATCGCCAGCTTAGACCTCTTTCTTTTTCACTTCCGCAGATAGACGGCCACGATGGAGTTGGATTGCCACCGCGTCGCCTATGTTCACCTGAGATGCGTCGCGGAGGAGCGCGCCGGAGGAGTCGGTGGCGATGGCGTAGCCGCGTTCTAGGACGCGGAGGGGGCTGCGTTCTTCGAGCTGGAGAGCTAGGCGCTGAAGACGTTCGCGTTTGGCGCGGAGGAGGCGCTCGATGCGGAGGCCGAGGTCGGCGCTGCGTTTTTCTAGGCGCAGGCGGAAGGCGGAAATTTTCACGCGAAAATCGAACGTGGCGATGCGCAGGTGCAGCGCGGTGAAGCGTTTGCGCGATTGCTCGAGGCGCGCGCGGAGGCCGAGTGCGAGGCGCGAAGTCATTTCATCGGCGCGCTGACGCTGCTGACGGAGGAGATCGAGCGGGCGGCGGAATCCGCGGCGAGCGGAAAGTTCGTGGACGCGCTTGCTGAGGTCGAGGAGGCGATAGCGAACAAGGCTGGCGAGAGTTTCGCGCAGGTCGGCAATGTGCTTATCGAATTCGCGGCGCGTCTGGACGACAAGCTCGGCGGCGGCGGAGGGCGTGGAAGCGCGAACGTCGGCGACAAAATCGGCGATGGTGAAATCGGTTTCGTGGCCGACGCCGGAGATGACGGGAATTTCAGAAGCGGCGATGGCGCGGGCGACGATTTCTTCGTTGAAGGACCAAAGATCTTCCATGGAGCCGCCGCCGCGGGCGAGGATCAGAACATCGACGAGTTTCTTCTGATTGAAGAACTTGAGCGCTTTGACGATTTCCGGTGCAGAGCCTTCACCCTGAACGCGCACGGGAAAAACCATCAAGTGAACATTGGGAAAACGGCGGCGCAGGATGCGCACAACGTCGCGCACGGCGGCTCCGCGCGGCGAGGTGATCAAGCCGATGCGGCTTGGAAGCAGGGGGAGCGGCTTTTTGCGCTCGGCGGCGAACAGGCCCTCGGCTTCAAGGCGTTTTTTGAGTTGCTCGAAGGCGAGTTGCAACGCACCAAGGCCGATGGGGTCAATGTTCTCGACGTAGATTTGGTATTCGCCACGGGCCTCGTAGACACTGATGGAGCCGCGCACGGTGACGTGCAGGCCATCCTCGGGACGGAACTTGATGCCTCGCTGCTGTTGCTTGAAGAAGACGCAGCGCACCTGGGCGCGGTCGTCCTTGAGGGTGAAGTAGATGTGGCCGGATTGGGCTTCACGGCAGTTGGAGATTTCGCCTTCGACCCAGATGTCGGTGAAGTTTTTGCCAAGGAGGTCGCGGATCCGGGCGGTGAGCTCGCTGACGGTGAGAGCGCGGCGGGTGGGCTGGAGGTTGAAGGTGAGTTGTGTGGTCATGGGATCAAATGGCCGGTGGCGAGCAAGGGTACCCCACACCCTGGTGTTTTGCTGAAAGAGTGTGGAAAGACTTGAAAACAAGGGGGATAGAAATCTCTGTGTTGCAAAAGAGTGCGTAACAGTATGAAAACAAAGGAAACGTAAGTCGAATGGAATGATCTTGATGCGGACTCTTTGAGAAAGCGCGCAAAAGGGCAGTGCCTGCCGGGGCGGACTGCCTGGTTTTCGACGCGGAAGGAAGGGACTGCTTAACGCAGAGGCACAGAGTATGCAGAGGGAGGGTGGACATGTCGATCGGCTCCGTTTCTCCTCCGCGCTACGACACTCGGATTATATCACATCGGTACCCTTTGTCAAGTAATTATTCGTAAGCCGTTTGTTTGCTGGTAGATGGAGGACGATTCGAACGGCAACGGGAAAATGAAAATGAGCAGTGCGCGTCTTTGGTGGCCATGGGACGAAGTTCGGAGCAGCGAAATTAGCCGGGGTGGGACCAATCGGCGGTGCTGATGGCGGGTCTAAAGACCCGCCACTACACGGCTAGGGCTTGGCGGAGGCGGGGGCCGGCGCGGAGGTGGGCGCGGGAGTGGAGCTGAAATTTACTTTGGGGGCTTCGCGGGCGCCGGGTTCGGTTTTGAAGTAGGCGTCGTTGCGGGTGAAGCCGCCGAAGCCGGCTACGAGGCTGTTGGGAAAGAGGGAGATGTAGGTGTTGTAGTCCTGGACGGCTTCGTTGTAGCGGCGGCGCTCGACGGCGATGCGATTTTCGGTTCCGGCTAGCTCATCCTGGACGCGGAGAAAGTTCTCGTTGGATTTGAGCTGGGGATAGTTTTCGGTGAGGACGAGAACTTTGGCGAGAGAGGCATCGAGCTGATTATTGGCGGCGATTTTTTCGGCGGGAGTGGTGGCGTTCAAATAGCTGGCGCGGGCTTTGGCGATTTCATCGAAGACTTCGGTTTCATGCGCGGCGAAGCCTTTGACAGTTTCGACGAGATTGGGGATCAAGTCGGAGCGCCGCTGGAGCACGACATCGACCTGGGCCCACGCGGCGTTAACGGCTTCGCGCTTGATGGCCATTTGATTGCGGCGCGAGACGAATGAGCCGCCGATGAGCAACGCGATGATCAGCAGAACCGCCAAGATAGCTAGAACCACTTTCATAAGGCTTGCCTCCGCATGAAATCAGGAACTGCTTTTGCCGGCCCGCTGCCACTCGTGCTTGGGAACCTGTTTATCTAGAGCGGAAATTACCACACTTAGGGCGTTTAAGTATTCACTGTAAGCGCGCACGATGTCATTCGCGTGGGCCTGGTGGTCCCGGAGCTTGAACGCCGCGGCGAAGGCTTCGGCGTTGGCGCCTGTGAGAGCGGCAATGCGCGCGAAAACTTCACTGGGAATGGCGGGCGGTTCTTCTTCGAAGACGATCAAAACGTGGCGCAGAAGCGCCAGGGCGCTCGAGGAAGATTTTGCGGCCGCGTCGCGCAGCTCGCTTTCCTTTTGGCCGTTGAGCAGGAAATGCTGCCGGAGTTTGAGGAGGAGTGTCCGGAGATCATGCTCGACCTGGACGCGATGGAGATTCATTGGGACGGGGATGTTTTCTACAACGTCGGCGCCATAGAGCACGCGGCGGCTCTGCTGCATATCGAGCAGCTCGATGGAGAAAACGTCGGCGAAGCTGCGCAGTTCTTCGGTGGTGAAAAAAAGAGGGGCGGGTTCGTGCTGGTCCTTCGTCCACCAATGAACGACCGGGGCGACGCGAGTCAATTCGCGGGCAGCGAGGGAGCGCAGGACGCAGAGGACGTTGAGATCGGAGTGGCCTTCCTTGTAGCTGCCGCGGGCGGCGGAGCCGTAGAGAATCATGGACTCGAGATTTTCCGCGGCGAACTCCTTCATCCGGGTTACCAGATCGGTCAGCTTCGCTTCCGTCGACAGCATTTTGCCACCGCTCCTTGTCTAAACGCGCGAACTACAATCGGTGCACGCACTCACGAATGAAGCGCACGAACTGCGGCCAGTAGGTGCGTTACCAACTCCCGCTGGCGCCGCCACCACCGCTACTTCCTCCGCCAAACCCGCCGAAACCTCCGCCGCCTCCAGAACCGCCCCAACCCCCGGAGCTGCCGCCGAAACCCCCGCCGCCGAGCATCCCGCCGATCATGGGGCCAATCCACCATCCGCCACCGCGCGTTCCGCCGCGACCGGATGGCCCCCTAAAGATGGCCCGAATGATGTGAAAGACGAAGAAAATCAGGAGGAAAATCGGCCAGATGGGGAACGACGGGGAGCCTTGATCGCGCGGCTGAACCGGCTGTGCGGGCGGAGTGGCCGTGAGCGTAACGCCCTTGTCGGCAGCGATGTAATTGGCGAGCTGCCAGGCGCCGGTTTCGATGCCACCGCTGTAATTTTGCTGGTGGAAAAATGGAACCATGGCACGGCCAGCATCGCCGGCGCGGGCGTCGTTGATGACGGGCTCGAGGCCGTAGCCGACTTCGGTGCGATATTTGTGCTCGAGGGGCGCGACAAGGAGAAGAACGCCGCGATCATTTTTTTTTCCGCCAACTCCGAGCTGCTGAAAAAGATCGTTGGCGTACTGATCGACGTCTTCGCCATCGAGGGAGCGCACGGTGACGATGGCCATTTGCGCGCCTGTTTTTTGCTGAAGCTCGAGGCAGAGATTTTCGAGGCGGGTTGTGGCGGTCGGGGTGATGACATGGGCTAGATCGGTGACGTAGCCGGTGGGGTGGATGTCCTTGATTTTTTCGGCGGCAGCGGCGAGCGCGAGCGTGGAGAAAAGAAAAACGAAGAGAAAATGCCGCGTGAAGAGGCGCGTTGGGCGAAAAAAACGAGTGAGCGGGGCAATGGACATGCAAGAACGACTATAGGAGGTGAGCGGAATCCTGTAAAGAGACGCGGGAACGAGAATCTCGGGAACAGCAGAGACGGAAAAAGATGGCGAGCGGCAACGAGTGCGGAGCGCCCCGGAAGGCAGCCCCCACAACTGCATTTGAGATCACGGCCTGGTTGCGAATTCCTTGGGAAGAGGATTGTCGGGGCGCTCTTCGTCCCAGAGGATGCCGACAATCCACCAACGCTTGCCGTCATTGAGGAGTTGAAGGCTATTGATGCCGCGGGCGAAGGGGGTGTCCGCGGGGGCGTGGCGGGATTCGTAACTGCTGAAGACCTGAGCGATATTGCCGAAGATTTCGATGCGGCTATGAATGGGAGATTCGAAGAACCCGTTTTTGAGGAAATAGGCGCCGCCGCGGTTGACGTAATCGTCGACGGTATTGGGATGTACGCGGATGGAGCCATCGGCGGCTTTGCCGGTGGAGGTGAGATGCGCACCGGGAAGGAAGAGAGAACGGAAGCGGTTCCAGTCGCGTTCGCCGGGAGGGCCGGAGATCACCGCGTAGAGAGCGACCAGGACATGATCGATGGAGTCCACGTCTTCGGATTTTGCGACGGGAGCACCGGCAAAAGGATCGGGGCCCGGCTGCTGCGAAGGGCGGACCGCGCTCTGCTGCTGCGAGGCAGATGGACTCGAGGAAGATTGCGTGGCGGCAGGCTGGGAAATGAGAAGAGTTGCCGCTAGAGCCGCGGTGAGAGTGCCGAGTGCGAGCTTCATAGACGATCTCCGGAGTAAATTTGCCAGCCTAGCGGCGCCTCCGCGAGTTGGACGCGGGAACTATATATCAGGAGAGCGGTACACGAAGAAAAATTTGGGGTGAGGAGGGCTGGGGCTACCTGCGGAAATGGGAGAAGAGCCAGAAGAGGAGAGAAAAGCCGAGGCTGAGGACGAGGCAAGTGACGATGGGGAAATAGAAAGTGGTGTGCTCGCCACGGTGGATGATGTCGCCGGGGAGTTTGCCGAGACGGAGGGGAAGTCTTGCGCCGAAGAACAATAGAGCGCCGAGCAGCACGAGGAGACCACCGAGGAAGAGGAGGGTGCGGCCGAATTCGCGGAGGGGATGCATAAGCAGAGTGTAGAAGAACGGTGGGACGTTAAGGAAGTAGATGAAGTAAAGGAGCGAACCGAGGGATCGTTGGCGCGAAAGAGGCCACGAGATGGCGCGGCAGATTGGCTAGATTCTGCGGGCTCGCGCGCGACTGGAAGCTCCGCGGAAGTGAACTCCATTCCTAGAAACCATGGATGACGCGGGATGTTTGCTCATCGGACTTTTTGCGTGGCGTCCCTGCGGAAATCCACTTGCTTAAAGTTTACCTATAATTTAATCTATTAATCTATTATCTTACAGTGAATTCTGAAGAGATCCTGTGCTCCCAAGTTTCCACGGTAAGAGTTTTTGTGGAGGTATCGCATGGCAGGCACCCAGCGCCTTCTGGCGATCGCAATGTCATTTTCCCTGGCAGGCATTCCCGGCCGCGCCAAACCGGATGCGCTTGGAATCATCGCGCAGGCGGATCACGCGAACTTAGGCTCTGCGGCTGCGGCTGAAGGAACAACGGTCTTCGATGGCGACCGGCTGTCGACCGGCGAAAGAGGATCCTTGCGGCTGCTTCTTGGCGAAGCGATGCTGTATTTGGGGGAGCAAAGCAGCGTGATTGTGCACAACGATGATAGCCGAGCGGCGAAACACTTCGCGGCGGAGCTCGTCTCAGGCGCGGTGGTGCTTTCCGCGACGGACGCGACTCTGGGAGAAATCGTCGCCAGTTCGGCACGAGTTCGTTCGGTTGCAGAAACGCGTGGTGCAGTGCAGGTACGGCTTGTTGCAGCAAATGAGCTGATCGTATTCGCGCAGCGTGGACCGGCGGAGATTTGCTATCGCGGCGAGTGCGAGACGATACCGGAAGGAAAGTCGTATCGCGTGCTCCTGAATCCTTCAGACGACACCCCGCCGGGCGCGCCGGACGCGAAAAAATCGGCAAAGGATAACAGAGCATTGCTGCTGATCGTGGTTGGCGTGGCGACGGCGGCTAGCATCGCGGCGACGTGGGGAGGCGGGCAGAAAAATGTGGAGAGCCCCGATAAGCCTTGAGCCAAGGTAGAGTCGAGGGTGAATGGCAAGCTGGACGCATCAATGCTGCGTTCGCGATAGTGGTGATGTTCAGAGGTTATGACGCAAGAACACAGACTGAAGTCTGTGCCACCTAAATGAGTTCGAGGCCGGAGAAGAAATAGGCGATTTCGAAGGCGGCGGTTTCGGGAGCATCGGAGCCATGGGTGCAATTGTTGCCGATGCTGGTGCCGAGATCGTGGCGGATGGTGCCTGGTGCGGCTTTTTTGGGGTCGGTAGCGCCCATGGTGTCTCGCCATTTTAGGATGGCGCCGTCCGCTTCAAGAACGAGAGCGAAAATCTTCCCGGAGCACATGAATTCGCAGAGTTCGCCGAAAAAGGGGCGGGCTTTGTGAATGGCGTAAAAGCCGGCGGCCTCGCCATTAGTGAGAATCATCGTTTTGATGGCGACGATTCGGAAACCGGCTTTGGGGATGCGGGAGAGAATTTCGCCTTGTTGGCCGCGTGCAACGGCGTCGGGCTTGATGATTGCGAGAGTGCGTTCGATGGCCACGAAAGATTCCTCCAGAAGCTTCAGAAATGAACATCGAGTTAAGAAAATTTGCCTGGCACAAGCGCAGGCGGGTCACGCCCCTCCCCTATTTCAGGGCGGCGGCGATTGTTGAGCCGAGGTCCGCCGGGGTTTCTACAGTGCGGATGCCTGCGGTAGCCATTGCTGCGTATTTGTCCTTGGCAGTGCCCTGGCCGCCGCTGATGATGGCGCCAGCGTGGCCCATGCGGCGGCCGGGCGGCGCAGTTTGTCCGGCGATGAAGCCGACTACCGGCTTTTTCACGTCGGCTTTAATCCATGCGGCGGCGGTTTCTTCGGCGTTGCCGCCAATTTCGCCGATCATGATGATGGCGTGCGTGTCGGGATCGTCGTTGAAAAGCTTCATGGCGTCGAGAAACGACGTGCCGATGATGGGATCGCCGCCGATACCGATGCAGGTGGACTGGCCGATGCCGAGTCGCGTCAGTTGATCGACGGCTTCATAGGTGAGCGTGCCGCTGCGGCTGACCACGCCGACATGGCCTTGCTTGTGGATGCGGCCGGGCATGATGCCGATTTTGCATTTGCCGGGGGAGATGACGCCGGGGCAGTTGGGTCCGATGAGGCGCGTCTTGTTGAAATCCACGGTGGCCGATGCGCGCACCATGTCGATGACGGGAATGCCCTCGGTGATGCAGACGATGAGGGGGATTTCGGCGTCGGCAGCCTCGAGAATGGCGTCGGCGGCGTACGGCGGCGGAACAAAAATTACTGAGGCGTTCGCGCCAGTGCCCTTGACCGCTTCTTGCACCGTGTCGAAGACAGGTCGTTCGAGGTGTTTGGTGCCGCCTTTACCAGGAGTCACGCCGCCGACAACGTTTGTGCCGTACTCAATCATTTGTTGCGCGTGAAAAGTTCCTTCGCGTCCGGTGAAACCTTGAACGATGAGACGCGTTTGTTCGTTGACGAGGACGCTCATCGCGCACCTCCCGCGAGGGCCACGACCTTTTGCGCGCCGTCTTTCATGTCCTTGGCGATGGTGAAGTTGAGGCCGCTTTCGCGGAGGATTTGCTGGCCGAGTTCGACGTTGGTGCCTTCCATGCGAACGACGACGGGGACTTTCACTTGTAAATCCTTGGCGGCGGCAACGACGCCGGTTGCGAGGACGTCGCAGCGCAGGATTCCGCCGAAAATATTGATGAAAACGGCTTTCACGGCTGGATCGCCAATCAAAATGCGAAAAGCGTTTTTCACTTGATCGGAAGAAGCGCCGCCGCCGACGTCGAGGAAGTTGGCGGGCGAGCCGCCGGCGTATTTGATGATATCCATGGTGGCCATGGCGAGGCCGGCGCCATTGACCATGCAGGCGACGGTGCCGTCAAGCTTGATGTAGTTGAGTCCGTACTTGGAGGCTTCGACTTCGAGAGGATCTTCCTCGTCAAGGTCGCGCAGTTCGCGGAGTTCCTTGTGGCGGAAGAGGCCGTTGTCGTCGAAAGTCATTTTGGCGTCGAGCGCGACGAGGCGGCCGTCGGCGGTGACGACCGCGGGATTGATTTCGAGCATCGACGAGTCGGTGTCCACAAATGCGCGGTGTAATGATTGAAGAAATGGGCCGGCCTTCATGGCGACGTCGCCGGAAAGGCCGAGGCCGAAAACGAGTTTGCGCGCCTGATAAGCTTGCAGACCCGCGGCCGGATGGATGGTTTCGCGCATGATGGCTTGCGGGTTAGTCTTGGCGACTTCTTCGATGTCCATGCCGCCAGACGCGCTGGCCATGAAAACCACTTTGCCAACGCTGCGATCGACGAGAATGCTGAGGTAAAGCTCGCGCTTGATATCGAGGCCTTCTTCGATGAGGACGCGCTTGACGGTGCGGCCGCCGGGACCAGTCTGCGCGGTGACGAGATTCACGCCGAGCATGTGCGAAGCGATTTCGGCGGCTTCGTCGGGAGAGTGCGCGAGTTTGACGCCGCCAGCTTTGCCGCGCCCGCCCGCGTGGATTTGCGCTTTCACCACGACGACACTGGATCGGAGCCTGGCCGCGCCTTCGCGAGCTTCCTCCTTGGAAAAAGCCACTTCGCCGCGAGGAGTGGTGACACCGTAACGCGCAAGAATGGCCTTGGCCTGATACTCATGAATCTTCATCGGGGTTCCGTAGTGTTAGAATTTTCAGGTCGTCGCAAACATAAGAGTGTACTCGGAAAGCCCAAAAGGGAGCAAGGTTGAGGCCAAATCCGGCCAAAACAAGATGACAAAATCGCTCATCGATCGCGCCGAAAGCGGGCAGGTTTTCTCACAGGAAGAAGCGGAAGCGGTGATGGAAGAGCTGCTTGCGGGACACCTCGAAACGCCGGATATCGTGCGACTGCTGATGGCGCTGAATGCGCGGCCAGTGCGTGTGCGAGAGCTCGCGGGCTTCGCAAGCGTGATGCGGCGACATGCAGCGCCGGTGTTCGCAGATGGCGAGCCACGGCCAGAGCATCTTGTGGACACGTGCGGAACGGGCGGCAAAGGATTCGCGACCTTCAACATTTCGACGGCGGCGGCGATTGTTGCGGCGGCTGCGGGGGCGCGCGTGGCGAAACATGGCAACCGCGCGTCACACTCCGGCAGCGGTTCGGCTGACGTAATGGAAGCCCTAGGCGTGCGTATCGAGTTGCCAGTCGAGCATTTCGGCAGAGCGATCCGCGAAATCGGGATCGGATTTTTCTTTGCAAGAGCCGCACACTCCGCGGCACGCCACGCCGCTCCAGCGCGCAAGCAGATCGGTGCGCGCACGGTTTTCAATCTGCTCGGGCCGTTGACGAATCCTGCGGGCGCGCGGGCTCAGGTACTCGGCGTTCCTTCGCCGGAGCTGATCGATTTGGTGGCGGAGACGCTCGCCGAACTTGGCGTGGAGCATGCGTTCGTGGTTCACGGTGCGGGCGGGTTGGATGAAATTTCGCTGGCCGATGAAACTTTGGTTGCCGAAGTCAGAGGCGGAGGCGTGCGGCGATTCACGGTCACGCCGGAAGATTTTGGAATCTCGCAAGCGCCGATGGATGCAGTACGTGGCGGGACGGCATTAGAAAACGCCGCAACCATCCGCGAAGTTTTCTCAGGTAAAGACGGTCCGCAGCGCGATATCGTTGTTTTGAACGCGGCTGCGGCGCTGGTTGCGGCGGACATCGCGCCGAGTTTCCTCGAGGGCGCGCGATTGGCCGGCTCTGCTCTTGCTTCGGGGGCAGCCAAAGTAAAACTCGCGGCCCTCGTCGATTTTACTCAACAAACCAACTGAGGTTTCCCAGGTTCACGATTTTTGTTGGTGGACAGCCTACGGCCTGTCCGGGCTCTCCATGCTTTTTACGATCGGAGGAATGGTGATCGCGGCTATGACCCCAGCAGCAATCAGATAGAAACGGCTTTGGCCGCCGGCAATAGGCGCGTGAAATTGAGCCGCTCCGCAGGCGTTAGCGCGCACTACGCGGTAGGTTTTTCCTTCTTCGAGAATCTTGGTTTCTCTGCCTGCGGTAACTTCGAGAGATTCCGTCCGCGCGGTGACCAGCACGTCGCACTTTTCTATCGTCACCTGGCCGATTGTGAGCACCGGGGAATGCGGCCGAACGCGCACGTCGTCGGCTCGAATCTCGACACCCGTTCCGGTTTCCGCGCGAAATAGCACCGTGCCCCGCTCCAGCGTGGGCGTGAGAATTGAGTTTTCATGGTTCATCCACAGCTTGCTGTCTTCGGTCAAGGTGAGCTGCACTTGACCGGAGCGTATGCTGAGAGCCCCTTTATCTTGAGTTTCGAGGCGGTCGCCGTCGTAAACGGTGGTCCCAACAGCGACATCAACTGTATTCAAGCGTGCACTAACGGACTGCAAGACGACTCCGGCTGGGACAGTCTGGGCTGGCAACGCAACGCCGGAGAGCAGACACGACAAGGCAATAGACAAGATGCGACGGCTCATAAAAGTGCAAAACCTCCGAGGGAAACTCGAGTCCTTAGTGTTTGCGATGGAAGCGACCGGCGCACTGGTACTTTGCGGAATGCGTTGTTACCAGATTCCGCACAAAAGGAACCGCGCCCTGGCCCAGAGGACGGCTGTCCGTTGGTACAGGTAAAGTGAGAAGATGAATTCCCGCGACAGCGGCGCAGAGCCACGAGGGTACATTCGCCCGCAAAGATGCCGAAGAAGCTAGAGGAGAAAATTCTTGAAATTCCTGGCAGTCATGATGCTTGCAACATTTTTGATCCGGCCGGCGATGGGACAGAAGCCGGCGGCCATCCCGCCGGCGCAGGTTGTTCAAGAAGTACGCGACTACCGGATGGACAATGAAGACCGCATTGTGCGGGAACTTGTGGAATTTCTCTCGATCCCGAATGTGGCGAGCGACACACCAAACATTCAAAAAAATGCGGAGCGCCTGGTGGAGATGCTGGAGGCGCGCGGGATTGAGACGCATCTTTTGTCGATCGAAGGGCGCGGGCCCGTGGTTTTTGGAAAATTGATCAGCCCCACGGCTACGCACACCGTCATTTTCTACGCGCACTATGATGGCCAGCCGGTGGACCCCGCCGCATGGACCGATGGCACACCGTTCACTCCTGTGCTGCGAACCGGGTTGATCGAAGCCGGCGGGAAGCGCATTCCGTTTCCGCAAGATACGCCGAAACAACTGGCGGTCTACCAAGACGAGTGGCGAATTTATGCACGATCGGCCGCCGACGATAAATCGCCAATCGTGGCGCTGCTTGCGGCGCTTGACGCGCTGCGCGCAAAAGGGATTCCGCTGAACGTGAATTTGAAAGTGATTTTCGAAGGCGAGGAAGAGGCGGGCTCGACGCACCTGGCGCAGGTTTTGGAGCTGCACAAGAATCTGCTCGGCGCAGACTTGCTGATTACGGCGGACGGGCCTGTGCATCAATCGGGGCGGCCGCTTGTTTTTTTCGGGAATCGCGGGGACATCGGGCTGGACATTACGGTGTACGGAGCGGTACGGGCGCTGCACAGCGGGCACTACGGAAATTGGGCGCCGAATCCGGCGATGGAACTTGCGCGTTTGCTGGCGTCGATGAAGGATGCCAATGGCCGCGTGCTGATCGACGGCTATTACGATGATGTCGTGCCCTTGAGCGATGTCGAGAAAAAGGCGCTTGCGGAAATGCCCGTCAACGACGCCGACCTCGAACGGGAGCTGGGCATCGCAAAGCCGGAGGGCGGAGGGAAAAAATTAATGGAACTCTTGCAAGAGCCTTCCCTGAACATTCGGGGCCTGCAAAGCGCGTACGTCGGGGAGCATGCGCAGAACGTAGTTCCAGACAAGGCCGAGGCTTCCCTCGACGCGCGGCTGGTGAAAGGAGAAGATCCGCAGAAGAAATTCGAGCAAATCGTGGCGTTCATTAAGAAACAGGGATATTACGTGATCGACCGCGAGCCGACGATCGAGGAACGGCGCGCACATCCGCTGATTGCGAAAATTATCGACGAGGGCGGCTACCGCGCTTCGCGCACGCCGATGGATTTGCCGGTGTCAAAAGCGCTCGTCAAGGTGGTGCAGGATGCGACCGGCGGCGATACGGTGATTGCGCCGACGCTGGGCGGAAGCGTGCCCATGTATATTTTCGAGGATTTGGGATTGCCTTGGATCGGCGTGCCGATAGTGAATTACGACGATCATCAGCACAGCTCGGATGAAAACTTGCGGCTGGGGCATTTGTGGCGCGGGATAGAAATTTACGCGGCGATTCTGGCGGATTTGAATTGGTGAGAAACAAGAATTTTCGCAAAGGGCGCCTAGACGACAGAAATCACAGAGAGAGGAAATTCTGGAGTAGCTGTTTGCCTGAAGTGGTCAAGACGGATTCGGGGTGGAACTGGACGCCTTCGATTTTGTAGCGACGGTGACGAAGACCCATGATGATGCCGTCGCTGGTTTCGGCGGTGATGGTCAGCTCGCGGGGAAGCGATTTTCGCTCGACGATGAGCGAATGATAGCGCGTGGCCGTGAACGGCTCAGGCAGCTTGCGGAAAATGTTCTTGCCGTCGTGATGAATTTCGCTGGTTTTGCCGTGAAACAGTTTTGGAGCGCGAACGATCTTGCCGCCAAAGGCAGCACCGATCGCTTGATGGCCGAGGCAAACGCCTAGCATCGGAAATTTTCCAGCGAGCCGCTCGACCAACTCCACGGAAATGCCCGCTTCTTGCGGCGTGCAAGGCCCAGGTGAGATGACGATTTTCTCGGGCTTGCGCCTGGCGATATCTTCGACGGAGATTTTGTCGTTGCGGTGCACTTCGACCTGACAGCCTAGCTCGCCCAGATATTGGGCGAGGTTGTAGGTGAAGGAGTCGTAGTTGTCGAGCAGTAAGATCACTTTTTTGCACGCCTTCGCGCAACGGTCTTAGGTTTTGGGGCCGTTCCTTTTCGATGCGCAGCTTCAAGAGCGGCGAGCAAAGCCTTCGACTTGTTCACGGACTCTTGATATTCGGCCCCGGGGTTGGAATCAGCGACGATTCCGCTGCCTGCTTGTACGTGAGCAACACCATTTTTGATGATCATGGTGCGCAGGGCGATGCACGAATCGAGATTGCCCGCGAAATCCAAGTATAAGACACCGCCAGAATAGATGCCGCGGCGGGTGCGCTCCAGTTCCTCAATGATCTCCATGGCACGAACTTTCGGGGCACCGGATACGGTTCCTGCTGGGAAGCAAGCCATGAGCGCGTCGAAACAATCGACATCCTCACGCAACCGCCCGCGCAGGCTCGAAACGAGATGCATAACGTGCGAGTAGCGCTCGACGGTCATCAACTTTTCGGGTTTCACCGTGCCGTATTCGCAGACACGTCCCAAATCGTTGCGCCCCAAGTCGACAAGCATGATGTGCTCGGCGCGTTCTTTTTCGCTGGCGAGCATCTCCTTTTCAAGCCGCTGATCTTCGGCTTCATCTTTGCCGCGCCAACGCGTCCCCGCAATCGGACGGTAGAAAACATCGCGTCCCTGGACTTTGACTAGCATTTCCGGCGAGCTCCCGACGACGGCGACGTCGTTCATTTGCAAAAAGAATAGATAGGGCGATGGGTTCAGCGCGCGAAGCTCTCGATAAATTTCAAAAGGTTCGGCTTCTGTTCTGGCGGAAAAGCGCTGGCTGATCACCACCTGAAAAATATCGCCGGCGCGGATGTAGTTTTTCGCTCTGCGAACGGCTTCCTGGAATTCCTCTCGGCGGAAATTAGAAGTAACGCGCAGCGGCCCAGCGCGCTTCTTGGTTTGTTTTTTTGGCTGCTCGCTGGGAGCGGGCTCTTCGAGCGACAGGCGCGTTTTGCGAATCTCGCGCACGGCCCCGTTGTACTTTGCGCGGAGGCTGCCTTCACCCTCGGTGTACACATTGCGCACGACCCACAAGCGGTGCTGGAGGTGATCGAAGGCGATTATGCCGTGATAGAACATCAACTGCGCGTCGTAGAGCCCGATGTCATCTCGCAGCCGCTTGGGGAGACGCTCGATCAGGCGGACCATGTCGTAGGAGAAGTAGCCGATGGCGCCCGCCACGAGTGGGGGCAGACCCGGCAGGCGCACGGGGCGGAAGCGCTCCATGCGCGCGCGAAGAAACGTCACCGGGTCGCGCTCTTCCCAAAGGATGCGATTGGGGCTTTCGAGCACGCAAGCGCCGCCCGCGTAGCGAAATACTTCCTCAGGATTTGCGCCGGCAAATGTGTAGCGGGCAATTTTTTCGCCGCCTTCGACACTCTCGAGCAAGAACGAATAGCGAGCGCCTTGCGCGATGCGCAGATAGGCGCTGACCGGCGTGAGAAGATCGGCGGGAAACACGTCGTAAACGGGGATGAGATTTCCCTGTTTGGCGAGGCGCTGAAATTCGCGAAAGTCCGGCTGGATCATGGGCTCAGTTCACGGCTGCAGTTTATTTTCCGAAGGCGGCATTATCGCACTTCTGGGTTAAGCGTGCTGGCGGGACTTTTCTCCCTCGCGCAAAGCGCGCAGAACTGCACTGCGCATGGCGAGTTCTGGAGCGCGCTTCCCGGTCCACAGTTCCCACTGCGCGACGCCCTGGGGAATGAACATTTCGACTCCGGAAACCGTGGCGATTCCCTTGTGGGCCGCGAGTTTCAGGAGTTGTGTCTTTTGCGGGCGGTTGATGAGGTCCATGACGACGCGACAGTTTAGCTCGCGCGACGAGAGCGGCGAAACTCGATCGTGAGGATACATTCCGACAGGGGTGGAGTTCACTATGGCGTCAAAAAATTCACCGCGGAGCACGTGCCTCGGGATGGTTTCTCCGCCGATGGCTTTCGCGAGTTCCTTCGCGGCAATTTCCTGGCGGGCGCAGATTCCAACGTGCGCGCCCGCTTGGGCGAGAGCAAACGCCACGGCTCTCGCCGCGCCGCCTGCGCCAAAGATCAAGACGCGGCTGCCGGCCAGGCCAAGTTTCTTTTCGAGAGCGCGCAGAATCCCGACGTAATCCGTATTGCAGCCGAAGAGCGAACCATCACGGCGGACGACGACGGTATTGACGGCGCCAATTTCGGCGGCGAGGGCGTCGCACTCCTTCAAGTGTTTCAGAATGGAACGTTTGTGCGGAATGGTCACACTGAACCCGCGAATCCCAAGTTCGGGCACGGCTTTCAGAAAATCACGCAAATCGTTCACAAGGAAGGGCAAATAAACGGCATCGATTTTGGCAGCGATGAAACCCGTGTTATGGAGAAGCGGCGAAAGTGAGTGCCCGACCGGGTTACCGATCACACCGTAGACGCGAGTGCGATGGGTCAGCTCGTGGGCGCGGTAGAGATGCTTTAGGACATGCAGGGAGACCTGGCCGGGCGCTGTAGCTTCCCCGATGGGCGCATACGCCAGCGCACTGCCTTCGCGGAGCGCGAGGATGCGGCTCGGAAGCCCAACCTCACCCATGGGCACAGCAACGAGATTGGGCGAATGGCGAGCCAAACGTAAAAGGCGGAGGCTGTCGCCGATAGTCTGGGCGTGCCCGGCAATTTTTTGGGCATTGGCTTCCGGATGCGCAGCAGAATGTATGGATGGGAGACGTGGCGGAATGCGCTGGAAGTCGTGCAAGGACACCAAGATATGCTCCGGCAAGCCTAGGCTGCGCGCCGACTTTCCACGAAGTTCTCGCAAAGTCTCGATTGCTAAGTCACACCAGGAACACCCCGCGTCGCGAGCCCGGGCGAGCCAGTACAGCTCGGCCTGAGCGCCCCCCGACAGCTTGCCGCCCGCTATGCGGCGGCGGCAGGTGGCAAGGAAGGTTGCACCGCGCTGCTTATGCTTTTTCAGCCAGAGAAGAAAGCGGGAACGCTCGGAATCACTACGCAGCCAGTCCAGGCGCAGCTCGATCGTGGGGGTTTCGAGCAACCCGGCGCGGACCAACTTGGCCATTTCGGCAGACGCGGAAGCCGCCGCGACCGCGCAGATGCGCGGCACCCCCGATCCAAATAGGTTCGTCGCATCAGGCCTCTGCGCTCTTTTTGCCATAGTATTGAAAATAGGGCTTGTAGCATGGCGGTGTCAAAAGTGTAAAGCGGTCTAAGCCTATTTGTTGACGCGTTGGGGTGAGCCTGCTATTTTCGCAAAGAAACGTCCCCGCACGGCCGGTTGGGCGTGTCTGTCAAGGAGTCTTGGAATGCGCGCTAAATTAGCTGCACTATGCGTTTCAGTCATTGCGGGAGCCAGTATCTGCTCGGCGCAGACGGCCCCCGGACCGTCGCAGGTGGGTTTCTCCACCGCTTATTGTTCAGGTTTTGTGACAGACCAAAAGGTTCCCGATAGCGCCCGGTTGGTTTCCGGCGAACAGTCGAATGCCAAGCTTACGTTCGCACGCGGCGACTATGTATACATCAATCGCGGCCAGGACAAAGGCGTCCGTGTCGGCGATCGCTTTTCCGTGGTGAGGGCGGAAAGCGACCCAGTGGATGTCGATTGGTTCAAATGGCAAAGCAAACTCTTGAAGGCCATGGGGAAGCACTATCTGGATGCCGGGCAGCTCCGTGTGGTCAATGTTGGGCCGAAGATAGCGACCGCGGAAGTCACCATGTCCTGCGACTACATGCAGCGTGGCGATATCGTCCTCCCGTTTGAAGAGAGGCCGGAGCCCACTCTCAAAAGCTCCGCTAACTTTGACCACTTCGCGCCCGTCAGCGGCAGGCCCGTGGCCATGATCGTCGAGTCAAAAGATTATCAGCAGTCCGCCGGGCAAGGCAGTACCGTCTACATAAATCTGGGCACGGAAAAAGGGGTAAAGGTAGGCGATTATTTTCGAATATTCCGATATCAGGGCTCGCTGGCGGAATTTGCACCTCAGACAAAAGGGTATCAGGATCGGATCTATGGATTCGGGAGTTCGCCAACGCGCTATTACTGGAACGACTTGCCGCGCGAAGTGCTGGGCGAAGGCATCGTGCTCAATGTGAGCCGCAACGCGTCAACCATGCTAATCACCTACAGTTCCATCGATATGTACGCGGGCGATTACGTCGAGCTCGAATAGCCAAGGATTGTTGAAGCAGCCACATCCGGCCCGCTGCGGGATGTTCCTCGCGCGGGCCTTTTCTTTGGCCCACGGGATGGTTTCGCAACCAGGGCGTTCAAGCGAGTTCAGGTATTCTGAGCCGATTCCTTCCCGGCATTCTCGCCCTCCGAAAAAACCTCACAGATAAAACCGTGGATTTGCGTTTCCGGCTCCCGCCAGGCCTCCGCGTTTAGCCCCGCTTTGCGACAGGTCTCTTCTAGAAACTGTTCACGGCCAAGTTTGTGTTCGACCGCAACTTGCGGAAGCAAAAGCCCGCGCTTCGAACCTTGCGAAATCAGCAAACCATGCTTCCCAATCTCGATGTTGTCGGGAAGAATCGTTTCGGGCGCAGACAGCAACGAAATTTCAATCTCCAGGTCTTCAAGCTCTTCCAGGTGAACGGGCGAAAACCGAGGATCGTGTAGCGCCGCGCTCGCGGCGCACCTGGCGATGGCTTCGCCGAGCGGCTCGAATGTCTCGACGACACCGATGCACCCGCGTAAACGGCCGCGCAAGTGGAGCGTTACAAACACGCCGCGTTTCTCGTCATAAATCCCACCTCGCGGAATGGCCTCGGCGGGTTTCTGTAGCGAAACGGCCTGTGCTATCGAACAGCGGGCCAAATCCAGCAAGGACCGGCGATCGGCTTCAGAAAGGAACGGCATCCTCGGGCTTTTTTTGTGCGTGGTTCTCCATCATGCGCAGCTTGCGCCGCTGTTTGATGCGGCCGTCGAGCTGGCCCCAAAAACGCAGGAAGTACTGCGCCGCCGAGACCAAAGCGCTGATCACCACGAGCCACAAAAGAAGGAGCGCCAGCGGCTTCAGCGAAGGATGGCGCGCACCAACAATCAATACAGCCACGGCGCACACCTGCAACACCATTTTCGTCTTGCCCAATAAAGAGGCCGCAATCGTGAATCCTTCGGCCGAGGCAATGTTCCGCAATCCAAGCACGGTGAACTCGCGTCCGATGATGATCACTACCATCCAGGCGGGTGCCAGATGCATGTCCACAAGAGAAATGAAAGCGGCCGAGATGAGCAACTTGTCGGCGATGGGGTCCAGCAGAATGCCAAGTGTCGTCACCTGAAGCCGGCGCCGCGCAAAATACCCGTCCGCCCAGTCCGTCGTGGCCGCCAAAAGCAGGATCAGGACCCCCCAAAATTCGAAATGCATCGGAAAACCACGAAAATCGACGTTGGGGCTTTTCGTCAGCAGAACCGCAATCAGCAGGGGGACAAAAAAGATGCGAAGAAGCGTCAATGAGTTGGGGAGGTTCATAGAAGGATGGCGGGGGAGAGGCCGCCCCTAAGGCTTCGGCCACCGCACGGCTGACTATAGCCCCCTGTGGGACAGGCGTCAACGTCCGCCGACGAATCCAAAAGCGCGGCGCCGGGTACTGTAACGTCAACAACTAAAATGGGTTGCGGCGGGAAGTGTGCGGTATGGCTCGGAGAGCTCGCTGCCGCAAACCTGTGCAAATGTCGAAAACTCATGAAAACAACCCTCGACCGCAGGGGAGGGGGGCAAAGGCCCCCTGGTTACCACTAACACATTTATAATCAATATCTTAGAACAGGACTAGACGGCAAATTGTGGTGCTTTGGGAAATCGATTTGCCGCGCAGATTTTTTCCGCGAAACAGTTTCCACAAGGTTTCCACAGCGGAACAGTCTCTCGAAAACACCGCAAGCCCTTCAAGAAAGACTCACTTATGGGCCAAGCGGGCTGCTTTCTTAGCACCCGTTCTGGAGTTACTAGGGCGCAAACACACGGCCACAGCTCAGATCGCCCGCGGTCCACGCAAGACGCGCGCCGGGAGGAAAAAGAGGGCTCTCAAAAACAATAGGACCCCTTCAACAGCTATGCCAACAAGGCGAAAAGGCAAAAGAATCAGCCACACAAAGGGATAAATCACTAGCGCCAGCAGCGCCAGGGGCCAGCAGAAGAAAAACAATATGCACCACAAGAAGAAAGCAATCATGGCAACCCCCTCGCCTTGTATTACGCACGCGCCGGGTTTGAAGTTCCATCCGTGGCAAACGCATTCAGCTTGAGGCGGCGCGCGATCGACACGGGAACTTCCGCGTCCATAAGCATGTGGGAATCCTCGACTTCGGAATGCAACACGCGGCCAAGCGCATGCACGAGTGCCAGCGTGCGGCCTTCCGCAAGCGGCAATCGCAGCGAAAGCGTCACCACAGGATCAACCGGAAGGGCCGCATCCATGCGACGAAGCAAATTTTCGATGCCTTCTCCCGTTAGCGCTGACACTAGCACAGGTGCACTGTTTGTTCCTATGCTCTTGGCGCGAGGACGGACCAGCGAATCTGTTTGCTCTTGCGTGAGCCGGTCCAGTTTGTTGAAAACACGGAGCCTTGGCCGTTCCGCCACGCCGAGGTCATTCAAGATTTTGTCCACTTCCTCGTCCAATTCGGCGTGATGAGGGTTCGAGACGTCGCTCACCTGCAAAATCAGGGCTGCTTCCTGCACTTCCTCGAGCGTGGCACGGAACGCTGTCAACAACCCCTTCGGCAGATCACGGATGAATCCCACGGTGTCCGACACCAGGACGCGGCGGTTGGAGGGCAAACGAATCGCGCGTATCGTCGGGTCCAGCGTGGCGAACATCCGCGAAGAAACGAGCACTTCGGCGCGGCTCAACGCATTGAACAGAGTCGATTTACCTGCGTTGGTGTAACCCACTAGCGCAATCGTCCCGAGAGGCACGGCGTTGCGAGCTTCTCGCCGCAGGGCACGTTGTTTGCGAATGTCCTCGATGCTGTTTTGAATTTTGCCGACGCGGTCGCGAATCCGCCGGCGGTCCGTTTCCAATTTCTTTTCGCCAGGTCCGCGAACGCCAATGCGCCCCGCTCCGCCGCCCGCTCCGCCCGCGCCTCCTCCGCCGCTCTTGCCTCCGAGGCGCGACATCGAAGCGCCTTTGCCGGTAAGTCGGGGCAGCATGTAGTTGAGCTGCGCGAGTTCCACTTGCAACTGTCCTTCGCGGCTGCGCGCGTGCTTAGCAAAAATATCCAAAATCAACTGCGTGCGGTCGATGACGCGGCGCTCGGTGGCGGCCTCGATGTTCCGTTGCTGCATCGGCGAAAGATTGCTATCGAAAATAATCAACGGCGCTTTGTGGGCCGCGGCCTCCGCCCGAATTTCATCCAGCTTTCCCCGGCCGACGAGCGTTGCCGGGTCCGCCGATTCGCGCACCTGAAAAACCGTGCCCGCGATTTCCGCGCCCGCGCTACGGGCCAGTTCCACAAGCTCTTCGAGCGATTCCCGGCCCTGCTCTCCCGCGGGCATGCCGGGAAAGCGCGGCGCGCGCTTCCAGCCCAGGCCTACGAGCAATGCGCGGTCCGCGGTAGACACAGGTTGTGCAGTTTTCGTCAAGAAGTCATTCCTGAAACCATTGCGCGGACGGAGCCATGAAGGAGAGAGTCTTTCTTCACCTGAGTTGCATTATACGCGTTCAGCTTCCTCGCCGCGACTCCCGGTAACCTTTCCTTAGCTTCCTCAAATGCCAACCTAGGACAGATGACTTCGGAGCCACACCAACTTGCCATGCGTCCAGTCCTGTGCTGAAATGCAGCCATGAGACGGGTGGTCGTCGGCATTCTTTGCATTTGCTTCACGAGCTGCGTCAGCGTCCCCGTCCTCTCCAACGCCGCTTCCCAGCAGCCAAGCGCATCGCCAGATGCGAAACAGGACTCTGAGTTCGTGAATCCGGAAACGCTTCAAGGCTGCTATGACTTGGCCATGTCCCCCTGGTTCCCTGACATGAAACTCGGAGATGACGAAGCACTCGTTACTCCCCCGGCCCGGATTCAACTCCTCGCGCAAAAGGGAACCGAGAGTCCGGAGACCGAGGGCTATCTTGTCCGGCCCGCGCCTGGCGTCAGACCGAGCGTTCACAGCGGTTCCTATTGGGTGCCTAAAGGGCGAAAGTCCATCAAGATAGTTTGGACCACGGGATACAGCGGTTTGACCATGGATCTGAAAACGTCCGACGACGAAGTGTTGCGGGGCAAAGCCACGACTTTTTGGGATTTTAACAGAAAGAAACAAACCGCCAGCGTGGTCGCGCATCGGGTGGAGTGCGGAAAATCATAAATTGTTTTAAGGTTTCAGGCGTGAAGTGGCCGCGAGATGGTCACCGGCTCCCGGCTTTGTTCTAACAAGCTAGTCCGCGGCCTGAACGGCGTTCCGAACCAACTCGGCCGCATCGCGTTGGACCTGCGAATCATCGCCGAAGCCGATGAGCCAATGAACACCCGCTTCTCTGCGGAACCATGTGAGCTGGCGCTTCGCGTAACGCCGCGTAGCTTGTTGAATCGACGCACGCGCTTCTTCCAGCTTTCTTTCTCCGCGCAAGACCTGGCGCAGCTCGCGATACCCGAGGAAGCCGAAGTGTTTGGCGTTCTCCGGCAATCCACTCGCCATCAGGCCGCGCACTTCTTCCATCCAGCCGTGCGCCAGCATCGCGTCCGTCCGCGCATGAATTCGCTCATAAAGCGCCTCGCGTGGCGGCACCAATCCGATTTTCAGCGCGCGCCATCCTACCAGCGGCGTGCGCCCCGCGCGGTGTACCTCCGAAACGGGCCGTCGCGCCAAGATACACACTTCAACGGCGCGGATCAGTTTTTGTTCGTCCGCAATCCCGATTTTGCCCGCCGCTTCAGGATCGAGCCGCTCGAGCAATCGGTGCAAATAGCCGGGCGCGTGCTCTTCCGCGCTGGCGCGAAGCCTCTCCCGCAGTTCTTCGGAGCGCTGCGGCACGTCCGCTAGTCCTTCCAGCAACGCTCGCAGATACAATCCAGTGCCGACCGTGAGTATCGGCAGCCGTCCGCGGGCCCGCAAGTCTTCCAGCGCCGTCAGAGCCATTTGGCGATATCCGCCGGCCGTCGCATCTTCCGAGGGCGTCAGTGCGTCGATGAGATGATGTGGAATGCCGCGACGCTCCGCCTGCCCCGGCTTGGCGGTGCCGATCTCAAAGCCGCGGTAGAGCTGCGTCGAATCGCAAGCCAGCACTTCTCCGCCGAACTGTTCGGCAAGCCATACGCCGAGCGTGGATTTCCCCGATGCCGTGGGTCCCACCACGGCAACCAGCGGAAGTTGAGATGTGCCGGAACTCATCGAAACAGGATATGCCAAGCACGGAAGAGCAACACAACAAGCACGAGCAAAGCGAGCAAGAGACTGCCGAGAATCTGTGAGCGAACAAGCTTCACTTATACGCGTCTTCGAGAGGCAAATTGTACAGGAAGATGATGCGAATTTCGATGGAAGGCCCGTGGAACGCCGGAGGCAGAGGTTCAAAGGGGTTGGACGAACGGATGGAAGAGATTGCCGCGCGATCCAGCGGTTCTTTTCCAGAGCTCATCTCATTCGAGGGGTCGCCATTCGGAACGGCTCCATTGGACATAATGCGAAATCTCAGCATAACGCGGCCACGGTCTCCCAGCAGCGCCGTCTGAGGCATCACCGCATACCAATTTCGCCGGATGGTTTCCAGCACGCGCTGCATGTAGTCGCTGAAATCAACGCCTTCCGTCGGCGTCAAAATCTCATAGCCTTGTCCGAACGAGCCTTGGCCGTGTCCCGGGCCTCCGCCTGGAACAGGGCTTGAGCGCGGCCCCGGCCCGGTCATTCCACCTCTTCTGCCGCCAGTGGACGGTGTTTGCTCGGCGTCGTGCATGGCATCCTCGATCGACGAGCTTTTCGGCAGCAAAAGCTGGTGCTGCGGCGTCGGCATGTCCGGTGTTTCCAGTTTGAGCGGGGCTTTTGGCGCATCCGGCTTGGGCGTAGGCGTTTCTACTTCACGCGGAGTTTCCGTGGTCTTGGGGGCTGGCGCATCCGGCAACTCGGTCTTGGGACGTTCTGGGGCAGGCCTCGGCGCGGGCTCTGGAATGGGAGGGGCCACTTTGTTTAGCACGCGCGGATCGACATGCACCACCGGCGGCGCCGCCGGGCGCGGCTGCACCCTGGGTTTCGGGCTATAAGAGCTCTCCGGAGGAATCCACGTCAATTGGCGGTTTGCCAGATCAATTTCCGCCTGCGTCGGAACATGCGGCGGAAACAATTTTGGCATTAGCAAGATGATCGTGATCAAAATGATGTGGAAAGCCACCGAGGAAACGCGGGTGATCAAATCCCACTTTGTTTTTTCTTCCGTCTGCGGCTTGGTAAGAAGATTCACCTCGCCGGTCATGAAGACGTCCAGATCGACCAGATCAGCCGGAGGGATCACCGGCCCTTCGGTCCTTTCCGGCGGGGCGGCGCCTTGCGGCACGGCGATGCGCGAGTCCATGTCCGTGGGCTGGACTGGCGTCGAGTGGTCTTCGACCACTTGATAGGCTTCCTGATTTATGTCGCGAGGCACAACCACGCGCGCAGCGATCGATTCAAGCGGGAGCGACTTGGGAATGTTCGATTTCCCGTCCAACGGAACGATCGGCAGCATCGACGGAACAAGCGTGCGCTCGTCCAGTGTCGTCGGGCGGCGCCGCTGCGTTGCGGTGGCATCCGCGGCGGGCAGACGGGAACCAAGCGGCACCAGTGTCCGGGGGATCATTTTCCCGCTCTCTCTCTTGAGGCGAATGCTGCTACTTGGACGCGTTCACCGTGCTCCTGGATGCTTGCCATCACGCGGCTCGCCAATTCCAGCGCGGCGCGGCCGGCAGCTCCGCTCGTCCGCGGCTCGTGGCGAGTACGCACCGACTGCAAAAAAGCATCGAGTTCCGCGTGCAAAGGTTCCACATCGGGCGCGGGCAATTTCTCAAACGAAAACTCCGGCTGCGGCCCCGGCCTCTTCACGCCGACCCGCAGAGCATCGCGCCGCGCGTAATCGACCGAAATGTATTCGTGTTGTTGGAAAAATCTCATTTTGCGCACGCGTTCGGTGGAGACCCGGCTCGCCGTCACATTGGCGACCGCGCCGCCCTCGAATTCCAGCCGCACGTGCGCGATATCTACCTTGTCCGTGAGCACGGGTATGCCGACCGCCTTCAATTCCGTTACCGGCTCCTTCACTAGCGCGAGCAGGATATCGAGATCGTGGATCATCACGTCGTAAATCACTTCCACGTCGAGGCTGCGGGGCGTAAACACTCCCAAGCGGTGTACTTCGAAAAAAAGAGGCCGGTTGAGAATCGGCTCAATCGCCGCCACGGCCGGGTTGAATCGCTCAACGTGGCCCACCTGCAAAATCCGCCTGTGCCGCCGCGCCGCTTCGAGAAGCGCATCAGCCTCCCTAAGAGTTGCGGCCATGGGCTTTTCGACCAGCACGTCCAGCCCGTTCTCGAGCAGCCAGCAACCTACCTCGGCGTGTGCGTGGGTCGGTACCGCTACGCTGGCGGCTTCAGCGAGCTCGCGGACTTCGTCGAGCCTGCGCAAAGCTTTGGTCTGAAACTCGGCGGCCACGGCTTCTGCGCGCGCTTGATCTCGATCGTAAACGCCAACGAGTTCGGCGCCATCCAGCTCTCGATACACGCGCGCATGGTTGCGCCCGAAATCCCCCGTGCCAACGACGGCGGTGCGGACCTTTCTCGATGGCTCTCTCGCCCCGCTCATTCTTTGAGTATTCCCCCCGAAGCGCTCTTCGGTTCCGCACCCATCGCCGGCGCAAACGCCTGTATGGCGATATTCGCCGCGTCGGCCAGTTCAATCAGTTTTGGGCGGTCAAACAGCAGGGTGCGTCCCGCGTCCACAGCCAAAGCCGTCGCGCGGGAGCTCTTCATCTGTTCGATGGTCGGCAAACCAACCACGGGTACATCGAACCGCATGTCCTGTCCTGGCTTGCCAACCTTCACGACCACTAGAGGCTTTCCCGTCGCGATCCGTGCCGCGCGCGCGATGGCCTCATCCGTTCCTTCCATGGCTTCCACGGCCACGCACGCTTGGTCCGAGATCACCACCGTTTGGCCGACATCCATCGCCGCAATTTGCCGCGCAATGCCATGCCCGTAGGCGATATCGGCGCTTTCTTGATCGTTGGGCGCGCGGCGCGTCAAGACGCCTGGCTCGGGCACCAGCGGCTTCAGAAACAGCGTCGAATCCACCAGCTGAATCCCTTCCTCTTCCAGTACGCGGGCAACTCCGCCGATCAGCGCGTCCGTACTTTTCCGTGGCAGCGAGAAAAGCAGTTTCGCCAGTTTCCAATCCGGCCGGATCGCGCTGAAAATCTTGTTGTGCTTCACCTGCCCCGCCATCACGGCTTGTGTCACGCCCTCTTTGTGCATCAAATCGATGGCTTTGCTCAATTCGCCCAGACTCACCCAGTGCAGCCGCTTGGCGCTCTTTTCCAGCTCGGGCGACGCTTCTTCCTTTAGCGCGATCACGGCCATTTCGATTCCCCGGCTCCGCGCGCCCTCCAGCACCAAAAACGGGAATCGCCCGTTTCCCGCGATAAGCCCCCATCCTGTCATGTTTGTGCTGGTATCCGGCATGAAATGTAGGTTTGGCGGTGACTCTTACTTCACAATGCCGCGCTCGGCGTTCTCGACGAATCGGATGAGTTCCTGCACGTCTTCGGAATCAGCGTGAGTCGCTCGCAACTCGGTCAGCGCTTGCGTGGTATTCAGCTTGGAGCGGTTCAGTAATCGAAAAGCGCGGTGCAGCACTTGCAATCTCTCTTTCGAAAAGCCCTTCCGCTCGAGTCCGATGGTGTTGACGCCGTAGCTCTTCGTCTCTCGTTCCGTGACTACACGCGAAAATGGCGGAACATCCTGCACAATCACCGTGCACGCCCCGACGTACGCGTAACGCCCCACTCGGCAGAATTGGTGGACCACTGAAAAGGACCCAATCGTCGCAAAATCCTCCACGGCAACGTGCCCCGCCAGCGTCGCGCCATTGACAAACAGCGTCTGATTGCCGATCTGGTCGTCGTGCCCAACGTGTGAGTACGCCAAAAAGAAATTCTCATTCCCGACCCGCGTGACGCCCCCGCCCTTCTCAGTGCCGCGGCTGATCGTCACGTACTCGCGGAAAATATTTCCGTCGCCCACCACCAGCTCGGTACGTTCGCCGCGATAGGTGTAATCCTGCGGATCGCCCCCAATCGCGCAAAACGAATAGAAGAGGTTGTTGCGCCCATATTTCGCCGGCCCACCTACTACCGCGTGGGGATGCAAAATGCATCCTTCGCCGAGCTCGGCTTCTTCACCGACAACCGCGTAAGCCCCGATCTTCACGCCGGGTCCCAGCTTCGCGCTCGCAGCTACGACGGCTTGCGGATGAATCTCCGTCACGCTCATTTCGCGGGTTCTTCCGCCTTCGCGCTCTTTTCGCCCAAGTTGCGGTCCACCATCTTGCACATCAGCGTCGCTTCCGCCGCCAACTGTCCGTTCACTGTCGCCTTGCCTTCGAGCTTGCAGAAGTCTCCCCGCCACGAAATCACTTTCACTTCCAGCCGCAACTGATCGCCCGGCACCACTGGCCGCCGGAATCGCGCCCCGTCCACTGCCACAAAATACAGCAGCTTGCTGTCGCGATCGGGAATCTCGAGCAACAGCAGCAATCCGCCGGTCTGCGCCATCGCTTCAATGATCAACACGCCCGGCATGACGGGTTTGCCGGGAAAATGTCCCTGAAAATGCGATTCATTAATGCTTACATTCTTGACGCCGACGATGTACTTCAGCCGCTCCATTTCCAGGATCGCATCCACCATCAGAAACGGATAGCGATGCGGCAATATCTTCTGGATTTCCACCACGTCGAGTATCATCCATGCTCCCCATCGCGCCGCATTTCCTCCCTGCGGCGCCCCGCTCTTCCCCAACAAACTTTCTATTATATGCGAACCCAAGCCAACCATGATACGCGCCGTTCCGACTCTGTCCCATTCCGCTCTCGCTGTCCTCTTTCACTCATATAAGGCTTCCGGAATCCCAGTCATTTTCATATTTTGCGTTCGCTCCGTTGCTCCCGCCGCCCGTCGTTGTTAGCATGTCCCGGCTATGCCGGACACCAACTATCCTAAAGAGTTCTTGCGCCTTCTGAAAAATCGTCTACCAGAGATGCTTTCGACGCTCCAACGGCTCGTTCTCTTGGAGTCTCCCAGCCTCGAAAAGACCCCCTCCGACCGATGTTGTGACGCGCTCGCCGCCGAATGGCGCAAGCGCGGCGCCCACGTCGAACGCATCGCGCAAAAGCGCCATGGCGACCAGCTTCGCGTCACTTGGTGGCCGCTAAAATCCAGGCCCACTGGCCAATTCCTCGTCCTCGGCCATTACGATACAGTCTATTCGACCGGCGCTTTAGCAAAAATGCCCTTTCGAGTTTCTGGCGGAAAAGCCTACGGCCCCGGCATTTTCGATATGAAAGCCGGCATCGTGCAAGCGCTCTTCGCTCTCGAAACTCTTCAAAAAACGAAGGCTCCTCTCACGCACCGTTTAATCTTCCTATGGACTTCCGACGAAGAAATCGGCAGCGACGTCTCGCGAAAACTTATCGAAGCTGAAGCCCGCCGCAGCGACGCCGTCTTTGTCCTCGAGCCTTCTCTCGGCCCACGGGGATTGCTCAAGACAGCTCGCAAAGGCGTGGGCGAGGCCCAACTCATCGTCCACGGCCGCGCCTCTCACGCAGGCCTCGCGCCCCAAGAGGGCGTTAACGCCATTCATGAGCTCTCGCGCCAACTCACCCGCATCCAGCAGTGGAACGACCCGTCCCGTGGTGTAACGGTGAACGCCGATATCATCGAGGGTGGTACGCGCGTGAATGTCATCCCCGAACGCGCCAAAGCCGTTCTCGATCTCCGCGCGTTGCGCGTTGCGGATATGCGCCGCATCGAGCGGCAGCTTCACGCCCTCCGCCCCATCCTTCCCGGCGCCAAGCTCGAAATTCTCGGCGGCTTCAATCGTTCGCCTCTCGAACGAAAATCCAGTTCCGCACTTTTCGCCAAAGCCAGATCCCTGGCAGCGCAAATCGGTCTTTCTCTCGGAGAAGCCACGGCAGGCGGCGGCTCCGACGGCAATCTCACCGCCGCGGTCGGCACCCCCACGCTCGACGGTCTCGGCTCGGTCGGCCACGGCGCTCATTCCAAAGACGAACACATTCTCGCCAACACCATGCCTGCCCGTGCCGCTCTCCTAGCGGCGTTACTCCTTCACTCTTGAGGGATTTTGTCGGCCACAGGGCTACTGCCCGTACGACTTGCTCAGGTACCCCGCCGTCGATTGCATCAAATCGTTGTAGTCGCTGTGCAACACTTCGCGTAGCGCCTCTTCCGTCGAAGTCCCATTGGAGATCAAATCGAGAATCCGTTCGACGTCGCCCATGCCATCCGCTTGCACGATATTTTCCATGTTCGCCAGAGACCAGGCATACGCATACGCTGCCGCGTCGCTCGACAAACCCATCCACGACCCTTCCAGATTCCCCAGCGAAGCCCCTTGTCCCGACTGGTATATCTGCTCTAGCGTGGTCGCGTTGTCCCCGCTTCGCTTCCCTTCCATCCATTGCGCCAATCCCTCTTGAATCCACGTCGGCGCGCGCCCCCGCGTCTTCTGTCCCACAAAACTATGCGTCAATTCGTGCTTCAGCACGCGAGACAATTCCGGAGTCATGCTCGTCAATCCCTGCACTGGCACGCGAATTCGCCCGTCATTCAACGCCCCCACCCAGCCCGGTGCCCGCGTGATATCCGCGAACGCCTGTTGCGTATACAGAACCACGCCGATGGAGTCCGGCGGCGTAAAATCCAGCTCGGACTCGATCTCCGAAAAGTGCCCCTCCAGCGTGCGCAGCACTTCGCGCGCCAACTCCGGCTCCGCTGCCCCGCTGTAGCGCAGCGTGAAGTGCGCGCTTTCATTTTCTTTGTAGCTCTCTTCCTCTTGATTGTCGCGCTGCGCTTTCTCGAGCGCCGCCTGCACTTCCGGGTCGGGCCGCAGCGCCAGCGCGCGCTTCCATTCCGCCACCGCTTGGTCCATCTTGTTCATCCCGTAGTACGCCCAGCCCGCCAGCTTCGCCACGTCGGGATTGTCCGGAGCCACGCTGCGCGCTCTTTCCAAATATTCCAGCGACTCCTTGTATTCGCTCCGCCGCAGGTGCATATACGCCACGTTCATCAGCAGCGCCGGCTCCGCCGGTGCGTACGTGAGCGCCGTGCGTTCGTCCTCCAGCGCATGTTCCATGTCCCCGTGCGACAACTCGAATTGCGCCGCCACGTGATGCGCCAGCGCCGCGCTCAAATTTGCGCGCTGTCCCCCGGCCCGCGCCGCTCCTTCAAGTTTAGCGATGTAGTCCCGGTCAATCGCTCCGTCGTGAACCACGCCGCTCTCAATTTCGGAGCCTCCGCCTGTGGTTTGCATGGCGGGAGGCGTGATGGCTAGATTCGCCGCCGCAGCCGCGGGAGAATTTCCCATTGCTACGCCGCCGCCTTTTTCGATGTGGTCAACGATGGACTTCGGCAGGCTTAACTCACCGGCGGACGTTTCATACGTCACCTTGTCGCCGTCTTCTCTTGCGCTGATCGCGACAATCCGCCGCCCGTTCTTCAGCACAATCGTATCCGCGTGCGCCGCAGCTCCTGCAAACAGCCCAGCCACGGCTAGCAACAAGATACGTCCCGCTCGCGAGGTTCGCCGCATCCGTCCATTTTAATCTGCTTGCCTGCTGCGCCAGCCGCGCCCTTGTTCCGCGATGCCGAATGTGTCTACACTCCCTATATGCGGCCAGGGGTGGCACTTTTCGTCTTAGCGTGCCTCATTGCGCCGCCCGTCTTTTCCGCCTCCGAGCCCACCGGCCAATCGCCCCACGCGCTTTACGACGCTCTCAACGCCCTGCGCCTCGATCCCGCCGCCACCTACCGGATCGTTCCCGCCAACCGCATCGAACTCCACCGGGGCGACGTCGAACTCTACTTCGAGGAAGGCAAGCTTGCCTTTTTCGCTCCCAGCGACGGCCGCATTACTGGTTTCGTCTTCTCGGGCCGCGGCCACGTCCTTGCTTTTCCCCGCGAGCTCGTGGAGAAACAGCAGATGGCTCGTTTCCTGGGCACTCCCGTTCTCGACCAGGAGTTCCTCAGCGCCTATGTGCGCTTCACCGATGACGCCGCCGAGGATCTTCTCCGCCAGTTCCGCTCAGCCAATCTCGCGCCCCAATCCGATTCTTCCTTTGTTTCTCTATCCGATCCTTTTCTAGAGAAATTCAATCCTTACCAGTCCTTGCGTGTTCTCGAAGACCGCCTCACCCTAAATCCAAAACCGTATTTCTACGCTGCGCTCGACGGCTCCGAAACTGGCGCCTTCGATCTCCTCTTCGATCCGCAGCGCAAAGAGCAGGTTCTTCTTGGCCAGCGCCGAAAATCCGGTGACTTCTCCTATTATGATGTTTGGGCTTCCTACAGTGTTCCCGGTGTTGCTCCTCCGCAGGTCGATTTCCATGCGCTCGACTACACGATTGACACCACCGTCCTTCCAGACGATTCGCTCGACGCCACGGCCGCCATCCACATCCGCGCCGAAACTTCCGGGGAGCGCGTCTTGACTTTTCAACTTTCCCGCGCACTTCGCGCCGAATCCGTGACGGACGAGCAGGGTAAGACCTTGGCCTATTTCCAAAACGAGGGGATGAATCTTCAGGAGCGCAACGCCCGCGGCAACGACTATCTCCAAGTCGTGCTTCCCCAGCCCTCACAAAATAGTCAGGAGTACACGCTTCGTTTTCATTACCATGGCAGCGTCATTGAAAACGCCGGCAACGGCGTTCTTTTCGTCGGAGCGCGCGAAAGCTGGTATCCACATCTTGGTAATGAGGCCGATTTTGCCTCTTACGCCCTTGTCATGCGTTGGCCGCGCCATCTGAAGCTGGTCGCCACCGGCGCTAAGATCGATGAGCAAACTTCTGGCGATTTTCGTGTCGGCCATTGGCGCAGCGCCAAGCCTCTTTCCATCGCCGGCTTCAATTTGGGCGACTACGCTTCCAGTTCGGTGACCGACGACGCACGCACGATCGATGTCTACGCCAACCACCAACTCGAGCAAGCTCTCAGCAACCGTCTGGACGGCGTGAACCCCGATTCCCTTCCCGGAGCCGATATTCCGGGCGGCATCCCCGGCGGTAGGAACCGCTCCGCACTGCAGCCCACGCAGCCAAGCCCTACGGCTGCGTTGAATCAACTCGCCAAGGAAATTAATTCTTCGATTAGTTTCTACGAAACCTTCAGCGGGCCCTTCCCTTACCGCACATTGAGCGTTTCACAGATTCCCGGCACGTTTGGCCAAGGTTGGCCCGGCCTGCTTTATCTTTCGACGTTTTCTTTTCTGTCCCCGGAAGCGCAGAATCGCGCGGGACTTTCTTCTGCCGGCCAAGAAGCCTTCACCGATATCGTCCCGTATCATGAAGTCGCTCATCAGTGGTGGGGCAACGTGGTCGGCTGGTCCAGCTACCGGGATCAGTGGATCGACGAATCCATCGCCAACTATCTTGCCCTGCTCTTCGCGGACCATAGAAAACCCTCCGAACACGCGCTTCGCGTCTGGCTCGAGCGTTATCGAAAGCAGCTCGAAGAAAAGGTTCCCGGCTCGGACACGCCGGCGGGCGAAATCGGCGCGCTCACTCTCGGCGACCGCTTGAACTCCTCAAAGTCCCCGTCCGGTTTTGAAGAAGTGATCTACAGCAAAGGCTCTTGGGTCATTCACATGCTGCGCGAAATGCTGCGTCAGCCTGGTGCCAAGGATCCCGACGAGCGCTTCGTGGCTTTGCTTCGCACTATTTCCGCAAAGTACGCCTACCGCTCATTTTCCACCGGCGATTTTCAAAAAGAAGTCGAGGCTGTCATGACCCCCGCTATGGATGTGGAAGGCGGCCGTTCCATGGACTGGTTTTTTGAACAGTGGGTGAGAGGGACGGGTATTCCTCATTATCGCGTTGAGTTTTCCACGCACCACACGGAAAAAGGCGATGTCGTGCGCGGAAAGCTTTTTCAAACGGATGTGCCGCACTACTTCATCACCAGCGTACCTCTATACGCCAACAATGGCTCGGGCCACATCGTTTTTCTCGGCGACGTCGTCGCCGCCGGCCCGGAGACTTCCTTCCACTTCGCCACGAAATTCCCGCCGCGCAAGCTCGTCATCGACCCCCAAATGACGCTTCTTTGCGCCACGGAATGATTTCTGCAATCGCTATCCTGCTTTTCCTAATCCCGTTTGCTGAGTGAGTTGGATCTGTCAGGGGGAGGCCAAGGCACGCTCAGCGCGCAACTGGCGAATACTGTGATCAATTTATTTTCGTTATTACGTGTTGCTGAAGAAGCTGCTGCTCGAGCAAGGGACTTTCCGTATTCAACGCCGCCTTGCCCTCCGGCCCGAAAACGTAGGCATAGCCCAGCGGATCTTCGGGCAACCGCCGCAGCAGCCCCGCTTGCACCAGTTCGTTTGTCCGCGCCGGGCGGCGGCCCGTGCGCTTCTCATATTCATCGGCAAGCCCGTCAAGTTGCCGGCAGTCTTGCTGAACTTTTAACAGCTGTAGATGCGTCAGCGCGTTTTTCTTTACATCAGGATCTTTCGTCGACTGATACACATCGTTCCACAAAAAAACCGACGTCGAAAATGATTCGCCCTCGGCCGCGATTTTCGCCGCCATTACCTTCATCCAGATCTGCGACTTCGGATTCTTGCTTCCATCCGCGAACGCCGCCGAAGCCTTCGCGTAATCTCTCAGGTCGAAGTAATAGATGAATCCCAAGTCCTCATATAGGCGCCATTCCTCGGGATTCGCATGAATCCCCCGCTCCAACAGCTTGATCCCTAGCTCGGGGTGGCCCGCTCCTCGTGGAGACGGTTCGCTCAGAAATGTGGATCCGAAACGGTAAGCCACCAGCAGATTTGGATCGAGCGTCGTCGTAAGGTCAAGCAGCGGCCAGAGCAGCTCGTAGGTCGATCCGTGGCGTACGCGCTTGGCGCCATAGTATTGCACCGCGCGCGTCCAGTAGATGTCCGCGATCAAGGGCGCGTATTCAAGGCTCATCGCCTTTACGATCTTGCCCGAGCGCACCACCAGATCGTCCCGCTCCTGGTACAAGGCCGCACGTTGGCCGTCGATGCCATGCTGAAGCCGCCAGACTCCCGTGAATCCCAGCGGCAATAAAATTGCCAGTAACCAATATTTCGCGTTTTGCCCGTTCATTTCAAATTCCGGCGCGAAAATACGGCGGCGGCCACGAGCAGAACAATACCGCTATACAATGCGGCATAAGCCGTATTCTGCAGAATCAAGGCCCCTGGAATTTTCGTTCCATGCGCGGCCGCGGCCATCACATCGAAATTTTCAAAATTGGGAAGCACGTAGGATAGCCCTTGCAAGAGCGACTGCATTGCCGGACCAGCCGTGGCCAGGTGGAACGTCCGCATCTCTTCAACGAACAACCCCACGACGTAAAACGCCGTGGTGTACAAAATGGCCAGCAGCGGCGTCGAGTAGCAAGAAAAAAGCAGCGCCAGCGCCACCACCAGCATCAGCTTCAGCAAAATAAAATAGATGGCAACCAGCAGAACCGCGTCCGTCAGTTCCAGATGATGCTTCACGTAGAACAACACTGCGAACAGCCCCGCCGCCATCGCCAGTGTGTTGACCGCTAGTGTTAGTACCAACCCGCCGAATTTTCCCAGTAGAAATTCCCACCGCCTCACCGGTTTGGCCAGCAGCGCGTACAGCGTGCGCTTGTCCATCTCCTTGTAAACCAGGCCCACTCCGATGAACACCGCTATTAGCAACCCGATCACGGAAATGGCGCTCAATCCCAGCGTCTTGATCACTTCTTCTTCGATCCCGATCGAGACCTGTCCCACGAGAATCGCTGCCGCCATCATCAGCAGCGCGAAAAAAACCAGGTTGTACAGCACGCGGTCGCGTACTGCTTCGCGAAATGTATTCAGCGCCACAACCCCCGCGCGCTTCATTTCCCGCTCACCTCGACCGCCGCCCCTTGCGCGCGGTCCGCTTCAATCAGGTCCATGAAATATTCTTCCAGCGAAGCCTTCACCTGCGCCACGGAAAGGATCTTCGCTCCCGCTCCCCGAAGCTGTTCCAATGCCGTGTACAGTCCCTCCTCGGGAACTTGCCAACGATAGCGGTCGCCCGTCCTCGTCGCCTTCGCGATAATTCCCGCCGCGTTCGCGGAGCCTGCCGGTAGCTCGAACAGAATTTCCATGCCTTGCGCCTTCATCCCCACGATTTCGCCTGGCGCGCCGACGCCGCGCAACTTCCCACTGACGATCACCCCTACCCGGTCGCACAGCATTTCCGCGTCCGACAAAATGTGCGTCGAGAACAGCACCGTTTTCCCGTCCCGCTTCAGTTCCAGGATGATGTCGCGGACTTCTCGCCGCCCGATCGGATCAAGCCCGGACATTGGCTCATCCAGAATCACCACCTGCGGTTCGTGCAAGATCGCTTGTGCCAGCCCGACGCGCTGCAGCATCCCCTTCGAGTATTTGCGCAGTTGGATTTTTCCAGCCGTTTCCAAACCCACTTTCTTGAGCATGCGCGCCACGCGCTCTTTCCGGTCCGCCGCCGTCAAATCGTGAAATCTCGCGAAATAATCGAGCAACTCCGCCGCCGTCAGATAATCGTAGAAATACGGCTGTTCCGGCAGATATCCAATGTTGCGGTGCATCTCAATGTCCGTGATCGGTTTTCCCAGTATGCTCGCCGTGCCCGCTTCCGGAAAAATTAGTCCCACGAGAAGCTTGATGGTCGTCGATTTTCCCGCGCCATTCGGCCCGAGAAAACCGAACACTTCGCCGCTCTCGACCTGCATGGTCAGGCCTTCCAGCGACCTCTTTTTCTTGAGGTGCAGAAACCCGAACGGGTAGTCCTTGGTCAGATTTTCAATTTCAATCGCTGCGCCTGGCATGCTCTCATTCTTCGGAAGCCTGGCCTCATCGTCAATCCATCATGGTGCGCCGTGTGCGCGGAGAGAAACTAGAGATCCTTATCACGGAACATGCCCGCGGCTCATGGTTCCATGATGGTTACAAACACCTTCGTATGAAACCGCAAATATCATACAATTCAGGCGTGGACTTCAAAGTCTTCCTGAGCTATAGCGCGGATCCCGAAGAGCAGGCTATCGTCTGGCGGCTTCAAACGTTGGCTACCGCTCACGGGATACATGTCTATGTTCCGCCTCGTCCGGGATTACGTTTACCTTCGGGAAAGCTCCCCCCAATCCCTGCTGATCCAATACGCAAGCAGATTGATTCGAGCGATTGTGTTCTAGCCATTTTAGCCGACGGCCTGAGCCCTGAAGTCGAAAAGGAACTGAGTTATGCCTTTGGAAAAGACAAACTCATAATTCCAATTGTCGCTGACGGGACTGGCCATGCCCGCTTCCTGAATAGGTTTCCGAAAGTCTTCTTGTTTTCGCCCTGGAGCAACGTCGGAGAAATCGAGACACAGGTTGTTGAATTCCTGAAGGAACAAATGCGAAATAAGGCGCAGCGCCAAGCGATGGGTGCGCTGGTCGGTATCGGCCTGGGACTGTTCCTGCTCTCAGCCGCCGCAAAGAAATAAGTGCGCACCGCCGTAATTGACAGTTCGGCCTTGATTCATCTCGATCACCTCGGCCTCGCCGTTAAACTCTCCAATTTTTTTGATCGTGTTTATGTTTCTTCTATTGTCGAAGCGGAGGTGAATAGAAAGCATAGATTTCGGTATCGCATGAAAAAACTCTATGGTTCTGGAAAATTCGAGAAATGCAATTGCTCCAACGCTGCGAATCGGCAGCTCTTGGAAGTAACCATTCATTCAGGAGAAGCGGACGCGATCACGCAAGCACAGGAAAAAAGTGTACGCTTTTTTATTGGTGATGACCTAGACGCTAGAATCATCGCCGAGAGAATGAGCATGCAGCCTATTGGCGTGGCCCGACTCCTGTTCCGTCTTAACGCGGACGGCGATGCCGACGATCCTTACCGCTTGATTCAAAAGCTGGAAAGTGATCTCAATTTTCGGATCTCGAACCTGGTGATTCAAGAGGCCGCTGCGAAAGCTTCGGAACCAATTGGGTAAATATGAGAGCTGTCTGTGAACCGAGCAAGTGGAAAACTCCGGGTCTCTTCCAGTTCAGGCATCGCTTCGTGTACCGCCGATTTGTACCAGCTCGCGCGGAGCGCTCGCCGCGGCCGGCGCCAGCGGCTTGGGCTTCAGCGTCTGCGGGCCTCGCCAATTATCGAGTATTCCGACTTGCTGCACGCACGACACGGTACATCTCGGTGCGCAATGTTTCTTCGTGTAGTATTCGCGGTGGCGCATCTCATCCGTATATTGTGCCAGAGGAATGCCGGGATACCCGCGCTGCTGCGAGCACCAGTGCACAAGCCCATCCTCGCAAATATACAAATACCGCGAGCCTGAACGGCAGCGCCAATCGTGCTCTTTCCCGCGCGCCACGCTGTGCTGGAAATCGTTGAATCGCGAGAATGACCGCTTCCCTAGCGTCATTATCTCTTCAAAAATCTCTTGCTCGCGCGGCCCCAGTGGCTTCAACTGCCCGTTGTGGTCGTGAATGATCCCCACCGTGCTCGTAAACCCCAACTCGACGGCACGATGCGCAATTTTCAGCGCATCCTCCGGGTCTTTCACTCCGCTTCCTAGCACCGAATTAATGTTCACCTGGAACACCGCGAATTCCGAAAGCCATTCCAGCCGGATATCCAGCGTCTTCAAGCTCTTCTTTGATACTTCGTCTGGCACCAGGTTATCGATACTGATCTGCAAGTGCTCGAGCCCCGCCTCGTTCAGCTTGCCGATGCGCTCCTTGCTCAGCAGAAATCCGTTCGTGATCATTCCCGCGATCATCCCGCGTTTCCGGATGTGCCGGATGATTTCTTCCAGCTCCGGATGCATCAGCGGCTCGCCACCGCTGATCGTTATGATCGACGTCCCCATGTCCGCCAGAATATCCAGCCGCTTCTTCATCTCTGCAAGCGGCACGGGCTTCGACACGTCGTCGTATTCGTTGCAATACCCGCAGTCCAGATTGCAGCGCCGCATCGGAATGATGTGTACAAGAATGGGATGCTTTGTGGACGCCAGCGCCTTGGCGATCATCTTCAATTCGCGCGCACGCGTCCGCCGGAACCGCCGCCGCCGCTCCCGCGACACTTCCGCGCTAGCCTTTACAATTTTGGTCTCTTCTGGCATGAATCCCTCTAAATCCCCAAGGCCTTAATTATACACAACGCTACTCTTGCAACTCTCTTTCGCCCAGCCCGCAATTCGGTCTGTGGCCAATCCTCTAACTCCGCGCAATGCGGCCGCTGGTTTAGTCTGCGCTTTTTTTCATGGCCTTTGTTAAACGATTTCTGCTCTGCCTGCTTCGCATATACGATGCTACCCGCATCGCGTATGCCGGGCGTTTTGCCGCGCTCGTCTATCGGAGGCTTCCTTTTATGTCAAAAAAAATCCTTGCTCCGCCAACGCTCCTGTTGGGGGCTTTGTTTTTATACGCTTGCGCCAAGCCCGCGCAAGCCCCTCCTCCATTGGATTCCGCCACGTTCGATCCCGGCGGCACCGCGCACATCACTCGCACCGTTCCCATGCCCACCACGATCAGCCCCGAAGCTCAAAGATGGCTTGCCTCGCTCGCCAACTCCACTCCCAGTCCCGAAGATCTCGCCACGCGTCGCAAGCGCACCGACGAATGGCGCGCCCGCCAATCCGCCGTAGCGAAGCAGTTATTTCCAGTAAACATCGCATCGACCACCACCGCCGGCGTACCCACCGACATCATCACTCCACTCGAAACTCCCGCCGCCAATCGCGATCTCGTCCTCATCAATCTTCACGGTGGCGGATTCAATTCCGATTCCGGCTCGCTCATTGAAGGCGACCCCATCTGCAACCTCGCCAAAATCAAAGTCGTCTCCGTCTACTACCGCCTCGCCCCCGAACATCCCTTCCCCGCCCCCGTCGACGACGTCGTCGCCGTCTATAAGGAACTCCTCAAAACTTACAATCCGCGCAACATCGGCATTTTCGGCACTTCCGCCGGCGCCATCCTTACCGCCGAAGTCGCCGTCCGCCTCAAACAGCTCAATCTCCCTCTTCCCGCCGCCCTCGCCTCTTTTCCACTTTGGCCGACTACTCTCGCCCTGCCGACTCCATGCAGCTCTTCACTCTCAACGGTTTCCCCGGCGCTCTTGAACCGCAAGATCCCCATCAACCCATCGGCCAGGAATACGCCGGCAGCATCGACCGCAAAGATCCCGTCCTTTCCCCCATTTACGCCGACCTCCATGGCATGCCTCCGACCCTCCTCGTCTCCAGCACCCGGGATCTGCTTCTCAGCGACACCGCGCTTTTCCATCGCGCCCTCCTCCGCGCCGGCGTCGATGCCCAACTCGTCGTGTTCGAGGCTCTTCCCCATGCCTTCTGGTACCACTTCGAGCTTCCCGAAACCACCGAGGCCCTCAACCTCATGGCTAATTTCTTCACCCAGAAGGTCGGACACGAAAACCAGGCCCTTTTTTCCGAACGCGCCTCTCCCCCTCCATCAAAATAATTCTTGCATTAATTTTCGCCAATCCAGGAACCATTTCCTTCCGGCATCGTCTACCTAACTGACACGCCGTTTTGTCGTCAAAGCTTCTTGCGTCGAGTTCGTGTCCAACGCGCCCTTGTGCGCGAAGCATCTTGGTTTCAGTCACTTACACCCGCGAGGTGCCATGCAATCTTTTCTTCACGACCTGCGCTACACCTTCCGCGAACTCCGTAAACGCCCGACCTTCTCCCTCACCGCCATTCTCTCCCTCGCCCTCGGTATCGCCGCCACCAGCGCCGTTTTCAGCGTCATCTACGCCGTCCTCATCAACCCTTTCCCCTATCCCGGCTCTGATCGCCTCATGGAAATCAGGATTCTCGACAAGGCCGGCCACGATCGCTATTTCGGCCTCAACGGCGCTCAAGTCCAGCAGCTCCGCCAAGCCAAGTCCGTTGAAAGCATCTCCGCCATGGACGAATGGGATCTCACTACCACCGACAGCGACCTCCCCGAGGATGTCCAAGCCAGCTACCTCTCTCCGGATGACCCGAACCACTGGGGTGTCAAGGCCATGCTTGGCCGCTGGTTGATGCCTTCCGACGCTCCTTTCGGCCAAGAGCCCCAGCCCGTAGTGGTCCTCGGCTACAAATTCTGGCAACGTTATTACCTTGGTGATCCCACTGTCGTCGGCCGTACGATACAGCTCGTCCACAAGCCCTATCAAATCGTGGGCGTTATGCCCCCGCGCTTTCGCTGGGCCGACGCCGAAATCTATCTCCCCGAGCGCCTCACCAGCGACCCCAACCTCTTCTACGGTGCGTCCATCAAACTGCGCCCCGGCGTCACCGTCGCGCAAGCCGAAGCCGATCTTCAGCCCTACCTCGAGCAGTTCGCCAAACAAAGTCCTTCCTGGTATCCCGACGGCAAATTCCGCGCCCGCTTGCGAAGCATCATAGAACTCTATGCCGACCCACTCGGACCAACCTTGTACCTGCTCCTCGGCGCCGTAGCCTCGCTCCTTCTTATCGGTTGCGCCAACGTTTCCATTCTTCTGCTCGCCCGCGGCGCCGAACGCCAGCAGGAACTCGCCGTCCGCTCCGCCCTCGGTGCTGACCGCCTCCGCATGGTTCGTCAACTACTCACAGAATCGCTCACCATTGCGCTCACTGGTACGATTCTGGGCACACTTCTCGCCTGGCGGAGCCTCTCTTTGCTCATTCGATGGCTCCCGGAAAATTCGATCCCCTCCGAAGCCGTCATAAAGATGAATCTTCCCGTTTTACTCTTCTGCGTCGCATTGGCTTTCGTCACCGCCATTGTCTTCGGCCTCTCCCCGGCTCTGCAACTTTCCCGCCCCGATATCGCCCGCCTGATGCAAGGCTCCGGTCGCCGCGTTGCGGGCAGCGCCAGCGCCAAACGCACCCACCGCGCCCTGGTCGCCGCGCAAGTTGCCCTCACTCTGCTCCTCCTCAGCGTCGCCAGCGCCGCGGGAAAAGGCTTCCTTCGCCTCCTCAACGCCGACCTCGGTTACGACCCTCACAACATCATGTCCGTTCCCATCCCCGTTCACGAAAACACCTACGGCACTCTCAAAGCCCGCTCCGCCTACTTCGAGCAAATCCGCTCCTCCATCGCCGCCATGCCCCAGGTCATCACCGCCGGTATCTCCACCAACGCCACTCCTCCTCTCAATGGCAACGATTCCCGCTTCGAAATTTTCGGCAAAGCCTCGGCGGACCGGCCCGAATGCCGGCTCAACTTTATTGGTCCGGAATATTTCGCGGCTCTGCACATCCCGCTGGCGCAGGGCCGCATCTTCGATCGCGCGGAGACCACGCGCTCCGCTCCGCTCGCCCTGATCAATCAAACCCTCGCCCGCCAATTCTTCCCCAAAGGCGACGCCATCGGCCAGCAAATCCGCATCCCGGATATCACCGACCGTCCTCCCTCCTCCCCCGCCGCTCCCGGAGCCAACGGCTGGCTGCAAATCATCGGCATCGTCAATGATGTGCGCGACGACGGCCTCCGCAACCCCATCAAGCCCGCCATCTTTGTTCCCTACACCCTCAACATGCGCATGTTCACCCAAATCCTTGTCCGCACCAGCGTCCCGCCCCTTTCCGTCCTTCACGACATTCGCGAGCGCCTCGTTCAAATCGATCGCGACCAGCAAGTCTCGCATGTGCAAGACCTGGAAGCCTGGATCACCGGACTTCCCGAATACGCCCAGCAGCGCTTCATGGCTACCCTCTTTGCGATCTTCTCCGCGCTCGCTCTCGTCCTCGCCGCCGTTGGCCTCTATAGCGTCGTCTCCTATGGCGTCGCCACGCGTACCAACGAATTCGGCATCCGCCTCGCCCTTGGCGCCCACGCCTCGGACGTCTTTCGCCTGGTACTGACCTCCACGGCGCTCAACGTTGGAGCTGGCGTCCTCGGGGGTATCCTGCTGAGCATTGCCTTTAACAAAATCTCCACCCGTTGGGTTCTGGAAAGCTCCCGCAATCCCTGGATTCTCGCCGGTGTAACCCTCATCCTCATCGTCGCCGCAGCCTTGGCCTGCTTAGTCCCCGCTCGCCGCGCCGCCTCCGTCGACCCGATGGAAGCCCTTCGCTACGAATAGCGCTCGGATTCGAGTCGTAAATGAAAGGCC